>JAXMBD010000007.1:0-172278 GCA_046350035.1 Isosphaeraceae bacterium | reverse complement strand
TCGATCCCGTCGCGGACGAAGGCATCGATCGGCGAGGCCCATTCCGGGTCGCCGACCTTGGGAGGGACTGTCCTGCGGATCGGCCGGAAGGCCCAGTGCTGGCGGTCCAGATCGGTGACCTTCAACGGCCCGGAGTGGATCGCGCCACCGTCGCCGGCCGGCCAGGTGGCGCCGTGCTCGACCCATCGGCGGATGTCGGCGATCTGGATGGCGTCGAGCTTCCCCTTGGGGGGCATCTTGAGGGCATCGTCCTCGTAGCCGATCGCATCGAGCAGGAGGGTTTCCTCCACCTTGCCGGGCGCGATCGCCGGGCCGGAATCGCCCCCCTTCAGGGCCATTTCCCGGGAATCGAGCCGCAGGCCGCCCTTGCTCTTGTCGGGACCGTGGCACGACAGGCACTTGGCGATCAGGACCGGCCGAACCTTCGTCTCGAAGAAGCGGACCTTCTCGGCGTCCGGTTCCTGCGCCAGTGCGGTCGAACCGAGCAGGGCGAGGCCGGCAAGGTAGGGGACCGATCGAATCATGATCTCACCGGGATGGGATGGCGGGCGGCTTCGGCGGGGGGGAGCGGATGCGGGCACTTCATCGTGACGCATCGGAGGGCGGCATGTCCAGACGATTCAAGTTGCCCTCCGAAAGGAGTCGATAAGCGAAGGAGGAGAATTTGGGTCGCCCAGGATGGAGCGGCCGAGCGGTCAAAGGAGGTCCGCCATGCAGCGCGGGTTGTTTGGGCCGTTGTTGTTGGCGATGGTGATGGTCCTGGGCGGGATCGGGAGCACCACGGCTTGGGCTGACGATGGCAACTGCGTCGATTGCGGCGAAGCGAAGGGGCTCCGGCACTGGCTGGGCGGCTGCAAGGAATGCAACGGCTCGGGCAAAGGCTTTCGCCATTACATCTCCGGGTGCCCGACCTGCTTCGGCAATCACTACCGGACCAATAGCTGCGTGTACGGTTACGTGGATTATGTGTATGGCCGCGGCGCCACGCCCGATCTTGGTGGGGCCGCGCTGCAGCCCGGATTCCGGGGCTATGGCCTGCTGGGCACGAACGGATACGGGCTGGGGATGCACCCCTGGTCCAAGCTCGACGAGCAGGGCGAGGGCGTGGCCCGATCGCGGATCAAGTATCCGGTTAAGCTCCCTTGATTCGGGGCGTGACCGTCATTCGTGGGCGGCCGGCTTCATGGCCTGGCGGATGCGGATGTACTCCTCCAGGTCGAAGCTGGCCGGAGCCCGCCGGGCGTATTCGATGGCCGGCTTCTCGACTTCCTCGATCTTGCGGCAGGCGTCCGCCAGGCGGTCGGCGACCTCGTGCGGGATGATGCAGACGCCGTGCTTGTCGCCGTGGAGCAGATCGCCGGGGCGGATCATGACGCCGGCGATCGCCACCGGCTTGCCGAAGTCGATCAGCCGGACATAGGCATGGCTGACGCACGGGTTGAGGCCGAACAGGGAGAAGCCCATCGCGCCGACCTCATCGAGGTCGCGCGGGCAGCCGCTGGTGATGTGGCCGACGCAGCCGAGTTGCTTATGGATGCCGGCGGTGACCTCGCCGAACTGGGCCCCGAGCCCGGCCGGCTCGTCGATGTCCTGGCCCACGGCCACCTTGGGGCCGGGGACCGAGGCGACGTAGCGGAGGTAGTCGGGCAGGTGATCGGCGGTCGGGCCGCAGTCGGGGGGCGAGGCCGTGGTGACGCTGGTCACGGCGTAGCCGACCATCGGCCCGAGGTCCGGCAGCAGGCAGCGGATCGTGTGCGGCAGGAAGCCCCGATCGCGCCGACGGATGTTGAACAACTCGATGGCGTTCGAGATCGTCGGCGTATTAAAGCGTGCGAGCTCGGCGAGTTGTTCGGCGGTCAGTAGCTTGGTCATCCGGGCCGTCCTGGTTGGGTCCGCCATCGTCGGAGGAATGTTGAATCCCAGTTTGCACGCCGGGGGGCCGGTCGGCAAGGTGGTGCGCCGGATCGGCGGTCTTCGGAACTGGATACGGCCGGCCGGATTCCGATACGGCGGCTGGCCTCGCGATCGTTGCAATCATTCGGATCGGATCAGCACTCAAGACCGGCAAAGTCGGACGCCGATGAAGGAGGTGCGGGCACCACCCCCGGACCCGTCGGTTTGCGCCGTTCGGGGGGCCCATCGCCGAGGCGGATCCTTATGCCCCCGAACCCAGCCATGCCGAAATCGGGTCTGACGCAGGGCGCGATCGGATTCGCGCTGGGTTTAGTGCTCGCCTACCAGTGCTGGTTTGGGCCGGCCCGCCAGGCGACGACCGATCCTCCGAAGACCGCGGCCTGGGACGAGCGCTCGAGCCCCAGTCCGGCGGCCGAGCTCGAGCCGCCCAGGCCCTGGCCCTTGGCGACGGCCCCGACGGGCCGGGAGCCGGGCGACTGGTCGGATTCCGAGGGCACGCCGGCACCGAAGCCGAAGGATCCGGCGCCCCGCTCGGAACCGCTGATCCTCGCGGTGCTGGAGGTGCCCCAGGACGCTCCGTCCAATCCGAGTTCGTCCCCGGCTCCCGAGGCCGAGCCCGAACCGGTTGCCCCGTCGGGGGCAATGCCGCTGGAACTGGCCCAGGAGGTGGTCCCGGCCCCGCCGAGGCCCCAGCCCCCGGGCGACGGCCCGATCCGGCGTCGCCCGGTGCCCCCCGACCCGTTGCCGACGATCGAGGATGACCTGCCGCCCGCGTTGCCCGGCCAGCCGGGCAAGATCAAGTTGAAGGTCCAGGACGAGGACGTCCGCCAGGCTTTCGATATCCTGGCCGCGCAGGGGGACGTCAATATCCTGGTGAATCCGGGCGTGAGCGGGAAGATCACGATCGATATCAAGGATGTGACGTTCGAGCAGGCCCTCGACGTGGTCTTGAAGATGGCCAACCTGGGGATGCGCCGCGAGAAGAATATCATCTACATTTACACCGCCGCCGACGCGGAATTATTGGAGCTGAAGAGCAAGAAGCTGGAATCGCGGGTCTACCGGCTCAATTACATCCGCGCCGCGGATCTGGCCCCGTTCCTCCGCCCGTTGTTATCGCCGAGGGTGGGCGTGCTGACGCTGACGATGTCGTCGGGCGGCGCCTCGAACGTCGGGGGCGGCCCGGGAGGCGGCGGCGTGGCCGGCCTGGGCGCCGGCATGGGCGCGCCGGGCGGCGGCGGGATAGGCGGCGGGGGCGCGGGGATGGGCGGCGGCACGCCGGTCGGCGGCAACGCCGCGATGACCTCGGGGTCGTCGTTCTCGGCCGGCAGCGCCGTCAGCTCGGGGGCCGACGTGGGCGGCAACTCGCTGGCGTCGCAGGACACCATCGTGATCCGCGATTACCCGGAAGCCTTCCCTGACATCGAGTCGGTGATCCGGCAGCTCGACGTCCAGCCCGATCAGGTGCTGATCGAGGCGGTCATCCTGAGCGTGGACGTGAGCAACAACCAGTCGCTGGGCGTGAATTTCTCGGTGGTGGACGACCTGTCGCGCCTGGCATTCGTCTCGGGGAATGAGAGCATCGCCAGCCTGGCCGTCGGCTTCACGCCGGCGGTCGTCACGGGCATCGCGAGCGCCGTGGCCCCGATCCAGGGGAACCGACCGGGCCAGTTCCAGGCCGGCTACCTCGACAACGACCAGGGGATGAAGTTCGGCTTCATCTCCAGCAACATCAAGGGGTTCATCAAGAACCTGGAGACGATGACGAAGGTCAACGTCCTGGCCAGCCCCCGCATCCTAGTGGTCAACAAGCAACGGGCCGAGATCCAGCTCGGCCAACGGCTGGGATTCAAGAACACCGTCACGAACCTGACCAGTTCGCTGCAAACGGTGCAATTCCTTAGCGTGGGCACGCTGCTGACCCTCCGACCGTTCGTGTCGTCCGACGGCATGATCCGCATGGAGATCCACCCGGAGAAGAGCTCGGGCTCGATCGACGGCGCGGGCGTCCCCCAGGCGACCACCTCGGAGCTGACCTCGAACATCCTGATCCCGGACGGCGTGACCCTGGTCATCGGCGGCCTGATGGATTCGACCGACACCGGGTTCACGCAGGGCCTGATCGGCCTCAATCGCCTGCCCCTGCTGGGCCCGCTGTTCCGGCAGCAGACCACCGATGTGAAGAAGACCGAATTGATCGTGCTGCTCACGCCCCGGATCATCACCCGATGCGGCCTCCCGGCGCCGATGCCTGGCCTGCCGCCGATGGGCCCCTCGGGCGTCCCGAACTCGGGGAACATGCCGGGCCCGTCGGTCGGCCCGTTGATCTCGCCGCCCCCTTCGGTCGGCGTGGGGATCGAGGGGGGCGAGAACTGGATCCCGCCGCTGCCCGAAGGGCCCTCGAACACGCCAATCTGGGGCAACCGGCTCCGCCTGACCCCTTCCGATGCGCCGATCCGGCCGGCCCGACTGTCGGACAACGACGACCCGGCGACCGCGTTCCGCAAGCCAGAAGGCTCCCGCAAACCGGTCGTCCTGCGACCGGAAAGGGCGACGACCTCGGCCCCGGTCGCGGCCGCATCCCCCTCGGATCCCGAAGTCCGCCGCGCGTCGGCCGAATCATCGAAGGCCGAGGCCCCGGCCCGCCCTCGACTTTCCTGGCCGTTCCGCTCGCAGCCGCAGGCCCCGGCCCCGCCGACGGGCCCGTCGACGGCCCCGAAGGCCGGATATCGGCCGGGCGATTTGACGAGGGCCCTGGTGGGCAACGTCAAGAAGACGTTCCAGCCGGAGAAAACCCAGACGGCCGCCGAGGTGTCGGGCCTGGTGCCGACGAGCTACACGGCCCCGCGCCAGGAGACCGGTCGCCGACCGGTGAAGGCCGCGGGGGGCTTCCATACGGTCCAGGCCGGCGAGGATTTCGCGAGCATCGCCGCGGCCCATTACGGCACGTCTCGGCTAGGCCCGGCGCTGTGGATGTTCAATCGCCCGTCGGTCCCGACCCTGGGAGACCTGAGGCCCGGCCTGTCGATCGCCATCCCGCCCCGCGAGGAGCTTCCCGATCGCGCCGACCTGTTGCGGGCCCCCCGCTGAACGCTTACGGCGTGCGAATGCGGGGTTTTGACAAGCGGGCGAATTCAGCCTAGAGCTTCCCTGTGAGCCTCGATCCGCCGTCCGATCGAGTCGGAAGGCCGACAACCGGGATCGGGCCTTGTCGCGGCCCTCCGCACGGCGTCGTGCGGGCGCCGAGCCCGGTACGGCCATGGTATCGCGATCGACTCGCACCCAGGAGACAGACTCCATGACCTTGCTTCCGGTTTCGCGCAGGCCCGTCCGGGGTTTCACGCTGGTCGAGCTGGCGGTGGTCGTCGTGATCATCGGCGTGCTGGCGGCGTTCGGCGTCCCGAAGTTCCTCGAATCGGTCGAGCGGTCGAAGGCGTCGGAGGCGTTCGCCTACCTGGCGGCCGTCCGCACGGCCCAGGAGCGGTTCATGGCCCGGATGGGCCGCTACGGAACCAACACGTCGGAGCTGGACTTCGCCGTGCCGCAGCCGAAGTACTTCAGCCTGCCCGACGGGAACGCGATCGACACGCAGACCGGCGCCACCGGCCAGTCGGGCGCCACCGACGGCGCCTGCTGGTCGCTGACCCTGACGCGGTCCGGCAGCTCGGCCGGCTACAAGGGGAGCGACGGCAGCACCGGCTACACCGTCGTGTTCACGCAGGACGGCTTCTTCGCCGGCTCGTCCATACCCACCGCGATCCGGCCGGTTAGCCAGTAACCTGGCCACTCGCCCGGAAGCCGAACCGATCCCCCGCCGCGGCCCTCGCCGCCGCGGGGGATTCTTGCTTGCCGGCCGCTTTGACAAGGGCCCGGCCGACGGCTAGAGATTCTCATAGATTTGTTCCTTCCTACGGTCGAGGCCGACCCATGCCCGTTGCCTTGATGCGGGGCCGATCCGTGAGGGAGAGGGCCCGCCCCGCCCCCCCGGAGGGCGACGCGGCGGATGAGGCCGCACGGCCCAGGCCATCGGGTCGTTCGCTCGCGGGCCTGCTCGGCAAGGCGGCGATCGGGATCGTCGTCGAGGAGCACGAGCTGATCGCCGTGCGGGCCGGGATCTCCTTCGGTGTCCGGGCGCTGGACCGCGTCTCGGTGGTCCCCGAGGGGGAGACGGCCGACGAGGCGCTCCGGCGGTTGCTCGAGCTGATCGCCCGCAGGAAGGGTTGGCATGGGTTGCCGATCGCCGTCGGCCTGTCGCCGCGGCACCTGTTCTTCACCACCCGGCCGATCCGGGCCACGTCCCTGTCGAGCACGCCCCAGGCCCTCCTGCACGAGGTGCTCCGGTCGCCCTCGATCGATATCGACGAGATGGCGATCGCCATCCAGAAGACCGGCGGCAAGCAGCCGCTCGCCAGCCTGGTCGCCTGCCGCAAGAAATACCTCGCGACGATCCTGGATGCGTTCCAGTCGGCCGGCAAGCTGCCCTACCAGGTCGAGCCTCTGCCCTGCGCCCTGGTCCGCCTGGCCGAGCAGCGGCGACGGGCCCCGCGGTCGGCGACGACGGCGGTCCGGGTCTTCCTCGGGGACGGTCACGGGCTCGCGGTGCTGACGTCCCAGGGCCGCCCGCTGCTCTGGCGGGCCTTCGTGATCCGCGAGGGGAACTGGGTCGGATCGATCCGGGCGGCGTACCGGTCGATCCAGGGGCTCAGCCGGTTCGTCGGCGTGGAGCAACGCCCCGGCGCGCTCCTGATCCACGGCCGGCCCGAGTTGACCCGGGGCCTCGGCGAGCCCTCGCTGTCGATCGACACCATCCCCACGCTCGTGTTCGACGGCCCCGCGTTCGACCCGGAAGCGGCGGCCCTGGGCCTGGCCCTGGGCTGCCTCCCCGAGACCGAGTCGCTCAACCTGGCCCCCGAGTCGCGCCCGCCCGTGCCGATCTCCCGGCAGATCCCCTGGACCCAACTGGCGATCCAGGCCGGGCTGATCCTGGGCCTGTCGGCCCGCATGAACTCCCAGTGGAAGGAGATGCAAGAGGCCCAGGCGATCCTCGCGACCGAGCAGCAGGGGCTACCCTGGATGAAGGATACGACCCTGCCCAAGCTCCAGGAGGAGTCCAAGGCCCTGACCGGCCGGATCGACACGATCCGGCATTTCCTGACGAGCCAGGTGCACTGGACCAACACCTCCCGCGAGATCACCACGAGCCTGCCACCCACCTTGACCCTGACCTCCTTCGGCGGGTCGAGCGACTACGCCGCCGAGGGCGCCAAGGGCGGAGGTGCCAAGACCCTGACGCTGGGCGTCGAGGCGATCTTCCCGGAGGACGGGCCGATCCCGCGCGAGGTCGATGACTTCGTGGCGGCCCTCCGCAAGAAGACGAGCCTGAAGCAGACGATGCCCTCGATCGAGATGGGGGGGCTGACTTTCGGCGCCGCAGAGCGGTCGACCGGCGGGGCGAGGGCCACGTTCCAGGTGACATGCAAGTCGGTTGAGGCCGGCAAGAAGGCCGGCGGCAAGGCGGGGGGGGGTGGTTGATGGGCGGCGATGTCGTCAAGGCCGGCGCCGGCGGTCAACTCGCTTCGATGCTGGCGGCCCTCCCTACCCGCCCGCTCCAATTCCGGGTCGTCCTGGCGGCGGTCTTCCTGGGGGGATGGTACTTCCTGGCATTCCGGCCGCTCACGACCGGGATCGATGAGAACCTCGAGAAGCTCGTCCTGGAGAAGAAGCGGACCCAGGCGGCACGCGAGATCGACGCCCTCCGGGGGCAACTGGAGCAGGTCAAGGCCAGGCTCCCCGAGACCACCGACCACCACGCCTGGCGCGAGGAGGTCATGAACGGCCTTCGGCGACAGGCGGTCCGCCTGCTGTCGTTCGAGCCGAGGTCCGACGTCGCGGTCGGGCCCTACACCGCGGCGACCGCCACCCTCCGCGTCGTGGGCACCTATCGCGACGTGGATCAGTTCCTCCAGTGGCTCGAAGGTCGGCCTCGGCTGACGAGGATCACCCAGCTCAGCTTCACGACCCGCAAGGCGACGCCGGAATCGCCGGGCGAGGACCTGCTGGAGCTGCAGGTCACCTTCATGGAGATCCTTGGTTGATATGAATGCCCATCCGCTCGCGAGGACCCTGCTGCCCCTGGGGCTGTTCCTCGGCTCCACGGGCTATCTCTCCTGGCCATACCTGACCATGGAACCCGAGGCCGCCCGCGAGAAGGCCAAGCCGGCCACCCTCGATGCCAGCGTCCTGCACCCGGATTTCCGGGATCCGGCCCCCCGCAATCCTTTCGTCGGCCCTCCGGCCCTCCGCGCCTCGAAGAAGGGGGCGCTGGAGGAAAGCAACTCGGCCCCCCCCGAGGCGGTGGACCGCGAGCCGGTCGGCTCTTGGAGGCTCGGCGCGACGCTCGTCGGCGGCCGGAACAAGGCCGCCGTGGTCGATGGCCGGGTCTACCGCGAAGGGGAATTCCTCCTCGACAAGGGGGGCAAGGCCGGGCCCTGGAAGTTGGCGATGGTCCAGGCCGAGCGGATCCTGCTCACCAACCGGGCAGGCAGCCGGACGCTGGTCGTCCGCTTCCCCGAACGGACCTACCCGGACCCCAAGGCCAAGGGGAATTCCAGGCCCACGAAGCCCGCGCAAGCGGTGGAGCAGGCGGGCGAGGACTTACTCCGGGAGCTCGCCGGCGCCGGGGGGAATTTGCCGGCAGAACTCGACCCGCAACGCGCCATCCTCAGCAAGATCCTGGGCCTGGGACTGGGGGGGAATTGAGGGATGATCGGCGAAGCTCCGCTGCCCCTCGTCGTCCAACTGCTCATCGATCGGGGCGCGATCGAGCCGGCCCGCTTGCGTGAACTACGGACCAAGCATCTGGAGATCGAGCCCGAGCATTTGATCGAATCGGGGGTGGCGACCGAGTTGGAGATCGCCCAGCTCTACGCCGATCACCTGGGCCTGGCCGTCTACGAGACGGCCGAGGATATCGAGGCGTTCGACCCCGGCCTCAAGAGGATCCTCCCCGAGCAGCTCTGCCGCGACCAAACGATCGTCCCCCTGAAGATCGCCGAAGGGGCGGACCTGGAGATCGCCTTCGCCTCGCCCGATGAATTGCTGATCGTCGACGAGATCCAGCTCCTGACGGGCATGCGGGTGATCCCGTCGATCGCCCGGAAGTCGCTGATCGAGGCGCGGATCGAGAAGATCTTCGACAGCCAGAATTTCGGCGTGATCGCCGGCGCCAGCCCGTTCGGCGACGCCATGGAGGTCGATGCGGAGGACGACGAGGAGGGCGACGACGGCGGCGGGCTGCTCAACCTCGACGCGGCGCCGCCGCCCGGCCGGGCGGGGCGGATTATCCGCATGGTCAATCAGGTCCTGGACCAGGCCATGCGGAGCGGCGCGAGCGATATCCACCTGGAGCCGTTCGAGGACAACTGCAAGCTCCGCCTGCGTATCGACGGCCGGCTCCAGGAATTGCCCCCGCTGAGCCGGGGCCAGTTCCTCAAGGTGGTTTCCCGCCTCAAGATCCTGGCAAGGATGGACATCGCCGAGAAGAGGCTCCCGCAGGACGGCTCCATCGCGGTCAAGAGCGGCGACAAGCGGATCGACCTCCGCGTCAACACGGTGCCCACCGTGCACGGGGAGAAGATGGTCATGCGGCTGCTGGACAAGTCGGCCATCCCGCTGGAACTCGGGCTCCTCGGGTTCGACAAGCGGCAGACGACCGACCTGACCGCGTCGATCCACATGCCCCACGGATTAATGCTCGTCACCGGCCCGACCGGCAGCGGCAAGAGCACCACGCTCTACACCTGCCTGAACCTGCTGAACGAATCGCACAGCAACATCTGCACGGTCGAGGACCCGGTCGAATACAAGTTCAAGGGGATGAACCAGGTGCAGGTGAAGGCCCAGATCGGCCTCAACTTCGCGTCGGCCCTGAGGGCCTTCCTGCGGCAGGATCCCGACATCATCATGGTGGGCGAGGTCCGCGACCAGGAGACCGCCGGGATCTGCCTGCGGGCCGCCCTGACCGGCCACTTCGTCCTGTCCACGATCCACACCAACGACGCCCTGTCGGCCGTAACCCGGCTGGGCGACATGGGGGTCGAGCCGTTCCTGCTGTCGTGCACCCTCCGCGTGGTCGAGGCCCAGCGACTGGTCCGCCGGCTCTGCTCGAACTGCAAGGAGTCGTATACGATCGACGACGTGACCGCCGATCGCTACAAGATCGCGCCGGGGACGACCCTGTACAAGCCCGTGGGATGCGACCGGTGCCGCCTGACCGGCTACCGGGGCCGGGCCGGGATCTTCGAGGTCATCCGCATCACGCCGCCGATGGCCGCCCTGATCCAGAAGCGCGCCACGCTGGGCGAGATGCGCGAGGCCGCCCGCGCCCAGGGGATGAAGCTGCTGATCGACAGCGCCATCGACAAGGCCTGCCAGGGGCTAACCAGCCTGGAAGTCGCCCTCAGTACGGCGATGTCCGAGGAAGAATGACGGGGGCAACGCAGGGACATTTCCGTGACCTACGAAGAATTCTGCATCAGCCACGCCCGGGTCTCGTCGAAGCCGCACAGGGCGACGACGATGGACGACAAGATGAGCTTCTTCAACCAGCTCGCCACGCTGGTCGCGGCCGGCACCCCGCTCTGGCAGGCCCTGAAGCTGTCGGCGGCGCAATCCGAGAGCACGAAGCTGCGGGATATCCTGCTCGACATGGCCTCGCGGATCGCCTCGGGGAGCTCGCTGCACGCCGCCGCGGCCGAGTATCCCAAGGTCTTCGAGCATTCGTGGGTCGAGGTGATCCGCACGGGCGAGATCACCGGCAAGATGTCGTACGTGCTCAAAGAACTGTCGGCGCGGGTGGTCGAGCAGCGGGACAGCCAGCGGAAGTTCATCAAGGCGATGACCTACCCGGTGATCCTGCTGAGCGTCGCCACGCTGGCGATCACGGCGATGCTCTGGTTCGTCGTCCCGACGTTCAGCCAGATGTTCAAGGACCTGGGGGCCGAATTGCCGGCCGTGACGCAGTTCGTGGTGTCGCTCTCGGAGCGCGTCACCACGCACGGGCCGTTCGTGGCCGGCGGGATCGTGGCGGCGGTGGTCGGTTTCAAGCAATGGATGAAGACCGAGGACGGCCGCCGGTACGTCACCGGCATCCTGATGATGCTGCCCACGATCGGCGACCTGTTCATCATGATTATGATGTACCAGTTCGCCTCGAACCTGTCGCTGCTGCTTTCCAGCGGTGTGCCCATGCTCCAGACGCTGGGCACGATGCGCGGGATCTTCTCGAGGTCGCCGATCTTCCGGGACGCGATCGGCCGCGTCGAGGCCCGGGTGGCCTCCGGGCAGCCGCTGGCCAGCTCGCTGGAGGAGACCGGCATGTTCACCGGGATGATCGTGAACATGGTGCGGATCGGCGAGGAGTCGGGGCAACTCGCGGCCGTCATGGAACAGATCGCGCCCTATTATAAAGACAGGTGCGAGACGCTCATCGCCAAGGTCTCGAAGATGATGGAGCCGGTCATCATCCTCGGCATGGGCACCGCCGTCGCCGTCATGATGCTCTCCATCTACATGCCCATGTTCGAGATGTCCGGCAAGATCAAGTAACCGGCCGGGGGTACTCCGAAGCATGCGACCCGAACCGACGGGGATCCCGCCGGGCACAAGGCGCCTCCGCGCGGGCCTCTCGCTGATGGAATTGATGGTCGCCACCGTGGTCGTCGGCGTCCTGGCGGCCTGGTCGATCCCTCGACTGGCCGTCTCGGTGGAAGTCTCCAAGGCCGACCTGGCGCTGGCCAACCTGCGGTCGATCTGGGCGGCCGAGCGGTTCTATCACGCCCAGAATCGCTCGGCCAACCCGCCCTACGCCGCCCTGGGGGTCCTCTACCAGCAGGGCCTGATCGACTCGTCCCTCTTCGCCGCGAGCGACCCCGGTTCGGCGGCGAGCCAGCCGTATTGCTACACCGTCGCGATCGACCCCCGCACCGGGCACTGGACCGCCTTCGCCGCCCGGAATGGAAGCCAGGCGGCGCGGGGCTCATTCTCGCTGGACCTCGAAGCGGGCGGCACCGTCCAGGATTCGGTGATTTATGGGGGCCAGATCACGATCGTCGCCAATCCGGCGACCTGGCTGAGCCGGACCCTCCCCGGGGTGACCCCATGAGGTCATCGACGATCAGAAGGGCAGGCCGTCGCGGCTTCGCATCCGTCGAGGTCGAGGTTGCCTTCGCGGTGCTCGGCATCGGGTTGGCCGGCCTGTTTCCCGTGGTCTACTCGCAGCTGAGGATCATCGAGCATATCGAGCGCCAGGTCGTGGTCGCGACGCCCGTCGGGTGCGGGTACGACCCGACTCGTACGCCGCCAACGGCGACGGTACGACCGGGCCCGCCCGCGACCCGGGTCGATCGATGGGCGAGGCGGCTCGGCCGCCCGCCGTCGGTCGAGGCCTGGGAAGACGGAGGATCGGGGGCCCATGTGATCAACCCGCCGGATACCCCCCCCGATCCCGCGGCCGGCGACTACGCTCAGGATGTGGGCCTGCTGGGGATGCCGGCGATCGTCCGGGATCCCGGGACGGGCGTCGCCAAGTCCCTGTCGGTCCCCGTCCAGACGCGTTCCAACCCGCATTGAGCCCAGGATTTCGGGGAGGAAGCCGGGGTGTTCGCCTGCCATCGCAGATCGCGCCAGCGACGCGGCTTCGGCCTGATCGACCTGGTGGTCGCGTGCTTCCTGTCGGTCCTCCTTGCCTACCTCGTCCTGCTCTCCTGGGACACCTTCGGGCGGTCGGCGATCCTGGTCGGCCGGCGGGCACAGCTCGCCCAGGAGGCCGAGGTCGCCTGCGCCCGGATTTCGGCCGACCTGGGCGGGTACCGGCTTGAAGAGCTGGATGCCGTCGAACCCTCGAAGCCGGCCTACACCTGGAGCCGGCCCCTGGTTGCCGTGCAAGATAGCGGCGATCACGCCTCAATCAAGCTGCAATTCAGCGGCGACGGCGCCATGCCGGCGGTGGATATAACCTATAAAATTCTCAACGACGGCCAGTCGTCGGTACTCGTCCGGTCGCCCGGCGCGAGCTCGGCCGACGAGGTGATCGCACGGAACGTCCTGTCGATCGACCTGTCGCAGCGGATCGCGCCGTCGAGCAGCCTCCCGGGCCTCGTGTCCGTCGACCTGACCCTCGGGATGCCGATCCTGGAGGATCGCCGCCGGAACGCCGCCTTGCAGCGGACCTATCGCTTGACCTCGGTCTTGCCGCCTTGGCAGGCGTCGCCCTGATCGCGAGGAGACATCGATGGTGGCGGCGCGTCGACGCCGGGGCTTCGCACTCCTGCTGGCGATGGGGACGATCAGCCTCCTGATCCTGGGCTGGGGCCTGGCCTCGCATCAGGCCGTGGACCTGCTCCGGCTCCGCGAGGCGCGCGACCAGGCGGCCGACCGCGTCTCGGCCGACTCGCCGCTCTGGGCCGCCCTGGCCCGTGGGCTGGCCCAGCTCGAAACCGGCGACCCGCCCGCGCAGCTGGGCGACCCGCCCGAAATCAACCCCGCGCAGGTTTCGGCCAATGCCTGGGTTTACGCGGTCTCGTTCGGCAACCCGGCGACCGCCTGCCTGATCCGCTACGAGAAGGGCAGCGGGTCGAACTGGACGGTGACCGCCACCTACGGGACGGGTCCCGTCCCCTTGCCGACGACCTTCCGCCAGCCGAGCCCCTAGCCGCAGGGAGATCCCGCCTTGAACGAGCCGCCGGAATCCCCACGGCCTCGCCCCGCGATCGCCCCGGTCGACCGCGGGCCCGATCGCCGGAGGCGCACGACCGGTCTTTGGGACTTCCTGTGGACGCCCGCCCGGCGGTCGGCCCATCGGCGGGCCCAGGATCAGGCCCTGGGCGAGATCCGGTTCGTCGATCGCCACCCCCGGCCGATCGCCGCGATGGCGATCGCCCTCCTCGTGCTAACCCTGGTCGACGGCGTGCTGACCCTCCTGCTGGTCCGGAGCCATTGCGCCGAGGCCAACCCGGTGATGGCCTACATGCTGGAACAGGGGGAACTCGCCTTCCTGATGAGCAAGTACATCCTTACCGCGGGGGGGGTCGGATTCCTGATCTGCGCCCGGACCTACCCGCTGTTCGGTACCCGGTTCCAGGTGGCCAACCTGCTGCCGATCCTGGTGGTCCTTTACATGGTGCTGCTGGGATACCAGTGCTACCTCCTGGCCCACGGCCCTGGCGAAATCCGGCCGATTGCCTTCGGCGGCGGCGGCGGAGTCATCCCGTGACCATCCTGCAACACTGGATCCTGGTGGTTTCCCTCTTCGCGGCCGGGGCCTGCCTGGGCAGCTTCCTGAACGTCTGCATCGGCAGGCTGCCCGTGGGCCTCAGCCTGCTCCGCCCGCCGTCCCGATGCCCTTCCTGCCGGTCTCGGATCTTGCCAAGCGACAATCTGCCAATCGTCGGATGGCTGCGGCTCGGCGGCCGTTGCCGAGCCTGCCGGGCCCGAATCCCCGCGCGTTATCCGATCGTCGAGGCGGCCGTCGGGACGTTGCCGGTCGCGGCCTACCTGGCCCTGATGGTGTTGGGGTATCCCGACCCGATCGAACTCGACCCGCTCTGGCTCGTCGCCTGGTTGCTGGGATGGACGTTGGCCGGCTCGTTCGCGATCGGGGCCGGTTTCATGCTGGCCGACGGCAAGGGGGTGCCGCCGGCATGGCCCTGGGCCGGGGCATTCGCCGTCGCGTCGGCGGCGATCCTGCCGATGAGCCTGTGCGCCTCCGCCGCAACGCTGGCGATGGCCGTGGCGATCCTGGGCCGGAATCCGGCCTGGGGTGGGCGGGCGTGTTGCGTTGCATCAACCCATCCCCGAAGTGGCTTTACGCCCCCCATCGCGGGCGACTAAACTGGCCGGGATCGTCGGGTCGTGCCGGGTTCCATCGATCCCGAGCCAACGCCCCGCTTCATGCCGCGCTCATCCGCCGGAGGAACCCTTCTCGTGGCTTCCGATCGTTACCTCTTCACCAGCGAGTCGGTCTCGATGGGCCACCCCGACAAGGTGGCCGATCAGATCAGCGACGCCGTGCTCGACTTCTGCCTGAAGCACGACCCCCATAGCCGGGTCGCCTGCGAAACGCTGGTGACGACCGACCTGGCCGTCGTGGCCGGCGAGATCACCACCAAGGCGCCGCTGACCCGGGTGGCGATCGACGCGCTCGTCCGGGAGGTGGTCCGCGACATCGGCTACACCGACCCCGAGGTCGGATTCGCGGCCGACACCTGCCAGGTCGATTGCCACGTGCACGCCCAGAGCCCGCACATCTCGATGGGCGTGGACACCGGCGGCGCGGGCGACCAGGGGATGATGTTCGGCTTCGCCTGCGACGAGACCCCGTCGCTGATGCCCCTGGCGATCGACCTGTCGCACCGGCTGGTGACGAATCACGCCAAGCTCCGCCGCTCGGGCGCCCTGAAGTGGGCCCGCCCCGACGCCAAGAGCCAGGTGACCGTCGAATACAACGCCGACGGCACGCCTCACCGGATCCATACCGTCGTGCTCTCGACCCAGCACGACGAGAGCGTGATCATCAAGTCGAACGGGACGGACCTGTTCAGCGATACCGCCCGGCAGGAGGTCATCGACAAGCTGATCCGCCCGACCCTGGAGGCCGACCGGCCCGACCTGGTCAAGGGCAAGCTCGTCATGATCTCGCCCGATAAGCCGGAGCCGGCCGTCGGGCCGGGCGACGTGAAGGTCTACATCAACCCGACCGGCTGTTTCCTCCAGGGCGGCCCGCACGGCGACACCGGCCTGACAGGACGCAAGATTATCGTCGATACCTACGGCGGCATGGGCCGCCACGGCGGCGGCGCCTTCAGCGGCAAGGATCCCACAAAGGTCGATCGCTCGGCCGCCTACATGGCCCGCTACGTCGCCAAGAACCTGGTCGCCGCGGGCCTCGCCAACCGGGCCGAGGTGCAACTCGCCTATGCGATCGGCGTGGCCGAGCCGGTCAGCGTCCATGTCAACACGTTCGGGACCGGCAAGATCGACGACGAGTCGATCGCCGGGCTCATCAAGAAGACCTTCTCGCTGACCCCTGCCGGGATCATCGACCACCCGCAGCTCCGCCGGCCGATCTACCGCCAGACCTCCCACGGCGGCCACTTCGGCCGGTCCGAGGCGGAGATCTCGTGGGAGAAGACCGACAAGGCGGGCGCCCTGAAGGAAGCGGCGTCCGCGGTGAAGTAACGCTGGCTCGGCCCGCGTCCTTCGCCCCCGGCGTGCCCCCGGCAGTTCGGGGCACGTCGGGCCAGGCCTCGATGGCGATGGCCGGGAAATCCGGGCGCGTCAGCAACTCCTGTCGCACGGCTCTTCAGCGAGGGGCCGGCCCCATGTCACCATGCGGCCGGCCCCTCGGAGGAACCAGCGCGACCGATCGGGATCATCAACATCTCCTTCCCTCAGGCCGCTTCGTTCGTTTTTCCGGAGCTATTTCGCCGAAGCCCCCAGTAGTTGGGGAATCCGCGGCCTGGCGGTCCGGGTCGTGACGGAATGCAGCGGCGGTAATTTCGCCTTGACCTCTTTGGAGACGCTGGAATAGATCGACGGGGAGCTGCTCTTGAACGTGGCCTTGACCATGGTGTTCAGGATGTTGCGATTCGCGACGTTGAACACCGCCCGGCCGTTGGTCACCTTCACATTACGAATCACCCGCCCGTTCGACGTCACGACAATCGAGCCCGGCACGCTGGCCAGGTTGTAGGCCGGGCTGACGATCACCTCGACGCGGAAGCCCTGCCGGTTCGCCCTGGCCTCCACTTCCAGGTTGGTTCCGGTGTACGCCGGTGTGACCGCCTGGCTGAACGTGCTGGAATCGCTCGGCGAGCAGATGGAATCTCCCTGATAGCAGGCGAGGATCCGGTGGTTGGCCACCGAGAGGCCGAGGGTCGAGAGGGTGGCCACCGACGAGTGCAGGCCGACCGTGCCGAGCACCGTGCTCCCGTCCATGAAAATCACGCTCCCCGTGGCCATCGACGCTCCGCCCGCCGGGATCACCTGTGCGGTAAATGTGATGGGTTGGCCGAAGCTCGAAGTGGCTGCCGAGGAATTCAGGATGGTCGTCGTGGTGACCGATAGCGGCGTGATCGTCAAGTTGGACCCGATGTAACTCAGGGCGTAATTGTTGCTCAGCTGGAGGCTGCCCTGCAGGATCGCATACGCCCCGATGTTGTCGCCGGGCGTTCGGGTCAAGGCTCCCGAGAATCCGTCGCCCGGCACGAGCGACCCGCTCGTGAGCCGGTAGGTGAGCGCCGGATCGGGCTGGCCGTAAATCTTGGACTTGGGGTCGGCCGCGACCGTCACCATCCTGGGTGTGACCTGGAGATTCGCCGCCACATAGATCAGGGCGTAGTTGGACCCGGCTGTCAGGGTTCCCTGGAGGATCGGATAGCTGCCCACATTCGTTCCGGGCACCCGCGCCAGGTTGCCCACCAGGGTATCGCCGTTGACCAGCGAGCCCGACAGGATCTGGTAGGTGAGCACGGGGTCGGCCTCGCCGTAGATCCGGGAGGCGGCATTCGCGCCGAGGACGAGCGTCCTGGTGTTCACCATCAGCGACGTGCTGCTCGCCGAGGCGGCGGTGAAGTTGCGATCCCCCCCGTAGTTGTAAGTGATGGGGTAGGGGGCCGCCGACGCCGGCAGCGCATGCGTGTCGAACGTGACCGTGAACGAGCCGTCATACTGCGTCGTGGCCAGCGCGACCATCGATCCGAGGGCCACCGAGACGGATTGACCCGAGGGGATCGCCGTGGAGGCCCGCAGGCGTCCCGAAACCGACACCGAGGCGTTCCCGTAGGTGACCGACTGCGAGGCGGTTAGGCGATCGAACTGCGGGCTGGCCTGCAACACGTTGATGCTGCGGGTCTGGGTCACGGTCATGAATTCGGCGGTGTCCTGGGGTGTAAACGTGGTGCTGAGCGCCTGGTTCATGCCCGCGAACAGGACCGTTCCGGACGTGGGCAGGTAGACGAAACGCCCCGGCACCGACGCGGTCGCGTTCAACTGGGTGGAGTCGAGCGGGGTCCCGTAGACGATGTCGGCCGGCTTCAGCCAGGTGATCGTGGGCAGCTCCTTGGGCAACACGCGGATGTCCTGGAACCAAAGTCCGTCGGCCCCCGTCGCGGGATCGGGCAGGGTCAGGTTGGCCGCGCCGGAGCCGTCGACGAAGTTGATCGCCGCCCCCGAGGGGAGCGTCAGCGAGTTCTTCGAGTTGTAGTCGAGCGGATAGGCGGACTCGCCGTTGGCGATCCGGTACAGGAACCGCAGGGTCGTGGTCCCCGAGCCGCTGCTGTAGAACGCCTGCCCGCCGCTGTTGAGCAGGATGATCGGCGTGCCGGTGACGTTCACCGCCTTGCTGAAGGTCAACACGAGCGGGATCGACTCGCCCGCCCCGTATTGGCCCGACGCCGTGGAGGTCACGGCGATCCCCGTCGCCGAGATCGCGCCGGTCGTCGAGTTGCCCGAGGCGTTGTAGGCGACCACGCGATAACTGAACCCGGAGTTGGGGATGATCGTCGGGTCGCTGTAGGCCGTCGTGTTCGCGGGCAGGGCGGCAATCGTCTCATAAACGCCTGGCACTCCGTTCACCAGGTTCGCCCGCTGGACCCACCAGCCGATCTCGTTCCGCGGGTTGCCCAGGGTGGCGAGGTCGCTGGCGGGTGTCGGGTCGATCCATGCCAGGTCGACGTGATTGAGGCTGTTCGTCCGCCAGATCCTCGTGTCGAGGGGCGCGGCCGTCGCCACGTTGAACTGGATCGGACGCATCATCATCATCTCTTCGTGGCTGAGGATGTGGCAGTGCCACATGTATTCCCAGCCGAAGTCATAGGGTTCGTTGACGACCGTGATCGGATTGCCGGTGGTGGCGTCGAAGGTCCGCCAGGTGGCCCCTTCCGGCATGGACGGGTCGAGCAGGCGGACGCTGTGCGGGACACCAAAGGGCACCTTGGATGAGGTGGGACGGAGGGCGACGATGCAGTCTTCCAGAGGATTCATCCGCACGGTCTCTTTCCAGCCCAACTCGTTGGGATCTGGCGGCTTGACCTGGCCGTCCCAGCCCACCCGGTTGATGAGCTGCACGTCGAAGAGGTGGAAGTGGACCGGGTGAGTATCGACGCCGTTGTGCGTGATCTTCCAGATCTGGGTACCATCGCCCAGTTCACCGATCTTGGTCATTCGCGGGTCGAACGTGTCGTTGATGATCTCCGTGACCGGGTCCGAGTAGTTGTATGGGATCGTGGTCTGGTTGCCGCCGTTGGTGAACGGTAGCTCCACGCCGAGCTGGCCGTTCATGCGACCATAGTCGTTCTCGAACAGCTCCTGAATCGCCTTGGGGCCGAAATTGATGGTGACCGAGTTGGCCGCGAGCTTCGTCGGCGTCGTCAGGTCGAGCGGCTTGAAGGTCAGCCAGTTGCTCTGGATGCGTGCGTAAGCCTCGACACCGTTCGGGAACACCGCGTTGTATGCGGAATTGTAGCCGTCCTGGGGCACGATAATCGGATTCTGGTCCTTGGCGAACACCCCCTGATGAGTGGCGGTCGTGGTGAATTCGTCCATGAGGGCCTGGAGATTGTAGGGATGCGGCGTCGCGTTGGCGACGTGGAAGACCATGATGGTCCGCGTGTTCGGGCCGTAGCCCGCCCTGGTGGAGTTCGTCCCTCCGGTGGACGTCTGGTTGGCATCGTTGGTGTAATAATCCAGGCGCGAGTCGGTTGCGGGGTCCGGCGCGGGGGCGTCGTTGTACAGGATGATCGTCTTGCCAGCATACTGCGAGAAGTCGATGATCACGTCGGCCCGCTCGGCCGGGCCCATCAGCAGGGTATGCTGCGACACGCTGCCCACGACGATGTTTTTCGGATTCCGTTCGTAGCCGATGGGCGTGTTGGGAAGGACCACCGGGGTTGGCAGGAACCCTCCCTCCGTGCCGATCTGGATCATCGATGGGCCGATGTTCCGCGGGTCGGGCACCCCTCCATACCGCCCGTCGAGGATGTCCCCCGTCTGTCCGAGAGTCTGGACGGTCCACCCCACCGGGAAGTCGGCGGCGCCGGGGATCGCCGGCACCATGCCGACCTCGCTTGTGCCGGTGTAGATCGTGGCGATCGCCGTGGCCGGCTGGCCGCCATTCGGCGGCGGTGCGATGCTGACGATCGGCGGCAGGGTATAGCCGCTGCCCACGGTGATCAGGCTGATCCCGATTAACCGACCGGTGAGCTGGTCGATCAAAGCCTTCGCGGTCGCCCCCATGCCGGTGGTGTCGCCGGGCGCGGCGGTGATGGTGATGGCCGGTGGATTCTGGTAACCGCTACCCCCCGACACGAGCTTGATTTGGTCCACAATCGAGCTGGAAGTGTAGAGCTGGAGGTTCCACATCCGGTCGTTCGAAGCGTTCAGGACCCGAAACCGATAGGCTTCCGGTTGCACGTCCATGTAGGGTACGCCGTGCCGTTGACCAGGGCGTGTCCATGTAGGACTCCATGGTCATCGACACGTCGGGGAAGTTGGGGAAGAGCCAGGCCTGGGCCGTAGCCGTGGCCCCCAGCCCCGTGTTATCGCCCGGGGCACGCCGGATCGTCACGATCGGCGCCCTGGTGTAGCCGGTGCCCCGGTTGGTGACGGTGATCTTGGAGAGCTCGCCGTTCGCATCGATCTCGGCGAGGGCGACCGCGTTCGTCCCGGTGTCACCCTCGGCGGCCGTGATCGTCACGATCGGCGGCCTGGTGTAGCCGCTGCCGGGGTTGGTGATCGTCATGTCGCTCACGCCATGGATCGGCGCGTACGTGGTCGGCCACGGCGGCCAGAAGAACGGGCCGTAGTCCCAACGGCCGGTGGGGTTGGTGCCGTCGGGACTGTTCGGGTTCTGGTTGATCATGTAGACGTGCGGGGACCACAGATCGGAGTCGGCCGGATTGACCGCGATCGGCCAGGTCGGGTCGGTCTGGTAGACGGTCGTCGGATCGATGAACGTCTTATCCTGGATAATCAACGGCGTCCCGAGGTTGGGCACGATACCCCGGCTGATCAGGTCCTGTTCCACCTGGTCGGTAAGCAGGTAGCCCATTGCCTCGCCAGCGTACACGTTGAGCCGGGTGATCCCCGCCGCGTGGTCGTGCACCCACATCAGCCGGGCGCTCTGCTGGTTGGAGTAGTAGAATGTCATCGAGCCGGGCCCGGGATCCGTCATGTCGGGCACGTTTACGGCGCTGACTCCCTTGGGATAGCTGGTATTCTCGCCGGCGGGCGTGATCCACTCGTCCATCGATCCGTCGCTGATCCACACGGTGTTGCCGCCGTGGAGGTGAGGTACGGCGCGGTTATCCGTATATGCCTCGTTGACCATGCTCGTGAGGGGGTCTCCCGGCGCGTTGGGATGCAGGATCGCCGGCCCACCGGGATCGGCATTGAGTCGAATCTGAAAGTGCGTGGAGTCGATCACATTCGTGACCCGGAATCGACCGTCATACGCCGCAGGGGTGAACCCGGTCATCTCGACGAACTGGCCCGGGTCAAGGAGGTGCGGAGCCATCGTCGTGACGGTCACGTCGGAACCGGTGCCGTACGACCGGTCCACCGCCATCGGCATCATCATGTTGGCGCCGGCCCCCGCGCCCATCACCGTGGTATCGACGGGCAGGAACAGGTCGCCCCCCATGCCGGTGGGGAGGTTGTTGGTGAACTTGATCCGCACCGGGCGGTTCGCCTGCGAGACGATCATCGGCCCCAGATAGCTGAACCGACTCACGGTCGGGTCGGTCGTGTTCGTTTGCCGGTATCCGCGTAGGAGCGTCGGATTGAGGTCCGAGCTCAATCGCTCGTAATACTGCCCGAGCTCGATCTCATAGTAATCGCAGCCCGGGTAGGTGCGGGTGTCGGGCACGGCGACGGGGATGTACTGGCCCAGATTGTTGGCGTTGGCCGCGGTGAGGCCGGGCAACGAATCGATGAACTTTTCGATCCCGCCCACGAGCGTACCGTCCGGCAACTGGATCGGTTGGGGGCTATAGGCCCAGTTGGGGTCGCCGTTGTAATAGTTGGGGGTGGTGCCGGCGAGCGTCGACATCAGCACCATGCTTTCCATCTGTTCGACGCTCAGGCGATGCCTGTGACGATCGGCCCTCCGTTGCCGGTGGCTGGGGCGTCGCTTCTCGACGACCTTTCGGGCGCGCATAGTGAACACGGCATCCTCCACCGGGTGTGAGGGGAGAGTCCGTGCGCGGTGAAATGCGCGGATCGGGCGTGCTCAGGAGGACGCCCGAGCTCGTTGGTTCCGTCGTCGGAACGCGGGCTCATGCGCTTCATCGCGCAAGTGTTGGTTCCTGGATACAGTCTAGGTTGCCGATCCTATCAGAGTCGGGAACGCGCCAAGAATGTCCAAGAATCCTCCGAAACCTCGCCCCAACGACCCGGCGTCAGGACGAAGGGGAAGTACGGACCACCGGATTTCCACTGCACGCACTTCGCACGGGCCGCGGCATGGTCCTTGGGGGGTATGACCGAAATGGCCGCTTCCCTGCCGTGATTCCGGGAAGGCCCATTCCGAGAGCCTGGCGGGGTATCCCTCAACGCAGGACCTTGCTGCCCTGAATTCTCGTGGGAATCCCCGTCGGGGCCATCCTGCCGGTACGGATTTGATCAGGCCGGGTTATAACGCCCCTGGCAAGCGGCGATCAGGCAGCTGAACACCTTCGAATTGCCCCGAACCGCCGAAATCTTGGTCGGCACCTCGCCGATCGGATAGCGCCGGGCGGTCGGCCTCTCGATGCACTTCATTCCCAGCCTCGGGGCCCGATAGTTCATGTAGGCCAGCAACTCGTAGCTCGGGAAGATGTCTCGGAACGGCTGGAGGCCGGGGTCGAGCAGGAGCTTCCGGCTGTATGCCCGGAAGCCCTGGGTCGTGTCGGTCCATCGGAACCCCGACGCGAGGCTCAGCATCGGCGCATGGATCAGGCGGATCGCCAGGGTCCGAATCCAGGGAGTATTCTCGGCCACCCCACCCGGGAGGAATCGCGATGCCTGGACGAAGTCGATTCCGGAGTCGAGGTCGTCGAGGAACTGGGGGATTGGGTCGGGGTCGTCCTTGTCATTGCCGTCGATCGTGACAACCCCTTCGTAACCCTGCCGGAGGGCATAGGCATAGGCGCAGCGCAGCTGCGCGCCCAGCTTGCCCGGTCCGGTCTTCGTAAGGAGGGCACGGACGCGGACCGATCGGAGATACCCCTCCTCGAGCGATCCATCGGTGGAACCTCCGTCGACGATCAAGATGTCGGCCCGGTCGGGAATTCCCAGGGCGGCCATCTTGTCGAGAAGGCTGCGAATCCTGGCGCCTTCGTTGATCACAGGGATGACCACGGCGTGCTTCGTCCCGCGAGGAGTAAACTCGTCCACGCGGAATTCCGGGACCTGCCAGGTTCGATCCGGAACCGGGGGGGGGTCCGTTGGGATGGGCGACCGGGTCATCCGTAGACCTCCTTGCAGAATTGGATCGCCCTTTGCACCCGCGCCGGGTTCTGGCCGTCGGTATCGCCTCGCATCTCGATCGAGAGGGTGCCGTTCCATCCGGCTTGCCTGAGGGCCGAGGCGGCGGCCTGATGGTCGACCTCGCCGGCCGGTACCGCCGCGAGCCTGGGCTCGCTGATGTGGGCATGGACCATCCGAGGGCGGGCCTTCCGAACCGCTTCGACCGGGTCCTCGCCGTTCATGTGCATGATCCCGATGTCCAGGTGGAGCCCGAAGCCAGGGTGATCGACCGCCTCGACGACGGCCAGGGCCTCGGCGACCGTGGTGGCGAAGTTGCAGGCATAGGCCGTGGGGTTGGGCTCGAAGCCGATCACAACCCCCAGGTCGTGGGCTCTCCTGGCCAGGGGCCGGAAGAATGCGGCGGCTTCATCGATCGCCCGGGGGAGATCCCGTTCACCCCGATCGCGATTCCGTGGCGATCCGAAGACAAGCGGCCCGGCGCCCAGATCGGCGGCGATTGCGAGGATCCGCGCGAGGAATTCCGCGGTGGCGGCGTTATCCCCGAAGATCGAAAGCTCGGGGCGGCCGAAGAGTAGGCTTTGCAGGGCAACAATTTTCTGGCCCCGGTCGGCCCACCGCTTGCGCAGCTCCGCGACTTGATCGCCGACGGGCAATGCAGGCGCCGGCCAGTACTTCGTCGGGGCAATCTCGACCGACGAGACGCCCTTTTCGCGGAGGATCCGGCCGATCTCGTCGTCTTCAGCCGGATCCCAGGCGATGTTCGAGATCGCGAGAGTCAATCGAGTTCGTCTCCGATTCTGAGGAATAGCCCTTCAAGTCACCGTTCACACCCATCGGGTAGCGAGCGTGCGGGTTCACGTGCGTGGCGAGTCCGGGGAACGTCACGGGGGACGCCAGAAATTCGACGCCCCCGACTGGACGCTTCGGGGCGGCCCCGACGTGGGGATCTCGGCTGCTAGGCGGGGACGCGGGATTCCACCGAGTATCGCGGGCGTCGTCGCAGTCGGTCCATGTCCAAACGATGGCAAAGGATACCGGCGGCAACGAGGCCTGGTGGTCGGGGGTGATGGTTGGCGGGGGCGGCTTCATGGAGGAGATGGTGCCAGGCTGGGGGCTCGTCGTAAAGGCGCGAGCGAGTCCTAAACCACCGCCTCGGGCCCAACGGGGTGCGAAGGCCCAAACTTCAGAGGACATTCATCGCCTCGTCGGGCCTTCGCGTCGCGGCCGTGCTTTCGGCCTCCAACTCCAGGAAGTAAAGCGGCCGCTCCTGGACTTCATTCAGGATCCTGGCCACATACTCGGAGAGGATCGTCAGCATTGCAAACAACATGAAAAACATGCTGCCGATCATAATCGAAGTGGTCAACCACCCCTCGGCCAACTTCTGCTTCACCAGGGCGACGATCCCCACATAGAACAGGTACAGGAGGTTCAGGAGGCTCGCCGCCAGCCCCATCGCCGATGCCCACCGCAGGGGTGCCGCCGAATGCGAGAGGACGAGGTCGAGGGCCGTGTTCGCTGAGGTCCAGAAGCTGCGGGACCGGGCACGGGACGGCCATCGACCTGGCACCTCGATCGGCAGGGTTGTCTGGCGGAACCCGACGATCGCGTTCAGGTAGCGGAGGAACCGCCTTCGGTGCTTGATCTTGGTGAGCGAGTTGACGACCCTCCGGGAGAAGAGCCGGAAAAAGGAGAGTTCCGGGTCGATCCGGGCCCCGACCATCCGGCTGGCCAGGCGGAAAAGGATGCGGCGGCCCCGCCCGATCGGCGGGTCGAAGGTCCGACCCCGACGACCACGTCATTCCCCCCGACCGCAAGTTCTACCATCGGGGGGATGGCACCGCAGGGATCGAGGTTGGGATCCATCAGCAAGACGTAATCGCCGATCGAGTGTTCGAGGCCGGCGGCGTGGGCAATCTCCCGCGATCCGGCTCGCGAGAGCCGGAGATACCGCAAGCAAGGCGTCGTGCGGAGTAGCTCCAAGACCAATTCGGGCGTCCCATCGGCGGAGTGGTTATCGACGAGGATCACCTCGTAGTAGGCGTAGCGGTCGCGCAACACGGATTCGAGTTCGTGGACGAATTCGGCGACGATGGGAGCGTCGTCGTCCAGGGCCACCACCACGGAGACCATGATGTCGATCGCGGTAGCGGATGGGGTTCCCGTTTGTCCTGGGCGGGTCATGGGGCGAGCCTCGCATTGTCCTTAAACGACCGAAGCCACGGCGAGGTCTCGGTCAATCAAGCTTAGGACGTCATAGATGTTATCGATTTTCCCGCCCAGGACGACCGTGAGTCCGGCAAGCCCGGCATCCCGCCTGTAGAGGATGGGCCGTCCGTCGTTGTCCTCGTTCTCGATGAGGATGGACTTCACCTCGAATAACGACCGGACATAGCGACAACGGGAGAACCTGGGGAGATATCGGGCGGCGTCCCGGATCATCAGCGGGAAGTTGCTCGGTGGGAGATGGCTTTCCAGGTAAGCATAAGGGTCGCGCGGTTGGGCCGGATCGAACCAGGCGTGATGCGGTGTGTAACGTACGTGCGTAAAGCTGTGCAGGTTTGCGGGGGGGAATGGCATGGTCGAGAAGAATGGCCCGTCCATCACGGTGATGCCGCACCCGTGCAGGTCGTCGGGCGGCTCGACGAGCGTGACCTCGGTCAATTCGTGTTTCATCGGCACGAGGGGCAGGCCCGAGGCGCGTAGCAGCGTGTTCGTCCGGGCATAGAGGCAACTATAAACGCGATCCGCGAAGACCGGCCCCCCACGGTTCAGGTCCACGCAGAGGCCGCCACCGGGCCCGCCTGAGACCCGGGTTGCCCCCGTGTTGAGCCGAACATCGACCCCGGCCGATCCCAGCCTTGAGGCCAGTTGCGAGCGCAGCAACGTGGAATCGAAGGCAAATTCCTGAACTTCGAAGACCTGCTCGATCAGGTCGGGGTCGAACCACATCCGCACCGAGTGGGGCGCCTCGCGGATCGGGGAGTCGATCCTCCTGCAAAAGGTGGCGAATTGCTCGGCCGTCACCTTACTATTCCTGCGGGCGATCGCGTAGAGCTTCTGGAATCGATCCACCACCGCTTCGCGATAGTCCCGGACGAATCTCGTGAAGTTTGCGGCGCAGCTCAAACCCGACCGGAGGCTGCGGGGATAATGGTAGCCGTGGTGGACCCTCGCCTGATTGACGAGGCTGGCCCGCAGCAAGAGCCCGTCGGATTCGTCGCAGAGGACGACATCGTGACCATTTTCAGCGAGGTGGGAAGCGATCGAGGCTCCGAAGAAGCCCGCGCCGATCACCGCGATCCGTTCGCCCCGCATGGAGGGAAGCCCCGTTGAGTGCGTCTCTGGACTGGCCGCATCGACTCGATCCCGACAGGGATGGCCTATGTTGATTCGTCTGCGTACGGGGTTGCCACGGGACTCTGTCTCAACGGGGCCTGAAGTCGTCGAAGCCGAGGCCCTTCACGTTCGATCGCCGCCCCTTCGCGAACCATGGCCTGGCTGGCAGGGACGAATCCCTTGATCGAAGCCCTGACATCCCGGCCGACGATCGATGAGATGCGAGATGGCGGGTCCGCAACCGGAACAATCAAATCCCGGCTTCCCCAGGCGGCGAATCCGTGCCAGTAGAACCTGGCGGAGTTGGGGCTCACATCCGGCACCTCGAGCGGGAAGGGGACCTCTCGGGGCGATGCCGGTCGAAGGTGAAGCGGAAGCGCGCTGGACCAATCGGCATGAACAATGGTCCGAATCTTCGTGGAGTTCGTCTCGATGGCCTCGACCCTGGTCCTGCTGCGATAACCCGGCGACCACTCCGTTCTCGTTCGACTCGTCGCGACCTGGGCCGTACGGAGTATGCACCACCCGAAACCGGAATGAGGTGGCCACGGCAGTCTGACGAGCGGCTCGTTCCACGGAATGGGGCCATCGACCACTTCGGATTGGCCATGCCCCTGAATTCTAGAGTACCATAGGGCCCATGGTCTTGGGAATTCTTCCCGAGAGCGTTCTATCCATGAAGTCAATGGGTCACTCCATGGCAATTTCGCTGTTCATGTCGGCTGCTGCCGCTTATGAACGGCTCCTTGGGAGAAAACCCTCGATCTTCGCCCACGCCCCCGGGCGGGTTGAGCTGCTGGGAAATCACACGGACTATAATGGCGGCCTGGTCCTCGCGGCGGCGATCGATCGGTATACGGTGGTCGTAGGTGCGCCGGCCGAAGGCGGGCGGGCCCACATCCGATCTCTGCAAGCCAGCGAGCCGGCCGAATTTGCGGTCAACGGGTTCGACGATGGACCGATCCCCGTGGGGTCTTGGGCCCGATACGCGCAAGGCGTGGCCTGGGCGCTGGGGCCGTCGGTGGGTCATCGCCTTTCACTCGGGTTCGATGCGGTCGTCTCCGGTGATATCCCGCTCGGCGCGGGCCTCTCCAGCTCGGCCAGCCTGGAGGCCGCGATGGGGCTCTTCCTGCGTGCCTCGAAGATTGCCCCCGGCGGGGTACCCTCGGACGATCGGCATCGGATGGAGTTGGCCGGGCTTCTTCGCAAGGCCGAGAACGATTTCGTCGGCGTGGCTTCGGGCCTGCTCGACCAATTTTCCAGCCTGTTCGGCAGGGCGGGGCACGCCCTGATGCTCGATTGCCGGACCCTCGAGTTCGATCGGGTCTCCCTGGGCCGGCCGGCGCCGGCGATCGTGATCTGCGACTCGAAAACCTCGCGCCGGCTGGCCGAAGGCATGTACAATCGAAGGCGTGAAGAATGCGAGCGCGTCGTGGACTGGTACCGGGGCCAGGGGCGGCAAGGCCGGAAAATTGACCAACTCCGAGACCTCTCCTCGGACGATCTCCGGGACTCCTGGCATCAACTCGATCCCGTCGGCCGCAGGCGTGCGTGGCACGTGGTGACGGAAAACGAACGGGTACGGCTGGGCATCGAGGCGCTGCGTCGGGGCGACATCGCGGCCTTCGGACACCTGATGAGCGAGTCGCATGCCTCCAGCCGTGATTCTTTTGAAAACAGCTCCCCCGCGCTCAACCGGCTCGTGGAAGTCGCGCAAGATGCCCCCGGTTTTCTCGGTGCGAAGCTCTCGGGGGCCGGATGGGCGGGATGCACCGTGAACCTGGTCGAACCCGGCAAGGCCGATATCTTTGCCGATGCGATCCGGAATGCCTTCGTTCGCCTGGAGCGCGCCTCGCCCGAGATCCATCCGCCGAAGATCTACATCTGTGCCGCGGCGGATGGAGCGGCCGTGGCCGCTTCCCAGGCCGAATAATGCCGGCAGAAACCTGCCGCTCGCCGTTTTCGGCCATGTCGCCAAGAAACGCTTACCAAGACGCGAGGATCTCGATTATATTGGGGCTCCCACGTCCTCCCTCTGAACAAGACCCTTTTTGCTCTCGGTTTCGTCTTGCAGGCCATGGGTCGGTGATTCGGCCACGGAGCATTGCGTATGACGGATCGACCGATTCCAGGGATTGTCGGGGATTGCGCACCCAGGGCTGAGTTCCCTGCACGCTATGAAATTCTCGCCCCGATCGGCCGAGGTGGTATGGGAGAAGTTTTTCTGGCCAAACAGGTTGCGCTTGGCCGGATGGTCGCGATCAAGCTCCTGTCCGTCGCGGTAGGATCGTCGGAGGCGGGCGACCCGGCCGGTCGATTCCGTCGAGAGGCGAAGCTCCTGGCGAAGGCCAACCACCCGCATATCGTCCAGGTTTACGATTCGGGTCATCTCGGCGACCGTCCGTACCTCGTCATGGAGTATGTCCCCGAAGACCTCCGGGCCCAGCTTCGCCCAGGCAGGCCAATGGCGATCGGCCAGGCGAGGGCCATCCTGGGACCCATCGCCGGCGCTCTCTCGCTTTTGCATTCGCTGGGGATCGTCCACCGCGATCTTAAGCCCGAGAATGTGCTGATGGCCGGCCCGATCTCCCCGAAAGTCGCCGATTTCGGCATCGCGGCCTTGGTCGGTGAGCTCCGGGGAAATCCGCGAGGTGGTCGCGGCCTGGGCACCCCCGGTTACGTGGCGCCGGAACAGCAGTACAATCTGCCGACGGACGAAAGGGCTGACCAATATTCGCTGGCCGCCATCGCCTACGAGATGCTCACCGGCGAACTTCCCCTGGGGACACTTCGCCTGCCCTCTTCGCTCCGTCCCTCGCTCGGCCCGGAAGTGGATCGGGCGTTGCTCCGGGCCTTGCAGGAAGATCCGGACGATCGTTTCGCCTCGATCGACGAGTTCTCGAAGGCCCTCGACAAGGCGCTGGCGAGGACTCCGAAGCCCTGGATCCGCCGGGTCGCGCTGGCGACAGCGGGTATGTTGGCCCTGTCGTTGTTGGGGGGCGCGGCGCTGATCGTACGTCAGCAGGGCTCGGGCTTGCCATCGCGCCCCGCCGGGGACGTGTCGCAAGCAGCATGGTCCGACAACCAGGAATGGCCCGCATTGCCCCCCGTCCGCAAGCTCGAGACCGTGGATGGGCCCGTCGGGATCAAGTTGGTGAGGATACCCCCCGGTGAATCCTGGATGGGCGCCGACCCGGACGATGACGCGGCCGGATCGCTGGAAGTGCCGCGGCGACGGATTCAGCTGCTTCGGCCCCCCCTGGTCGCCATGCACGAGGTGACGGTGGGGCAGTTCCGCTCCTTCGTCGAGGCGACTGGCTGGATCACCTCGGCCGAGCAACATGGCGGGGTCGTGTTCGATCCGGATCGCCACGTGCCCGTCCAATCCCGGCGATTCACCTGGAAACGTCCGACCGGCAAGGCCATGCCCGGGGACAATTTCCCGGTCACCCAGGTGAGCCACGACGACGCCGTCGCCTTCTGCGATTGGCTCACCGAGTCGGAGCAGTCGGGGTCCCGCCTTCGATTCCGGTTGCTCAAGGAGTGCGAGTGGGAGTACGCATGCCGCGCGGGCAGCCCGGACCGATGGTGCTTCGGCGACGATGAATCGCTCTTATCCCGATATGCCTACTATTTGAGCCAGGAAGGCAACCGCGGGGAGGGGCCGCTTCGGGTCGGCGCCAAGCTGGCCAACGCCTTCGGCCTCCACGACATGCACGGGAACGTCGCGGAATGGTGCCAGGATCCGCTGGTTCCCTATTCCGGCGCGGCGGGGGCGAGGGAACCGGGGTCCCCGACCAGCCCCCAGAGGCGGGCGATCCGGGGGGGGTGCTGGACGAGGGGCGGCAAGGAATGCCGCTCATCGGCGAGGCTGGCCTACCTCCATACCTACGCCCATTACGCGATCGGCTTCCGCGTCTGCGCCGTCGAGCCCTAGGCATTTTCCACGGGACGATGCGGCCCCAGGACTCCGCCCGTCGGAGGGATCTCATGAAGATAGAAGACCATCGCGAGGTCGCGCGCGGTTTGTTCCGCGAATCCCCGGATGTGCTGATCCTGTTCGATACCGAGCGGCATTCCCTGCTCGATATCAACCCCGCCGGGCTCCGGCTCACCAACCTGACCCGCAAGCAGGCGCAGGAACTCGCGATCTGGGACCTGTTCGAGTGCGATTCGGAGTCGGGCCTGGACCAGCTCATCGAATCCTACCGCAAGACCGGCTATTTCCAGGCTTCGAGCGACTTCCGCCTCCGGCGGCGGGGCGGGGGGGCTGTCCCCGTCCTGATCACGGTCAGCCGGATCCACACCCGCCCCAAGCCGCTCGGCCTTGTGATCGCCCACGACCTGACCGAGCACCGGCGGGCCCAGGAGGCCATCGACAGCTTCTTCCGGCTCTCCCCCGACCTCGTCTGCGTCGCGCGGGAGGATGGCCGCATCGAGCGGGTGAACCCCGCCTGGGAAACGGCCCTCGGCTACAGCCTGTCCGAGATCCTCGAATCCGACCCGGCCGAGATCATCCACCCCGACGACCTCGAGGCGACCCGCCGTATCCAGCAGGATTCCGGCCGGGCGGAATTCGACGGCCTGGAGAACCGACTCCGCCACCGGGACGGGGAGGAACGGGTCGTGATCTGGCGGGGGCTCCGCACCGGCGATCGGACCTACAGCATCGGTCGCGACATCACCGAGCTTCGCCGCCTGGAATCGCTGGCGCGCGACGCGGAGGTCAGCCGGCACGCCCGCGAGGTCGCCGAGAGGGCCCAGAAGCTGCAGGCAGGCTTCCTGGCCTCGATCGGACACGAGATCCGAAATCCGCTCTCGGCGATCCTCGAAACGATCAAGCTGCTGGATTCCGACCCGGCGGTCGCGGGAGGCCCGGGGCACATCCGGGAGTTCGTCCGCCTGCTCGGCGACAATGCGCGACAGATGCTCGGCGTCACCGCGGACCTGCTCGACCACTCGCGGATCGAGGCCGGGCAGATGGGGATCGACCCGGTCCGATGCTCGCCGATTCGGGTCGTGGAGGAGGTTGTCGCGTCGTCGACGGCGAGGGCGTCGGCACGGGGCTTGATCCTCAATGCCGTGCTGGAGCCGGGCGTGCCAGAGTCGATCGGGACCGACCCGGTCCGGCTCCGCCAGATCCTGACGAATCTGACAACCAACGCGATCAAGTTCACCGAACGGGGATGGGTCCAGGTGCGATTGGGTCCGGACCCGGAGGCCGGGAGGGATGGCATCCGGATCGACGTGACCGACACGGGCATCGGAATGTCCCCGGAGGGGCTCTCCCGGTTGTTCGAGCCCTTCTACCGGTCGCCGGAGGCGCAGAAACGGGGGCTCGAAGGGACGGGGCTGGGCCTGGCGATTTCGAGGCGGCTGGTCGAGCTGCTCGGCGGGCGGATCGAGGTCGAATCGATGCCCGGCCTGGGGACCAGCTTCCGCGTTTCGCTCCCCTCCCTGGCGATCACCGATCCTGCCCCGTCCGCCCCGACGCCGGCCCCGCCGGCCTTGAAGCTTCGCGGCCGCGTGATGATCGCCGACGATTTCGAGGCGAATCGCCAGGTGCTGGCCCATCACCTCCGGCGCGAGGGGCTCACCGTGGAGACGGCCGCCAACGGCGAGGAGGTCGTTGCACGAATCCTTGAAGGCGATGAGCTTGAACCCCCCTGTGAAATGATCCTGATGGACATGCAGATGCCCTGCCTCGACGGTTATGAGGCGACGCGTCGGCTGCGGAGGGCCGGATTCAGCGGGCCGATCATCGCCCTGACCGCCTTCGATTCCCCTCGCGATCGCGAGGAGTGCTTATCGATCGGTTGCAACGAGCACCTGACCAAGCCGATCGACTACGAGCGTCTCATCGCCGCCGTGGGCAAGCACCTCGCAGGCCGGGCGGGGTCATTGCCAGACGCCGGTACTTCGGTCTATCCTGGCGGCCCGATCGCCCTCAATGACCCCCCGAGCGCCCAACACCCATGACGGACCTCCCGAAGCCGCAGTCCGAACGCGATCAGGTCCGATGGGGCTTCATCGGGGCGGGCAAGATGGCGTCGGCCCTGATCCGCGGGCTGCTCCGGGCCGGCCTGGCCTCGCCGCAATCGATCCGGGCCAGCGACCCCCATGGCCAGTCCCGGGAGTCGATCGCCCGGGAGGCTGGCATTCACGTCACCGGCGACAATGCCGAGGTCGCTCGGCTCAGCGAAGTCCTGGTGATCGCCGTCAAGCCCCAGTCGATGCGGGCGGCCCTGGACTCGATCCGCCCCTGTATGAAGGCCACGCATCTGGTGATCTCGGTGGCGGCCGGGACCACACTGGCCGCGATCGCCGATCGGCTCGGCCCCGACTGCAGGCTTGTCCGCGTGATGCCGAATACACCGGCACTGGTGGGCGAAGGGGCGGCCGCATACTCGCTCGGCCCCAACGCCGACGAGGCGGATGAAGGGTTGGTCAAGACCTTCCTGACTGCCGTCGGCTCCTGCCATCGGGTCCCCGAGGACCTGATGGACGCGGTAACCGGCCTGTCCGGCAGCGGACCGGCGTTCGTCTACCTGGCCATTGAAGCCCTGAGCGATGGAGGAGTCCGCGCCGGCCTGCCCCGGGATATCGCCCTTGCCCTGGCGGCACAGACGGTCCTGGGTGCGGCAAGGATGGTCGTGGAAACGGGACTTCACCCGGGCCTCCTCAAGGACCAGGTAACCAGCCCCGGCGGCACCACGATTGCCGGTATCCATGCCCTGGAACGGGCTTCCGCCCGCGCCGCCTTCATGGACGCCGTGGTTGCCGCGACCGCTCGTTCGCGGGAACTGGGCAAGGGGGGGTGAAGGGAGGCCCCCGCTCGGCCGGCTCAATCGGCAGCGTGCTGGGCAGGATCCCGGCCGCCGGCGACCGGCGAAACGAATCCCTCCGGCTTGATCGCCAGGACGGAGCACCGGATCCGCCCCAGGAGCGATTCGGCCGTATTACCGATCACGTAGCCCGCGATCCCCGTCCGCGCGACCGAACCCATCACCAGGAGCGAGATCCGCTCGCGCTCGACCAGGGCCTCGATGGTCTCCGCAGCCCAGCCTTTTTCGAGGTGTCGGACCACCGGAGTCCTCCCCCTGTCGAAGTCGTCGACGAGGGCCTTGAATCTCGCCTCCGACTCCCCGCGGATCGTGTCGACGTACTGGTTCACGTCGGCGGCGTCGACGTGCGGATTCTGCCGGAGCCTCTCCTCGCCCGGGACCCTCCAGGCATGGGCCACATGGAGCGTGCCTTCGCCGAGCGATGTCGCCCAGGCGGCCAGGTCGAGGATCCTCCGATTCAGCGCGTTCTCGCGGATCGGATCCTGCATGGACGACGGCTCGACCCGATCCGACAGGCCGAACGGGTCGTAGTGCTCCCCCTCACCTTCCTCCCGCGGGTTCACGGCCGCGAGGACGCGGCAGGGCCCCTCGGTTGGACGGAAGATCCAGACGGGGGCGGGGCAACTGCGGATGACGCGTATATCGGACAACCCCAGCAAGCCCGGGCGATCATCATCGGCTTCCTTGAGGACCAGGTCATGATGCCCCTCGACGACGGCCCGGGTCAACTCGAGCGATCTCTTGCCCTGGAGGACGCGGACATCGACATTCAGGCCGAGTTGCCGGAGCGCGCCGGCCTGCGATTCCAACCGGGCCCTCGCATCGGCCAGCAGCTTGTCGGCGAGGTCGCTTGCCGACCCGAGCAATCGCGAGTACCAGGAGAACGGTTCGATCACCGTCACCAATTCTGCAACACCGCCCGGGGCGAGGATCCTCGCCAACTTTTCCCGGACGGCCTGCTCGCCGCGCTCGGTACTCACGCACACCAGAACTTTGACGAAACGGGGCATCTTCGAAGGACTCCGCGCGGCGGCCGCCTGGACCTGGCCGGGCTTCCGAATGAACATGGATCGTGAGCCGTCCCACTATCATCGCACAAGACCGGGCCCATCTCCGTCACGATTCCGACGGGCGTTGCGGCCGAACCGCCGACCCGACATCCTGGAAGTGCGGTCGAGTCCATCCCTCCTAACGAGGCCCTCCGCCCGTGACTACCTGGCAAGAAGCGGTCGATCGGTTCCAGCAGTCGCTCGAACGCTTGCCGACCCGGTGGCGAAAGCCGGCCTATTTCGCGGCCTGGGGGGCCGCCGGCTGCCTGCTGGGGGCACTCCTGGTCGGCGAGCTGCTGTTGGCGATGGCGCTGCCCCCGCCGCCCGTCAAGCCGAAGGTCGATATCCTGTTCGTGCTCGACGCCACGGCGAGCATGCAGTTCGCGATCGACGGGGTCCGTGCCGGCATCCGGGACTTCGCCGAGGGCCTGGGGAAGGAGCAGCTTGATTCGCGAATCGGTCTCGTGGCGTTCCGGGACGAGCAGAATCCCGGCGAGGATCCGGTCGTCCTGGAATTCGCCGGCGGGCCGCTGACCGACGACCTGGCCGAGTTTCGCAAGAAGGTGGCCCAACTGCACGCGACCGGCGGGGGGGACGTCCCGGAGACCAGCCTGGAGGCGCTCCGGCTCGCGTCCCAGCAGCCTTTCCGGCCCAAATCGACTCGGGTGCTCGTCTTGATCACCGACGCCCCCCCCAAGCACTTGCCGGAGGGATTCGCATCGGTGCACGATGCGGCCAGCTCGCTGGAGGTCGGCGGGATTTCGCAGGTCCACCTGGTAATCAAGAAGGCCCAGCGGCCGACTTACGCCCCCCTGCAGGATAAGTTGAAAGGACAGGTCTACTCGTTGGAGGAGGCGGCCCGGCCGGGAGGGTTTGACGCCATCCTGCCGCAACTCGGCAGCGACATCGCCAGGGAGACGATCGGCGGGCTGCAATCGAGCCGCCAGGTCGATCGCGAACAGCGCGGGCGTTTGATGTTGGCCATCGGTCTCTGGACCGCGGCCCTGGCGATCGCCCTGGCACTGGCGCTGATCGCCGCCCAGAACATCTATCTGCGAAGGGAGCCCCTGCCGAAGCCCGACCTCCTCAAGGGTGGGCTCGGCGGGTTCGCGGCCGGGCTTGGAGCCGGGTTCGCCGGGCAATTCGTCTACCAGATGGTGCCCTACTTCCCGTTCCGGCTGCTCGGCTGGGGCCTGCTCGGGGCGCTCGTCGGCGGCGGGATGTCGTTTTTCGTCCCCAATCTCGACCGCAGGAAAGCCCTGCTAGGCGGCGCCCTCGGCGGGGCGATCGGATGCGTCGGATACCTGATCGCCTCGGGCCTGGCGGGCGACGTCGGCGGCCGATTGTTGGGTGCGGCCCTGCTGGGTGGCTGTATCGGCGCGATGATCGGCCTGGTCGAGACGGCCTTCCGCGACGCCTGGCTGGAAGTCGCCTACGGGCCCGAGGGCAAGGAGAAACGGACCGTCAGCCTGGGTCGCGAGCCGGTTTCCGTCGGCAGCGACCGCACCTGCAAGGTCTGGTCGCGCGATGCCGCCCCGGTCGCCTATCGCTACAAGCTGGAAGCCGGTCGGATCACATGCGAGGACGTCGCCGGCAAGCAGACCCAACTCGTCAAGGACGGGGACCGGCGGGCGGCGGGAAAGCTGACCGTCATCGTCCGCACGGCCTCGATGTCGGGGGCAAACACGACCTCGACCGGGACAACCCCGGAGCCCACCCCGTCGGGTTTGACTCCCAAACCCGGAAATCCCGCACCGCCGGCTCAAGCGACCCAGGCCGGGCCGATTCGTCCGTCCGCTTCGAAACCGACGTCCGGCCTGAAGCCTTCGCCGCCAGGCCCGGTTTCCAAACCCTCACCGCCGACGCCGACTCCGGCGAGACCGCCGGCATCGGAGGCGCCACCCGCGGACCTGCCTTCGACATCCTCGCCGTCGCCACCGAACCAGCCCCTGCCATCAAGACGGCCGACCGCACCTCCGCCGCCCCGGCCGGGGCCGCTCAAACCTCCCTCCAACTGACGAAGGGGGAAACCGGGGCCTCCGAGTCCCTTGGAGGGGCCCAAGTCCCGCGATCACCCCTCCGACCTCCGCGACACCCTGGGTCGCGGCGGCCTCGGGGCGGCTTCGAAACACATCCTTTCCGGCGGCCATCCTCGTTGAATCGGGCCCGGGGCGAATTCCGGGGATTGGCATGGCCGCGCCTTGGCGGTCATGACGCCCGATCCGTAGGCCCTGATTTTCAGGGCGGCAGGCCGATCAGGCCTCGTTGAGGATCCGTTGGGTCACTTCCCGCTCGCAGATCTTGCACCATTTCCACCGGTTGCCGCCGACGACCTGGTCGAGTTCGACCTTGGCGACGCGGATCGACCGGAACCAGATCTTGGTTTCGTTGTCGCCGGCCTTCTCCAGCTTGGGGCATCGGGCGAAGTGGAGCAGATTGGTGCCCGCCTTGATGGCGCCGGGCTTGCTTACACCATCGGGGACATTGCCGTGGAAGATGAAGCCTACCGCTTCGAGCCGGGTCTCTTCATAGTCGTGGTCCGACTCGATGACGCGGCTCTTCAACTGATCCTGAATGGGCATGGTCTCTCGCCTTGCGGCACCGGGGGAAACGCAACGGGCCGGACGACGAACGCCCGGCCCCGGCTCGCTTCCTATGCCTGATGGGATCAATTTCCATCTTCTGCAGAGTATCGCGAAACGACTTCGACCGCAAGGGCGGAGCTTGCCCGGCAACCGGCGACGGCCATACACTTCCCCGAGAGGCGCTCGTCGGCGGCGCCTGCCCCCTCCCAGGCCCGCTGAAAATCCGGGCCTTCACCCTTTGCTGGCCGCTGGGGGTGTTGCCGAGTGCTCCGCGAGACGGTCGTCCACCTGCGCGACCTGCCACGTTATCGCCAGATCCTGGCGACGATGATCCGCCATGGGTACTGGGACATCGTCCAGGCGATGCGGCTTGAAGCGGTGGTCGGGCCGATCGAACGGGCCCTGGGCGTGCCCCCGCAGCAAGGTCGGCCCGAGCGGCTCCGTCGCATGTGCGAGGACCTCGGGCCCGCCTTCGTCAAGCTCGGCCAGCTCCTGAGCACACGCCCCGACATCCTGCCGCCGGCCTACCTCGTCGAGATGGCCAAGCTCCGCGACGATGTGAAGCCGTTCCCCTACGAGGAAGCCGAGGCGATCCTGGCCATGACCCTGGGCCGCCCGCCGCTGGATGTCTTTGCCGACATCGAAACCGAGCCGGTCGCCTCGGCATCGATCTCGCAAGTCCACCGCGCGAGGATGCAGGACGGCCGCCTGCTGGCGCTCAAGATCCGACGGCCGGAGATCGAGAAGGTCGTCCAGGCCGACCTGGACATCCTGAAAAACTTGGCCGAGTTGGCCGAACGGCAGATCCCGGCCCTGGCGCCTTACAGGCCCGTTACGGTCGTCCGCGAGTTCGAGCGGAGCATGAAACGCGAGATCGACCTCCGCATCGAACTCCGCACGATGCAGCGCTGCCGGTCGCTATTCGAGGGCGACGCCAATGCCCACATCCCGGCCGTCTACCCCGAGTATTCGGGGATGCGCGTGCTGGCGATGGAGTACATCGACGGGCTTTCCGTCGATGATCCCGATTCGCTCCGCCGCCATGGGATCGACCCGGTCGTCGTTGCCCAGAAGGGTGCCGCGATCTTGCTGACGCAGATCTTCCGCCACGGGTCGTTCCATGCCGACCCGCACCCCGGCAACCTGCGTGTCCTGCCGGGCCCGGTGATCGCCCCTCTCGACTACGGCATGTTCGGCAGGATCGAGACGCCTACGAGGGAACGGATCGCCGATCTCCTGATCGGCCTGATCACCCAGGACACGGATCGGGTGCTCCGCGACCTGGATGCCCTGGAAATCCGCGGGGACGACGTCGATCGGCGGGTACTCCGCCGGGACGTGGGCGAGCTGGTGGCCTCCTATTCCGACCTCTCGCTCGACACGATCGACCTGACCGTCTTGCTTCGCGAGTTGGTCGAGCTGATCCGCACGCACCGGCTCCGCATCCCGCCCGACCTGATCCTCCTGATTCGGTCCCTGGTGACGATCGAGGGCGTCGGCCGCCGGCTGGACCCCCATTTCGACATCGCCTCCCAGCTCGAGCCGTTCCTGCGATCGGTGATGTTCCGCAGGGTCAGCCCCGCCCGGCTCTTCCGGGAATCGGCGAGGACTGCCTCCGACTTCCAGAGGGTGGCCACCCTGCTGCCCGACGTGCTCTACCAGTCCCTGGAGTCGATCCGTCGGGGGGAATTGACGGTTAAGTTCGACCTCCAGCACTTCGAACGCCTGGTCCAGCAGTTGACGAGGGCCAGCAACAGCCTTTCGGCGGGCATCGTGATCGCTGGCATCGTGGTTGGCTCGTCCTTGATCGTCCGCCAGGAGAACCTCGCCTGGCTGGGCACGGGCGGGTTCGCCCTGGCGTCGCTGCTGGGCCTGGGCCTGATGTGGAACATGTTCCGCCGGACCTGACGGCCACCCGTGGGCAGGTGGCCTCGGACACGCTAAGATCGGGCGCGAGGAGCCCGAATCGAAGCGCATCCCCGAGGCAGCCGACCGCGAATGGCCGACCGCGCCCTGTTGCTCGACCTCGACGGCACGATCGCCGACACCTTGCCCCTGATCTTCGACGCCTTCCGACACGCGATCGCCCCCTGGGTGGATGCGATGCCGGACGACGACGCCATTGAGGCCACCTTCGGACCGCCCGAACGCGGCTGTATCGCGATGCTGGCCCCCTCGGCCGACCTCGACGAAAGCGAGCGCCGCTTCTTCGAATATTACGAAAAGGGCCATCGGGACGCGGTCCGCCTGTTCGATGGGATCGCCGGCCTGATCGATCGGGTCAAGGGCCGTGGCTGGAAAGTGGCTGTGGTGACGGGGAAGAGTCGGCGGGCCGCCGAGTTCAGCCTCAAGGAGCTGGACCTCTGGCATCACCTCGACCTTCTGGTCTCCAACGACGAGTTGTCGAAGGGGAAGCCCGATCCCGAGGGGATCCGCCTGGCCTCGTCGAAGATGGGAATTCCGACTTCCCGCCTGCTAATGGTGGGTGACATGCCGGCGGATGTCGAGGCCGGGCGTGCCGCAGGCGCCGCGACGGCCGCGGCCACCTGGGCGGCCTTCCGCCCCGAACTGCTCCGGCAGGCCGGCGCCGATTTCGTCTGCGACAGCGTGGAAGAGCTGTTGGCCGTCATCGACCGATGGTCCACGAACCGATGAGGTGGCCCGTGACCGACCGGAAAGGCCGACTCCTCGGCGTCATTTTCGACATGGACGGAGTCCTGTGTGCCTCGGAGCCGTTCACGGCCGAGGCGGCGAGCCGGATGTTCGCCGAGAAGGGTTACACCGTCGGCCGCGAGGAATACCGCCCATTCGTCGGCCAGGGCGAAGACCGGTTCATCGGCGGGGTCGCCGAGGCCAGGGGAATTCCGCTCGACCCCGCGAAGGACAAGGCCCGCGTCTACGAACTCTACGGCGAATTGATCCGCGGGAATCTCCGGCCGCTCCGGGGTGCCGTCGATTTCGTGAAGCACTGCCGACAACGAGGACTGGCGCTGGCGATTGCCAGCAGCGCCGATGCGATCAAGGTCGAGATGAACCTGACCCAGATCGGCCTGGAGCCTTCGCTGTTCCGGGCGATCGTCCACGGGCATATGGTGGTTCGGAAGAAGCCGGCGCCGGATATCTTCCTCGAAGCGGCCCGGCTACTGGACCTGCCGAACGGCGATTGCCTGGTGATCGAGGACGCCGTGGCGGGCGTGGCGGCCGCGGTCGCCGCCGGCTCGCGGTGCCTGGCCCTCACGACAACGTTCCCGGCCGACAGGCTCGACGCGGCCGACTGGATCGCGAAAGACCTTTCCGAGGTCCCTCTTGAGGCGCTGGACTGGTGAGCTCGGTGCACCGTTGGCCCCGGGGTTGCTCGGCGCGTAAGCTGGATCCTTCGGAAACACGGTCCCTGGGCCAACCCCATGCCGTTACTCGACCGTGAGGAGTCGATCGAGCAGGCGTACTTCTTCGCGGCCTTCCGCGAGCGGTTGATCGACGGCCTGCCTTCGCAGGAGATCCTGGCGAGGATCGGCGAGGAATTGCTGGCGACCACCCGGCTGCCGATCGCGATCAGCTTCCTCCTGACCGAGTGCAAGCTCTCGGGGCAGATGGCGCCGGCGATGGCCCGCCTGGGCCATTATTTCACCGCGTTCCAGACGTTCGTCGTGGCCCGCGCCGAGGAGGATTTCAGCCGGGTGCCGATGGACCAGGTCTTGCTCGTGCTCGAACGCGAGGCCCGCTATCGGGCGGCCGAACCGACGCAGGCCGGCCTCTTCGTCTACCAGTTCGAGGCGATTTCGCGGAATCGGCTGGGCTACTCGAAGGGCCTGGAGGCGATCGCCGAGGATCCGTTCTACGACGAGCCCTGGCGGGATTACATCCGGCTCCTCAACTCCCGGCTGGGAGACGTCGACTTCGCCGACCTGATCTTCTCGCGTTCGGCCTATCACGTCACCGAGCGAAGGCGACGCGACCCCGATTTCCAGCCCAAGTTCCCGATCCTCTTCGGCGAGAAGGAAGGGCGGATCGCCCGGGCCAACCACGGCCGCGACCCGATGTACCTCTTCTCCGCGCTCCAGCGGCAACTCGGTTATCCCGAGGTTCCGAGGCCTAAACGGCCTGAAGGGCTCGAGGCCAGGATCTTGCTGCTGGAGCAGCGGATCGCCCAGCTGGAAAACCGGCTCAAGATCGCCGAGATCGACTCGAAGCCGGAAGCCTTGATCTCGGCCGTGCAGGTCCGCCCCGAAGACACCGCCGGGATCCCTTCCGGCTGGGGCGATAAGTCGCCCTGAGGCTCCCCGCTCGACACCCACCGGGAATTCGTCCCCATGTACGCCGCAATCGCCTTGTTTGCCCTGATCTCGCCGGGATTCCAGGTGGAGCGGGTCGTGCTCGACGCTGATTTTCCCGGGGCCTACCAGGTCGAGGTGGCCGACGTGAACGGCGACGGTAAGCTCGATGTGGTGGTCGTCGGCGGTTCAACCTGCGCCTGGTACGAGAACCCGACCTGGAAGAAACGGATCGTGACCGGAAAGGACCGGACGCCCGACATCATCTCCAGCGCCACGGCCGATTTCGACGGCGACGGCAAGGCCGACATCGCCATCGGCTTCGACTTCGCCATGAACGAGCCCAATCGGGGCAAGTTGTTGATGGCCTCGCCCGGAGAAGCCCCGGATGATGCCTGGACGACCCGTGCCTTTGGAAATGTCCCCAGCATCCATCGGCTCCGGGCCGGCGATCTCAACGGCGATGGCAAACGCGACGAACTGATCGTTGCCGCCATCTTCGGGCCCGAGTCCAAGCCGCCACTTTTCACCCAGGATCAGGCCGGTGTCTTCGTCCTCATCGACCGCGTCCACACGCTCGATGCCGTCTGGCGACAAGAGAAGGCCGGCAAGCAGCCGGTCTTACACGCGATCCGCGTGGTCGATCTCGACGGTGACGGCCTCGACGATATCCTTGCCGCCGGCAACGAGGGCGTCGTCTGGATGAAGCGGGCGAAGGATGGGGCCTGGTCGCGACGTGTGCTGACCCCCGGCGCGGAGGGGGAAGCACCGAAGCGGGGTTGCAGCGAGATCCACGTCGGCAAGCTGGCCGATGGCCGCAAGTTCCTGGCAACCATCGATCCCTGGCATGGGTCGCAGGTCGCGATCGTCACCGAGTCGAAGCCCGGCTCCCTGGAATTCGGCGATCGTCGGGTGATCGACGACACGCTCGACGACGGACACGCCCTCTACGTCGCCGATATCGACGGGGACGGCACCGACGAGGTCTTCGCCGGCCACCGGGGCAAGGGCCATCGGGTCTCGGCCTATCACCTGGAAAACGGCGGGTGGAAGCGGTTCGTCATCGACGAGGCGATCGCCGCGCAGGACCTTCGAGGTGGCGATCTCGATGGCGATGGCCGCCCCGAAATCGTCGCGGTCGGCGGCTCGACGAAGAACGTCGTCCTGTACCGATTCGCCAAATTTCGGCCGGAGTGACGCGATGACCCCCGACCAACTCAAGGTACTCCAGGCACCGATCAAGGCGCGTTACCGGGAAGATCCCGGATCCGCCCGACTCGTCCTGAAGTCGGTCGCTATACTGGAGCCGGCGACGCTTTCGTGCCGGATCGAGGCAGGCCATGGTCCGACGATCCGAGCCGGCCTGCACGCCGCGGCCGGGGGCGATGGGACCTGGGCCTGTTCGGCCGAGATGCTCCTGGGGGCGCTCGTCGGATGCGCCGGGGTGACGATGGCCGTGGTGGCGACCGCCCTGAGCATCCCGATCCGTGCGGGCACGATCACGGCCGAGGGGGACCTCGATTTCCGGGGGACCCTGGGGCTCGGCCGGGAGGTACCGGTCGGGTTTGAAGCGATCCGCGTCCACGCCGACTTGCAGGGCGCGTTCGACGCGGAACAACTCGCACGCCTGCTCGATCGGGTCGAGCGTTATTGCGTCGTTGCCCAGACACTCGCCGTCAAACCGCGTTTCACCGGATCCGTCTCCTGAACCTCGCCGAGGGAGATCTCCCGATGTCAGCATCCTTGTTCGCCGGGTTGGCATTGCTCTCCCTCGTTGGCACGCCATACAAGGCGGAACATGCCAAGATCACGCTCGACGTGAGCGCGCCGGGGGGGAAGGAGACGGCGTTCGTCGATCAGACGCCTCCCGCATACGGCAAGAACCCAAGGCCGGTCGTCCATGCCCGGGCCGGCGAACGGGTCAAATTCCAGTGGACGTTCACCAACGCCTACCCGCACAAGACCCTGACGAACGTGGTCATGCACTTCTTCGTCGCGGCCGAGGCGAAGGTCGGGCAAAAGGAGCTGCCCGACCTCGAAGACGATGTGGTCGTGGAGACCGCCTTCGACATGGATTTCAAGCCCGGGGCGAAGGCGGGCGGGAGGCAAACCCTGGCCATCGACAAGCCGGGGGCCTACCTCGTGCGCGTGGAGAGCCGGCAGACCGGCAGCGACCACGAGCATTTCGCCGCGATCGACCTGGTCATCGAGCCGGCTCCTTGAGTGAGCTCGTACTCACCGTGCATCGCCGATGATGAACGATTTCCGCATCATCTTGCGGAGCAGGTTGACCTCGCCCGAGTGGCGGGCCTCGTCATGGAGCCCTCTAAGGATCGCGAACCGGACGGTTCGTTCGGGATTGCCCGGCTCGGGGGCATCGAGCTGCTCCGGGGTCAGCTCCGCGAGGATGCCGCGGAGTCGCACATGTTGCCGCTGGAGTTCGGCGACGACCTCGTCGATATGGGGCCAACGGTCTGCCGGGATGTGGGCCGGGTTGCTTTCCCAGCTGAATGTCTTCATCCACGAATCGGGGAGGTCCGGCGATCGGCCCAGGGCCTTCATCGTGAGGAATTCGGTGACGACGTACGCGTGGCCGGCATGCCAGAGGCACGAATTTCGCAGGTTGGGGGGCGTCCATCGGGAATGGAGCTCATCCAGCCCGCTGAGTTCGGAGAGGGTCTTTTGGCGGACTTCGTCGAGCAGCAGCAGGAGTGTCTTGTCGGCCATGGCTTCGGGCATCCGGGTCCGCACCCGGCCAGCCCTCCGTCGAGTCGGTCGGATGTGGGGAAAGGGAAGAGGTAGCGATCCCTACCGACATGATCCGAAGACCGGCCCGGGCCCGCAACCCATCTTGGCTGCCGCCCGCCGGGTCGCATGTTTCCGGGACGAATCTTCGGGGTATCGCGCGCCGCGAAAGGCCCTTGTCGGATTTGCGGAGGTTGGCGCCCCGCACTATACTTCTCGGGTATTCGCCCCCCGGGCATGCCGCTCGGGCGACGGGTCGCGTTCGTCGGGCTGGACAGGTTCGAAGGGCCTCGGCATCTTCGCCGCGGATCGTTGCGGCGCGGCCGGAACTCCAGGGGTGGGACGTCATGGGCGTGCGCTCGGGCCGGTCTCAGCTCAATGACCTGCTGATCCTGGTCTTCGGGCGGAGCATCCACCCCGACTGGTACTCCACCGTCCAGCATCGACGGTACCGGCGGGAATCCTGGGAAGCCGACGTCCGGATCATCGACGGGGGGCACTCGATCACCTGGGCCGCCGGACCGGCTCGCGTCACGGAGATGCTGATCCGGGTCGACAGCCCCGCGCCCGACGCCGGCCTGCTGTTCAAGGCGCCCGTGACCCAGGAGCGTTCCGCCCGGCTCCGCCCGCACGCCGGGATCGAATATCAGGCCTGCGTCGAAACGGAGCGACTCGATGCCGAGCTTTTTCGACACCTTTGCGACGAGTTGATCCTCGACGGCTCGAAGGGGGGCGTCTTCCACCGCGACAAGCCGCCCGGCCGCTTCGACCCGGCCCCCATCAGCCGCGTCCACGTCGAGGCCCGATCCCGGGGCCTCTCCATCCACGGATTCCATACGTTCCCCCAGGAACACGCGATCCTGCGGACCCAGTCGCTCTTCGAGATCGTGGGGCCCGGGCCCGATTGAGGCCCGCCCGCCGCCATCGCCCAGGTTGATGAATCCGCCGCCAATCGGTAGGATGACTCACTATCTTCATCAACATGGCGAAGTTTCAGCCTGGGCGGGGGTCGGACGATGGCGACGGGGCATCCGAAGAAGCCGAGCAAGGTCGAGGAGATCAAGGGGGCGAGCGACTACCTACGCGGGTCGTTGCCCGAGGACCTTGCGTCCGACGCCCCCTCGATTTCGGAGGACGCGGGTGTCCTGCTCAAATTCCACGGCTCCTACCAGCAGGACGATCGAGACCTCCGGGCTCAGTACCGCCGTGAGGGGAAGGACAAGGCTTACTCGTTCATGGTTCGGCTACGCCTGCCTGGCGGCCGGATTGGGGCCGACCAGTACTTGAAGGCAGATGAGCTGGCCCGCTCGCAAGGGAATGGAACGATGCGGATCACCACCCGCCAATCGTTCCAGTTCCACGGGGTTTTGAAGGGGGACCTCAAGCGGTTCATCCGGGCGATCAATGAGATGTCCCTTTCCACGCTGGCCGCCTGCGGCGACGTCGAGCGGAACGTCCTCTGCTGCCCGTCCCCGGTTCAGGACCCGGTCCGCGGGGCCATGTACCGCGACGCCCTCCGGCTGGCCTCGCACCTGGCCCCCCGGGCTTCGACCTACTGGGACCTCTGGCTCGATGGCGAGAAGGTGGCGCCCGCCGATTGGCCCGAGGCGGGCCCGATCCGCGTACCGACCCCCGGCGACGACCCGAGCGAACCGATCTACGGCAAGCAGTACCTGCCCCGCAAGTTCAAGACGGCATTCGCCCTGCCCGACGACAATTGCACCGATGTTTATGCCAACGACCTGGGATTCCTCGGGATCGTCGAGGACGGGAGCCTCCTCGGCTACAACGTGCTGGTAGGCGGCGGCATGGGGACGACGCCCAGCGCGGCCAAGACCTTCCCGGCCGTGGGGAAGGCGCTCGCATTCATCGATCCCGGCGACCTACTCGACGTGGCCGAGGCCATCGTGAAGGCCTACCGGGACCTGGGAGATCGGTCGGATCGCAAGCGGGCCCGCCTTAAATATGTGATCTACGATCTGGGCCTCCCCGCTTTTCGGCGGACGGTCGAACGCTATCTCGGCCGGAACCTGGCCGACCCCAAGTTGACCCAGGCCCTGGAAGTCCGCGACCACATGGGCTGGGAAGAGCAGGGGGATGGACGGCTTACCCTGGGCCTGCCGATCGAGAACGGAAGGATCGCGGACTCGGGCGGTCGCAGGATTGCCACGGCCTTGCGTTCGTTCTTCGAGAAGTATGGCACGCCGGCACGCCTGACCTGCGGCCAGTCGATCCTTTTAGTGAACCTGGAACCGGCCTGGAAGGGGGAGGTCGATGCCCTCCTGGCCGAGCACGGCGTGCCGACGATCGACCGGATCTCGACCGTCCGTCGCTGGTCGATGGCGTGCCCGGCCTTCCCGACCTGCGGGCTGGCCGTAACCGAGTCGGAACGGGTGATGCCCTCGTTCATCGATGCCCTGGAGGTTGAATTGGCACGACTCGGTCTGGACGATGAGCGGATGTCGGTGCGGATGACCGGATGTCCCAACGGCTGTGCCCGCCCCTACAACTGCGACATCGGCCTGGTCGGGCGATCGGCCGTCAAGAACGAGGACGGCACGAGCAGCGCCGGTTCCTATACCATCTTCCTGGGCGGCCGATCGCAAGGCGATCGTCTCGGGACGCTGTTTCAGGACTATGTCCCCTTCGATCGGATCGTCGAAGCCATCTCCCCCGTCTTGACCCGGTTCCGCGACGGTCGTCGGGAGGGCGAATCGTTCGGCGACTTCTGCGACCGCATCGGGGTGGAACGGTTGAACCCTGCCCCCGCCTGACCCCGGGGCCGCGACGCAGAATCACGCCGAATCGAATAGGGCGGCGGTTTCCTTCGTCGAACTGCCGAGTTCGGAAGGGATTGCTGCGTGCCGGAATCCCGCCGGATAGAATGGGACCGGGGCCGGACGGTGGGCCGCCGGTCCGCGCCCATCCCGCACGATTCGATTTGCAACGGGGGAGCCGCGCCGTGTCTGAGACCCTCAAGCGTGTCTATGGGATCGACCTGGGTACGACGTACTCGGCGATCGCCTACGTGGACGAGCACGGCAAGCCGGTGATCGTCCCGAACCAGGAGAGCGAGCGGATCACGCCCTCGGTGGTCCTGTTCGACGGGGACAGCGTGATCGTCGGCAACACGGCCAAGGAGTCGGCGAAGGTCGAACCGCACAAGGTGGTCTCCCGGGTGAAGGACCACATGGGCGACCCCAACTGGGTGGCCGAGGTCGAGGGCAAGACGTACAAGCCCGAGGAGATCGCCTCCTTCGTCCTGCGGAAGCTGGTGGAAGACGCGGCGACGGCCCTGGCCCTGGACGAGCCGATAACCGACGTGGTGATTACCGTGCCGGCCTATTTCGGGACCGAGCAGCGGGAGGCGACCGCGATCGCCGGCCAGCTCGCCGGGCTGAATGTCCGCTCGGTCCTGAACGAGCCGACCGCCGCGGCGATCGCCTACGGATTGGAGCAGGCCGACGACCAGGTGGTGCTGGTCTACGACCTGGGCGGCGGCACGTTCGACATCACCATGATCGAGATCAAGGACAAGCTGATCCGCGTCATCTGCACCGGGGGCGATCACCGGCTCGGCGGCGCCTTGTGGGACGAGGCCATCGTGGTCCACCTCGCCGAGGCGTTCCGCGAGCAGACCGGCATCGACAGCGACCCGATGGACGACGCCGAGGTCTTGAACGACCTGTTCTTGCAGGCCGAGCGGGGGAAGAAGACACTCTCCCAGCGCGACAAGGCCCCTTTCCGCGTCACCCACGCTGGGCAGCAGGCGCGGGTCGAACTCGACCGCCCCAAGTTCGAGGAACTGACCCGGCACCTGCTCGACCGGACCATCGAACTGACGCGGGAGATGCTCGAAGAGGCCGAGAAGAAGGGGTACAAGAAGTTCGACAAGATCCTGCTCGTGGGCGGCGCCACGCGGATGCCCCAGGTGCCGGCACGGGTCACGGCCGAGTTCGGGGTCGAGCCCGAGAGCTTCGACCCCGACGAAGCGGTCGCCAAAGGGGCCTCGCTCTTCGGCCTCAAGGAAGCCCTGCAGGACGAGGTCAGGAGCGTCCTGGAGGACGCCTGGCCTTCCGCCCAGCGCGACGAGGACGGCCAGATCAACATCGAGGCGGCCTCCCAGGCCCAGATGGAAAAGGCCCTCGACGAGATCGAGGCGAAATTCGACTTCACCCTCACGGGGCCGGTCCGCGACCTCGTCGCCACGAAGATCGTCAACGTGCTGTCCCGCAGCCTGGGGGTCGTCGCCAAGGACGAGAAGGGCAGGGACCAGGTCGTGTTCCTGCTCAAGCGGAATGCGGAAGTGCCGATGGACTACGCCATGACGTTCGGCACCGACCAGCCCAACCAGGCGGGCGCCGACATCAAGGTGATGGCCGGCGGCCAGGAGGACAGCCCCGACCCGGTCAACTGCGAGGACATCGGCACGGCCCAACTCAGCCTGCCCACCGGCCTTCCGTCGAGGAGCCCGATCCGCGTCCGGTTCGCCATCAATCGCGACGGTCGCCTGACCGTGACCGGTACCGACCTGACCGGCGGCGGTTCGATCGACGTCGATTTCGAGACTGAGGCGGTGATGAGCGCCGAGGAGATCGCCGAGCGGTCGACCGCGCTCCGCCTGCTGACAGTTTCCTGACGCCATGCGCCTCGGCTTGCTGGCCGATATCCACGAGGAGGTCGAACACCTCAACTGGGCCATCCGCACGCTCCGGGACGCCGGGGTGGATCGGTTCCTGCTGCTGGGGGACCTGTACGAACACGGCGGGCGGTTGGATGAGATGCTCGACCTCCTCGAACCCCTCGGGGCCGAGGGGGTCTGGGGGAATCATGATTACGGCCTCTGCGTAGACGTCTCCGAATGGGTACGCGGTCGCTTCTCTCGCCGGGTGCTCGAGTATTTCGGCCGGCTAAAACCGGCCATCCGCATCGGGGGCGATATCTACCAGCACATCGAGCCCTACCTGGACCCCTCGGACTTGGCGGATATCTGGTCGTATCAGGCCGAGGGCCTCCTCGACCCGGCCCGTTCGTTCGGGGAGGCCTCGTTCGATCGGGCCTTCCTGGGCCACATCCACCGATGGGCCGCGCTCACACCCGATGGGCCGCTCGACTGGTCGGGCGAGCGGCCGGTCGTGCTCGACCCTGACCGTCGATACCTGATCGTCATCCACGGCGTCCAGCAGGGGTATTGCGCACTCTTCGACACCGATCGAAGGGAGCTCACCCCCTTCCGAAGGGATGGAACCGGCCCGGCCGGGCCCTTACGATAGCGGGGAGTCCCCGGGGAGAAGGCGGCCATGGGTACATTCGTGGGCATCGACCTCGGCACGACCAACTCGGTCGTCGCCTGCCGGAATAGTTACGGGCGACCGGAGGTGATCGCCAACCGCGAGGGGCAGAATATCACCCCGTCGGTCATCTACTTCGGCAGCGAACCGCCCGCCATCGGCCAGGAGGCCAAGGAATGGGCCCGGCTGGGCAACGACCTCATCGCAAGCTTTTTTAAGCCCCACATGGGCAACCCCCTCTATCGGCTTAACTTCAAGGGGCGCGACTACAGCGCCACCGACCTCTCGGCCATGATCCTCGGGAAGCTGAAGCAGGACGCCGAGGCGAAGCTGGGTGACCGGGTCGATCGGGCCGTGATTACCGTCCCTGCCTACTTCGCCGATCCGCAGCGGAAGGCCACGATCGAGGCTGGCGAGAAGGCCGGACTTCGCGTGATGCGAATCATCAACGAGCCGACCGCTGCCGCGCTCGCCTACGGCCTGCAGAAGACCGGACAGACCGAGACCGTCCTGATCTACGACCTCGGTGGCGGCACGTTCGACGTGACCCTCGCCCATATCACGCCCGACGAGATCGCCGTGCTGTCCACGGCCGGGGATCACGACCTCGGCGGCAAGAACTGGGACGATCGGATCGCCACGTTCCTCTCGGAGAAATTCGCGGCCGAGACCGGCTTCGACCCGCTGGACGATCCGGTCGCCCTCAATGAGGTGCTCGTCCGCAGCGAGCAAGCCAAGTGGACGCTCTCGGAACGCTCCTCCGCGCGAGTCCCCTTGCAACTGGGCAACCAGCGGAAGACCTACGAGATCAGCCGGCAGGAATTCGAAGGGATGACCTCGGCCTTGATGGACCGGACCCGTCGCCTCACCGAGGAAGCCCTGGGCGAGGCCAACCTCCATTGGCGGCAGCTCACGGGCATCTTGCTCGTCGGCGGTTCGACGCGGATGCCGATGGTCCGACAGTACGTCAGCGACATGGCGGGGCAGCCGCCCCGGACCGGCGTGAATGTCGACGAGGTCGTCGCCCTGGGCGCCGCAATCCAGGCGGCCATGGAAGAAGGCGAGTCGGCCGCCGACGGCATCCCCCGCTTCACCCTGGCCGGTGCCCGCCGGATCAGCGACGTGATGTCGCACAGCCTCGGTTCGGTGGCCGTCAGCCCCGACGGCTCGGCCTACGTCAACGAGACAATCATCTCCCGGAACGTGCCGATCCCGACCGAGAACACGAAGTCGTTCCTCCACCAGACCCACTCCGGCCGCAACGACCGGATGGAGGTCTACCTCACCCAGGGCGAGAGTGCCATCCCGCTCGACTGCTCCATCCTCGGCAAGTATGTCTTCTCAGGCATCGAGCCGACCGCCGAGGAGGTGATCGTCGACGTCGGCCTGAGCTACGATGCGAACGGGGTCGTGCAGGTCCATGCCGTGCAGCGGGACAACGGCAAGCCACTGGAGATGCACGTCGAACCGGTGCCGGATGACCTCTCCTGGCTGGGCCGCCCGCCCGAATATGGGACGACCGAATCGGGCCCGACGCCGGTCCGCATCGCGCTCCTCCTGGATACGTCGGCGTCCATGGACGGTCCGCCCCTCGAAGAGGCCCAGGAGGCCGCGAGGAACTTCCTGGACAAGTGCGACTTCACCCAGGCCGAGGTGGCCCTGGTGTCGTTCTCGGAGATGGCCAGCTTGCAATGCGAGGCCAGCGACAACCCCAGGAAGATCCGGGCCGCGATCGATCGCCTGGCCGCCGACGGCACGACCAACCTGGCCGAGGCCTTGCAACTGGCCCGTGAACAACTCGCGAGCACCGACCGTGCCCGTTACATCGTACTCCTCACCGACGGCTATCCCGACTCGGGAGAGACGGCCCTGGAAGAGGGAGCCCTGGCCCGGCAGGAGGGCATCGAGATCGTCGCCATCGGCACGGGCGATGCCGATCTCGATTATCTCCGGCGCCTCGCCAGCACGGAGGAAGGTTCGATCTTCGCCCAGAGCGGCGAATTGGTGAAGACGTTCGGCCATATCGCCCGGGCCATCGCCGGCGGAGGTCGGGGCCTCCGACGGCTTTGACCCCTCGTCCCGCTGCTGCGACCTTCCTGTGGACCTGGCAGCCCCCCGATCGAGCCGGGCGGGTGGCCGACCGGGGCTCTTGCCGGGGTTGCGATTTTTGCCGATACGGACCGGGTCCAGGGACCGGCCCGGCAAGCGCACTGGCACCCCGGCCTGACGACGATTACTCTGACATGGGGCCATGCGCCACGAAAATCTCCCGGCAGCCGGAACACCGCTCATGTCCATTCGGCTGATTTATGAGCAAATGCTCGCGGGGGCGCTGGGCGGCTGGATCGGCCAGGACCTGGCGTTAAGGGCGGCCCCTGCTGGTCCCACCCTGCTCGCGGGCGCCTTGATCGGGGGCTCCGTCGGGTTCCTGGCGAACGTGCCGGTGGCCCGCCGCCTCGCACCCAGCGAAGCCGCGAGGGCCCTGGCGGTCGGGGCCGCCGCGGGCGGGGTCGCCGGGGCGATCGGTTTCGGGTTCCCTTTCGGCCTGCTGGCGATCCCCAATTTCGCGGGCGTCCTGATCGGCGGCGTATCCGTCGGCCTCGCGACGGGCCTGGCCCGCTGGCCCGGCCCGATCGGCCTTCGAGCCGGGTTGCTGGGGGGCCTCCTCGGAGGGATGTCGATGGCGGCGATCACCGCCGCGAGGCTGCACCCCGAGTCGGTCGGCGCCTCGTGCCTGGGGGCCTTGATCGGCCTGGCTCTCGCCTTGCCAGGTTCGATCCCAGCGAATTCCACGACTGCCCCGATTCGCGGCGCCGGAGCGACCCGATGAACCACGACGCGCAGCGGCCGCCGATGCCATCCAGGCCGAGACCGCTCGTGCCGTCCCCCCCCGGGTCGAGGACCAACCCCGCTTTCGCGATCACCTTGCCCGGCGGCATTACCTGCCGATCGTGGGACGATTTCCTGGCCGTTTCGGCGCAGCGCTGGGATGAACTCCGGGACCTTTTGCTCAGCGGACGTCTGGGTGCGGCGATGGCGCGTGCCGGCTTTACCGGATATGTCCCCGACCCAGATTCCAACTTATCCCCCGACGAACGCCTGGATGAATGGCTCGGTTCGCTGCCGACGACCAGGCAGGCCGCGCCAGAACTGGACGTCCAGCCCAATCGGATCGATCTCGAAACGGCCGTCGACCCGACTCGGGCACGCCTGCGGATCGCTAATGTCGGCTACCGATTGCTGCGATTCCGCGTGCAGGTCGAGCCGTCGGACGCCACCTGGATCCTCCTGCCGCCATCGGCCGATGGCCTGGAGATGGTCACGGTCGAAGGTGTCACCCTCGACATGACCTTGCTGGCGGCCGGTTTGAAGAATCGTGCCCGTTCTGCAAACCTTAAGATCGAAAGCAACGGCGGCGAACGAACCATCCCGATCACGGTGCGGCCCGCATCACCCCGTACCGGGGTCCCGGACGAGCCGAGGCCGGCGTTCGGGTGGTCGGGGCCTCTCTTCGGAGCGTCCCTGGGTTTCGTCGGTCGGCCCCTGGCCCTATTCGTGGACCGCTGGATGCCCTCAGGGGCGCGTTGGATTCCGCCTGGGTCGTCATGGGTGCGATGGAGCGCCTTGTCACGAGGGCCTGGATTGTGGGTGGCAAGGCGGTTTCGATCGGGCGGATGGCCGGGGCTCTGGCCGGCCTGGTCGGTGGCGTGCTGTTCGCGGACGCGGCGATCATGGCGACCGATGTCCTGCCTGCATCCCCGTGGTGGATTTCGACGATCGGCTGGACTGCCCTCGGGGCACTCTCGGCGACGGCCACCGGGCTGGCTTTACCTCCTTTTCGGAGGGCCCTGCGATGATCCGTTCGAAGAATTTGCTGGCTTCTACTTCGTTGTTAGTCCTGGCGATGGCGGGGCCGGCGGCGGCCGTGAGGGCCCTCCCCCGACCAGATCAACGAAGCGATCGATCAGGGTGTTGCTTATCTCAAAAAGACGCCAATCGGGCGACGGCACCTGGTCCTACCCGGGTCATGATCTCGGCATGACCGCGGCAGGGCGGCCTCGCCCTGTTCGGAAACCAGGTCCCCAGGAACGATCGGCGGCTCGTCCGGGCCGAGCAATACGTCCTCCGTCGGGCATTATCCGAGTCGCAGACTTACGACCTGGACTGGCCATCCTGTTCCTTTCCCGGCTCCACCCGGACGACCGAGGCGAAATTCGCGACATCATTCGCAAGATGGCCTGGCGGCTTGCCGCGGGCCAACAGGGGGGGGCCTGGACTTACAATGTCCCGCCTAACCCGATCTTTCCCATGCCGATCCTTGAACGCTCGAAGCCTCCGGAGTTAGCCTCGGGGCCCCCCACATCGGTGAGTCTCGGCGGTATGCCCGGCCTGGAATCGGCGCAGCCGCCGACATCCAATGCCGCGTCTCCGAATCCCGTCGAGGCAGGCGGAGCGACACCTGCCGTGGCCGGACTGGGCGGCCTGGGATCCCGACCTTCGTCGGCGCCTGCGTCGAAGGAAAAGACCGGGAAAGCGTACGGCTCGGTGCAGGGGAAAATGGCCGGGAAACCCGGGGAGAACCCGGTCGACGATCCCGACAAGAAGCCCGAAGCAGATGAAGACGATCTTCCAGCGGTGTCGAATCCCGTTCAATCCAAGGTCCAGGGAAAGGGGCCTCCCACCAGGCCCTCGAAGAACGCCGCTCCCGGAAAGAGCAGTGCACGCCGGGCCAACCCCCAGGCCCCCGCGAAGGCCAAGCAGAATCAGATCCTGATGATGAGGGCGTTCGGGGACCATTCCAACACCCAGTTCGGCATGCTGGGCGTCTGGGTGGGCGGCCACTACGGGTACGATTCGAGGGAGTCGCTGGCCTACCTGGGCGAACGATTCCACCTCTGCCAGAGGGCGGACGGGGCATGGGGCTACCGGGCCGACGGCTCGGTCGTGCACGGTCCCGAGGCGATGACTTGCGTCGGCCTCCTGGCGCTCTACCTCTCGGCGGGGAACGACGACGGCGACGGCCGGGACGCGCTGAGTCGGGGGCAGGACCTGGAGCGAGACCGGGCGTATCGGCGCGGGCTCGAGGCCGTCACCGCCTACGCCAAGAAGATTGATCGGAACTCGCCCACCTACTTCCTCTGGTCGTTGGAACGGCTCTGCGTGGCGCTGGGCAAGGAGAAGCTCGATGGCTACGACTGGTACAAGGGGGGGGCCCAGGTCCTGGTCGAGCGTCAAAAGCTCGATGGGAGCTGGGACGACGGCCACTGGGGTCAGAACCCGGACACCTGCCTGGCGTTGCTCTTCTTGCACCGATCGAATCTGGCCAAAGGGATCGAGAAGGAAGTCCGGTTGGCCGAATACAAGGATATTTCGGGCCTACCCACGCTGGCGAAGCGGGTTGATGCCCCGCCCCCATCGGTGGGGCCTGGCGATCCGCCAACACCAGGGTTGGAACCGCCGAGCGGCCAACCCCCCGAACCGGACGATGATATCCGATCGGGTCGAGAGGCCGACGATCGCACGACCACCGACCTCGCCATCCCGCCCGAACTGGGCGACGACCGTCCCCGAACCGGACCACCTGGCGAGGAAGAAAAGACCGACGTCGAATCGGGAACGGGCGGCGGTTCGACCCGGTTCGAGTTGCAGGTTCAGATTGCGGTCGTCGTCGTCCTGCTCATCCTGATGTCGTTGCCGGCTTTGACCGGCCGCTGGCAACCCGAACGATGAGGCGGTCTTGACAGTGCCTCCCATCCGCTATCCGTTGCCGACATTCGTCGCCCTGGTTTCCCTGATCCTGGCCGCCTGGTGGGGTGCCGAGGGGATCAAGCAGATTCGCGAGGAGTTAGGCCGGCGGGTTGAGTCGATCGGCAGCGATCAGGTGCCTACCCAACCGAATCCCATGTGGACCGACTCCCCGATCCCTCGACGTGGGCTCCTGCTTCACGACGATCAGAGTCTTCTCGACAAGCCCGACGGTTCATCCGCCGTGACCATCGGCAAGAGGAGGATCGTCGAGATCTTGAACGCCTGGCCTCTGAGGGGAGAGCCGACTCACTACCTTATCCGCCAGGACAAACTGAGGGGATGGGTCAAGGCGGATGCTGTGCTCCTTTGGGATACGAGGCTCGTCGTTCGCCCTCCACCCCAAGGGTTGCTGGTCGAAGGGGGCATGATACCGGCAAGCTATCCCTCCCTGCCGATCACCGCGATCGATGAAGCCTTGGGAACCCTGACGTTGGCCGAGTGGGATCCGGAGAACGCCTGGGAGCTAGTCCGGGGGTTTCGGAAGGTGAAGCTCGCCGAGGTTCCGCCGGAGTCGTTGGAAATCCTGGCTTCGCCGCTCGAGATGAAGGTGATCTTGGCCGATCCGGATTCGAAGCCACTCCGGGCCCGGGCCGCCCTCGGCCGCTTGTACATCGACGCCTCGACGCCGGTCTCCCCGCAAGCGGGAAAGATCCTCGAACCGATCTTCCAACGGGCCGGCACGCCGGTGCCTTCGGCGCGTGCGACGCTGGAAAGGATCTACGAGAACTGGCGGCCGGATGCGACCTGGGGTAGCGGTGAATTCCGGGGTATCCCGCTGCAACTCCTCCCCTGATTACGGCTGCGGTAGCCCGACCGGAAGGCCGTTCATACCGGCGCGATAAAGCGGATCCCGCCTGGAGTAGCGCAGGAATCGCCCGTCGTCGAGGGGCAAGCGGGGCAGGGTTTTATCGCGAATGGTGGCGCGGATCGATCGCAGGTGCGGGTAGCCTTCCCAACTGGAGTCATCCCGGACATTTCCCGCGCCGTCCGCCTGGAAGGGCGAGGAAGGAGCCCGGAGTTGGTCTTCGACGAGCGAGTCCCAGATCGTACACGCCCAGGGCCAGGTCACCGCCAGGCCCTTCCGCTCGCCACAGGGGCGGGCCGGCACCCACCCGGTATCGTCGAACGAGGGCAATAACCATCCCTCGGAGGGGGCCGACAGGGTTGTCTTCCAGGTGGAATCGGTCGTGATGGTCAGGAAATCCGGGATCGACGCGCACGTCAGGCGGGCCATCAGGCCGGCGGTCGTGCCATACTCCCCGGGCCGGAGCGGATCGGCACGGTTCGTCGCGAGGATGGCCAGGACATTCTTGCCCGCACGCAATAGGCGGGTCACGTCGAACGCCAGCACGCGCTGATCAAAGTGATCCGACTGGCTCCTTCCAGCGGGTTCGCCGTTAATCCAGGCCTCGAACGAATCGTCGGCGGCCGCTTCGAGGATGGCCCGCTCCGGGACCTCGGGCAGGAGGAATGCCTTGCGAAAGGGCCGCTCGCCCGTTGGAACCGTGGCGGATCCGGGGTCTCCTTCCCCAGTCCAGATCCACGCCGATGGCCTGGGTGCCCATGCCGGTTGGAGTGCTAGGTTGTCGGTGTAGGCCAGTGCCTTGGTCCGAACGAACAGGTTGTTTTCGACGACCAGTTGTCCGTCGGGCGGAGGTGTCCGCTCGAAATGGAGCCCCCTGCGAACATCGCAAAAAGTGTTGCCCCGGAGTGCGAGATCCAGCGAGGCCCGGGCGGCCTCCTCGGGGTACAGCAGGCCGTCGTCCAACCCTTGAAAGCGGCATCGACTGACTTCGACCGAGACGGTCGGGGCGTCGAGCCGGATAGCGGCCGGCGAGGGCCCTTCGAAACGGCATAGATCGACGCGGATCGGCCCACTCGGTGCGTCCGGATCCTGGACCCCCGCCTCGAGAACGATCGACGAATCCCCGGCGCGGAGGAAGCGGAGCCCTCGCAGAATCTGGGGCCGATCGACGGTACCGGAGGTCGCCCGGAGGGCGAGCGGGCGGGTCGCACCCCGAAATTCCAGATTCTCTAGCAGGAGGTTGGGGCAGGGACCCACGATCCTCACCAGGGTGGAGGTGTTTCCTCCGCCTTCCATGAGGAAGCCACGTATCGTGACGTCCTCGGTTCCTTCCACCCGCAGGCAGCAACGATCCTCGCCGGCCTTGGCCACCGGCTCCCATGCGACGAGGGTCCTGTCGGGGTTGGCCGAGACCAGAGTCACGCCGGGGCGGCCGACCCAGTCGATCGACTCGCGCAAGAGGGTGCCCTGGACCTCGATCCGATCGCCGGTCCCTGCACGATCGAGCGCCGCCTGCACGGAGGGTAGGGGCCTCGGGGCCCGTCCTGCCGAGATCAGGCGTATCGCCACGGTCGCCGCGGTGTCGCCCCGTATCTCCCCATCCGATACCGATTCAGCCTCGGGATCGATGGGGGCCTGCGCAGTTTCACCCGACGATCTCGGCTCGTCTTGCTGACTCCAGGAGGTCGGGATCACGGCGTTCGGAGCGATGGTTACCGGCTCTACCTGCTCACCCCGACGGGCTAGCCAGGATGCGAGAGTGAAACCGGCGACGAACAAGCCGATCCCCAGTACGGCGGTACCCGCCGGCCAACGGCTACGGGGTGAGCGGGGCGACGGCTGCTTCGAAGGTCGATCCGAAACCGGGATTTGCTGCGGCGTCGGCCGACGTGCGGGGACGAGGCCTGGCGTCGTCGCGGATTTGCCCCGGCTCGCCCAGTTCGCAAGGAACGTTCGAGAAGCTCGGCTCAGCTTCGGCAGCTCGTATTCTTCCAGCGACTGCGCGGGCTCCCGAGCCCACGGTTCGAGGGCCTCGGCAATCTGTCGAGGTTCCTGAAACCTCCCCCTCGGATCCTTGGCGAGCATCCGGGCAACGATCCGGGCCATTCTCTCCGGGATATCGGGGCGGATTTCGCGGAGGGGCGGGGGCGTTCGCCGCTGGTGCCAGGACAGCTTCTGGGCGACCGTCCCTTCCGGGAAAACGACCTGGCCGGTGAGCAGGAAGAAGAACGAGGCTCCGAGGCTGTAGATATCGGCCCGGATGTCGACATCGCTGCTATCGACGGCCTGCTCGGGCGCCTGAAAGTCGATCGTGCCCAGGACCGCCTTCCCCTCAAGTGCCTGTGTGAGGCCGTCATCGGATTGCGTGAGCTTCACCAGGCCCAGATCGAGTAGCTTGACGTGCCCCAACTGGTCAACGAGCAAGTTACTCGGTTTGACGTCGCGATGGACAATCCCGACCTCATGGGCATGCTGGAGGGCCAGGGCCGCATCGTGAATGTACCGGGCGGCCCGGGCCGGCGAAAGCGGCCCGGTCGCTTCCACGAGGGCTTCCAGGTTGGGCCCGTCGACGAATTCCGTCACCAGGAAGTAGTTCTGATCGGATGCTTCGACGTCGTGAACCCTCACGATATTTGGGTGGTCCACCCGTGCGGCGGCCCGGGCTTCGCGGAGGAATCGCGACACGATTTCCGGGCTTTTGGTCTTCCACGATGGCAGAATCTTGAGGGCAACCGGCCGTTTCAGGATGAGGTGCTCGCAAAGGTAGACGGCCGCAGCCCCGCCTTCGCCGACACGGTCCATGAGGCGGTATTTGCCGGCCACCTCGAATTTCCGATAGTGGCCCATCAGGATCTGCTCGGCCTGGAACTTGGTCAGCAGGCCATCGCTCAGCATGTCCTGAGCGATCCGTCGGGCCGACGCGGGAATCCCGCCCGATTCGAGGCGTTCCTTGAGATACTCCTGGAGCCGGGGCAGCTCGACGAGGCCGCTCTGCTTGACCAAGTTCAGGAACGCTTCGGTCGTGGTGGGGGCGACCATAACTCGGCCCTCGGGCGACCCGCTTCCGGCATGCCACGTGGCCCGGGCGATCGGCCCAGGCCCCACCTGGCCTCCGTCCTGTCGATCAGGTGGGGGCCAAGTCATGCGATCCCGCGAGGGATCTCGCTTCCTGTTCCAAGCTAACGGCGGGCCGCACCCAAGCCAATCCCCGACCCGGCGAGGGGCGAGAGTCCGGGTGGGACTCTCGCACCCATTCGAGGCGACCGAAACGCGCCGACCCTGTGATCACATCCACGAGAATTCCCGCCCAGTTCCATCTCGAGCCCTTCAGTCGCCAGCCTCGGCTCACCACCTGAGGCGGAACACCGAAGCCCCGGGATTGTCCTCCCTGGTATGGGGCAAACCGAGCGGATCGATCGAGGGAGTGGGTCATCCTGTGGCGATGCCGCCTGGAACCGCGAGGAGTTGGGAAGTGCGTTGCCCTCGAAGCCATTCCCCGCTCGTCCTGGGCGATCCTCGCGGTGAGCGAGCCGGAATGGGAGCTTCATAGGGCCGTCCCGGCGACCGGATGGTCCAGTCCCGTCGAGGTGGAGTTTGGGCCATGGTTCTCGACCTCCCCGGACGATATCTCCGGCCCGAGTACCTGTCTGGGCATCGAAAGGTCTCGGTGTCTCCGGGGAGTGGACGGGTCCTGGCGGGTGTACGATTCAGGATTGTAACGAAACGCCCTCGGAGACCACCGGCCTATATTCGACAAGGCAAAGGCCCAGGTAGCCGTTCCTGGCCTCCTGGATCAGGTATTTCACGGGGATGCTGTGCTTGCGGGCGAACCAGCGTTCCCAGAAACCGCGTCCCCTCGGAACATGGAGAGACTCGAATCCATGCTGGTCCGGCTCCCAGCGGATGCTGCTGCCAGGCGGGGCGTCGATCACCGCCAGGACGCGATCCGTCTCCGACTGCCTCGCGAGTCGTTCGACCATGAATCGGTGGATACTGCCATGACGATCACGCACGACCCGCCCGCATAGATAAACGGTCACACGCATCGCTGCACCCCCTCGGCCGTCTTGGCCCATGGGTATAATAGTCGCTAAGATAAACGACGGCAAATCCAGACTTCGCAACCGTCCCGACCTTTTCGCGGCTCCCCGGGCGATGCGATTCGGTCGAACCGGGGGGAATAGGGGACGATGCGAAACGGAAAGTTCGGACACCCCGCAGTCGCCGGCCTGGTGGCCGTTTGCTTCGGCCTGGCCGGTTGGTGGATCGGCAGCCGCACGGCTTCGGGGGCTCGTGGCGGGCAAGACCAACGACGGGGGCCCGTCGCCGAATCGCCGGCGATACCGAGCGACGCCCTGGCTGCCGTTGATGCCGATGAGCAGGTGAATATACGCGTCTACGCCGGGTGCAATCGGGGGGTGGTGAATATCACCGTTTCCTCGGTGGCGGCGGGCTTCTTCGATGACCCTGTCGCCGGCGGCTCGGGGTCCGGATTCCTGATCGACGATCAGGGGCATATCCTGACCAACTACCATGTCGTCGAGAACGCGAGGGAAGTTCAGGTCACCTATTACGATGGGACGACAGGGCCGGCGGAGGTGATCGGCACCGACCCATCGACCGACCTCGCGGTGGTCGAATCCAGTCGCCCCCGGCGGGCTCGACCCCTTGAAACTGGGCGATTCGTCGCGGCTACTCGTCGGGCAAAGGTCCTGGCGGTCGGCAATCCGTTCGGCCTCGAGAGGACGCTCACCACCGGGATCATCAGCGCGCTGGACCGGTCCATCAAGGCCAGGAACCGGAGGACGATCAAGGGGATCATCCAGACCGATGCCGCGATTAACCCGGGGAACTCGGGGGGCCCGCTCCTGAACACCCGCGGCGAGGTCATCGGCATGAACACGGCGATCATCAGCCAGGTAGGCCAGTCGGCCGGAATCGGGTTCGCCGTGCCGATCTCGGCGATTCGGCGGATCCTCCCGCAATTAGTGGAGCGGGGTTTCGTCGTCCGGGCGGACATCGGGATCAGCCGATGCCTCAAGACCGACGAGGGCCTCATCCTCATCGACCTGGCCGAGGACGGCCCGGCCAGCCGGGCCGGGCTGCGACCGGCCCGGCTGCGTTATGAACGGGTCGATCGGTTCACGGTCCGCAGGCGGATTGACGCCGATATCCTCGTGGCGATCGACGGCAAGGCGGTCCGGGGCTTCGAGGAACTGCTCACGGAGGTCGAATCACGCCCGCCCGGTACGGCCGTCACGCTGGATATTGTGCGGGGCGGTCGGAAGCAACAAGTCTCCGTAATCCTTGGCGAGAGCGGCCCCGAGTAAGCCGACTCGGCCCTTTCCCCACCCGCCGGCGCCCGGTCTATTCGAAGGGATGGCGCGGCGAAGCGCCGCGCCCCGATTCGAAGAGGGGATGGAAAATGCAAAACGATCGGATGGCCTGGTTCCGCGGCGGCGATGCGGATTGCAAGTCACCGCCACCGGAGCGCCCGCACCCGTATCGGTTGGTCTTGCTGGGGCCGCCGGGGGTCGGCAAGGGAACCCAGGCGGAGTTACTCGGCGAGGCGCTCGGCACCTGCCACCTTTCGACCGGCGACGTCTTCCGCGCGGCCGCCTGCCAGGAGAAACCGAGCCCGGCCCTCTCGAGTGCCCTCGAGGCGATGCGGCGTGGCGAACTCGTTTCGGACGGGCTTGTGGTCGAGATGGTGGCCGAACGATCGGGATGCCTGAGGTGCCGCGGCGGGTTCCTGCTCGACGGATTCCCCAGGACCGTAGCCCAGGCCGAGGCCCTGGATACGATGCTGGCGGCCCAGGGGCTTGCGCTCGACGCGGTGCTCAACTACGACTTGCCGATCGGCGAGATCGTAGGCCGATTGAGCGGGAGAAGAACGTGTCGGGGTTGCAAGGCGGTGTACCATACCCAGTCCCGCCCGCCTCGGGTCGAGGGTGTCTGCGACGGATGCGGGGGCGAGTTGATCCAGCGGGCCGATGACCTCCCGGATGCGATCCGGGTGCGCATGGAAGCTTACGAGGCCGCCACGAAGCCGCTCGCGGATTATTACGAAGCGAGTGCCCGCCTGCTCACGATTCAGGCCGACAGCACGCCCGAGGCGATCCTGGAGCGTAGCCTTCAGGCCCTCGATCGAAGGCTCCAGGCAACCGCTTCCTGATCCCTTGGGGTTCGACTCGCCGCATGGGGCTCAGTGGATCGGCTTGTTGCCCGGGACTTTAGTCCCAACCAGATCCGAAGGGAGCGACCGCGAGCCGATCCAGAAGAAAAGGCCGCCGAGCGCCAGCATCGGCACGAGCATCAGCATGCCGACCGTGAGGTTCGTGAGGGTGCCATCGGCGGCCTGGATCGCCCCGTGGCCGTTTTCGGCCAGCCATCGGCCCATTCGCGAACGGACCAGGGGTTCGCTCCCGAACCGTATCGAAACCCAGCCGATCAAGGGCGGGGAGGCGATGTCTCCAAAAAGGTGCAACAAGAAGATGCTCAGGGCGTAGCCGGCCGCCCGCCGTCGAGCGGGTACCACGTCGGCGGTCACAGCATTGCACGGGCCGAGGACCGAAGCGAGCAGGACAATCGCTCCGAAGAGGAGGATCAGCGCAACGTTGGTATCCCTGGCGAGCAGGCCCAACATCCCCAGCGGGGCGGAGAGCATGCAGGCCAGGGCCGCCCAGAGCAAATAGGCACTCGGGGTGAACTTTCGGAGGAAATCGGGCAGCCAGATCCCTAGGAGGATGCCCAGCAAACCGGCCGCCAGGGTTGTGATTGAGATTCGAATCCCGGCCTGGTGGAGCCCCAGTCCATGGACCCGCTGGAAGAATTTCGCCCCATAGACTGCATAAACTCCTGTTGTGAAGGTGACCGCCGCCAACCCTGCCGTATTGAACACGAACGTCCGATTTCGGAAGCAGTCGAGATAGTCGATCACCCCGGACCGATCGGTCCTGGCGTCCGCCTCGCCTTCGGAAGCGCCCCGCCCAGGGTCGCGGATGAACAAGGCTGAGATGGAAGCGATGAGGCCGGGAAACCCGACGATCAGGAAGGCCGATCGCCAACCGAACTGATGACCGATGATTCCACCGAGTGCGTAACCGATCGCCCCGCCCATCGGGAGTGCCAGATAAAACAGGCCGACTACCCTGGCCCTCGTCCGTGGCTGGAAGAGGTCGGCCAGGAGTGTCGGGGCCAGGATACCGTAGCTAGCCTCGCCCACGCCGAGCAAGGCCCGCCAAAAGAACATTTCGGAGAAGTTCCGGCCCGTGAGTAGCCCGGCGAAAGCGGTTCCGACTGTCGCAAAGCTCCAGAGTCCCACGCCGAACGCCAGCAATCGCTTTCGGCTCCAACGGTCGCCCAGGTAGCCGACCACCGGGGAAACGGCGGTGTAGACCACCATGAACGAACTGCTGAGATATCCGAATTGCAGGTCGTCGAAGCCCAGATCCTTCGAAATCTCCTCCCCGACGGCGTAGAAAACGTAGCGATCGACGTAGTTCAGCAAATTCATGCTGAAGAGTACGATCATCGCAAACAGAGCGCCCGTCGGGGGGACGGGGGATTGACTGGGTGCCCTGGCGGAGTCGGGCGAGGATGCCATGAACTGCCGGTCTCGATGGCGCAGCGGCTTAAATTCCCGGTTCACCACGTTTATACACGGCCCGCATCCACTCCGGCGAGGGGACCCTCGCTCGGCCCCCTCGCTATCGGGGACGGCCGCGATTGCGGGAGGAAATCGGGCCATCATCCAGGTCGTCGATGCGGATCCGGTCGCGGTCAGCCCCGCGGTCCGAGGCCGCCCCGGCCGCCTTGGGCCGTGCATTCGACGCTTTCGCGGCCGGCGCCGTCGAGGCCACGCTCGCCTCGAGGAACACGACCAACTCCGTTACACCCGGGTTCCAACTCTGCAGGCGGCTCATCACGCCGCTCTTGTCCTGAAGGATACCCGGGAGGATGCCGGCGGAGATGATCAAGGTCCTATCGATTGGCCAGTCGGGAACCGTTTGATTGAGCCGCGTTTCGGCAATCTCGGGTACGTCGATGCTCATTTCATTGCTGCCGACCTCGCGGGGGGCGATCACCTTGGTCGCGTGCATCTTGCGGATCACGTCGGCCCGAAGGTCCAGGGCGAGTTCGACCTGGTCTCCCTCGAAGTTCAGGAGTGGGCTCAGCCGGATGGCGACGCCTTCGGAAACCTGCTTGGTCCCCGTCTGGTAGCCAAGGCCGGTGGCGCTGGCCCTTTGAAGGTTCGCGGCGTAGTCCTTGTTCATCAGGGCGCTCATCGTCAATGTCTGCCCATTGACAACCTTGAACTCCCGCTCCGCGAGCAGGCGGAACCCCTGGGTCGTGCTCATCTGGGTAAGGGCCATCGCCGCATCTTCGAACTTGGCAGTCCAGATCTGCTGGCCGGCCGGGCCGCCGTCCAGGGGCGTCAGTCGGGAATAGATGACATACCGCCATTTCGGGTCGGCCGCAGCCACAATACGGACGCGGAGCGAGAGCAGGTCGGCCACCGAGTTGGTGAATCGCTCGATGACCTCCTCGACCTGATCGAGGGTTCGGGCATCATGATAGGCCAGAATCCGCCCCCGGCTGGCGGACAGGACCGCGGGCTTGTCCCCATGCCATATGGCGGAGCCGGTTCGCCTGAAGATCCACTCGACGATGGCATCCTGGGGATTGGTGTTCTGCCCCTGGGAAATTCGGGTGTACTTCTCGATACCGAACGTTCGCCACTGGAACCCAGGCTGGCCCGGGAAATCGGTCGGCTGATCGTCGGCACCGGGATTGTCGGTGATCTCAGGTTGAGCTTCCTCGTCGCGGCGGGGCGTCCGAGGTGCCTTGCCGCGATCATCTCGGACCCGGGGAACGGCCTGCTGGCCCGAAACAAGCCGACCCGGCAGCCATCCACCTAGCAGGAGCGACGCCCACAAAGCCGCGCGGCGATTCATGTTGTGGCCTCCTGCCGTTGCATTTCCGCGCCGCCCACAAGTCCTTTTCGGGAACGCGTCGGGAACCTATCAGAGCCAGGATTTTCGCTCAAGGCCAGTTAACCTGGGACCGATGCGTCCAGGCGGGATACGCGGGATCGGACGGCCGTGCGGATGAGGGTCGCAAGAACCAAAGCCTGCCGGATTCAGTCGGGAGGATCTGGCCGGCGAGGGCATGCCTCGATAAGTTGAAGGGGAAATCGGGGCAAACCGATGCCGACGGCCCATCTGGCCGGCGCTATGCGGGGCGGCCCGAGAATGGAGGGGTGCCGGAGTGGTCGATCGGGGCGGTCTTGAAAACCGCTGAAGGGTCAAACCTTCCGTGGGTTCGAATCCCACCCCCTCCGCTACGACAGGACTCGACAGCAAGAAGCATGGGACGCCGAAAACCTGGAAAACCAAAGGGTTGTGACGAGCCTTGCCAGGCAGAAAGCCAGGGACGGTCGCATTCCGTAACCCGCCAGGACGCGGCGGGAGGCGATCCCTCGCGGCCGACGGGTGCTACAAATGCCACCGGTTAGTGCAAGCCGTTTGAGATCGACGACCCGGACCTGGCCCGCCAGATCGCGGCCTGGCCGCACTCCCCCCCGAGGTCCGGGAGTAGTTGCTAGGGATCATCGGGGATAGCGAAGAGTGTAAGCAGTAGTTACACGCTCATGGAACCGAAGGGGTGTTGTCATTAGCGACACCATTTGACGACCCAGCCCCAACTTGCCCATTCTCAAACACGGCACTATCTAACGCGTCATAGAAGTTCGGTAGCCGTTCACGGGCCAGAGCTTGACCGGCGTCCTCCGCGCCGAGCATGATTCGAGGAATGTCGCCGCCCGGGGTGGTGACTTCCGATCGGTACGCGGCCTACGTCCACCTGCCGGCCGACGGCCGGCAGGCATGCTAGGCCCACCTACGCCGCGACTTCCGGGCGATGATCGACCGCGGCGACGCCGGCCCGGGGATCGGCGAGGACCTGCTGATGGCCGCGGCCATCCTCTTTGACGGCTGGTCGAAGGTCCGCGGCGGTACGCGATCGTGCCGGACGTTCGCGACGAAGACGGTCTCCTGGCTGCGCCGCGAGGTGCGATCGCTGATGGAGTGGGGCGCGGCGTGCGGGTCGCCGAAGGCGGCGGCAAACTGCCGGAGATCCTCAATATCGAGCCGTCGCTCTGGACGTTCGCGAAGGTGGAGGCCGTGGAGCCGATGAACAACGCGGCCGAGCAGGCGTTGCGCCACGCGGTCTGCTGGCGGAAGACCAGCTTCGGGACCGACTCGGAGGCCGGCTCGCGCCTGGTCGAGCGGCTCTTGACGACGATTGAATCGCGCCGCCGCCGGGGCCGCGACCTGCTCGATTCCCTCGTACGGGCCATCGAGGCGGACCGCTCAGGCGAGACGTCGCCTTGGCTCATCCCCTCCGGAGCATGAACCGTTACGAAGTTCTGGGCCTACCCGGTAAATTGTATGTAGGGCAAACCATGCTGGACGATGGCGGACACGTCGAGTCAACCCGCCTCCAGCAACGCATCCTCGACGGCCTCGGCTCGATCGGCCGCTTCCGCCACCACGCTCAACTCGTAGTAGCGATCGCCAAGGACGGGCTGGCTACGGGCCATGCTGGGGGTCTCGGTTACTCATGTTCAATTCAGGGGACGGCAGACGGAAATCGGGCGGGCGATTTACTTAATAATACAATCAACTTACAAATCGATTTTTATCAATTTTGTTTTTCTTTAAATTGTATAAACCTAGAAATTCATTGATTGCAATTCTTGTCGTCTGGCGGCTCATGCGCGGCATGCGAGAGGGGGTATTCTCCATAACCTTGACGGAATCTTAACACCCACCCCCCGAACTTTGGCGCCCCGTTGAGGCGGAGCGCGTTTCAATAGTCCCCAGGGGCACCTGTTCTCGGGGATCGTTCATGGACATCGCATGGATCATGGCGCTGGCGGCGTTTTTCGGTGGGTGCGGCCTGGCGCTACGCCTGCTCGATTCACTTCGAGGAGATGGTTGAAGATGCAGTGGACACAAATCATGGCCTCCGGCATGGCCGTCTTCCTGGCCGGCTACCTGCTCGTCGCCCTGCTCAAGCCGGAGTGGTTTTCATGACGACGCATGGTTTCCTCGAGATTGGGTTGTTCCTGACCGTCCTCGGGGTGGTGGTCCGCCCACTTGGGCTGTACATGGCCAGGATTTACGAGGGGAATATCCCCAGGCTCGGGGGCTTCCTGCGGCCCCTGGAGAGTCTGTTCTACCGGGCTTGCCGGATCGATCCGGCCGCGGAGATGGGATGGCGCGCCTATGCGGCCGCCGTGTTGGCTTTCAATCTGATGGGATGCCTGCTTGTCTATGCCCTTCAGCGAGCCCAGGGGCTTCTGCCGCTCAACCCGCAGGGTTTCCCCGCCGTCTCGCCCGACTCGTCCTTCAACACCGCCGTGAGCTTCGTAACCAACACCAACTGGCAGGGATACGGTGGCGAATCGACGATGAGCTACCTGACCCAAATGGCCGCCCTGGCCGTCCAGAACTTCCTGTCCGCATCCACGGCGATGGCCGTCCTCGTGGCCCTGATCCGGGGCTTCACGAGGATGAATGCGGTCACGATCGGGAACTTCTGGGTCGACCTGACCCGCGGCATTGTCTATGTGCTCATGCCCTTGTCGGTCGTGTTGGCCCTGGTGCTCGTGTCGCAGGGAGTGGTCCAAACCTTCTCGCCATATCACGAGGTCCCGCTCCTGGAGCCCGGTGTCGACGCCCAAGGGCAGGAGGTGACGACGCAGCTTATTGCGGTCGGCCCAGCGGCTTCTCAGGTGGCGATCAAGCACCTGGGAACCAACGGGGGGGGCTTCTTCAACGCCAACTCGGCACACCCTTTTGAAAACCCGACGCCTCTTTCCGACTTCCTGCAAATCCTGGCGATCCTCCTGATCCCCGCGGCGCTCTGCCTTACATTCGGCGAGATGGTGGGCGATCGTCGCCAGGGCTGGGCCGTGCTCGGATGCATGACCCTGATCTTCCTGGTCATGCTGGCTCTGGCCCTCGCTTCGGAGTCCCAGGGCAACCCGGCCCTGGCGGGGATGGGAGCGGACCAGTCCGTCGCGGGCAACATGGAGGGCAAAGAAGTCCGGTTCGGCATTGCTGCGACGTCCCTATTCGCAACGGTGACGACGTCGGCGTCGTGCGGCGCGGTTAACGCGATGCACGACTCGTTCACCCCTTTGGGCGGGCTGGTGCCGATGTGGCTCATGCAACTGGGCGAGGTGATCTTCGGCGGCGTCGGCTCGGGCCTTTACGGCATGCTGGCTTTCGCCCTGGTCGCGGTATTCCTGGCCGGGCTCATGGTGGGGAGGACGCCCGAGTACCTGGGCAAGAAGGTCGGTGCCTTCGAGATGAAGATGGCCTCCCTGGTGATCCTGCTGCCCTGCGCGATGGTGCTCGTCGGCACTGCCGTGTCCGTGGTCTTACCGTCGGGGAAGGCAACGATCGCCAACCCCGGGCCGCACGGGTTCAGCGAGATCCTCTACGCCTATTCGTCCGCGTCGAACAACAACGGCAGTGCGTTCGCGGGCCTGGGGGCGAATACCCCTTTCTACAATGGGATGTTGGGGCTGGCGATGCTCATCGGCCGCTTCGGCGTGATGATCCCCATTCTGGCGATCGCCGGGTCGCTCGCCTCGAAGAAGCGGATACCGCCCGGGCCGGGTACGCTGCCGACCCATACACCGCTCTTCATGATCCTGCTTGTCGCGGTGGTCGTGGTCGTTGGGGCGCTCTCCTTCTTCCCGTCGCTGGCGCTCGGGCCGATCGTCGAACACCTCATGCTGCCTTCGCAGGCGGGGGAGCTTTAAGGCTATGGGTGCGCGTACTCATGCGGGGACCTTCGACACACATGTCGTCTTGAGGGCGATCCTGCAATCGTTCCGTAAGCTCGACCCCCGAACACAGCTCAAGAACCCCGTGATGTTCGCCGTCTACCTCGGCAGCATCCTCACGACCGTGATCTGGTTCCGGTCGCTCGTCGCACCCTCGGAGGAGTCGCCCGGGTTCATTCTCGGGGTCTCGATCTGGCTTTGGTTCACGGTTCTTTTCGCCAACTTCGCCGAGGCGATTGCCGAGGGGCACGGCAAGGCGCAGGCGGATAGCCTGCGCAAGTCCCGAACCCAGGTCGTCGCAAGGCGTCTCGCGGACCCGGCCCTGAAAACGAGCTTCGAAGAAGTACTCGCGTCGGACCTGAGGGTGGACGACTTCGTGATCGTCAAGGCCGGCGGAGTCATCCCGGCCGACGGCGAGGTCGTCGAAGGTGCGGCCTCGGTCGATGAGAGCGCCATCACCGGCGAGAGCGCCCCGGTGGTCCGCGAGAGCGGCGGCGACCGAAGTGCCGTTACCGGCGGCACCAAAGTGATCTCGGACTGGCTGGTGATCCGCGTGACGGCCCAGCCGGGCCAGAGCTTCCTCGACCGGATGATCGCGATGGTCGAGGGGGCCAGGAGGCAGAAGACACCCAATGAGATCGCCCTCGCGATCCTGCTGGCCGCGCTCACCCTCGTGTTCCTGCTGGTCGTCGCCACGCTCTTGCCGTTCTCGCAATACAGCGTCGAGGCGTCGGGCCAGGGGGGCGCGATCACGATTACAGTGCTGGTCGCGCTGTTCGTGTGCCTGGCACCGACGACGATCGGTGCCCTGCTCTCGGCGATCGGGATCGCCGGCATGAACCGCCTGAGTCGGGCGAATGTGATAGCCATGTCGGGCCGGGCCGTCGAGGCGGCCGGGGATGTCGACGTCCTGCTCCTGGACAAGACCGGTACGATCACGCTGGGCAACCGCCAGGCCGCGGCGTTCCACCCCGCGGAAGGCGTGGAGGAACGGGAGTTGGCCGAGGCGGCGCAGTTCGCTTCGATCGCCGACGAGACGCCGGAGGGTCGCAGCATCGCGGTCCTCGCCAAGAACCGTTTCGATCTCCGCGGCCACGACCTGCTCGGGGCCCGCCACGACTTCATACCGTTCACGGCGCAGACGCGGATGAGCGGCGTGGACCTCGAGGGGAAGGCTATTCGGAAGGGGGCTGCGGACGCCGTCGAGAAGCACATCTCGGCCCTGGGCGGGGTGATGCCCGACGTAATCCGAGAGCGGGTCCGGTCGATCTCCCGCGAAGGCGGGACGCCGCTGGTCGTGAGCCTCGACGCCGTCGCCCTCGGGGTGATCGAGCTCAAAGATATCGTGAAGGGCGGGATCAAGGAGCGATTCTCCGAACTGCGGCAGATGGGGATCAAGACGGTCATGGTCACGGGCGACAACCCGCTGACCGCCGCCGCCATCGCCGCCGAGGCGGGCGTCGATGACTACCTTGCCGAAGCGACCCCCGAGGCAAAGCTCACGCTGATCCGGGACTATCAGAAGGGAGGCCGCCTGGTGGCGATGACCGGCGACGGCACCAATGACGCCCCGGCCCTGGCCCAGGCCGATGTGGCCGTCGCCATGAACACCGGCACGCAGGCGGCCAAGGAAGCCGGGAACATGGTGGATCTTGACTCCAACCCCACCAAGCTTATCGAGGTGGTCAACATCGGCAAGCAGTTGCTGATGACGCGAGGAGCCTTGACGACTTTCAGTATCGCCAACGACGTGGCCAAGTACTTCGCGATCCTCCCGGCCGCATTCGCCTCGACCTACCCCGTGCTCGGGTCGCTGGACGTGATGCGACTCTCCTCCCCGGCCGGTGCCATCCTGTCGGCGGTGATCTTCAACGCCCTGATCATCATCGCCCTGGTCCCGTTGGCGCTAAAGGGCGTGCGATATCGGCCGGTCGGTGCGGCCCAACTGCTCCGGGACAACCTGCTCGTCTACGGCCTGGGCGGGCTCATCGTGCCATTCATCGGGATCAAGGCGATCGACATTCTGCTCTCGGCGATCGGCATCGCCTGACGAGGGTGGATCCACTCGGGGACGATTCCCATGAAATCGGTATTCCTTACGTCACTCCGTATGCTCGTGTTCATGACCCTTCTGACGGGCGTGGTCTACCCGCTCGCCGTGACCGGGTTGGCCCAACTGATCTTCCCCAGGCAGGCGAACGGTAGCCTGGCCGTCCGGGACGGCAAGGTGGTCGGCTCGACCCTGATCGGCCAGGCCTATGCTGGTTCGGGGTATTTCTGGGGCCGTCCTTCGGCCACGACGCCCGTACCTTACAATGCGGCTTCGTCGGGAGGGTCTAACCTGGGCCCTTTGAATCCGGCGCTCGTCGAGAACGTGGGAGCCAGGTTGGCCGCCTTGAAGGAAGTCGATCCCGGGATCGGCGTGGTGCCGATCGACCTGGTCACGACCTCGGGGAGCGGGCTCGACCCGCACATCAGCCCTTCGGCCGCCGTGGCACAGGCCCCCCGGGTGGCGAAGGTCCGAGGTATCTCGGAAGATGAGGTGCGGAGGCTCATCGCCCGCCAGACAGAGGGCAGGCAGTTCGGCCTGCTGGGCGAGCCTCGCGTGAACGTCCTCTTGCTCAACCTGGAGCTCGACGAGGCGACTCGACGGCCATGAATGATGGTAGACCTGACCCCGACGCATTGCTGAGGCGAGTCCAGGCCGATGATCCGCGACGGGGCCGGGGGAACCTCAAGATCTTCTTCGGGTATGCGGCCGGCGTCGGAAAGACCTACGCCATGCTCGAAGCGGCCAGGCGGGTTGCGGCCTCGGGGAAGGAAGTTGTCGTCGGGTACGTCGAGCCGCATGGCCGGGCCGAAACGCTGGCACTCCTCGAGGGACTCGAAATCCTCCCTACCCGGGTTGTCGAGCATCGCGGGGTGACGCTCCGCGAGTTCGACGTGGATGCGGCGCTGGCCCGGAAGCCGATCTTGATCCTCGTGGACGAGTTGGCCCATACCAATGATCTCAGCTGCCGCCATACGAAACGCTGGCAAGATGTCGAAGAATTGCTGGAGGCCGGGATCCACGTCTGGACGACTCTGAACGTTCAGCACCTCGAAAGCCTCAACGACGTCATCGGGGGCATCACCGGCGTCACGGTCCGCGAGACCGTGCCGGACCAGGTCTTCGAGAGGGCCGACGACCTGGAACTGGTGGACATCACGCCCGAGGAGTTGATCGAACGACTGCGGGCGGGCAAGGTCTACGTCACCGAGCAGGCCGAGCGGGCCCTGTCCGGGTTCTTCCAGAAGGCGAACCTCTCGGCCTTGCGGGAATTCTCGCTCCGGCAGGCGGCCCGCCGGGTCCAGACCGACGTGGAGTCGGAACGCCGGCAACGGTCGGTGTCCGCTCCCTGGGCGACCGCGGACCGGCTGCTCGTCTGCGTCGGCCCCAGCCCGTCCACGGCGAGGGTGATCCGCACCGCCAAGAGGATGGCGAGGGCCTTCGATGCTCCCTGGATCGCCGCGGCCGTGGAGAAGGTGGGGATGGCCGCCAATCCGGAGATCCGGGCGAGGATGGCCGATCACTACCGCCTCGCGGAACGACTCGGCGCGGAGGTCGTCACGCTCTCGGGGGAGGGAGTCGCTTCGGCCGTGCTCGACTACGCCCGCGCCCGAAATGTCACCAAGATCCTCGTCGGCAAGACCGAACAGTCCCGCTGGAAGCGGCTCGCCGTGGGATCGGTGGTGGACGACCTGATCGAACGCAGCGGCGACATCGACGTTTATGTCATCCGCGGCGAGGGCGAACCGTCCCGGAGGGCCAGGCCCCAATCTCTCGCCGTACCCGTCGATAGCATCCCCTACCTCCGGGGCGCCGCGATCCTAGCGGTGGGGACTCTCGCTGCGACTCTAGTCGATCGGATCGGCCTACGCGAGGCAAACGTCGCGATGGTCTTCCTCGCCGCCGTAGCATTCGTGGCGGCCCTCTGCGGACGCGGCCCCGCCGTCCTTTCGAGCATCGTCGCCGTGCTGATCTTCGACTACGGCTTCGTCCCGCCGCGGTTCACCTTCGCCGTGGCCGACTCCGAATATGTCGTAACTTTCGGCGTGATGCTTGCCATCGCGCTCATGATCAGCACCCTCACCTCGCGATTTATGGCCCAGGTCCAGAGCGGCAAGTTCCGCGAACGGCGAATTACGGCCCTCTACGAACTGGGGAAGCAACTCGGCTCGATTTCCGGTGCGTCGTTCCTCGCCGCGGCGGCGGCCCGTAAGGTCGCCGAGTTGACCGGTGGCGAGGTGGCGGTCTACCTCGGGGGCCCCGGATCCGCCCCCGAAGTCGCTTACGGACGGGGAACGCCCATCGCCGACCACCCCGTCAGCGACCCGACCGCCCGCTGGGTGATCGAGCACGACCAGATGGCCGGACCCGGCACCGACACCCTACCTAACGCCATCGCCCTATTCCTCCCATTGACCGCCTCACAGCAGACCGTCGGCGCGCTCGCCGTGAAGGCCGAGCCCCCCAGGCGGCTCCTGGAACCTGACCAGAGGCGCATGCTAGAGGCCTGCGCTAGCTTGCTCGCCCTGGCCATCGAACGCGACCGGATGTCGCTTGCAGCATCCGAGGCCCTGGTGCAGGCCCAGACCGAGCAGGTCCGCAGCGCCTTGTTGAGCGGGGTTTCCCACGACTTGCGGACCCCGCTCGCCGCCATCGCCGGCGCGAGCAGTGGCCTACTTCAGAGCGATTCGATCGACGGGCCGACCCGCCGCCAACTGCTGGAGACGATCGCCGAGGAGGCGACCAGGCTGACGCGACTGCTGGAGAATATCCTGCAGATGTCGAAGCTGGAGATGGGCGTGGCGGACGGGCGGATGCAATGGAACATCCTGGAGGAGATCGTCGGCTCGGCGATCGTCCGCACCCGACAGGAACTCGGCGATCGTGGCGTTCAGGTGGCGATCCCCGGCGACCTCCCCTTGCTGCTCGTGGACGGCCCGCTACTGGAGCAGTTGTTCGTGAACCTGCTGGAAAATGCCGCCCGCTACACGCCCGCCCGGACGGCCATCGGGATCACGGCCCGGATCGAAGGCCGGATGGTGATCGTCGACCTCGTCGACAACGGCCCCGGCCTGCCGGTGGGTTCCGAGGAGCGGATCTTCGAGAAATTCTATCGGGTCAACCCTAACGCCGACTTCGGCCGGGGCAGCGGCCTCGGACTGGCAATTTGCCGGGCCGTGGCTAAGGTCCACGGCGGCACCATTAGCGCGGCGAATCGCCCGTCCGGCGGTGTCCAATTTACCCTACGATTGCCCCTCCCGAAGAATCCTCCGTGGGTCGAGGTCGAGTCGGCCGGGAGCTGACCGCGGCCGACTCGGGGAGAACGACCGTGCCCGAAGGTAGCCACCTGGTCCTTGTCATCGACGACGAACCCCCCATCCGACGCTTCCTCAGGGCCTCGCTCACCGCCGAGGGCTATGGCGTGGTCGAGGCCGATTCGGGGATGGAGGCCCTGAAGGTCGCAGCCCATCATCCGCCCGATCTCGTCATCCTCGATTTGGGTCTCCCCGACTTGGACGGTCAAGAAGTCCTCCGCCTCTTGAGGGAATGGCTGACCGCCCCCATCATTATCCTATCGGCTCGAGACCGCGAGGCGCAGAAGATCCAGGCCCTCGACAGTGGTGCTGACGATTACCTGACCAAGCCGTTCGGAGTGGGCGAGTTGCTGGCCCGGATCCGAACTGCATTGAGGCACTCTCGGCCAACGGGGGTGGATTCATCCATCGTCGAGATCGGCGACCTACAGGTCGATCTGTCGGCCAGGCAGGTCACAATGTCGGGCAGGAGGCTTGAACTTACGCCCCTGGAATACAAGCTGCTGACTACTTTGATGAAGCATGCGGGCAAGGTGATGACGCATCGGATGCTGCTGCGGGAGGTTTGGGGACCCCACGCTTCGCAGGAGACTCATTACCTTCGGGTCTTCGTGGCAGGATTACGGAGGAAGTTGGGCGATGCCCCCGCACGCTCGCGTTATATTGCCACCGAGCAGGGCGTCGGATATCGCTTCGCATCGGAGTAGGCCCGGGACCAGCGGGATCAAGCACGTGCAGCGGGCCCATCTCGATCCCAAGGGGGGATCGCCGCCGCGCGAAATCAGGTCGATGTCGCGATCGAATGATCGGATCGGATGGAATTCAGCCGACTTCTTGGAGTCGAATGGGTAGTATCCGTCCGATCGTGGCAACTCTCCAGGAGGGCAGCGATCGGACCGATCGGAATGACCAGGAGTTCATCAGGGCTGACCTGGCCTTCGTGGTCCGGGTCGTGCCCAAAGACGATGAACAGGTTGTGCCCATCCGCGACGGCTCGGAGCGGGATATTACAGACGGGCGAGTTGGGATCCGGTCGAAATCCCAGATCAACCCCTTCCCGGTGTGCCAGGACAGTTACCTGGCTTTCGAGCCGGATGAAGCGATCGGCTTCGGCGTCGCAACCGGTCGGGCCGGCGAGGCCTGCGGTCCCTGCCCGTTCCCTGGCCTTGTAGTAGCGGGGTAAAAGGCGGGCCAGACGCTCGGAGAGGGTCAAAACCGACGTTGGAAGGGCCATCGAACACCGCCTCCTGTGGTGTGAAGTCGATAGGTTAGGGCGGATCGCAGGGAACCCGCGCCATCGGAAATTCGTGGCGACGAAGCCTCAAGACATGGCACGACCGTCGTCGAATCCTCGACTCGGCATCCATCCAGCATCGTCGGGGCAGCAGTTCCGGTTTCGGCGACCACCCCGAAGGACTTGATAGTCCATGGGATTGTGCCTCCAATCGCCGGTGGCCGCAACACCGACGTGGCGATTTTTGGCGAGAGATCGGAACAATCTATCTATACGTCGCACTGACCCCGAGACAGGGGTTTTCCCCTTACCCGACATCCCCCCCGCGGGTGAGCGTCAGAGAGAATCGGCCGAAACGGGATCACCTTCCAGCGGAGCAGGTCCCGGCTCGATATCGGTACCACAGTCCCACCCACCAGGGGGCGTTGGAACGGCAATTACGCCGACAATGAACCGGGGATATTGCTTGGCACCGACCGCATAGAGGATCCAATCCGACCAGTCGCGTAGGCTAACATTGGGCCCGGAAGGGATCGGCGGAATTCGGTTCCAGGACGGCCTGACTCGCCCAGCGAGGAGGGATCCCGAAAGGGTCAGAATGCCCGCGATGAAGGCACCTGCTGCGATTTTGCGGGCCCGGCTTCTGCCTTGACGCCGGGTACCGTCGGGGCAATTACCATCCAGTATCGTCCCGTCCTTCCGCCGATAGAGCCGGGCGCAGAGTTTCCCTTGATGCTTATGCAACAAGCTGGCTGCTTCCCCCATCGTCATTCCCGCGAAATTGTAGACGGCCTTGTCGCAATGGGTGCAATGTCGAACCCTGTCGTCACCCTTCATCGAGTCCCAGGAGGCGGGGCAGGGGGCAGCGATCCGTATGGAGTCGATCAGTTCCATCGGCGACATGGCTTGGCCCTCCGCGGCCGGATCAGGGGGTAGAAGTATTCCAAAGGCCAAGGGGTTTGGCCTTACGATAGACGTTCGAGGGGCCCCCAATCTTAGATTCGCCCACTTGCTTGGCCCTGCAGGGCACCGTATCCTGCGGTGTGCATGCGGCAAAACCAACAGGCCTGGCTACGGGATTCCAGGGATGATCGCGGGAATCGGATCGATCGTACTGTCCGGGCTCGCCGCCATCGCGGCCGATGATCCGGCGATCCTTGCTCAGGAGTTCGTTTACCAGAAGGCCCCTTTTCCTTCGTGCCATGCCGCAACGCTGGCCGAGACCCCTCGAGGGCTGGCAGCAGCCTGGTTCGGTGGGTCACGCGAAGGGGCCGATGACGTGGGGATCTGGTTCTCGAGCCGCACCGGCAACCGATGGTCTTCGCCCGTCGAGGTGGCCAACGGTGTGGTCGATAACCGCCGGTATCCTTGCTGGAATCCCGTTCTCTTTCAGGCCCCCGACGGTCCCTTGCTGCTTTTTTTCAAGGTAGGTCCCTCGCCCAGTCGGTGGTGGGGAATGCTGAAGACCTCCCGAGACGGGGGCGAATCGTGGTCCGAGGCGCTCCGGCTGCCCGAGGGTATCCTGGGCCCCATCAAGAATAAGCCAGTACTCCTCGCCAACAACAGGCTGCTGTGCCCAACTAGTACCGAACAGGATGGCTGGAAGGTGCATTTCGAATGGTCGTCCGACCTGGGGAAAACCTGGTCCAAATCCGAGAGTTTGGGCGATGGGAAGTCGGTCGGCATCATCCAGCCGAGCATCCTAATTCACCCCGATCGTCGCCTGCAGATGCTCTGCCGCAGCCAGCAGAAGGCGATCTATCAGGCCTGGTCAATGGACCAGGGTCAGACCTGGTCCGAACCGATCGCCTCCAGCTTGCCGAACCCGAATAGCGGGATCGACGCCGTGACGTTGGAAGATGGGCGGTTCCTCCTGGTCTACAACCATACCTCGGCGGGGCGATCGCCCCTGAATCTGGCGATCTCACGGGACGGTTCCGCATGGCAGGCAGGCCCCGTCCTGGAGAACCAGCCGGGCGAATACTCGTACCCGGCGATCATCCAGACGGCCGATGGGATCGTCCACCTGGTTTATACTCATCAGAGAACACGGATCAAGCATGTCGCCGTCGATCCGTCGAAGATCGAACCGACACCTTTGCCCGCCCCCCGTTGATCACGAATCGACGAGCCGGAGCGACTCGGCGGCGGCCTCGATGGTCGCGTCGATATCGTCCTCGGTGTGGCTCGACGACACGAAGGCCGCCTCGAACTGGCTGCAGGGTAGATAGACGCCCCGAGCCATCATCTCCCAGAAGAAGCGCGCAAACCTCCGGGTATCGCTCCGCTTTGCATCCTCGTAATCGCAGACCGGCCCCTCCTGGAAGAAGAGGGTGATCATGCTACCGACCCTCTGGACCACATGAGCTATACCGGCGTCGGTCGCAGCCCGATTGAGCCCCTCTTCCAGGCGTGAGGTGAGGGATTCGAGCCGTTCATAGGGGGGATTTTCGCGGAGAACCCGAAGGGTTGCCAGGCCCGCGGCCATCGCCAGAGGGTTTCCCGAGAGCGTCCCTGCCTGATAGACCGGCCCCGCCGGGGACACGTGATCCATCAAGTTCGCCGGGGCACCGTAGGCAGCCGCCGGGAGGCCTCCTCCGACAATCTTCCCGAGGGCGGTGAGGTCCGGGGTGATCCCGAATCGCTCCTGGGCACCCCCATAAGCAACTCGGAACCCCGTCATCACCTCATCGAAAACCAGCAGGGTCCCCGATTTCTCGGTGATCTCCCGGAGGCGTTCCAAGTAGCCTGGCCGGGGGGGCACGAGACCCATGTTGCCCGCGACGGGCTCCAGCAACACGGCCGCGATCTGGCCGGGGAATTCCGCGAAAGCCCGTCCAATCGAGGCCGCATCGTTGAACGGCACGAGGATCGTGTCGGCCACGGCCCCGGGCGGTACCCCGGGGCTGTTCGGCTGGCCCAGGGTCGTCGCCGCTGAACCGGCCTGGACGAGTAAGGCGTCCACGTGGCCATGGTAGTGGCCCTTCATCTTAACGATCTTGTTCCGCCCGGTGGCGCCCCTGGCCAGGCGTACGGCCGACATCGCCGCTTCAGTGCCCGAGGAGACGAATCGGACCTTGGCGATCGACGGGACGGCACCGACCACGGCCTCTGCGATCTCCGATTCCAGGACGGTCGGCGCGCCGAAGCTGGTGCCCGTATCGAGGGCCTGAGAAAGGGCCGCCACCACCTCCGGCGGCCGGTGGCCCAGGATCATCGGGCCCCACGACCCGATGTAATCGATGTAGCGATGATCGTCGATGTCGTAGAGGTAGGGCGCCTTGGGCCCCGGCTATGAACGGTGGTTCACCGCCGACCGCGCCGAAGGCCCTCGCGGGGCTGTTGGACCCTGCCGGGGATGACGGCCTGGGCCCTCGGCGGCCTCGCGGCTGCGTTCCAGGCGGAAATCGGGCTTGGAGAGGGCGGGGGTCGTCGGTTCCATATCAGGATTCATCCAGCCATTTCGCCACGTCAAGGGCATGGTAAGTGAGGACGAAATCGATCCCGGCTCGCTTGAAGGCGGTCAGCGTCTCGAGGACGACGCGTCGCTCGTCGATCCAGCCGCGGAGGGCGGCCGCCTTCACCATGGCGTACTCGCCCGAGACGTTGTAGGCGGCCAGGGGGACGCCGAACTCGTCCTTGATCCGGCGGGCGACGTCGAGGTAGGCGAGCGCGGGCTTCACCATCACCATGTCGGCCCCTTCGGCCAGGTCGATGGCGACCTCGCGGATCGCCTCGTCGCCGTTGGCCGGGTCCATCTGGTAGGACCGCCGGTCACCGAACGCGGGGGCGGACTCGGCCGCCTCGCGGAAGGGGCCGTAATAGGCGCTGGCGTATTTCGCCGCATAGGAGAGGATCGGGAGGTGGCTGAAGCCGGAGCCGTCCAGGCCCGATCGGATGGCGGCCACCATGCCGTCCATCATCCCCGACGGGGCAATCACGTCGGCCCCGGCCCTCGCGTGGCTGATCGCCTGCTGGGAGAGCAACGCCAGGGTCGCGTCGTTATCCACATCGACCCGGCCGCCGATCTCTCCGAGCGGCCCGCAATGGCCATGGTCGGTGTATTCGCAGAAGCAGAGGTCGGTGATCACGAGCAGGTCGGGGGCCCGGGCCTTGATGAGGCGGACCGCTCGCTGCACGACCCCCGCATCGTCCGAGGCGGCCGAGCCGGTCGCGTCCTTGGCCTCGGGGATCCCGAAGAGGAGGACGCCGGGCACGCCCGCCCGGACGACCTCGTCGATCGCCTCGGCCAGCCGGTCGAGTGAATACTGGTACTGGCCGGGCATCGACGGGATTTCCCGTCTCAGGTCGCTCCCGTGGTAGATGAACAGGGGGTAGACGAGGTCCTCCTTGCGGAGGTGGTTCTCGCGGACCAGGGCCCGGAGTTGCGGATTCTGTCGGAGGCGTCGCATGCGGACGCCTGGGTGAGTCGGCGGGCTCATTTCAGGCCTGATCCCCGGCGGTGTCGGACTTCCGCGAACGTCCGGGCGACGGGCCGCCCCATCGCCAATCGCGGATCTCGGGCATGTCGTCGCCGTGCTCGGCGATGTAACGCTTATGGTCGAGCAACTTGTCGCGGATCGCCTGCTGGGCGTAGGCGGCCCGCTCGCGGAGCCTGGGCACGCGATCGATCACGTCGGAGACGAGGCTGAAGCGGTCGATCTGGTTGAGCACGGCCATGTCGAAGGGTGTGGTCGTGGTGCCCTCTTCCTTGTACCCGCGGACATGGAAATTGCCGTGATTGGTCCGCCGGTAGGTCATTCGATGGATCAACCAGGGGTAGCCGTGGAACGCGAAGATTACGGGCGTGTCGGTGGTGAAAATTGTGTCGAACGCCTGGCTCGAGAGCCCGTGAGGATGATCGTGGTTGTCTTGGAGCTTCATCAGGTTCACGACATTCACGACCCGGACCTTCAGGTCGGGTACCTCGTGGCGGAGGATATCGACGGCCGCGAGCGTCTCCAGAGTGGGGACGTCGCCGCAGCAGGCCATGACGACATCGGGCACTCCCCCCTTGTCGCTGCTGGCCCATTCCCAGATCGAGAGCCCAGCCGTGCAGTGCTTGGTCGCCTCGCCCATCGTCAGCCACTGCGGGGAGGGCTGCTTGCCGGCGACCACCACATTGATGTAATTACGGCTCCGAAGGCAATGGTCGGTGACGCTCAGCAAGCAGTTCGCATCGGGGGGGAGATACACCCGGATGATCTCGGCCTTCTTGTTCACGACATGGTCGATGAAGCCGGGATCCTGGTGGCTGAATCCGTTATGGTCCTGCCTCCAGACATGACTCGATAGCAGGTAATTCAGAGACGCGATCGGGCGTCGCCAGTCGATGTGATTGCAGACTTTCAGCCACTTCGCGTGCTGGTTCACCATCGAATCCACGATGTGAATGAAGGCTTCGTAGCACGAGTAGAAGCCGTGGCGGCCGGTCAGCAAGTAGCCTTCGAGCCACCCCTGGCACTGGTGCTCGCTGAGGACTTCCATCACCCGGCCATCCGGCGCGAGGTGGTCGTCCTCGGGGCCGATCTCCCCCAGGAAGCAGCGGTCGGTCACTTCGAGAATGTCCTGCCACCGATTCGAGTTGTTCTCGTCGGGGCTAAAGACCCGGAAATTCCGCAGTCCCAGGTTCATCCTCATCACGTCCCGCAGGAAGGTGCCCTGGACCCGGGTGGCCTCGGCCGTCACGGCCCCGGGCGCGGGGACTTCCACGGCATAATCCCGGAAGTCGGGCATCCTCAGGTCGCGGAGCAGGAGTCCGCCGTTGGCATGCGGATTGGCCCCCATCCGCCGGGCTCCCCGCGGGGCCAGTTCGGCCAGCTCCGGCCTGAGCTCGCCCGAGCCTTCGAAGAGCTCCTCGGGCCGGTAGCTCTTCATCCAGCCTTCCAGGATGCGGACGTGCTCCTCCGTGCCCATGTCGCCCATGGGGACCTGGTGGCTCCGCCAGTAGTCCTCGCACTTCTTGCCGTCGATGGTGGCGGGGCAGGTCCAACCCTTGGGGGTTCGGAGGACGATCATCGGCCAGGTCGGTCGCCGGACCGGGCCGCCCGCCCGGGCCTCGGCCTGGATCTCGCGGATCCGGGCGATCACCCCGTCGAGCGTGCCGGCCATCGCCTGGTGCATCGGCACGGGCTCGTGCCCGGAGACGAAGTGCGGCTCGTAACCGTAGCCTTCGAGGAGCTTCCTCAGTTCCCCCTCCGGGATCCGGGCGAGGAAGCAGGGGTTGGCGATCTTGTAGCCGTTGAGGTGCAGAATCGGCAGGACGGCCCCGTCGCGGGCGGGGTTGAGGTACTTGTTCGAGTGCCAGGAAGTCGCCAACGGGCCGGTCTCCGCCTCGCCGTCGCCGACCACGCAGGCGACGATCAGGCTGGGATTGTCGAAGGCGGCCCCGAAGGCGTGCGAAAGAGCATAGCCCAACTCGCCGCCTTCGTGGATCGATCCGGGCGTCTCCGGGGCGACATGGCTGGGGATCCCGCCGGGGAAGCTGAATTGCTTGAAGAGGCGCCTCAGGCCCTCCTCGTCGCGACCGACCTGGGGATAGACCTCGCTATAGGTCCCTTCGAGGTAGACATTGGCCACCAGGGCCGGCCCGCCATGCCCCGGGCCGGCGATGTAGATCATGTCCAGGTCGTCCCTGCGGATGACCCGGTTGAGGTGGGCGTAGATGAAATTCAGGCCGGGGGTGGTCCCCCAGTGCCCGAGCAACCGCGGCTTGATGTGGTGGCGCTGCAACGGGGCCTTGAGCAGCGGGTTGTCGAGGAGGTAGATCTGGCCGACCGCCAGGTAGTTGGACGCCCGCCAGTAGGCGTCGATCTTGCGGAGTTCCTCCGCCGAGAGAGGTGCGGGTTGCGCGGGCATCGCCGGGGCCCCCCCGGCCGACCCCTTCTCGCCGGTCTGCATGATGCGGCTCCGCGGGCTCAGGGCTTGGGGAGTCGGCCCTTGGGCAGGCGTAGGCCGACGGATCCCGCTACGGTGATTACGTCGTACTTGCCCTGATAGCCGATGAAAAGGTGGGCCGCCCAGGGCTCCAGTCCGTACCGTTCCTGGAGCCACGCCACCATGTCGGACGTGGCCATCTTGAGCCCGTTGTCCAAGGCGCTGGCGAACTCGGGCTGGGATCCGATGCTGATGATCTCGTCGGCCGTCTCGACCCGTGGCCCCGGGATCTTCGCCTGCTTGAGGATGCGGACGCGGAACTCGACGTCCATCGATGTCTCGATCCCGGTGCCGGTCGGCTCGCCATCGGCCTGGAGCGCGTGGCCGTCGCCCAGGAAAAGCAGGGCGCCGGGATGGTAGACCGGCAGGTAAACCGTGGCGCCCTCGCCGATCTTATTGTAGTCGAGGTTGCCCCCGTAGCTGCCCGATGGGCCGGACGTGGGGGCGAAGTCGCCCGGGGGCGCGACGCCGATGCAGCCCAGCATCGGCCGGGCCGGGAATTCCATCGCCAGGACGGCCGACCTGGGCTCGCGGAGCCGGACCGTCTGTTTCTCCAGGTCGATGTCCCAGGGCACCAGTGTCGATCGCCCCTTGCGGACCAGATCGGCCTTGTATTCGGCCGGATAAAGGCCCTCGATGGTCTCGGGAGCGAGCGAAAAGAGGCCCAGGCGGCACGCGCTCCATCCCCAGCCCCGGTTCAGGGCGACCCGGGTCAGCTCCACGGCGATCGCGTCACCCGGTTCGGCCCCTTCGATGAAGAACGGGCCGGTGAGCGGGTTGAACGGCTCGCTCCGGTGGATGTCCTTCTCGTCCTGGCCGCCCGAGTCGATCGTCCGGGTGGAGACCCGCTGCTCGGGCCGGATCCGCCGGAACACCGGGTGCGACCGGGAGAAGGTCCGGTAGTAGACCTCGGGGATCACGGGATCGGGCTTCGGCCGGTCCTGTGGACTCGTCATCAGGAGGGCGAACGCCAGGAGAAGGCCGGTCATTGGGTTCGCCTCCGGGATCGGGTCGGGTCATGGCCGGGGTGTATCGTAATCGATGGCGATGACGTCCGTGTAGGGCCTGACGCCCGTCGATTGGCCTTCCCGGGCCGTCCCGGTTGGGCTACGATCCGCCCTGGAACCGGATGGATCCGGCTTCCGAATTCGCACGGACGCGGACCCATCCCATGCGCATCTTCCTCTCGACCGGCGAACCGAGCGGCGACCTGCATGCCGCCAACCTGGCCGAGGCCCTCCGCCGTCGGATCCCCGGGGCCGAGTTCGTCGGCTTCGGCGGGCCACGCCTCGAGGCGGCCGGCGCCAGGCTCCTGTATCCGCTGGTCGAGTTGTCGGTGATGTGGTTCCTCCGGGTGCTCCTCAACCTGCACGTCTTCCTCAGGCTGCTTCGGGAGGCCGAGGATTATTTCCGCGAACATCGGCCGGATCTCGTGATCCTGATCGATTACCCCGGCTTCAACTGGCTCGTGGCCAAGCGGGCCAGGCGGCAGGGGATCCCGGTGGTTTACTACGTGCCCCCGCAGCTCTGGGCCTGGGCCGGTTGGAGGGTGAAAAAGGTCCGCCGCTATGTGGACCTCGTCCTGTGCAGCCTGCCGTTCGAGCCGGCCTGGTACGCCGAACGGGGGGTGCCAGGCGCCGAATTCGTCGGCCATCCCTACTTCGACGAGCTGGCCGAACGGGTCCTCGACGCCGGATTCCTCGCCGCCGAGGCCGAGAAGGACGGGCCGATGGTCGCCATCCTGCCCGGCTCCCGGACCCAGGAAATCGAGCGAAACCTGCCGATCATGCTCCGTGCGGCCGAGAGGGTCGGCCGGGAACGGCCCGACATCCGCTTCGGCATCGCTTGCCTCCGCGAGAAGCACCGGGAGCTGGCGAAGAAGGTCGTCGCCCGCCACCCGTCCCTCGCCGCCAACCTGGAGATCCACCAGGGCCGCACCCCCGAGTTGATCCGCCTGGCAGAATGCTGCTGGTCGGTCTCGGGCTCGGTCGGCCTGGAACTGATGGTCGATGCCCTGCCGTCGGTCGTGGTCTATAAGGTCCGGCGGGTCGACCTGCTGATTGCCCGGCCGTTCATCCAGGCCAAATTCATCAGCCTGGTGAACCTCCTGGCCGATCGGGAGCTCTTCCCGGAATACCTCACCTGGCGCGACGTCTCCGAGCCAATGGCCCGCCAGGCGCTCACCTGGCTGAACCACCCGCTCGAGCGAGCCAAGGCCGCCCAGAAGCTCTCGGCGCTCCGGGACCAGGTCGCCCGCCCGGGCGCCTCGGAGCGGGCGGCCGACCGGATCATCTCGCTGCTCACGTCGAGGGAAACTCACCCCGCCTATCGCGGCCCGCATTCGGCTCCCGGTTTCGGTCGCGGAGGTCGTCGAGAAGGGGCCTGACTGCTCGGGGCCGTTGCGATAATCGGGGCTCGCCCTGACGAACCCCGACGAGGCCGCCCCGATGACCGCCGACCCGACGAAACGCCCCACCAATCACCTGGCGCGCGAGACCTCGCCGTACCTCCTCCAGCACGCCCACAACCCCGTCGAATGGTACCCCTGGGGGAGGAGGCCCTGTCGCGGGCACGGACGAAGATAAGCCGATCTTCCCGTCGGTCGGCTACTCGGCCTGCCACTGGTGCCATGTGATGGAGCGGGAGAGCTTCGAGGATCCCCGGATCGCGGCGATCCTCAACGAGTCGTTCGTGAGCATCAAGGTCGATCGCGAGGAGCGGCCCGATATCGACCAGGTCTACATGAACGCCGTCCAGGCGATCGCAGGGCAGGGGGGCTGGCCGATGTCGGTCTGGCTAACCCCGAACGGGATGCCCTTCTACGGCGGCACCTATTTCCCGCCCACCGATCGCTATGGCCGGCCGGGGTTCGCGCAGGTCCTGCAGGGCGTCGCCCGGCGTTCGGCGGGAACGGCGGATCAGGTCGCAACCTCGGCTGAGGAGACGAACCAGCTCCGGGCGATGGCCGTCGTGCCGGTCGGAGAGGGCGACCTCGACGCCAGGCTGCTCGATAACGCCGCGCGATACCCGCAATAGGATCTTCGAGCCGATATACGGCGGATCTGCGGGCCCCGAAGTTCCCCCATCCGTTGGAGCTGCGGGTCCTGCTCGGCAGTACGCCCGGACCAGCACGCCCATGCCCTTCACATGGTCCGCCACACCCTGGACAAGATGGTCCGGGGGCGGAATCTACGACCACCTTGGCGGCGGATTCGCACGGTACTCAACCGATGAGCCTCGGCTCGTCCCCCACTCGGAAAAGATCTTTACGATAATGCTCTACTGATATCAACTTATCTCGAAGCGTATCAGGTAACCGGTGACGCGGGTTTCGAGCGTGCGGGTACGGGGGACGATCGCCTACGTGCTGGGCAGGATGACCGACCCGGAGGGGGCTTACGCCACCGAGGACGCCGATAGCGAGGGCCGAAGGTGTACTACGTCTGGACCCGGGCCGAGGTGGATTCCATCCTCGGCCCCGAAGCCGGGGGCCACGTTTGCTGCCGCTTATGACGTGCAACCGGTCGGCAACTGGGAAGGGCATTCCATCCTGAACCGGTCCCGGCCGCCGGCGGACACCGCAAAGGCCCTGGGCCGGGTTCCGGCCGATTTGGAAGGCGAACTGGACCGATCCCGGGCCCTGCTTCTGGAAGCGAGGGAACGTCGCGAGCCGCCGGGCAAGGACACGAAGGTCCTGGCCTCTTGGAATGGCCTCATGATCGCCGCCCTGGCGGATGCCGGCCGGGTCCTGGGCGATGGCGAGGCCTACCTGGACGCTGCCTTGCGTGCGTCGGCCTTCATCTTGGGGCGAATGCGCACGGTCGATGGTCGCTTGCTGCATGTCTTCAAGGACGAGCAAGCCCGCCTCGCCGCCTACCTCGACGATTACGCGGCGATGATCGACGGCCTCACGCGTCTGTTCGAGGCGACGGGCGATCCGAGATGGATCCGGGAAGCGATGTTCCTGGCGGAGATTCTGATCGAAGACTTCAACGCCGACGAAGGCGGGTTTTTCTATACGGCCAAAGGACATGAATCCCTCATCGTTCGCCAGAAGGATCTCTTTGACAATGCAACGCCTTCGGGGAACGGGCTGGCGGCGACCGCCTTGGCAAGGCTCTCGGCGTTGACCGGCCGGGCCGACCTCGAAGATCGGGCCCGTAGCGCATTGCAGGCCGCCCGCCTCGTCATGGAGAAGGCCCCGGCGGCGGCCGGCCAATCGCTGATTGCCCTCGATTTCCTGGTCGGGCCGAGGCGGGAAATCGCCGTGATTTCGGGGGACGACCCGGCCGAGTTCCGGTCCGCGAAGGGACGGATTTCCGCGCCGTTCCGGCCTTGGCAGGTAGTGGCCCCGGCACCCGTCCCCCCCCCCGCCGACCTGGCCCGACTCGTGCCCCTCCTGGCCGGACGGCCCTCAATCGAAGGCCGGGCTACCACCTATGTCTGCCGGGACGAGTCTTGCGAAGCCCCGATCATCGGGGTTGATGGCCTGGCATCCATTGCATGAGCGCTTGGTCAGGGATCGAAGTCGGCGGGGGACGGCTCGACAAGCTCGGGGATCCGCAATTCGGTGATCCGCCTGTAGAGCCGAGGACGGGAGATGGCGAGCAATTCGGCCGCCTTCGACTTGTTATACCGGGCCTTCTGTAGGGCCTGTTCGATCAGCCGTCGCTCGACCTGTTCGAGTATCGCGTCGAGCGGCGTTATCAACTGTACGCTCGCAGGGGGGTAATAAGCGGCCCCCAAATTCCCGCGGATCGCGGCGGGTATGTCGTCCGCGTCGATCAACTCTCCCGTCGCCGACGAGTGTGCCCGCTCGATGGTGCGCTCCAACTCCCGCAGGTTGCCCGGCCAGTCGTATGAACCGAGCACCGCGAGTGCTGCGGCTGTGAATCCAGCCCGTTGGGCTTCGCTCCTGCGGTTGGCCCGTTCCAGCATGTGCTGGGCGATCAGGGGGAGTTCTTCCAGCCGATCGCGCAACGGGCGGAGTCGGAGGATCATCGCGGTAAACCTATAGTAGAGGTCGGGCCGGAGACTCCCCTCGGCGAGGGCCCTATCGGGATCCCCCGTCGATGTGGCCAGCAGGCGGATGGGCCCTTCGAGCGCGCCCGCCAGCGTCTCTTGATGGTCGCGCGGTAAGTCGAGAATATCGCCGATCAGGAGCGTGGTCCCCGGGGGCCAGGTAGCAACCCCTTCGTGCAGCTCCCGGCCCAGCACGTCGGCCGGCAAGGCGGCGCAATCGAACGGGATCAGGGGTGAATTCGACCTCGCCCCTCCCTGATGAATAGTCCTGGCAACTAGCCTCTTGCCGGTGCCCACCTCACCGACGATCAGCAGGTCCAAGTCAGTCGCCGAGGCTGCGCGAACTTGATCGATGAGCCGTCGGTGGGCATCCCCCTTGCCAATGAGGTGATCGAAGCCGAAGCGTTGCTGGAGTTGTTCCCTGAGTTCCAGAAGTTCAGCCCGGAGGCACTGCGACTCGGCCGCCGGAGCCGCGGGCTCATCGACGATCGGCCGGATGAAGCCCAGGATCCCCAGAAGCGAGCCCCGACGGTCGGGCAACGGCCAGAATTCCAGGAGCCGAAATCGACGCGTCCCGTCCCGGTGGGTGATGCCGGCGCGAGACGAGCAGGGGGTTCCCGACCAGGCTTCCGAGGGGGGCGCTAGATCGTCAGCGAGTGCCGCGAGGATCGGATCCGCGGCCCGGGCGTCAAGCCTTCGGCATGGAAGTCGGGCAACACTCTTGGCATCCCGACCGGTGAGCTCCTCCCAGGCATCGTTCACGAAGGCGAGGCAGGCTGAACGATCGAGGAGGTAGATCGGCAAGGCGGCCTTCTGGAAAGATTGCTGAAGTCGGCGGACTCCAGAACCCCGCGGTCTGGTCATCGGAGGGCGAATCCGGCGGCTTTGCGGTACGGGACATGCCCGGGGCCGCGGAGCCCCGATCGGCCACACCGCTGCCGACTTACCCAGGGTCGCTCGCGCCGTCGTCGAATGCAAGCGGGAAGCCATCGCTCAGGGTTGAGCGAAACGGCTCCAGGACCAGACGATTTGTCCGATGATCGGCGATGGATCGGCCGTGATCTCGATCGGTATCATGGGGTGATCCCGACCAGGCTGGTTGGGCCGGAGGATCATGTGCCGGGCGGAGACATCGAGCCATCGGATCATCGGCCGGCCGTGGGGGTTCGCCGCGACCAGCCGGCCCTGGAGTTGGTGCGGATCACGGATTGCCCGATCCACGGCGACCACCGAACCCTGGGGTAGGATCGGGAACATCGCGTCGTCGTCGAGGCGTACGCTGACCGTTTCAGCGGGGTGGGGAAGCCACTGGCGGTAGGCCAGGATGTACCCTTCGACCGAGTCGGGCTCGGCCACGGCGTGGTCGAGATCCGCCATCGGCACGAGCCCGACGGCTATGAACTCGGACATGCTCTCACCGGGTAAGTTCTCGGGTGCGACCACAACCACCTCGTGAGGTTGTTGCTCCAGCTTATCCAGGCCCCGACGGATCAACTGCTCGGGAGTCATTTCCGAAAGGACGAGGTCTTCCATATCGCGGCGATACATGGGACCCTCGCCGCTGAGTAGCCAGACCGGATTCGTCCCGGTCTGGTCGATGAAGCTGAGGAGCACCTCGGCCGGGACTGTCACGCCGGTTTCATAGTTGTACCAGGTCCGCGCCGGCAACCCGAGCCGTCTTGCCAGTTCCGGGCCACCATGCTCCCCGAACAACTCCTGGCGAACCTCGCGGAGGCGGGCGGAAATGAGGGTCTTTACATTGACACGGGTTTTGGGTGTTTTCTTGCGCGCCACAATCGTCGGTCCCGGCTAAGGGCCACCTCGCAACTTGGCCGGCCTCCCCGTGAGGTCGTTCCCGGGATGACGACCTGGCGACCTGCTCGGTGATGGACGCCGGCCGATTCAGGTTCCCGGCGGAGTGCGGATCAACTCCACCACGGGTGAGGGGTCGGGGTGGCTAGGAGGATTCGCCGGTCATCGCCGCGATCCCACCAACCCTCAACCCTTGACATATAATGCCAACTTCGGACGAATTCGCCACGGGGAACCGAGCACGGACCTTACTTTTTCCGGGTCATCGGTCAAGCGAGGGCCATCACGGACAACCCTTGTCGAAACGAAACAACACGCGAATCGCGATAACCGACCACTTCGATTCCACGCCGAATCTCATGAACGTGCCAAAACTCCGAAAAAAGCCGTCGAGGCCCTTAATTAGGCTTTCATGGATCTTAGAAGATCCCAAGTTCATCGCGTGCGTCGTCGGACATCCGATCGGTGGACCAGGGTGGCGACATCACCAGTTTCACGTTCGCCTGAGTTACTCCATCGAGTTTTTCGAGGGCCTGGGTTGCCTCTCGAAGAATCTGGGGGCCGGCGGGGCAGGCGGGGGTTGTAAGGGTCATCTCGATATTTACGATTGAGTCGATCTTTTCGACCGCGTAGATCAGGCCGAGATCGACGATATTCAACCCGATCTCCGGATCCTTCACAGTGCGGAGTGCCTGAAGGATCGCATCCTGATTGGAAAGAGCATCGGACATCGCGTAGCCTCCGTAACGGCTTGATGGTGAGGGCGTCCGATTAGGTCTTCGGCGACGAATGGCCTGACGCGATCGACTGGTGTGCCATCCGTTTAAGGCGACGAAGTACACCATTGAGGCCGGAGACCCGCTGCATCCCGAGAATTTCCTGGACGCCTGTGCGGACCACCAGGTCATCGGGCACCGCGAGGATCGCCTCGACGGGCCGAGCGTTGAGGGATTCGACGAGCAGGGAGACAAAACCTCGGACCGTCGGCGCCTCGACTGGTACGTCGGCGAAGAGGTGGGCCAATCCCGCTTCATCGACTTCGACGAACAGATAGACCGGGGACTGGCATTCCTCGACCCGATGGTCGGAGTTCCTGGCCGCGAGGTATCGCTCGGGCAAGGCCGGTAGGATGCGAGCCAGGTCGATCAGCAGTTCGATCCGCTCCTGTCGATCGGCCGAGCTCAATTCTTCGATCAACTCATGCAGGGATTCGGCCACAACTAGCTCCCGATCGGAGCCGAGGGGTTCGGTCCCTTGACGATCGGCACGCGGACGAGGTTGCCCCATTCGAGCCACGAGCCGTCGTAATTGCGGACCAGCGGGTATCCGAGGAGGTACTTAAGCACGAACCAGGCAAGGCTGGAACGCTCGCCGATCCGGCAATAGACGATCACGTCATTCTCGGATTGGAGGCCGGCCTCATTCTCGAAGATCTCGCGAAGTTCGTCGGCCGATTTGAACGTCCCGTCCTCCCGGACGGTCCTGGCCCAGGGAACATTCCGGGCGCCGGGTATGTGCCCCCCCCGGAGGGTCCCTTCCTGGGGATACTCCTCCATGTGGAGCAATTCCCCGGTGTACTCCCTCGGGCTTCGGACGTCGATCAATGGCTGTCCGGAATCGAGTTGGATGAGTACGTCCCCTCGGAAGGCCCGGATAGCCTGCTCATCGATCGGCTCGGCCACGTATTCCGTCCGCGGAAACCGGGGGACCTCGGTGGTCATCGGCCTGCCCGAGTCCTTCCAGAATTTGTAACCCCCGTTGAGTATCCGGCAATCCTTATGGCCGAACAACTTGAAGGCCCAGAATGCGTAGCAGGCCCACCAGTTGGACTTATCGCCGTAGAAGACCACGGTGGTATCGTTGGCGATTCCCGACCTCGAACACAACTCTTCGAACTCACCGACCGGGATGTAATCGCGGCTGGTGGGATCCTGGAGCTGGTTGTGCCAGCCGATCTCAACCGCGCCGGGGATATGGCCCTGGAAGTAGAGGGCGGGATCCTCGTCGGTCTCGACGATCCTGACCTTGGGATCGTCCCAGTGCTGCTCGATCCATTCGGACGAGACGAGGACTTCGGGGTGGGAGTACTCGGACATCTTGGGGTGCACTCCGATGCGGTGTAGGCCCGTCATTTAGATTTCGAGCTTGGCGGCGACGGCCTGCCGGAGGGCCTCGCGGGCCGGTTCGAGGCTGATCCGGTCGTAGACGTTCGCGAAGAAGCCCTCAACAACCAGGCGGATCGCCGTTTCCCGGGACAGCCCCCGACTCTTGGCGTAGAAGATCATCTCCTCGTCCACGCGGCCGGCGGTTGCGCCATGGGTGCAGCGGACGTCGTTGGCCTCGATCTCCAGGCCGGGTATCGAATCGGCCCGGGCGGATTCGGAAAGGAGAAGGTTGTCGTTCTTCTGGTAAGCGTCGGTCTTCTGGGCATCCGGCTCGACGCGGATCATGCCCTTCCAGACCAGCCTCGAGCGGTCCTTGAGGCCCCCCTTGTAGAGAAGGTCGCTGGTGGTCCGGGGAGCCGCGTGATCCTGTCGGGTGAAATAGGCCAGGTGCTGACGGCCCGTCGTGAACATCACCCCATTGATCTGCGCCCGGGCCGCCTCGCCGACGAGCGCTACCTCCTGATTGACTTTGGACAATCGCGAACCAAGTCCGCCGACCGTCCACTGAATTGAGGCGTTACGTCCGACGATGGCCCGCTCCCGGCTGAAGTGCCAGGTCTTCTCGTTCCAGTTCTGGATGTTGACGAACCGGAGCCGGGCAGAATCCCCTACGATCAGTTCGACACCCCCAAGGTGCAAGGCCGGATTGTTGGATTGCTGCTCGCTGACCGTCTCTTGCACGAGGCTGGCCCGGGCACCCTCTTCGAGAACGACGAGGGTATGGCTCAGGTCGACTTGGCCCTGCCGGGAAAGGCCGATTAGCGTGAACAGAGGAGCCTCGATTTCGACCCCTTTGGGGAGGTAAAGCAAGGTGCCGCCGGTCCAGAAGGCCGCGTGCAAGGCGGCGAAAGCGTCCGCCTGAGCGTTATACGCCTGGGTGAACAGATACTTGCGGAGGATGTCCGGGTATTCCTTGGAGGCCCGGCCCAGATCCGTGAAGATGGCGCCCCCGAGTGCGATCGGATCGGGTTGGCGGGTGGCGATGGAGTCGATACTGTGAAGGCCAGTGGCGTACTGTCCGCTGAGTGCTTCATAAGCCCGGACAAAGCCGGCCCGGGTTCCTTCGGAGGGCTCCACGAAGGCAAGGGGTGCGAACTGATCGAGGCTCAGCCCCCGGATATCAGTCCGCCGCCATTCCTCGTCGCGGAGCGTAGGCATCGGCAGTTTCTGGGCAACCGCAAACGCGTCGCGGCGTCGATCAATCAGCCAGCCGGGCTCGTCCCGAAGAGCGAGGAACTCATCGAATCCGACGGGATCAAAGCCGGCTGCGCCAGATTTGGAAGACGTGGTGGAACTGCTCATCGCAGGCAAAGTCTCGTGAGTTTCGGGGGAATGATTCGGGCAAAGCCGGAGGGAACGGGGCCGGGCGAGACAGCCTGGATGCTCGACCTTCGATCGCGGCGGGCGAGTGACATCTCGGCTCAGTCCCTGAGCGCGAGGATGGCGCCGCCGACTTTTTTCAGCGCCGCCTTGGCCGAGTGCTCCAGAACGAACTGCCAACGCACGAGGGGCTCGTAGGGCCGGATCGGCGTCGGCTCGGTCAGCGTGCGATCGCCGTCCAGCAGGCCCGCCTCTTGCGCTTCGACGAGGAAATCCTTCGCATTGCCCCCCGCATGGAACATTTTCAACCAGGCCATACGCTCTCCGCGGAGCAGCCGTTGGGGCGGAGCCTTCATCCGGAACAGGACGCGACGCACGGGCGTGTAGACGTAGCACTTCCAGGTCGATGGGTCGAGGTGTCCGCCGCCGATCCGGCTGGCCAGGGCCGCCCAGACGATCGCTTCGACGTGGGCGATGTACGGCCAGGGGCGGTTCCGCCTGAGCTGGCGTACGAACTCGTCCACAAACTCAGCGTCGAGTGGGGCACGGATCTGAGTCGCCCCGAAATCAACGTGGTCGACCAAGGGCGTGCCCTGATCGATCGCGTCGAGGACGGTCTCCGGGGGATACAAGCAGCAGGCTGGCTGCCACATCATCAGCAGGCCATGCGCAGGGGTCGGTTCGAATGTGAATTGGTTGGGAAAATAGACGTCCGGGTCGAGGATGATCATCTCTTGCCCGTCGCCGCTGAACAGCGGCGGGTCGGTGATTTTGCGCCAGCAGGGATGGCCGTCGCGGAACTCCAAAAGGTCCGGGCGGCCCCGGTACTGATGGGCTGCCCGCTCATCGCATTCCGCTTTGTCCACAACGGCGACAACGTGCTCTGCCGGATTAGGGATAGACGGTAACGCCTCGATCAGTGCCGCCTTGTCTTCCGCCGAGTCGGTGATCAAACGCAGGTCGAGTGGCTCGCCCGCGTTGCGAAGTAGGCTCGCCAGCGCAAGCCGTGCATATGGCAATAACCTTGGGGAGAGTACCATGAAGACACGGCGGATCTCGGGCAATTCGCTAGACCTCCGGGATTCCCTCGGCCTCAGCCGACCGATCCCTCCAACCGGTGATGATTCGAAATGTTCCTGTCCACAGCGTACACCCTCGCAAACCCATCGACGAGCGACGCAGTGTAGCTGCCCACGTGGCCAGGATGGACGGCTATCTTATGGCACGGCGGAGGAATTTGGAGACAACTTTTCGTTGATAGCGTCATGAAATCGTCCGCCTGCGTGGGATGAGATTGGCTCCTGTTAGTTGGCACTTCGCGTCGCCGGGTCGAAGTCTCGCTGGAAAGCAACCAGGGGATAGGTGGCCCGTACATCGAAGCCGAGGGCTGCCATGCGATCGACGAGGCCCTGGTATGTGCGGCCAGGGATCGCATGGACCTCCATAGCCACCTGCTTGATCCGGCGGGCGAAGCCAGGCTCCATCACGTCGAAGATCCCGTACTCGGCGCCCTCGCAATCGACCTTGAGCATATCGATTTGCTCAAGGTGATTCGACCTGAAGATCTCGGCCAGGATCCGAACCTGAACCCGTACCGCCTGATTAGGGTCGGACGAACGGCCATCCACCGAATCGTAGAGCGACGCAAGGGCGGACTTGGTATGCATGTACAGATCGAGAGTCCCGGCTTCGCCACCCACGCCATCCGGATATGCTGTCACATTCTCAAGGCGATTCAGCGCGATGTTCTGCAACAGGCGTTGGAAGGTGGCGGGGTTCGGTTCGAAGGAAATCACCCGGCCCGAGGGACCGACGAGGCGGGCTGCCAGCACGGAGAAACCCCCTATGTTGGCGCCGATGTCCACAACCGTATCGCCCGCGTTGATCACGATGCCGTGGCATAAATAATCACGCCGCAGGAGCATTTCATAGAATGTGAAACTATCCCCCTGCGAAGGATTGAGCTGCAGCGAGATTCCCTCGTGGTCGGTAGCGGTGAACGGATATCGCATGAGCCGGAAACTATCGAGAATCAGAGGAAGCGGAGTCCGCGTCTTGCGGATAAATGAAGCCGCCTGGACGACCTTATCGCGGAGTCGAGCGATCACCTTCTCGGGACCTCCGGTTGACTCGCCTGGAGGGCGGCCCAGGCCCGGATGCGGGCCATTACCCCACCGACCCCTCCATCTGGAGCTGAATGAGTTTGTTCATCTCGACAGCGTACTCCATCGGCAACTCCTTGACGAGCGGCTCGATAAACCCGCTGACGATCAGGGTCGAGGCCTCGGCCTCGCTCAGGCCGCGGCTCATCAGGTAGAAGAGCTGCTCCTCGCCGATCTTGGAGACGCTGGCCTCGTGGCCGATCTTGACGTCGTCTTCCTCGATCTCAATGTAGGGATAAGTGTCGGAACGGCTGATCGGGTCGAGGATCAGGGCGTCGCAGACGACGTTCGACCGGCAACCCTTCGCGCCGGGGGCGACCTTGAGCAGGCCCCGATAGCTCGCGCGGCCGCCCTTGCTGATGCTCTTGGAGATGATCCGCGAGGAGGTGTAGGGGGCCTCATGCACGACCTTTCCGCCGGCGTCCTGGTGCTGTCCCTTGTTGGCGAACGCGATCGACAGGATCTCGCCGCGGGCCCCCTTGCCGCGCATGTGGACGGCCGGGTACTTCATCGTCCAGCTTGCTGCCTAGGTTGCCATCGACCCATTCCATCAGGGCGTCCTCGTAAGCGACCGCCCGCTTGGTGACGAGGTTGTAGATGTTGTTGGCCCAGTTCTGGATGGTCGTGTACCGGCAGCGGGCCCCCTTCTTGACGACGATCTCGACCACCGCTGAATGCAAACTCTCGCTGGTGTAGATCGGCTTCCGTGCAGCCCTCGACGTAATGGACCTGGGCCCCCTCCTCGACGATGATCAGGGTCCTCTCGAATTGCCCCATGTTCTCGGCGTTGATGGAAATAGGCCTGGAGCGGGATATCCACCTTGACGCCCGCGGGAATATAGACGAACGAACCGCCCGACCACACCGCCGAGTTTAGGGCGGCGAATTTGTTGTCCTCGATCGGGATGATCGTGCCGAAATACTCGCGGACCAGGTCGGGGTGCTCGCGGACGGCCGAATCGGTGTCGGTAAAGATCACGCCCTTCTTCTGCAAGTCCTCGCGGAGGCTGTGGTAGACCACCTCCGACTCGTACTGGGCGCCGACGCCGGCGATCAGGCCGCGCTTCTCCGCCTCGGGGATGCCGAGCTTGTCGTAGGTGTTCTTGATCTCGGCGGGGATGTCCTCCCAGGACTGGCCCTGGCGGTCGGTCGCCCGCATGAAGTAGTGGATATCGCCGTAGTCGGAAACCGGCAAGGTTGCCGCCCCATGTTGGCGTCGGCCTCTTCAGGAACGCGTCCGAGCCCCGGAGCCGGAACGGCGCATCCAGTCCGGCTCATTCTTCATCTCCGAGATCTGCTCGACCACCCCCCGGTCGAGGCCCTTCCTGGCCTTGAAGGTGTAGTGCGCGTCCGATTCCCGGAAGCCGTACTTGTAGGATTCGTTGATTCCCTTGACCTGGGCGTCGAGGTCGGTGGACATGGGCGGTTCCCTTCGGGTTGGATTCGGTAGCGGCCCCGCCATCGCCCGGGTGGCGGAGATGGCGATGCCGTCGGGGCGTAACTGGGGCCCGAAGGCCGGTTCGGATCGGGTCGGCCGGGGGGCTGGGCGAACGAGGAACCCCGCGGCCCCGTCGGTCGGCCTGGCTCGTTCAGAACGCCGAGGCGGCTTCCTTGGCCTCGATGGCGTCCTCCTCCCGGGCCGCGTCGGGGTACTTGGCGCGGACAGTCGTATCCTTCCCTTTCGAGCCTGTCGACCGGCAGGACCGCCCGATTCGACGACCCGGCCCCCAGGAGGATGTGGACGAACTGGGGCCGGATGTAGGTCAGGATCCGCTGGTAGTGCGTGATCACCAGCAATCCGGTCCCCTGCCGCTCGGCCACCCGGTTGACCCCTTCGCTCACCTGCCGGACCGCGTCGATGTCCAGGCCGCTGTCGGTCTCGTCGAGGATCGCGAAGGCGGGCCGGAGCAGGGTCATCTGCGCTTCGGCCCGCTTCTTCTCGCCGCCGAAGCCCTCGTTGAGGTAGCGCCGGGCGAAATCGGGATCCATGCCCAGTTCGTCCATCGCGGCCCCGGGCTCCTTGCGGAACTCACGCATCGGCACGAGGTCCTCCCCCTCCTTGCGGTCGGCATTGCGGACGTTGGTCACGGCGTGACGGAGGAAGTTCGCGACGGTGACGCCCGGGATTGACGTCGGGTACTGGAAGGCCAGGAAGAGCCCGTGCTTGGCGCGCTCGTCGGCGCCCGGGCCCAGCAAGTCCACCCCATCGAGGGTCGCCGAGCCGCCCGGTCACCTCGTAATTCGGATGGCCGGCCAAGGCGTAGCTGAGCGTGCTCTTGCCCGAGCCGTTGGGCCCCATCAAGGCGTGGACTTCACCCTGGCGGATCGTCAGGTCGACCCCCTTGAGGATTTCCTTGTCGCCGATCGCCACGCGCAGATTCTGGATTTCGAGGACTTTAGGGCTCATCCGATTGGCACCCGGGTCGGGCTCCTGGGGTACGGTCGATTCAGGCTGGGGATTCGTGGGGGCCGAGGCCGGCCGCTCCCGACAGCGGCGTCGGGGATCGAGTTCAGGCCGGGGTGGTCAGGATCGGCTTGGCCTCGAAATCGCGGGAACGATGCCCTTCGAGCCGACATTGCGACAGGCGGAGGCCGCGGCCGAGCACCTTCTCGAACATCTTCCGTTCAAGGGCGCAGATCGCGTCATCAACCTCCGCCAGCTCGTAATAGGGGCAGGAATGCTGCTTCAGGAGGGGCAGGGCGTCCCCGTCCCGGTGGACCACCTCGGCTTCGATGCCGCGATCGTGCAGGATGGCGCCGAGCTGGATCAGCCGATGCTCCCAACCCTCGCCCCGGACCTGTTCGCGATACAACTCGGCCAGGCGGTCGGTGATCCGGCTGAACAACATCCGACGGAGCTTCCGGTCGGAGATGGTGCTCATCATCTCCCCCCAGAGCACCAGGGCGAGATCGGTGTAATTCTGGCCCAGCCGTTTCTGGGCGGTGGTGCTAGCCTGGTAGAGGTGCTTGGGACGGCCCCGGCCGACGGAAACGCTCGTCCGGGCGACCAACCCCGACTCCACCAGGCGGCTCAGCCGGTGGCGGACGGCGGTCGGCGTAACCCCAAGCAAATTCGTGAGATCCGCGACCGAGAGAGGGCCCCTGCGGCGGATCAGGTCGAGCAGGGGACGATCCGCGGATTCGAAATTCTCGCTCATCGTCCGGACCCTCCTGCGGTGCGTCGCCATGGGATTGTAGGAACGGCGAACCCCTCCGTCCACAGGTTTCCGTTAAATATCGCTACGCAATTTGCGAATATTCCGAACCCGGCCGGGCCCGGCGGTCTCAGGCGTGGATCGCGTCGGCCGATCCCCGAGTCACGCGTTCATCGCAGGCGACCTGGCCGTCGCGGAGGCGGACGATCCGCCGACATCGGGCGGCGACGTCGGGTTCGTGGGTGACGATGACGATCGTCTGGCCCTCCCGGTGGAGGGCGTCGAACAGGTCGAGGATCTCCTCCCCGGTCCGCGTGTCGAGGTTGCCGGTCGGTTCGTCGGCTAGCAGAATCGCGGGGCGCTGGACGAGGGCCCGGGCGATCGCGACCCGTTGCCTCTGCCCGCCCGACATCTGATTGGGGCGGTGGTCGATCCGATCGGCCAGTCCGACCCTCCGCAGGGCTTCCACCGCGCGCTCGCGGGGCTTCGGGCCCCCCGAGTAGGTCAGCGGCAGCATGACGTTCTGGAGGGCCGTCTGTCGGGGGAGCAGCTCGAACGTCTGGAACACGAAGCCGATCCGTCGGCCCCGGACCCGCGAGAGCTCGGACTGGGTCAGCTCGGAGACGTCCCGGCCGTCCAGCCAGTAGCGCCCCTTGGTCGGGACGTCGAGCAGGCCCAGGATGTTCATCAGGGTCGATTTGCCCGAGCCCGAGGGCCCCATGATCGCGACCAGCTCGTTGGCCCCGATCGACAGGTCCACGCCCCGGAGGGCCCGGACCGTCTCGGCCGCCATCGGGTATTCCTTGGCGATCGCTTCCAGGCGGATCAACGGGGTGGCATCGGGCACGATCGGCTCACTCGTGGGACTGCTCGATCATCGATCGGATGCCGTCCTCGAGGCGGGTCATCGGCGACGCGTAGCCGGCCTGACGGAGCCTCGAGATGTCGGCCTGGGTGAAGCTCTGGTACTTGCCCGCGAGCGATTCGGGGAAGGGGATGTAATCGATCCGGCCGCCGCCCAGCAGGCCAATCAGTGTCCTGGCGATGTCGTTGAAGCTCCGGCTCTCCCCGGTCCCGCAGTTGAAGATGCCCCGGACGGGGGACGGGGAGGCCGCGAAGTGGAGGTTGACCGCCGCCACGTCTCCAGGGTAGACGAAGTCCCGACGCTGCTCGCCGTCGCCGTAGCCGCCGGTCCCCTCGAAGAGCCGGCAGGCGCCGTGATCACGCAGCTGCTTCCAGAGTTGATAAACCATGGAGGCCATCCGGCCCTTGAACTGTTCGCGGGGCCCGTAGACGTTGAAGTAGCGGAGGCCGACGACGGTCGATTCCAGGCGGGGCATCAGCCGACGGACGTATCGGTCGAACTGGAGCTTCGAGTAGGCGTAGACGTTGAGCGGGCCCTCGTAGGAGGGATCCTCGATGCAGGTCGTGCCGTTGCCGTAGACCGACGCGCTCGAGGCGTAGACGAGCGGGATCTGCCTCTTGAGGCACCAGTGGAGGATCTCTTTGGAGGCCTCGTAATTGTTATCCATCATGAAACGGCCGTCGGCCTCGGTCGTGTCGGCGCAGGCGCCCTGGTGGAGGACCGCCGCGACGTCGCCCCAGGGGTCCCGGTCGTCGCGGATCCGCTCGCGGAAGTCGCGATGGTCGAGGTAATCGGCGATCGACAGGTCGCGGAGGTTGCGGAACCGGTCGCCGACCGTCAGGTTGTCCACGGCGATGACGTCGTGATGGCCGCGATCATTGAGGGCCTTCACCACGTTGCTGCCGATGAAGCCGGCGGCCCCGGTCACGATGAAAATCGACAAAGGAGCGGATCCCCCTGGCCGGAATTCCTAGAATGGTGCACCTTACGCCGGCGCGATTCTAGCATAAGGTTGCGAAACGCGCGTAGCTGCGGAGCCCCGCAGCCGGAGCCGCGATGGCCGCGAACATCACCCGACTTTTCCTGATCCGCCACGGCGCCACGGCAGCCAACCAGGCCAAGCCGCCGCTTCTCCAGGGCCGTGGTCTCGACCAGGGATTGGAACCGATCGGCGTGGAACAGGCCAGGAGGGTGGCCGGGGCCCTGTCCGGATACCCGATAGAGGGGGTCTACTGCAGCCCCCTGCGGCGGGCGAAAGAGACGGCCGCCCTCGTGGGTGAGCCGCGAGGGCTGGAGGCCAAGGTGGTCCCGGCCCTCATCGAGGTTGACGTCGGGCGATGGCTGGGACTCTCCTGGGTCGAGATTCGCGAACAATTCCCCGCCGAGTACGCCCACTTCCATGAGGATCCGGGCGCCATCCCCTACTACGGCGGCGAGTCCTTCATCCATGTCGCAAGCCGTGCGGTACCGGCCTTGCACGAATTGGCCGACAACCACCCCGGGGGTACAATCGTCGCCGTGGCCCACCACGTCGTGAATCGCGCGGTCATCGGCTTCCTGCTGGGCGTGCCCACCTCGACGGCCCGATCGCTCCGCCAGGTAAACGGAGGGATCAACCTGATCGAATACCACGACGGGCCTCCCCGCGTGGTGATGATCAACTCTTGCCTTCATCTGCAAGGCCTTCACTGATCGAACGCGAGGGCCACTCCCCGCTCAGACGTTGTAGGTCGTGCTAGCCGTCTTGCCGCCGCGGCCGGTCCAATCGGTGTGGAAGAACTGACCGCGAGGTCGGTCGATCCGCTCGTAGGTGTGCGCCCCAAAGTAGTCCCTCTGGGCCTGCAACAAATTGGGCCGGCAATCGCGCGGTCCGATAGCCGTCGTAATAGGACAGGGCCGAGCCCATCGCGGGGATCGGGATTCCGTTGGCCGCAGCCAAGCGACGACCCTACGCCAGCCCGCCTGGGCATGCTCCAACTCGGCGGTGAAGAAGGGGTCGAGCATCAGGTTCATCAGCGATGGGTCGCGGTCGTAAGCCTCCTTGATTTTGCCCAGGAAGGCGCTCCGAATGATGCAACCTCCTCGCCACATCAAGGCCACGCCCCCTTTGTTGATCGTCCACTTCGAATCGCGGGCCATCGCATCCATCAGGGCGTAACCCTGCGCGTAGCTTACGATTTTGCTCGCGTAAAGGGCCATCTCTACGTCGTCTACGAATGACTGTACGTTCGAGGGCAGGTTGATCCTGGGCCCCTTCAGGATCTCGGAAGCCGCGACCCGCTCGTCCTTCTGGGCCGAAAGGCAACGGGCGAAAACCGCCTCGGAGATCAGGGTGAGCGGTACGCCTAACTCGGCGGCCGAGATGGTCGTCCACTTGCCCGTGCCCTTCTGTCCGGCGGCGTCGAGGATCAACTCGACCAGCGGCTTGCCGGATTCCTCGTCAACGTAACCAAAGATGTCCCGGGTGATCTCGATCAGGTAGCTATCGAGCGGGCCCGCATTCCATCGCCCGAAGACGTCATGCAAGGCGGGGGCATCCAGGCCGACGACTCGGTGGAGGAGATCGTAAGCCTCCCCGATGAGCTGCATGTCGCCGTATTCGATGCCGTTATGGACCATCTTGACGTAATGGCCAGCCCCCTCAGGCCCGACCCAATCGCAGCAGGGCACATCTCCGTCGACTTTCGCCGCGATCGCCTGGAAGATCGGCTTAACGTGGGGCCACGCCTCGGGGTTTCCCCCCGGCATAATTGATGGACCCTTCAGGGCCCCTTCTTCGCCTCCGGAGACCCCCGTGCCCACGAAGAGGATCCCCCTGGCGGAGAGGTCCCGCGCCCGACGCGTGGTATCCGGATAATGCGAGTTGCCGCCATCGATCAGGATATCACCGGGCTCGAGCAGGGGGACCAACTCGTCGATCACTTCGTCGACGGGGGCGCCCGCCTTCACCATGATCATGATCTTGCGCGGCCGCTTCAACGCGGCGACAAGCTCGGCGACGTCGTGCGTGCCGATGATCTTCTTGCCCTGGCCGCGTCCGCCGACGAACGCATCGACCTTGGAGGTCGTCCGGTTGAAGACGGCCACGGTGAACCCGTGGCTTTCCATGTTGAGGACGAGGTTTTCGCCCATCACGGCCAGGCCGATCAGGCCGATATCGGCGGCGGGTGTGCCGGGGGTCGCCATCGCAAGGGCTCTCGCGGGTGGAATCGGTTCGGGGTGCAGGACCGGCCGATTCTACCTCAACGCCCAGGGTCAGGGTGAGGGGGCGTCGGCATTGTAGCCGTCAGGCCGACCGCCTCGCCTGCCCGAGTGGACCCACGCGCCAGGCGTCACGGGAAGGTGCGGAACGGGCGGGACCCGGTCGATCTCGCGAAGATTCAGGACTTCTGTGAGATAGCCCAGGAGCCGGCCTCGGAACCGTTCGCTCGAAAATGACTCCGCCCGAGACCTGGCGACGCTGGCATCGCACGGACGACCTTCGCGTTCCCAATCGCGGATCGACGCGATCAGGGACTCGACGGTCGGTTCGTCGTGGATCCTTCCGACTTCCCGATCGACCGTCTCGGCCACGCCGCCCCTTCCTAGCGCCAGGACGGGGGTGCCGCAGGCGAGCGCCTCGATCGGGACGATTCCGAAATCCTCCTCGCCGGGGAAGAGCAGCGCGCGGCACCGGCGGTAATGGTCGCGAATCACCTCATCGGGCTGCCAGCCCAGGAATTCCACGCCGGGTCCGGCCAGACCCTGCAGGCCCGGCCTCTCCGTTCCCTCGCCGATAACCACCAGCCGCCTCCCCAGCCGTGAGCATGCCAGAATCGCCTGATCGATCCTCTTATAGGGCACGAGAGCCGACACGCAAAGGTAGAAATCCCCGCGATCAACCGGACCAGGCCGGTAGAACTCGGTGTCCACGGGCGGTGGGATCACCACACTCGACCTTTGGTAGCACGAGGCGATCCGCCGGCGTATCGTCTGCGAGATCGCCACGAATTGAGTCACCCCCGAAGCCGACCGCCTATCCCAGGCGCGAAGCCGGTCGAGCATCCAGCCCGCAACCCTCCGGCGGACCGGCCGATCCACCCAGGAAGCCATGTAAGAGTCGCGACCATCCCAGGCATATCGCATCGGCGTGAAGCAATAACTCACGTGCGGCACACCGGCGGGGACCCGCACCGACTTGGCTACGCAATGGCTGAAGCTGACGACCAGATCCACATCGCCCACATCCCAGGACCGAGCGGCCAGCGGCATCAACGGTAGCAGATGCCTGTAATGCCGTTCGATCCCCGGGATCCGCTGGAGTGGCGACGTGCGGATCCGCATCCGTTCGATCGATGCGCTCAATCGGCCCGGTGAATGCAGCAGCGTATGCACGGTCGCGTTCGGGAAAGCCTGGCAGAGAACCTCCAGGCATTTCTCGCCGCCGCGCATGCCGGTGAGCCAGTCATGGACCAGGGCAACCTTGAGCGTAGACAAGCCTCGCGAGGATCTCCAGTCGCCGGCCCGAGGGCCGGCATCGACGCATCCGCGGACTTCCATGTCGGACTCCGGCCGGATCCTGTTGGCGATTCGGGGGCCGGCAAGCTATCGGAAGAGCCCGACATCGGCAAGGCGACTCAGGGGGCCGAGCGCGCGGGGAAGGCCCCGGAATCGCTTCCTGGCCACGTCCGATAATGGTCATTATGTTTCATTCGGGCGCCGGATGGTCCAAAGATAAGGCCGGGCAAACCGCCCGTTCTCTACGGACGGCCGCCCGGCCTTTGGTCACATCGATCTGTTGAACCCGATCAATTCTCCATCATCTTCCAGAGCGTAGGCTCGATGGCATCTGCCCAAATCCGGTAGCCCTTGCCGGACAGATGCAGGAAGTCCGGCATGATCTCCTTGGAGATCGTGCCGTCCTCCTGAAGGAACTTGGGACCGATGTCCAGGTACGTGACATTCTTGCCATCGTCCAGCGGTTTGATGAGATCGTTCACCTTCTTGAGCTTCTCTCGGAGTGGATTGTCCGGCGTCTCGCCCCGAGGAAAGACCGCCAAGAGAAGCACCTTGGTCTCGGGGAGCTTGGCCTGGATCTTGGCGACGACCGCCTTGATGCCGTCGGCGATCGCCTCGGCGGTGTTCGAGCCGGCGTTGTTGGTGCCGATCATCAGGACGGCCACCTTGGGCTTGAGTCCACCGACTTCGCCGTTGTCCAGCCGCCAGAGTACGTGCTGGGTTCGGTCGCCGGAGAAGCCGAGGTCAATCGGCTTCCGGGGGCCATAAAATCGATCCCAGGTCGGCCTGGCGGCACCGCCTTCCCAGCCCTGGGTAATCGAATCGCCCAGGAATATAACCCCAATTTGATCCTTCTGTTCCTTCGCCTGGGCCAATTTCTCCTCGTGACGCTTCGTCCACCAACCCTCGGCGGAGCGCGGGACCGGGGTCGTTGTGTCGGCCTCTTGTGCATGCACGCATGGGGCGACCAAGCACAGGCCGGCCAGGGCCGAAATCCATCGTCGCGGGTAGATCATGGTGTGGGCCTCGTCGGTGGGATGGGCAACGGAGCGTCGAAGCCGCACATGGTACGTCAGCGTTGAGAGCGGATCCAGGGTCGCTCCAGGGCGTTCGGGCCGGGAGAAGCACCCTTCGCATCCCGAATCGGCGGACGTCGCTTTTTTGGGAAACGGCGGCGAACGTCCGACCGGCTCGCCTCGTAGTCATTCGTAGGCCATCGGATGGTAAACTATCGAGCGTTGTCCTTTAGGGCGGGTCGGGGAGGTGCTCCGTCATGAGCGCGGACGAGTTGTCGGATCGGTCAGGGCGTCGCCGGACGTGGGCATTCCTACCCCCGTTCCTGATCCTGGGGGTCTCGCTCGGGTTACTCGCCTACCGGATGAATGCAACGAACTGGTACTGGGGGGCCGCACCGGCCCGGAGACCGGGCCCGATGCTGGCCCGGGCCGATCGACCGCAAACGGTCCTCCTCCCGCCGACCGCCGGTGAGCAGCCCGTCGCGGTTCGACCCATAGATCCCCAGGATCCGAACTTGCCGACCGAGCAGCCGGCGCCGCCCGAAGTCGCGGATCCGGCCGGAGAACGGCCAGAAGCCGTCGCCCATGAGCGCCCGAAGGAAGAGGATCCCGAGGAGTCGATCCGCCGGGAAGCCGACCGAGCCAGGGCCCAACGCGAGGAGATCGCGCGGTTCAAGGATCAGGAGGCCGATCGGCTCGACCGCAATCCGCCCCGTCCGGAACCGCTTTTTCGGGGCATGAACCCGGCCCAGGCCGAGGCGATGCGCCGCCGGCAACTTGCGATCCAACGCCAGATGGACGCCATGATGGAGGCCCAGATCCAGCAATTCGACGAGATATTCCGGGGCAGACGGGCTCCGGGGCGTCGACAGCCGGCTCGGCCCCCCCTTCCCTGGGGAGGCCTGGGGCAGGCCAATCCGAGCTCCCCCGCACCCGGCTTCCTGCCCATGATCCCGCCCGAGGTCCAGTCCGAAATGGACCGGATGTTCGAGGACGTGTTCCGCATGCAGCCGGGGCAGGGTCTTCGGCGTGCCATCCCCCCACCGGCGAACCGTGGGCCGGGTCGGCGACCCCAGCAGGCCCCCCAGCCGCCGCAAATCGAGCCGCCGGCGGACGAAATCGATCCGCGCTTCTTCACATAAGGCGGTGCTGATCGAGCTGGCCCGACGCCTGCGCGGCGTCCTGCCCGTCCGATCGATCCGTAACCTAGGCTCCTTGTGTGCGAGGAACCGGTGGCGAGCACGTAGGTTGCGTGCGTCGACCGGGCCACGGACTCAGCGAGCGAGGGCACATCATGCTGGTATTGACCCGGAAGCTAATGGAGAAGCTCTATATCGGGGGCGACATCTGCGTCACTATTGTTCGTCTTGAGGGGGGCCAGGTCCGGCTCGGGATCGACGCGCCCAAGCATGTACCGGTAGTGCGAGCCGAATTGCTCCCCAAGGCCGACAGGACTACCCTGCCTCCGCCGTCCTCGGTCACGCACGAGGTCCGACCGGAGATGCGGACGGCCTATTCGCCGAAGCAGGCGGTCCCGCCGCCCCTGGAATCGCGACATTCCTCGATCAAGACTCAATCAACCTGGGTTCGTGGAACCGGTAGCCAACACCGCGAACCGTCTCGATGAGGTCGGCCGCGGCACCCAACTTGCGCCGAAGGCTCTTGACATGGACGTCGATTGTGCGTTCCAGGACCATGGCATCCTCGCCGATGGCCGCGTCCATCAACTCGTGCCGGGAAAACGCTCGGCCAGTCTGCCGGAGCAGCACTTCAAGCAGGCGGAATTCGGTCGGCGTGAGCACCAGTTCCTCGCCCTGATATGCTGCCCGGTGCCGAACCCGATCGACGACCACGCCTTGGCTTTCGATCAGGGTCTGGTCGTCCGGCACCGGCTGCCGTCGGCGGATTTCTTTCTTGATCCTCTGGATAACGGCCTTCATCCGGTATGGCTTGGTTACGTAGTCATCGGCGCCGACAGCCAGGCCAACGATCTCATCGGTTTCGTCCGTCTTGGCGGTGACCATGATGATCGGGATATCCCGGGTTTGCGACCCCGAGCGGAGCTCCCGGCAAACCTCCAGGCCCGGCATGCCGGGCAGCATCAGGTCGAGGACGATCAAGTCGGGCCGTTTGAGCTGCGCCTGCCGGAGGCCGTCGCGGCCGTCCTGGGCGATGACCGTCTCGAACCCTTCGCGTTGCAGATTCAAGGCGAGCACTTCGGCGAGGGCCCGCTCATCCTCGATGATCAGGATCTTGCTCTTGGGCATGGTGATCGGGTGGAGATGGAGGAGAGCGAATGGCCTAGCCGATCCGCCCGGTGATATAGGCCTCGGTCCGGGGATCTTTAGGGAACGTGAAAAGTTCTTCGGTCGGCCGGAACTCCGCCAGGACACCGATCCGGTGACCCGACTGACTCGCCGACTCGTCCAGCATGAAGCAGGCGGTGTGATCGCTTGCCCTGCGGGCTTGACCCATGTTGTGCGTGACCATCACGATGGTGAATTCGGATTTGAGGTCGTCGATCAGGTCCTCGATGGCCCCGGTGGAGATCGGGTCGAGCGCCGAGCAGGGCTCGTCCATAAGGATGATCTCGGGCTCGACGGCCAGGGTGCGGGCGATGCAGAGGCGTTGCTGTTGCCCCCCGGAGAGCGACAGGCCGGAGGAGTGCAGCTTGTTGCGGACCTCATCCCAGAGGGCGGCGCGTCGGAGCGATCGCTCGACCAGCTCGTCCATGTCGCCGCGGTAGCCGTTGATCCGCGCCCCCCAGGCGACGTTGTTGTAGATGCTCTTGGGGAACGGGTTGGGTTTCTGGAAGACCATGCCGATCCGCCTGCGGATCGACACCACGTCGGCGTCACGGCCGGTCAGGTAGTTCCCCTCGAAGGCGATCGATCCGTCCATGCGGAATCCGGGGATCAGGTCGTTCATGCGGTTGAAGCATCGGAGCAGCGTGCTCTTGCCGCAGCCCGAAGGCCCGATCATGGCGGTGATCTGGTGGCGAGGGATCTCCATCGAAACGCCGCGAAGGGCCAGGGAAGGGCCGTACCAGGCGCTGAGGTCGCTCACCGAGAGCGCCGAGCGTCTCGATTCGGGCAACTCGGCGGTGGTCATGGGATCGGCCAGGCTCATCGAGGGTTCCTTTGGGTCAGGCGCGGGGCTGCCGGGAGGCCCGGTTGCGGAGCACGATCGCGATCGCGTTCATCGATAGCAGGAGCGCCAGCAGGATCAGGATTCCGCCGGCCGTGATCACCTCGAACCCCGACCCGACCGGTTGCTTGGCGTAATCATAGAGTTCGACCGGCATCGGGACATAATCGTCCCAGGGGCCGGCCGGCGGGTCGAGGAGCGAAGTCGCCTGGATCACCATGAGCAGGGGCGCCGTTTCGCCGATCGCCCGAGAAACCGCCAGGATCACTCCGGTGAGGATCCCAGGCAGGGCCGACGGCAGGACGTGGTCGCGGATCACCTGCCATCGATTGGCACCCAGGGCCAGGGCCGCATGCCTCAGTGACGGCGGCACGGCCCGGAGCGCCTCGCGCGTGGCAATCACGATCACGGGGAGGACGAGCAAGCCCAGCGTCAAGGCGCCGGCCCACATCGTGTAGCCGAGGGCGAAACGCGTCAGTCCGAATGCCTGGACGAACGCGGCTAGGCCCAGGATTCCGTAGACGATCGAAGGGACGCCCGCGAGGTTGGCGATATTGGTCTGGATCAATGACTTCAATCGCCCTTCGGTCGCGTACTCTTCCAGGTATACCCCCGCCCCGACACCCACCGGGACGGCAAAGAGGGCGACGAGCCCCAGCAGCCAGAGCGAGCTGATGATCCCCACCCGGAAGCCCGCCTGCTCCGGCGAGAGCACGTCGTGCGTGTTCGTCAACAGCGATCCGAGGAATGCCAGGAAGTTCCCGTCGGCCGGCGCCCCCAGCGCGATGGTGTCGCGCCGGAAGGCCGTCCACACGACCGATCCGAGGAGGACGGCCAGGACGACGATGCCGGTCAGGGTCGCGAGGAAGCAGGCGACGGCGAAGACCGGCCCTGCCACCCGGCGGGTCCAGCGATCGGGCCGGTATCGGGGGTTGGCCGCGGCGATCAATGGTAGACCTCGCGATAGCGGCGGAGGATCGCGCCCGAGGCTACGTTCAGGCCGAGCGTGAACAGGAACAGCACCATGCCGACAGCGTAGAGCGACAGCCGCTCGGGCGAGTTGGGTGCCGACTCGCCGCCGATCACCTGGACGATGTAGGCCGTCATCGTCTCGACCGACTCGAGCAGATTGGGGGAAACGTTCGGAACGCTGCCGGCCGCTAGCACGACCGCCATCGTCTCGCCGATCGCCCGGCTGATCGCCAGGATGAAGGACGCCAGGACCCCCGAAAGGCCCGCCGGCAGGACGATCCGAGTCGCTACCTCGAACCGGGTCGCGCCCAAGGCATACCCCCCTTCCCGAAGGGCTCGGGGTACGGAGGACAGCACGTCCTCGCTCAACGAAGAGACCATCGGGATGATCATGATCCCCACAACCAGGCAGGCGCTGAGGGCGTTGAAGATCCCCACTTCCAGACCCAACGGCCGGAATATCGCCTGCAAGGCCGGGGTGACGAGCAGGAGGGCCAGGTAACCGTAGACGATTGTGGGCACGCCGGCCAACAATTCCAGCGTGGGCTTGAGCACCGCCCGGAGCCTGGGGGGGGCGTATTCGCTCAGGAAGATCGCGCTCAACAGGCCGATCGGTAGGGCCACGACCGACGAGCCGACGGCGACCACGAGGGTCCCCCAGATCAACGGCAGGATGCCGGACATCTCGGGGATCGGCAGGCGATCGAACTCGGGCTCGATCCCGACCAGGAACCGCCAGGGGTTGACCTCGCCGGCGCGGAAGAAGGCGATCGTCTCGGTCCCCAGCACGATCACAATACCGATCGTGGTCAGGACGGTGACCAGGGCACACCCCATCAGGAAGGCGCCGGCGATCCGACGTTCGATCGCTCGCCATCCCTGGGGGGCGATCCATAGGCCCGGGTCTCGCCCCGCACGTTCGGGTTCGAGGCTCATGGCCAGGGGATTCCGAAGGGCCGGGAGCAGGTCGGTCGAATCATGGGCGGCGAAAGGATACGGCGATGGTGCCGGTCCCCCCGAGGTTCCCTTGCGTTCGGGCCTGAATCGGCTCATGGAATGCCGCCGGGATGGACGGTCCTCAGGCCGGGGGCTGTACGTTTCCGGGCGTGGCCAGGGCTTCGAGGGCCGCCCGGTTGGCGGCCTTGTCCGACTCCGTCGGCGGCACGTAATCGGCCTTGGTGGTCAGGGCATCGATGTTCTGGAGGTAATAATCGACGAACGCCCTAACCTCGGGCCGCTTGAGGTAGGCCTCGTTCTTCACGAACAGGTAGAGCGGGCGGGAAAGTGGCTTGTAGGTCCCCTGGAGGATCGTCTCGGGGTTGGGCTCGACCGGCTCGGCATCATGGCCGTTGCGTACCGGCACGATACGGAGTCTGGACTTGTTCTTCACCGCATACGCATAGCCGAAGTAGCCCAGGCCGTCGGCCTCTCCAGCCACGCCGCTCACCAGCGTGTTGTCGTCGGCCGACATCTGAACGCCTTTTTTCCGCTGTTCCTTCTTCTTGCCGTGGATCGCCTCATTGAAGAACTCGAACGTGCCCGAATCGTCGTCCGGCGTGAACAACTTCACTTTGCGATCGGGCCAGGAGGGATCCAGGTCTTTCCAGGTCTCCGCCTTGGCGTCGGGCTCGAGCAGGGCCTTGAGCTGGGCCACCGAGAGGGCCGTCACAAAATCATTCGACCGGGGCACAACGACCGTGATGCCGTCGTACCCAACCAGGAGGCGGGTCCAGGGGAGGCCCTTCTCCTCGGCTTCCTTGGACTCCGAGGGTTGGGCGTCCCGGGAGGCATCGACGATGTCAGTCTCGCCGCGGAGGTAGCGGCCGAAACCCGGACCGGTCCCCTTGCCGCTCACCAGCACCTTGATGTCGGGCTGGGCCTTCTTGAAGTCGATCTGCGCGGCCTGACTGATCCGATAGACTGTGCTGGACCCCTCGACAACGACCGGGGCAGAAACGCCGCCGGTGCCGGTTCCAGAGCAACCGCACATGCTCCAGGCGAGGGCCAAGATCGCAGGAATGAGGGCGATGGCGGGTCGAAGACGAGGGCGGGGCATCAATCGGCAAGCCTCGATGAGAATGGGCTCTGTATGCCGACTGATTGTAGCGGCGAATTGTGAAGACGGGGTGAAAACTCCGTGGGAACCGGGGGATACGGCGTCGGGTCGGGACGCCGCCCCCTGCTCTTCTGTCGTCCTCAATATTGGTCGGCCGAGATCACCTCGCTGGCGCCGCGGGTGACCAGGCCCGCGAAGATCCGCATCGACACCGATTCCTTGATGAACCGCACCGAGCCGTCCCCCATGAGGATGTTGGCCCCGCCCGGGTGGAAAGCGAAGACCTCGCTGGTGCCCTCCGAGCCGTAATAAGGGTATGGGAAACCGACCTGGCCGATGTCTTCCCCGTTCGTGCAGTTGATCGGGCAAGGGCCCGGGATGGCCGTACCGCCCAGGCTCGACCCGTCGAGGCTGAAATCGCTGGCGGGACGGCACCAGCCACCGCCATTCACCCGACGGGTCGACGAGTCGCCCAGGTCTCCCTTACCCTTCCGATGGACGAATGGACGGCCCCCCGACTCGGCGAAGGCCACCGTGTTGGAAAGACCATCGGTCACGTCGGCCAGCCGGGACTTGGTGTTCTTGGGTAGCATCCCGGAGCCCGAGGCATTCACCAATCCGGCCGCGACCAACCGGTCATCGACGCCGATCGTCGGCGAATAATCGGTCACCGCCGCGATCGTGGCCGTCCATGTGGATGGCGGCTGGGGATCGCCGTCCAGCCGGGTGGAGGCCCTGGGCACCGATGGACAGAGCAACGTGCCGACCTTGCTCAGGACCACCGTGGCGTTGTCCGGCGCGCTCCAGTTCCAGGACTGATTATAGGCGTCGTACAGGATCTTCTGCTCAATGTAAGGCATCATGAATGTCAACGCCGCGATCCGAGGCAGATTCGTCGAAGCACCGGGTCGATCGCTCGACGGCAAATTGCCGTTCGTGTCGTGGAAGCCATGGATCGCAATGCCGAGTTGTTTGAGATTGTTCGTGCACTGGATTCGGCGGGCGGCCTCGCGAGCCTGCTGCACCGCCGGAAGCAGGAGCGCGATCAGGACGCCGATGATCGCGATGACCACCAGCAGCTCGATCAAGGTGAAGCCCGGGCGCGACTGCATCCTCATCCTTTCCTCCTATCCCGTCGTCCGGCCGGATCGTCGGAATCCGGGAGATCTCAGTCTTTCACGATCGAATTATCGGACAATCTGGAATGGCTCGAGGGTATTGGACCCCTCGCGGATCGTGACCCTAATCGGCGTGGTATCGGCCTTGCCATACTTCGGCGGGATCACATTCGGTCCCCGCTGCCAATCCGAGCCCTTGTTGACCAGCTTGTACCACTCGACGGTCACCGCGTACTCACCGGCGGGTGCCCCGTCGAGGTCGTCGAACGACGTCAGTTGGAACTTCCCATCCTCGCCCACCTTGCCGGTGGGACGGACCTCACCCCCCTGCTCCTGGGTCGGGTGGAACACGACGAAGGCGCCCGTGGCCGCCTTCCCCTGGTACTCCACCCGCCCCTCCACGGGGAACGTGGGGGTCCCGGCTTTACCCCCGGAACAGCCCGCCATAGCCCCGAGGGCGACCGCAATCAATCGCTTGCTCCACGCGTTCATCGGTCCCTCCCCTGGGCGCGAATCGGTCGGATTACGTCGAAGGGTCGAAGAATAATCGAGACGACCGAACCCGTCAAGGTAGATTCAATCCTATTCCGAGTGTAATAGTAATCTTTATCCCGATCGACTTACTGATCATTTCGCCTGGCCATTTTCGCCTCAAATCCACAACTCGAAGCCGAGGAGTTTCGGATTCCTCCACCCTTCCCGGGACTTGTGTCAGAGCTGCACCCCGAATAATTTGGGATCGCGAGAGCGCGGGCCACAGGAAGCTCATTCATGCTTGGACCGCTGTTCCGGCTGGAGTTGATCCGCACGTCAAGGCGGGGCAAGGTACATGGGCTCCGGGCCCTGGTTGGCTTTGCGGTGCTTCTTTACCTGTCCCTTGAATGGGGACAATGGGATCGAGCGACCGGGCCGATCCACAGGGCGGCGGGCGTGGCCGCCGAGGCGATTTTCTCGCGATTCGGGTTGGCCCTCTGGGGGGCCGTAGCCTTGCTGGTCCCGACGATCACCGCGGGGATCATCGGCGAGGAGGCCCGCAAGGAGACCCTCCCCGACCTGTTTGCCACCCGGCTTTCGACGGCCGAGATCCTGCTCGCCAAGGCGGGGGTCGGGTGGTTGTCGGTGTTGAGCAGCCTGCTTGCGACATCCCCATTCCTGGCCATCCTGGCGTTCCTGGGCGGCCTCGAACCGTGGCTGGTCGCCTTCGTGCTGGGGACCTCGGCGGCGACCTTGATCTTCCTGGGCGGCCTTTCGGCCCTGTGCGCCTCGGCCTTTCCGAGGTCGGGCGGGGCGATCTCGGGGGCGATCCTGGCGACACTTTCCTGGTTGGCCTTGCCGCTCCTGGCGATGAACATTTTGGGAGGGCGACTGGGAGGGCCGTCGTAGGTTTCTTCGAGCAACTCGCCGGCCGATTCGTGATGACCCATCCCCTCCTCGACCTCATCGTGCTGCAAGAACGGGCACGGCAACGCCTGGTCCGACCCAACCTCGGCTGGCGAAATGCCGGCGTCCCGATCGCTGATTGGTTCGTCCAGTCGATCGCGATCTATACGGCCCTGGGTTTGATCCTCCTCGGACTCGCCGTGCTGGTGCTGCACGCCAGGCGGGTCGGCTGGATCGGCGCGAAGCGGGGGCCTTCCCGGGGCCTCGCGGAGTCGAGGCCGTCGTGCGGCGATCGGCCGATGCTCTCGAAGAACGCTACGCCCCGGGACATCGTTTCGGACCCAGGCGCTCGATCGCCGTGCTAGCGTTCCTGGCCGCGGCGGGCACCGTCGCCTCTCTTTGGGGGCCGATCCGGCTCAGCATGAGGTTCGGGCAAACGCTCGAGTCGCTGGTGGATCAGGTCCGCTCGACCTTCGTGTACCTCGACCTGATCGCGCTGCTGACGGCCGCCCTGCTCGGCGCCCTCGCGGTGTCCTCGGAGAAGGAGAAGGGCACCTGGGATGGCCTGCTCTCGACGACGCCGACCGGTCGCGAAATCGTCCTGGCCAAGCAGGTCGGGGTACTCTGGTCGCTCCGATGGGTCCTCGCCGGTTTCGCGACGCTCTGGCTGATTGGCCTGCTCGGGAGGGCCGTGTCGATCCCCGGCGTGATCCTGTCATCGATCGGCCTGCTCGCATTCACCTGGTCCGCCACGGCACTCGGTGTGTCCATGTCGATCCTCGGCCGTTCCTCGACCAGGGCCCTCCTGCTGACCGTCGCCGTCCTGGCCGTTTCCCAGGTCGTCGCGTTCGTGCCGGCCCTGATCCTGTTCGAGCGACTCCACTTCCACCCGGCCTACTCACTGACCTTAACGACCCCGTACCTCGAATGGGTTGCCCTGCTCGGGCCGAACGAGGCCATCTTTCGGCCCAGCGCCCCGGTTTCGGCCTATGCCTCGAACCCCCTCTTCGCCGCCCGAGGAGGCGACATCATCCCGGTCGTCCTCCTCGGCAACCTGGCCCACCTGGCGGCCGGTTCGGCCCTCACCTGGGTTTCGATCCGCCTCGTGGACTCCCCGAATCGAAAGACGAAGCACTCCGGGGACTCGGCTGTCATCGCGCCGAGGCGTCCCGCACTCGGTCCTGGAGGGCTCGCATGAGGATCGGTGCGACCTCGGGGCCGACGCTGTTAACCTCCCCGTACTGTTTCTCCTTGCGTCCGTAGGCGAACGGGGCGACGTTGTCCCATTGCCGCCTGGGGACGATGTAGCCGATCTCGTCGCTCGACAGGCCGAAGAGGAACTTGGCCGGGCCGGGGAGCGTATCCATCGCGGCCGGTTCCACCGGCGCGTCGGGGAAATCGGCGTTGGGGTCGGGCGGATCCTGGTACTGGCCATACACCAGTTCCGGGTACAGCTCGCCCGGGATCGCGGCGATGTGGACCTGCCCCAGCCGGAGGTAGGAAACCTCGGTTTGCAGGGCGACCTCGCCATCCATCTGCCGTTCCTCCAGCGGTTCCATCGGGCCATAGGGATCCCCCTTCCAGGCAAATGCCGGGCGAGGCAGCAGCCCCGCGGCGCGGGCCTTTCGGAATCCCGGGTTTTCCAGAGGGACCAGGATCGGCCTTGTGAACGCCTCGATCGGGCCGAGGTTCACCGGATCGGGCCGGACGAGGGCCTGTTCCGCGGCGCGGGCCACCGCCTGGCCGAAGGCCTCGGCGAAGGCGAATGTCCCTTCCTTGACGACCGAACCGTCAATCAGGCGAAGCTCCCGACGGTTGGTCATCAGGCCGCCGACAGCTCCACTGAAGTAGGCGACAGGCGCCCTTTGCGATCGCTCCAGCGACCGGATCGCCGCCCAGGGGAAATCGGCCGTGATCCGGGTATTCTTCGGGCCGAGCGTCTCCGGGTGGCAATTCCACTGCACGAGCAGCCCGATCGGCTTCGAATCGAGGGCCGTCGCGAATCGGAGGACTCGCAGGACCGGATCCTTGACGATCGGCAACCGGCTATCGCGCACGATCTCCGATAATTCGGCCGTACCATACCAGGCCTTCGCCGGCACCGCGTTCCCTTCAGCCTCCTTCACCGACTCGATCACGCGCTGAATGGTAAATGCCAGGTATGCCGGATCGACGCCGGTCGTGCCTTCGTCCGGTCCCCAAAGGCCGATCACGTCAGGAGCTTCGTGGTTGTGCGTACTGGAGACGAGCACATGCTGATAGTCGGGCAGTTTCGCACGGATCTGCTCGACGGCCGGCCTTTGGTAGCCGACGAGGTCGACGCTGACCATCGCGATCTTCCGTTCCCCCTGGCGGAAAACGAAAGCCCGCGACCAGAGCGGATCATGGATGTCGGTGGCCTTCCGGTCGTTGTCGTACCCGGCGATCCAGGCGTCGTGACGGGCGAGGTCGGGGGTAATCTCGGCCTTGCCGAAGCCTACGGCGACCTCGTCGGCGGGGGAAACCGAGGCCGCAATCCAGCAGATTGACGCAATCCATAAGGAGATCATCGTACGGCCCGGGAGAGGGGTAATCGGGGAGTTGGAGATAGTTCCAGGCTATCGATGCCCGCGAAACACCACAACCGGGCGACAATCCGGGGCGGCGAAGACCCGCCAAGCAACCCCGGCCCAGGGCAACGAACATCGAATCAGGCCGCGACCGGCTAGGCCACGTCATCGAACCGGATGGGTTGCGGCTTTCCCTCGCGGATGACCGCCTGATAAAACCACCAATCCCCCGACGCTTGCGATTGCACGACGGAGATCCCGCCGATCGGCCGGTAGCCCTCGACAATCCGACGGTTCACCGATTCCTGCAGATCCGCCAGCGATTTCTTCTCAATGACCTCGTAAACCATCGTCCGGCTCCCGTAGGAAGAAATCCAAGAACATCCATCCGAGGATTCGACAAACACACGCGGTTCTTGGCCGCCGGCCGCTGCACGCCTACAATCGGCCGGATTATCCCCCACATCACCTGCCCGGAGCCGCCCATGCGACCGCTTTGGATCGCTTTGCTCATCGTCGGCTTTGCGGCGAACGCCCCCACGGACGCCCAGGAACCCGCACGCAAGGCAAACCGCCTGGCGAATGAGACCTCGCCCTACCTGCTTCAGCACGCCCACAATCCAGTCGATTGGTATCCCTGGGGCCCCGAAGCGCTCGAACGCGCCCGGAAGGAGGACAAGCCGATTTTCCTGTCGGTCGGCTATTCGTCTTGCTACTGGTGCCACGTGATGGAGCGAGAGTGCTTCGAGGATGAAGCGATCGCCCGATTGCTCAACGACCATTACGTCTGCATCAAGGTCGATCGCGAGGAGCGGCCGGATGTCGATGCCGTCTACATGGCGGCGCTCCGGGCGATCAGCGGGGGCGGGGGCTGGCCGATGTCAATCTTCCTCTTCGCCGACGGCCGCCCCTTCTTCGGGGGCACGTACTTCCCCCCGCGCGAGCGGAACGGGATACCCGCATTTCCCCAGATCCTGGAGGCCGTCCGGGAAGCGTGGACGACCAGCCGGCCCGCGCTCGAACGCGACGCCAACGCCGTCCGCGACGCCGCCCGGAGGATCGTGGCCATCGATGCGAAGCGTCGGATGCCGCTGACGAGGGAACTCGCCCGGAAAGGCCTGGAAGGGCTGTCCGAGCAATACGACCCCGATTTCGGTGGCTTCGGATTCAACCCCGAGCAACCGAAGCGGCCCAAGTTCCCTGAGCCCGCCAACCTCGATTTCCTGATCGATCGGCTCGTCCGCAAAGCGAAGGCACCCCAGGGTGTCGACCCCGAGAAGATGCTGCAAAAGACCCTCGATGCGATGGCTCGGGGCGGGCTGCGCGACCACCTGGCGGGGGGCTATCATCGGTACACGGTCGATCGAAAATGGGCCGTCCCCCACTTCGAAAAGATGCTCTATGATCAGGCCCAGCTCGCCTCAACTTTCCTCGCCGAATTCGAGCGGACCGGCGACCCGCGGTGGGAGTTGGAGGCCCGGTCGATCTTCGCCTTCGTCCGGCGATCGCTAACCGAACCCGAAGGTGGATTCGCGTCCTCCCTCGACGCCGAGGCCGAGGGCGAGGAAGGAAAGACGTACGCCTGGACGAGGGCGGAAGTCACGAAAATCCTGGGCGACCGCGACGCCGCCCTGTTCCAGGCCGCCTACGGGCTCGACGGAGATCCCAATTTCGAAGGGAACGCCTACGTCCTGGCCCTGTCAAGGGCCCTGGACCCCGCCGAGGATGAGAGGCTCGCGCCGATGCGGGCGAAGCTCCTGGCCGAACGCGACAAGCGGCCCCAACCCCGCCGCGACGACAAGGTCCTGGCCGCCTGGAACGGCCTCATGATCGCCGCTTATGCCGATGGTTTCCGTATCTTGAAGGACGAGACTTACCTTAAGGCCTCCGAAGACGCCTCCCGATTCGCGCTAACTCGGCTCGTGGATGAGAAAGGCCGCCTCCTCCGGAGCTACCGAGTCGGACAGGCCCGCCATCCAGGGTTCCTTGAAGACCACGCTTTCCTGGTGTACGGCCTGATCAAACTCAACAAAGCGACGGGCGAGGCGAAGTGGCTCGACCACGCCCGCAAGTTGACCGACGCGATGCTCGAACGATTCGAAGACCGCGAAGATGGGGGATTCCTGGCCACCGCCGACGATCAGGAGGCGCTCTTCGCGCGGCCCAAGGATCCGACCGACAACGCACTGCCGGGCGCCAACGGCCTGGCCATCCGCAACCTCGTGGAACTCGCCGCCCTGACCGGCTCCGCTCGATATCTCGATGCCGCTGGCAGGGCCCTGGAGGCCTTTTCCGGATTCCTGGACCGCGCCCCCGCGGCCGCGCCCATGATGCTGATGGGGCTCGATACGTACCTCGATCGACGCGAGCTTCAGCCCAAGCTCGACAGCCCCCTGAACGGGCTTCGCGGCAAGTCCCAGGTGCCCGAGCAAGCTTCTGAAGTCCTCAAAATCCAGGCCAAGGGGCCCGCCGCGGTGAAATTGGGCGAGCCATTCGATGTAACCATTACCCTGCAGATTCGGGAGGGCTGGCATTTATCGGCGAACATGGAGGAAACTAAATCCATATGCGTGGATTTGAAGCCCGCTTCCGAAATCTCCCTGGAATCGGTGACTTACCCCGAAGGCCGAAAGCGAACGCTGGCAGGCGGAGAGTCGGTCGAGATTCATGAGGGGAAGATGTCCATCCGGGCCCGAATCCTCGTCCGCGAAGGCCAGCCGGGGCCAGTGAATATTCCTTTGCGAATCCGCTATCAGGCTTGCGACCTTCAGCGATGCCTGGAACCAGCGACCGCCGAGGTTCCCGTGCTCGTCGAGGTGGTCGGACGAACGAAATGAGGGACCGGACCCGAATCGGGCCCGGTCCTGCGTACGGCCGGCATCAGGAAGGGTTATCGAGCGAAGCTACGATTTCATCCTGCTGCGGGCGGCCATTGGAATTCACCGGCCGCTTGCCGAGGATTTGCTCAAGTTCGCTGACATTCAACACTTCTTTCTCGACCAGGGCCTCGGAGAGTTTCTCCAACTCCGCACGATGCTCTTCGAGCAGGCGATAGGCCCGATCTTCCTCCTCGCGGAGGATCCTCGACACTTCCTCGTCGATGACCTGGGCCGTGTGTTCGGAATGATCGCGGCCCTCGGACATCTCGCGTCCGAGGAATGGATGCTCCTCGGTTTCGCGGTAATAAACCGGGCCGAGCCGCTCGCTCATGCCGCATTGAGTGACCATCATACGGGCCAGTCGGGTTGCCCGCTTGAGGTCGTCGGAGACGCCGGCCGAAAGGTCGTCGAACGCGAGACGTTCGGCGGCGCGGCCGCCCAGGCCGACGGCCAGCATGGCGCGGATATCCCGCTCGTAGAAGCTCAGGCGTTCTTCGGCCGGCAAGAATTGGGTTACGCCCAGCGCCCGGCCACGCGGGATGATAGTAACCTTGTGGACGGGGTCGGCCTCGGGGATAAGCCAGGCGACCAGGGCATGGCCTATCTCGTGGTAGGCCGTCGCCCGACGCTCCTTATCGGTCAGCATCACCTCCTCGCGCTTGGCCCCCATGATGACCTTGTCGCGGGCGGCATCGAGGTCTTTCATGTCGACGGCCGATTTGTCCTCGCGGGTGGCAAGAAGTGCCGACTCGTTCACGAGATTGGCCAGGTCGGCCCCGCTCATGCCGACGGTGCCGCGAGCGATCGATTCAAGATCGACGTCAGGCGCCAGCGGAATATTCCGGGTGTGGACCTTGAGGATCTCCACGCGTCCCTTCAAGGTCGGCCTATCCACGGTGACATGGCGATCGAAGCGGCCGGGGCGGAGCAAGGCCGGATCGAGCACATCGGGCCGGTTGGTCGCCGCCAGGACGATCACGGTCTCATTGGGCGTGAAGCCGTCCATTTCGGTCAGGATCTGATTGAGCGTCTGTTCGCGCTCGTCGTGGCCGCCACCCAAGCCGGCGCCCCGGATACGCCCCACCGCGTCGATTTCGTCGATGAACAGCAGGCAGGGGCTGTTTTCCTTGGCCGTCTTGAACATGTCACGAACGCGACTGGCGCCGACGCCGACGAACATCTGGATGAACTCGGAGCCGGAGATCGAGAAGAAAGGCACACCCGCCTCGCCCGCGACGGCTCGGGCCAGCAGAGTCTTGCCGGTCCCCGGCGGGCCTATTAGCAACACACCCTTGGGGATCTTGCCGCCCAGCCTCTGGTATTTCTCGGGATTCTTGAGGAAATCGACGATTTCCTGAAGCTCGTACTTGGCGTTCTCCAGGCCGGCGACTTCGTCGAACGTGGTCCGCTGCTTGGACTTGTCGTGCCGCTTGGCTGGGCTCTTGACGAAGCTCCCGAGGATGCCGCCGTCGAACTGATCGCGGGCCCGCCGCATCATGAAGTAGATGATCGCGGCGATGAGGAAGGTGGGCAGCAGCAGACTGGCCCAGACCAGCGGGCTGTTGGCTCCGGCGGGCGGATTGCCTTCGATCTTCACGGGCAACCGCTTAGCCAACTCGCTGCCTGCCTTGGCGGGGGTCCCATCGGGTTCCAGCCGCTGGAGGATGCGCACGATCCGATCGAGCTCGGCTTCCGAGGTGGCATAGGTCACGAACCGCTGGATGGCCGGGTCGGTCGGCTTGGTGCCGGGATACTTGATCGCCTCGCGGAGCTTTCCCCGCATCTCATTGCCCTGCGTGGAAAGCTCCGAGACCTTGTCGCTATCCACCTGCTCGGCGAACCACGAGAAATCGACTTGCGAGTCGGTCCTCGGCACCTGCAAATAGAGGATCAGGGCGACGACCGCGATCAGGAAGACCCAGAACCAAGGGGGCGCGGGCGAGGTGCTCGGGCCATTGTTCTTGCGGGGCGGCGTCGGACGGGGCGGCGGATCCTGGGACGGACGACTCTCCATCGGCGTGTGTTTCCTAGCGACCCGGGGGCATCACGACCGGCCAGGCGAATGCGGCCGCCGTCAAACTGGCGCGGGGATATTTGACCATCCTAGGGATTATACCCCGTCGTTCACAAGAACGACATGGGGCCAACCCCTTGCCCGCGTCGCCCGAATTCCCGCACCTAACCGACGGGCGGGCCCGGTCCTTAATCCCGTGGTGTCGAAGCTCCTGTTGGGGAATGATTTGGGATTCTTCGGCCGGGGACCAAACCGGGCGGGTTGGTCAATGGGCTAGTGTTTCCAACCATTTCTCGCAGTCCATCGCGGCGGCACAGCCCGAACCGGCCGCGGTGATAGCCTGCCGGTAATGGGTATCGACCACGTCGCCGCAGCCGAAGACTCCCTCGACGCTGGTCGCCGTGCCGTAATTGGCCATCGACCCGCGGAGGCCGGCCGGCGCCTCGATGTCTTCCCAGGAGAGGGCCGTGCGTGTGAGGAGGTAGCCGGCAGGGGTTGTGGCGAGCTGGCCGCGGAAGATCGCCGTGTTCGGGATATGGCCGATCCCTAGGAACAGGCCCTGGATTGGCAGCTGACGGTCGGGCCCCCCCGTGGTGTCCGTGAGGGTTACCCCGGTGAGGGCTGGGAAGTCTTGCGGATCGCCCTGGATCCCCTCCACGACGGCATTCCAGACCGGCTGGATCTTGGGGTTCTGGAAGAGGCGATCTTGCATGATCTTCGATGCGCGGAGCCTGTCACGGCGGTGGATGAGATACAGCTTGGAGGCGAACCGGGCCAGGAATGTAGCCTCCTCGATCGCCGAGTCGCCGCCGCCGACGATGGCGATCTCCTTGTTACGATAGAGGGCACCGTCGCAGGTGGCGCAGGTATGGACGCCCTTTCCCTTGAACGGCTTCTCGGCCTCGATGTCGAGCCATCGGGCCGAGGCCCCCGTGGCGATGATCAAGGCGCGGGCCTCGTACTCCCGATCCTGCCCGCCGCCCCGGGTCTTGACCCGGAAGGGACGTTGCAAGAGGTCCACGCCCGTCACGTTCTCGTCGCGCGTCTCGGCGCCGAATCGCTTCGCCTGGGCCCGCATCTGGTCCATTAAATCGGGGCCCATGATGCCGTCGGGGAACCCGGGGAAGTTGTCGACGGCCGTGGTCAACGTGAGCTGCCCTCCCGGTTCCTCCCCTTCGAAAACGATGGGGTTCAGGCCGGCCCGGGCCGCATAGAGGGCGGCGGTCAAGCCGGCTGAACCCGATCCGATGATGAGCACTTCCGAAACGCCCATGACGAACGAACCTCGCAGTTGTGCCGAGCGGGATCGAATCGGATCCACGTCTACCACGCCGATTAGGACGGCGAATGCCCCATCGTGATCGGAATGGTCTCGGATGTCCAGGTTCCGAGGGCGGCGTGACCCCACGAGTTGCATCCTAGGCGAATGTCGTCAAGCCCCCGGACCGAGCTGGTCATCGGGGCGGATCGCCCTCGCTCATCTCGGGACCTGGCCTAATGCCCCCAGCTTCGATGGTCGCCGGACGGTTCTCGTCCAGCCATCGGGCGGCCTTCTTCAAGGCATCTGACCGGGCTTCAACGTCGCCATCCAGCGCAGACGCCAGGATCGAGGCTAGCCCGTTCTTGGTAGCATCGGCGTCGGCTGCCTCCTGAAGCTCGGTCGCCCCAGGCCCGTCGCCGAACGCGGCGGCTCGGCAATAGAGCGACAACAGCCTCGACGCTTCATCGCCGCCGGCTCCCATTCTTTGGAGTGGGGAGGAAGGCCAACGGGCCCCCGGTTCGGCCGCCTCGGCCAACTTCATCAGCAAGGCGAGGCGGATCGGTAATGGAATCGTATCGAAGCGGTCCAACCGCCGAGGAAACCGCTCGTGGAGGGTTGACGGCCGCGCCAGGCCCCCGGCAAGGATGATTTTCACCGGCATCGGCAGGTTCGATTCAAAGACCATCGGATCCAGTTGTTCGTCCGTCACTCGGGCGTCCTCGGCCAGGAAACGTGCCGAAGTCATGCGTTCCCCCATCGGGCGGGCCGGGTCGTGCACAATGGCGATCGCTTGCCAAACGTCTCGTAACGACCAGGCTTTATAGCCAAACCAACCAACCCAACCGACCAAAGCTGCCAGGCCGGCGATCCCCAGCGGATAGAGCAGGCCATACCTTGCCAAGGCCGGCCGCTTCGATGGCTTGGGTGGTGAATGGGTGGACAGAACAAATAGGGGCGGGAGGTCGGGGACGGACAAGGCAGGCCTCTTCTTTCCCCGGGTTTGACGGCCCGGAATCTACGAACTAAGGTCAGAATAGGTGGCCTGGCAAGGGGACGCTCTGGACTTCGGGAGATCGTCCCGATCCCCAGGATCGGGGGGAACTGATCAGGAAAGGACCGGACGATGCGTAGGACCCTGGCGCGGTGGCTCCGCGACGAGTCCGGGCCGACGGCCACCGAATATGCGATCCTGATCGGACTGATCGTGATCACCTTGATGGGTGCGGTCAACACCTTCGGTAATACCACCTCCGGATTGTGGGCCCAGAATGCCAGCCGCATTATCACGGCCCTGTCCGGGGCATGAACCGGAACGGTTCGCCCTCAGGTACCATGGCGCGATAAGCTAGCGGGATGAAGCTCAAGTGCCGCCCCGAGGATTTCCGCGTCGAAGAACTGCCCACCACGTCACCCGGGCGTGCAGGTCGTTTCGTCTACTATCGGCTCATCAAACGCGGATTGGGCACGCTGGAAGCAGTCGAGGTGATCCGGCGTCGCTGGAACCTCTCCGCATGGCAGATACGGTACGGCGGTCTGAAAGACCGGCACGCCGAAACGATCCAGTACTTAACGATCCTCAATGGTCCCGAACGCCCATTCCGGGACTCCCGGATCGATCTCGAACCGCTCGGCCGGCTCGATCGCCCCTATAGCTCGCAGGACTTCCGCGGGAATCGATTCGCCCTGGTGATTCGCGACCTCTCCCGGGAGGCCGCCGACCGGGCCAAAAGAGCTGCCGAGGATGTTCCGAGGGACGGCCTTCCCAATTACTTCGACGACCAGCGGTTCGGCTCGATCGGGCCTGGCGGCGAGTTCCTCGGCGAGGCCTGGCTTAAGGGCGATGCCGAGCGGGCCCTGAAGCTAGCGATCGCAGGCTTCAACCCCCATGACCGTGCCCCCCAGCGGGCGATCAAGAAGGCACTCAACGGGAACTGGGGGCGGTGGCATGAGGCCAAACAGGCCCTGCCCCGATCCCATGAGCGGAGCATCGTGACTTACCTGGCCGATCATCCGACCGACTTCGACGGGGCCTTCTGCCGGCTCAACCGTGACCTCCGTTCGCTCTACTTCTCGGCCTTTCAGAGCGACCTCTGGAATCGGATGCTCGCCGCTTGGCTCGGCCGTGAGCTCCGGCCCGAACAGCTCTCGGAAGTAGAATTCAAGGTCGGCCCCCTGCCCTTCCCATGCGGCCTCGATCCGGACCAGATAGGGCGATTTCATGGGCTGATGCTGCCCCTGCCCTGCGCCCGGACGAAGTTGCCCGGGGGCCCGCTCCGGGACCTAGCCGACTCGGTCCTTGAACCCCGCGGACTAACCTGGGAGGCCCTGCGGATCAAAAAGATGGACGACGTCTTTTTCGGTAAAGGCCAGCGGGCCGCCTCGTTCGTCCCGGCCGGGTGGATTTCGAAACTAGCCGACGATGAGCTGCACCCCGGACGGCTCCGATGGGACGTCGGCTTCGAGTTGCCCCGCGGAGCGTACGCGACGATCGTCGTGAAGCGATTGACCGATGTCCGCTAATTTGCCCCTGGAAATCCTGTTCGAGGACAACCACTGTTTCGCCGTGAACAAGCCGGCCGGTATGCTGTCGCAGGGGGATATCACGGGCGACCCGTCGCTCGTCGATCGGGCTGCCGAATACCTTAAGGTCGCCTACAACAAGCCCGGGAACGTGTTCGTCGGGTTGGTCCACCGGCTCGACCGGCCGGTCTCCGGCGTCGTCCTGCTGGCCCGGACGAGCAAAGCGGCCGAGCGTCTCTCGGGGCAGTTTCGAGAGGGCCGGGTTCGCAAGGTCTATCGGGCGATCGTCGAGGGCCAATGGCCCGAAGATGCGGGCGTCTGGACCGATCGGATCGGCAAGGATCGATTCGCGAATCGGTCGAGGACTGTCGATCCGGTGGAGTACGGCAAGGAAGCGACCCTGGCCTATCGGGTGATCTCCCGAACGCCCACTACCACTACATTCGAGCTGCAACCCCGGACGGGACGGGGCCACCAGATCCGGGTCCAGCTCGCCGATCGGGGATTGCCGATCTTAGGCGATCGCAAGTATGGCTCGAAGCGGCTCGTACGGGCGCTCGACGGGGGTCACCGGATCGCCCTGCATGCCTCCGCGTTGGAATTCCGCCACCCTACGCTCGGGGAAGTGATCGGGTTGACCGCGACGGAGCCGGCAGACTGGCCCTTGCGATCGTGCTGATTGTGGAGGCGATGGTGGTCCGGCCCCAGTAGGCCAGCGGGGCGCACAGCAATGCCGCCATCGGCATGGTGTACATGTCCCAGTGGAACGACGTCTGACCCGCCGAGATCGCGTCTTTCGATCAGGGTGAATGCGGTGGAACGCGGGCGCCGCCGACGAGCCGGCTCCACGCGCGTTCCCAGGGGTGGCGGGGGGTGGCGTCCGGGCGATCGTCCGGGCTTCCTCGACCTCCGCCCGCAAGTAGTCGGACGGCCAATCAGGACCTTGGGATCGCTCATCCCGAGTTGTTCCGCCTCACGCGAGGCGAGGTCGGCCGCCATTCGATCGACCACGACCCGGTGGGTACCAGGCGAGGCCCGTGCGGTTGCCGTCGGCGTCGCAGAAGTAAACCGGCCGCGCCGATCGGTCGGCCAGGACTTCCTCGAATTTGGCCACGGCGTCGGGTTCGATCGCCTTCGGATTCAGCGGGATGCGAACATGCTTCAGGCCGAGCCGATTCAGCTCGGCGACTTCGTTCGAGGATATCGATCAGGGTCGCGGAGGTCGATGAAGGTCCGATATCCTCTCGTGAGCCATGCAAATCCGTCGATGCTGGGCATGCCCCCGCCGGCGATACCGCTGTCCAGGATTCGGAAGGGTGCGATGCCGACCGCGACGGTCGAAGGGGCATCGGCCGAACGAGGGGGCGCCTCGGGAGGTGCGATCGGGATCGGATCGGGATCGGGATCGGCAGAGGGAGCGGGCCTGGCCTTATTTATGCGGGTTCGTAACTCGGAATCCAAGGCTGGGCGGGTTCTCGGGCGATTTACGACGGCTTCTCGCCGTTGCCAGGCTGGGGACTGAAGTTGGTTTCAGCATGCGTTCGACGGCACCTCGATCGTTCGAGGGCCAGGTCCCCACTCCGGCCGGCCCCTCTGACCGGCCCGTTATTGAGGTTGGGCGCGGGCGAGCTTCCCCGGCGGACGACCGCCCGGGGGCTTCAGCGTCTGATAGTTCGTCTCGAGCTGGGCGCCCCCGGATGGGGCCGAGCTGACCGGGGAGAACCCCGGGGATCGGCTCCAGTTCCGCATTCCGTCCGGGCGGGTGGCCCTGCGGGCCGGGCTCCTCGGGGCACGGCGATCCCGCCCGGCGAGGTCGGCACCGGCAACGGAGCACCCCGGGACCGGCACGGCGACGGCCCCTGGGCGGGCGTTCACGACGGTCGGCACGCCGACCACGGCGGGGGCCGCCACGATTGCTTCGTGCGCAAACTGCGGCAACCGGCGTCGCAACGATCGGGACCGGGTCACGCGGCCCGAAGAGCCGCCTACCCAACCGTCGAAGAAGTTGTCCTTGCGGCGGGGGCTGCGCCGACCGTGTACGGGTTGCAGGGGGTTGAGCGCGACGGGATCGCGGAACGATCGATAGGAACTGCAACCGAACCCCTGGCCGCAGCCGATCAGGATCAGGCCGATCAGGGCGATCCTGCCGGGCCGCAGGGGTGGGCCGGTATCGAGGCGAGTTAGGGTCAACATGAGAACCTCCTCCGATCGAGAACCACGACGTCGAGCGTCCCTTCTCGAGACGGAGGGAGCACCGGGCCGGACCCTGTCGGGTCCGCGCCGATGCGTCCGGTGCCGAGTCCCTCGTGCAACGGGATCTCCCTCGCCCGAAAGCCGGGCGGATCCCAAGGGCAACTCGTTCTCCGCATTCGGTCGTGCATGAATCTGACTCAAGGGTGCACAATCGAAGCCGCCATGCGGACGACGCGCCCCGGGCCTTGCGGTCGGTGGCGCAGACAGATTCGGGGGTTGGGTCGCCGGGTACGCGGGAGCATCTCGGGTCGGCGGCCCCACGGATCGTCAGGCAAACCTATCCGACGCCCGGGGCGTTGCCAAATCGGCCGCACAAAATCTAAGATGAGGCTAATCCACGGTTAACAGCGACGGTAACCTTGCCGTGTCGTCCGGTTGTGAGGGGGCCCGGAACTGCTTCCCCAACTGGATCGGACCGCATCCCGGTCGAATCCGCCGCGACCCCTGCAACCCGCACGACCAGGCGCTTTCGCATGGAAATTCGGACCAATCCGATCCCGCCCGGGGTCCTGTCGTGCCTGCTGGGCGGCTTGATCGGGTTGTGCGCGTTCGCCGGCTACGCTTACGACCTGCCCGCCGAACCCCACTTCGTGGACGAATCGGCCTATATCTCCCAATCGTACTTCGCGGACCTTTTCCTCGCCGGTAAGCGGGACGACCGGCTCTGGCTCGAATACCCGGCTATCGACCTGCCGCCCCTGCCCAAGTACATGATCGGCTGGACGCTCCGCGCCCGGGGCTGGCCCCGGCCCTCCCCGGAGCAGGCGAAACTCTGGTATCGGAATACGCATTACCGGCCGGTCGGGGATGACGTCCTGGTCGATGCCCGGCTGCCGTCGGTGCTCTGCGGGGCCATGGGCGTGGTCGCCTTGTATGCGCTCGGCACGATGGCGGCGGGCCGGTGGGCCGGCCTGCTGGCCTCGGCCATGCTGATGATCAACCCGCTCTACCGGCTCCACGCCCGTCGGGCAATGTCAGACGTGCCTGCCGAGGCGTTCCTGCTCCTGACGCTCGCCTTGGGATATTGGGCCTGGGTCGGATTCCGAAAAGGTCGGAAATCCGCCTGGATTGGCTCGATGCTGGCGGGGGTCTCGGCCGGCCTGGCGGTCGAGTCGAAGCTCAACGGCGGGTTGGGTATGATGGTGCTGATCGCATGGGCCCAGCTTGGGCTGGTCCTGCCCAACTCCTCCCGCAAATCCCGTTTCGCCCCGATGGCCGGGACCGCTCTGGCCGGGCTCGTGGCCCTGGGGACCTTCGTGAGCCTCAACCCGGCCCTGACCGCTCGGCCGAGCGGACCGCTCCCGAGTTTTTTCCAGACGCTGTCCGCAATGGGCTGGCCCGCACGGACCTGGGAAGTCGTCCGATTCCGGGCGACGGTCTCGGCCGAGGCGAAGGATCAGTTCCCCGACGACGCCCTGCGGACCCCGGGAGCCAAGATTACCGCCATGATTGCCCAGGGGTTCGGCCGATTCGGGCCGGCCGGCCCGCCCCATACCGATTCGACGCTCCGATTCGATCCCAGGCAGGATCGGGGCGCCTGGGTCTGGACACCCCTGGTCTTCCTCGGGATGCTGGGGGCCGGCTGGAGGGGTTACTTAAAGGTCCGACTCGGGGAGATCCCCGGGGAATGGTGCCTGCTACTTTACGCTTTGGTGGCCCTGATCACCGTGACGGCCTTCATCCCACTCGCCTGGGACCGCTACTACCTGTCGATCCAAGCCGGCAATGCCCTGATGGTCGGGGTCGCGCGGGAAGCCCTGTTCGACACGATCCGAGCCCGTCGGACCGGGGGGTCGCCGGCATGAAGGCTGCGATGGGGTGGACGTTCGCGATTTTGCTGGGGAGCTACGCCTACTTCGACCAGGCCCGCGACTGGAATTCGGCCAGCCGGTTGATGCTGACTTACGCGATGGGCGACCGAGGCACGATCCGGCTCGACGGCCTCGATCGTCAAACCGGCGATATCGCGTTCTTCGAGGGGCACTACTACACCGACAAGCTGCCCGGCTACTCCATGCTGGCGTTGCCCCCTTATCTGGTCTCGAAGGCGGTGCTCGGTTTTCCGCCCCATCCTTTGAACGCCGAGGGCCAGCGCCGAGGGCCAGCCGACCCCTGGGTGACCCTATCGGTTTCCGGGACGTCCACCGCCATGCTGGGGGCCTTGCTGGCGGGATTTGCGTTGCGTCTGGGATGCTCACCCCGGGTCGCGCTGCTGATCGGGCTGGCGTTCGGACTGGCCACGCCGGCGTTCGCCTATGCGACGATGGCCTACGGGCACCCGGTCACTTCCTGCTGCCTGTTCGGTGGATTCCTGCTCCTGCTCGGGGATGTCCGATCCGCACGATGCGCCGTCGCTGGCTTCCTGGCGGCTCTGGCCGTCGCGACCGAGTTGCAGTCGGCGCCGGTCGCCGCGCTGCTGGGCGGTTTCCTAGGGCTTCGCGTGCTTAGGAATCAGGCCGGCTGGATCCATCTGCTGGCCTTCGCGATTGGGGCAGCCGTGCCGACTGGCGGGCTCGTCGCCTACAACTTGGCCGCGTTCGGCAAGCCCTGGGAAATGGGCTATTTCCACCACGCAACCCCCCGGTTCGCCGGGGTGCACTCGCCCGACAATCCGCTAGGACTGAACCGGCCCGACCTGGGCAAGGCGGTCCCCCTTCTGTTCAGCCCGTATCGGGGCCTTCTCTACTATGCGCCGATCCTCTTCCTCGCGGTGCCCGGCTGGATCATGCTGGGTTGGTCCCGACGCTGGGAAGTCCTGGGGGTGACCTTGCTGGCCTGCCTGGCCACCTTCTTCGTGAACTTGAGCTATCCCGAATGGACTGGCGGCTGGTCGACGGGCCCACGCTTGCTGGTCCCGCTCCTGCCATTCGCCATGGCTCCGGTGGCCGCCCTGCTTGCCCGGGGCGGACGATGGGCTCTCGTGCCGGCGGTCTTCCTGGCGATCGCCGGTGGCGTCCTCATGCTGATGTTTGTGGGGGTTGGTGCGAGGATCCCCGACCTGATCGATCGCCGGCCCCTGGACGATCCGCTCCGCTCGGTTGTGTGGCCGCTCTGGTCCGGACTTCCCCTGCCCCGCTGGTGGATAGGCGAGCGGTTCACCCGGACCCTGGCTTCGTCCTGGGGCGACTCGCCGCGGATCTTCCTGCCCCTGGTGGCAGCGCAGGCCCTCGCCATCCTACTTGGCACGGCCACGCTGCCCGGCAGGGCGTCCAAAGCCCCCCACCCTTCCGAATCGATCTAGGGCGCCGACCGGGCGCAGCGGAAGCCAATGTGCCAGGCGGCACTCTTGGGCTCACCCTTGCCCCTGGATGCGACCAGGTAGCGGGTGCAGTAGTTCTCGGCGCACTGAAACGAGCCCCCCCGCTGGACCCTCTTGGAGATGCCTGGCTCGTCCGGGTCGTCGCTGTCGCCGGGCCCCCTGGGGTTCCGGCGCGGGCTACGGGCGTAGGTGTCGGGGCGATACCAGTCCTCGCACCATTCCCAGACGTTCCCAGCCATATCGTACAGGCCGTAACCGTTGGGCGGGAACGACTTCACGGGCGAGGTCGTCGTGTAACCGTCCTCGGCGAGGTTCTGCGAGGGGAACTCCCCCTGCCATGTGTTGGCCATGCACTTCCCCTGAGGGCGAAGTTCGTTCCCCCAGGAGTACCTGGCTCCAACTTTCCCCCCCCGCCAGGCGTACTCGAACTCGGCCTCGGTCGGCAGCCGCTTGCCGGCCCACCGGGCATACTCCGCCGCGTCTTCCCAGCAGACATGGACGACTGGGTGATCGGCCTTCCCCTCGATCGAACTGCCTGGCCCCTCGGGGTGCTTCCAATTGGCACCCGGGACGTACTCCCACCAGCTCAACGGGTCGTTCAATGAAACCGGTCCATTGGGCTTCTTGTAGACGATGGAGCCGGGGACCAGCTTGTCCCGGGGGACGTCGGGCGGGAAGTCGCGGGGATCGGGGGGAAGCTCGGCGACCGTTACATAGCCGGTCTGGTCGACGAACCGGGCGAACTGGGCGTTTGTGACCTCGGTCTCGTCGAGCCAGAACCCGTCGAGCTGAACCTCGTGGACCGGCTGGGCGTCGGCGAACGATTCGTCGCCCATGAGAAACGTTCCAGCGGGGATCCAGACCATCCCTGCGGGCGTGGCCATGTTCGACGGCCTGTAACTCGGCGGGAAAGCGAACCGAACCAACAGCCCGACCCCGGCGAAGGCCGCGATGCCGAAGGCAGTCATCCGTAGCCACGAGTTTGTCTTGTTAGGGTGGGGGTTCATCTCGCGGGTTGTCATATTTGTGCCCCCGGGATCGGTTCAAAGCAAGTCGGCCAGGACCGAGTCGGCGATGAAGAGCCCTTCGCGGGTCAGACGGAGTCTATGTCCATCATCTTCGAAGTTGCCCCGCCCGACGTGCTTGGCGATCGCCGGCCCGGCTAACGCCTCCAGATCGTACCCTGTCCGGAGCCGGAAGTCGTCCCGCTCGAGCCCCAGTTGAGTCCGCCGGAGCATCAGGACGGCCGTCTCCCGTGCCCGGCCTTCGGAGTCGAGCCGTTCCTTGGGGCCGTTGACAGGCTGGCCTGCCTCGATCCGGCGAAGGTAGGACAGCAAATCGCGGGTGTTTATCGTCCGCTCGCCGCCAACGTAGCGGGCGGCGCCGACGCCGAACCCGTAGTAGGCGTCGTTGGCCCAGTAGACCAGGTTATGACGGCATTCCTGGCCGGGGCGGGCGTAGTTGGAGATCTCGTAAGGAGGCAGGCCCTCGGCCGATAGCCGGTCGATCGTGTCGGCCAGCAGCGTCCGCTCGACCTCCTCGTCGAGCGAAGACACCCGTCCCTCCCGCCACTGCTTGTGCAGGGCCGTGCCCTTCTCGAAGGTCAGACCGTAGCAGGAGAGGTGCGATGGCCCCAGATCCAGGGCACGGCCAAGGTCGGCCCGCCAGATTTCGGGCGTCGAGCCGGGCACGCCGAAGATCAGGTCGAACGACCACCGCTCGAAACGGGGCCGGACGAGTTCCAGTGCGCGAGGGACCGAGTCGGGCGTGTGTTCGCGTTCCAGGACCGCAAGGGACGGGGCATGGAACGACTGCGCCCCCAGGCTGACCCGATTCACGCCGCCAGCCGCCAGCACGTCGGCCTTCTCGGCGTCGATCGTCTCGGGGTTGGCCTCAACGGTCCACTCGCCGCCGGGCACGAGCGGTAGCCATTGGCGGATCACACCGAGGAGCCGCTCCAACTGGCCGGCCGTAAGGCGAGTGGGCGTACCGCCGCCGACGAACAGGGTGTCCATCGGCTGGGGAGAGGCGACGCCGGCAATCTCGGCCTCCAAGGCTTCGAGGTAGCGGCCGGCCAGATGATCGACTCCGGCCAAAGAGGCGAAATCGCAGTAGCCGCACTTGTGCGAGCAGAACGGGATGTGGATGTAGGCCGAACGCGGGTGGATCCAGGGCGGATCGTCGGACGTCGTGGCGAGAGTCGGGCGCGGCGTGGTGGGGTGGTTCAGGGGACTGCCTCGAGGAACCGGATTTCGGGCACCTCGGCCCGGACGGCTTGCTCGATACCGAAGGTCAAGGTCATCAGGGTCGATGGGCAGGAGGCGCAGACGCCTTTCATCCGCACCTGGACGATCCGATCGTCGTCGATGCCTACGAGTTCCACGTCGCCGCCGTCGGGCAGGAGGCCCGGCCGGATTTCGCGGTCGAGGACGGCTTCGATCCGTTCGATTAATGCCTGGCGGTTCGGATCGTTCATGAAGGCATTCTAGCAAGACGAGCGAGGCCCCGGCGACTCCGAGATTCGCCGGGGCCCGATTTCGATGGGATGGAGTCCGCCCGATCGATCAATAGTCGGAGTAGCCGCCCCGGTCGCCGCGGCCCCGGTCTCCCCGACCGCCGCCACCACCGCCGCCGTAGCCGCCGCCACCGCCGCCGTAGCCGCCGCCACCGTAGCCGCCGCCACCGCCGCCGTAGCCACCGCGACCACCGCCGCCGCCACCCCCCTCGGTCCTGGGTCGGGCTTCATTCACGGTGAGGCGACGCCCCTGGTGATCCGAGCCGTCCAGGCTCGAAATCGCGGCGTCTGCGTCGCTGTCGCCTTCCATCTCGACAAAGCCGAAGCCGCGGCTTCGGCCGGTCTCCCGGTCCGAGAGCACCTGCGCCGAGCGGACGCGCCCGAACTGTTCGAAGAGTTCTTGGAGGTCTTGCGAATTGACCGTATAGGCCAGATTACCGACGTAAAGCCGCTTCATCGCACACGCCTGAAACAGGCTCTCCACCACCGCTGCCAGGTCAGCCCGACAGAACTCCGACCGAACCCTTCTGCTGGACCACGGCCTTCGCTCCGCCCCCCCGCCGAACGACGGGGCAATCATTCCTTTTAAGGGCCCATATGGCCGATGTCAACGCCATTTTCAAGGCGTTCGGTTTTTTCAACGCCCGGGGCCGATCTCGCTCCTTGACCGAGGCGGGGTCTGGCCGGTACTTTGGCGGACGTCCCGGCCGTCGCCAGAGATGTATCGGCCGCCATCCGCCCCTTCCGGGCGGGGCGGTATCAAGCCCGGCGCCGCCTTGATGGGCATAAACGGCGCACCACCTTGAATGGCAGATGAACGCGTCCGGCGGCAGATCGCCCTGATCGCCGCCCAGTTGATGTACTCCCGCGCGGAGACGGAGTACTTCACGGCCAAGCGGAAGGCCGCCAAACAGCTCGGGGTCGAGCATCGCTACCGGCCTCACGACCTCCCCTCCAACGCCGAGATCCGCGACGAGATCCAGGCGATGGCCCGGATCCACGAGGGGCCTAAACGCCTCGACCGCCTGCTCGATATGAGGCTGGAGGCCCTCCGGATGATGCGGAAGCTCGCCAGGTTCCGCCCCCGCCTTATCGGCAGCGTCTGGACCGGCCACGTCCGGCACGGCTCCGACATTGACATCCACGTCTTCTCCGACAGCCAGGGGCTCGTCACCGACACGCTGTCGGATTACGGCCTCGACTTCGAGGTCGAGCGGAAGCGGATTGTCAAACACGGCGAGGAGCGGACCTTCACGCATATTCATGTACAGGATCGCCACAACTTCGAGTTGACCTCTACCCGGAGGATAAGGTCCACTACAACTTCAAATCGTCGATCACCGGCAAGGCGATCGAGAAGGCCTCGATCGCCGAGCTGGAGGCGTTCCTGAAGGACCATGATCCGTCGATCGACCTGGACTGCGCCGTCGGCCGGATCGAGGACCAGGTCGATCGCTTCGAACTGTACCGGATGCTACTTCAGCCGCTCGAAGGGGTGAAGCAGAGCCCGAAGTACCACCCGGAGGGAGATGCCCTGTACCACAGCCTGCAGGTCTTCGAGCTGGCCCGGGAGGAGTGCGGGTACGACGAGGAATTCCTGCTGGCCGCCCTGCTGCACGACGTCGGCAAGGCGATCGATCCGGGCGACCATGTATCGGCAGGGTTGCAGGCCCTCGAGGGGGCGATCCCCGAGCGGACCGCCGCCCTGATCGCCAGCCACATGGAGGCCCTCGCCTACAAGGACGGCACCCTGGGAGCCCGCGCACGCCGTCGACTCGAGCAGTCCGAGCACTTCGACGACCTGATTCTCCTCCGCGAGCTCGACTCGCGGGGACGAATCCCCGGCGCGATCGTATGCGACCTAGCCGAGGCGATCGATTATCTGCGGACGCTTTCCGGCGAGGAGAGAGCCTAGACGGCCGAAACGCCCGGTCGTGCCTCCCGGCCGGGCATCTACGGGTTTCGCCGTTGACATCTACGGCTGAACCAGTAGAATCGGCCCCGTTGGTTGAATTCGACATGGAGGGAGGGAACTTGGATGGTACGCCCGAGGGCGGAACAGCCAACTCCAGCAGAGTTGGAGGTGCTCAAGATCGTCTGGGATCGCGAAGGCCCGGCGACGGTCCGCGAGGTTCTGGAAGGTCTGAACCGTTCGGAGAGCCCGGCGAGGGCCTATACGACGGTGATGAGCCTCATGAATGTAATGGCCGAAAAGGGTCTTTTGATCAGGGAGCCCCAGGGGCGGGCGTTCGCCTACCGTGCTGCGGCCCCCCGCGAGCAGACCTTGCGTTCTCTCGTCGGCGAGACGTTGCAGAAGGCCTTCAGCGGGTCGGCCAGCCTGCTGGTCGCCCATTTGCTCGACCAGTCCCGGCCGTCGGCCGAGGAACTCGAACGGATCCGGGCGTTGATCGACGCCTACGACCGGGATCGGGATCAAGACAATCCGAACGCGAAAGGGGGAGACGGATGCCGACCTTTGCGTCCCAGGCGGCCCCGGGCCTGATCGGATCGCTACTCTGGCTGGCCCTACTCCATTCGACCTGGCTGGGCCTGGCGGTTTCGGCCCTGGCTGCCCTGGCGATCCGGGGGCGTTCGCCGGGCTTCCGGCAGGCCTGGCTGGCGTCGTCGATGCTGGCCGTCGCGCTCGGTCCTCCGATCCTGGCGATCGGCCAGTATGCCTGGGTCCAGCGCCGGCCTGCCGATGGCTCGGAGTCCTGGTCATATGCCCGAATCTCGACGGAATTGCCGAGGGCGGAGGCCAGCTCGGGCGAGGCGCCGGTGGAATCGCCAAATCGGATCAACCGACCCGGATTCGACCCGCATGGCATGATCCTTTCCATGCAAAATATCCTTCAGAAATCACGCCCCTATGTCGTGACGGGTTATGCTCTGCTCGTGACGATACCGATCGCGATCCTCGCCCCGGGGACGGTCGGCGTCCGGCGGCTCCGCCGGGAATCGAAGCCGGCCGGCACCGCCCTGCAAACCCGGGCCGGCCGGTTAGGCCGCCGGCTTCGGCTCCGGTCGGTCCCGTCGATCCGAGTCCATGACTCCCTGGCCGAGCCCTGCCTCTGCGGGGTGGCGCACCCTGCTGTCCTGCTACCTACCCGATGGATTGCCTCGGCCGAACTGGACGAGATCGACGCGGTTCTGGCCCACGAATTGGCCCATGCCCGCCGCCGCGATCCCCTGTGGAACCTATTCCAAAGGGGCGTCGAGGCCCTGCTGTTCTTCCACCCGCCGGTCCGTTGGCTGTCGCAGTCGCTGCGGAGCCAGAGTGAGTTCGCCGCGGACCGCCTGGCAAGCCGCCTCACCGGCGACCCGCTGGCCCTGGCCCGGGCCCTGGAAGCCCTGGCCCGCCTGGGGATCGACCCCGCCCTCTCGCGGCCCGTCGTCGCGGCGTTGGGCTCCGACCCCGATTCCTTGCTCCCCCGGATTCAGGAGTTGATTGGCATGAAGCCTCAGCAGTCCAGAATGCGTCCCTGGCCGTTCCTGGCCCTGCCCCTGGGGGCAATCGTCGCGGCGTTGACCGCCTCGGCCCAGGAGCCACCGCCTTCGAAGCCGATCCCGGTCGAGGGGAAGCCCCTTCATGTGCCGATGCAGGCCCCGAAACCGCACAGGGGCGAGGCCGAGCGGGGCCAGGTGAGCCTGCAGGTCCAGGGTTTCTCGTTGAAGGAAGGCTCCTGGCGTGATCGATTGGAACGACATACGGGTAAGCCGATCCAGGTGAAGGGGAAGCCGAACGTCTGGTTCGCACCGCCGAACGATCTCGAAGCGGTCCTGAAGGAACTGCAGATGGATCCTCGGACGTATTTTATCCTGGCGCCACGGGTCACAACGTTCGATGGCGACGCCGCCTCGATCATCATGCCGCTCTGGTTAGCCGGTAAGCCCTCGCCCGCGGATGCTCCCCAGATCGAGGTCAAATCCACCGGAAAGATCTCTGCCGACCGGCGAAGAGTCGCCCTGGATGTCCTGTTGAAGGAGCCGGATCGCAACCAACCCCCCGTATTCCTCGGGGGTAGCCTTGGCGGCACGGTGACGGGAACCGACGGCTCCGTCACTCATTACGGCCCAGTGAAGTTCGCGACAACCTTGCCCCAACCCGCAGGGAAAGCCAGGCTCGGGGATGCCCCGGCACCAGAGTTCAAGGCCATCCAGGTTTCCGCCACGGTCGCCGATGGCTCCTCGCTCCTCGTTGATGCGGGCCGGTACTACGACCACGATTACCTGGTGCTCGTAACCCCTCGCGTGGTCCTCCTCAAAGAGGAGGAAGAGCGCCACGGCATTCCCGTCCTGACCCCGGCCCCGATGTTCTCGATTCCTGCAACGGGCGGGAAGCGGCTTCCAATCCCGATCGTGGAGCCCTCGCCTGAAACTAACTCTCTGCCTACATGGGAGAAAGGAACGGTCAAGGAACCCGGGGATCAAACGATCTCCTCGGGTGGTCCGAGGGACTGGATTCTCTTCGTCGGCAGCTATTGGTGAGCGGCTTCGGGTCAAGAACTCCGACGAGGAAAGCCGGGGCCATACAAGTTAGTAGAGCAGTAGGCCCTGAACCTACTTCATGTTGCAAGCTCGGGTGGACGATCCGCACCATCCACCCTCCGATCTTATCGTTGGACAAGGACCGCGACCACCCTATCTGCGGGCCCTCTGGCAGCCGCTATCGACAATTACAAGATCGATCCCGACCTCCAGGGGGCCCAACCGTAGCAACGCCCGCAGCGGGATACGGGTGGATGAGAACGAGCTGACGGGCGTCGTTGGACGGGAGAGGATGGTGCGTTCGTTTCAATCGGACCGGTCAGCAAGCCGTGTATGTATGTACTGATTCGCTGTAAGTAGATGGCAAAGACCATCGAGGATACTCACCTTGACCCGAGTAGCTACATCAACGAGGACTGGCTCTGCTCTGGAGTCCGGAGGATCACCCAGAGACTGTATGGTGGACCTTCGCAAGCATCCGAGGCAATAGAACGAGTTGATTGAGTGGATACTCCCGAGAAGATGCCCCTCCGATTCTAAGAGTTTAAGGGTTGGCATACAGGATCATCCCCCGCGACCCCAGAGCAATCCAGGGCAAACACAGCAGAACACCCGCAACTTCAGGCCTCGGCTCCCATCGACCAGAGATGGAGTCGATGCCCCTACCTTTGTCAAACACCGCAGGCGGTCGATCTATCGATTCCTTGTACTAGATCCACCCACAAAAGCTGAAACCTGGGCCCTGCAATCGCAAAGTCCTTAGTCGCGGTGACCTCGCGGGTTTAGAAGTTCAACTTCTTCGCCCTCCCGTTCGCGTTATCTCACTATGGGGCACCATGAACGCCAGAAGTCAATGGGCAGAGCCGGGATCGAACCGGCGACACCAGGATTTTCAGTCCTGTGCTCTACCAGCTGAGCTATCTGCCCTCACGTCGTCGAGTAAGAATATTAGGCCCCGGGAAGCGAGACTGTCAAGTTCCTGGAATGCTCCCATTGGCCAAGGCTCGTCATTCGACCCGCCCACGGAGGCGCTCTTGAACGACGTCCTCGTTGGCGATCGGCTTGTTTTCCAGGTAGTGCCAGGCCAGCCAGCGAGCGGTCACCAGAAATTTGCTGACCTTCATCACCTGATCGATCATTCGGAGTGCCTGAGGTTCTAGAGCCCGGACGTTTTGGTAGGCGGCGAGGAATACACATCGCCCGTCGCGGTCGAGTCCGCGTATCTCCCCAAGCAAGCGGGCGAAGTCCAGGGCCACGCAGTCGACTTCCATTGCACCGAAGTCAATCAGGCCGGTCAACTCATGCCCCAGGAACAGAAAGTGATCTGGCCTGGCGTCGCGCAAACAAGGCTGGAGTGGGACGGGTTGAGCAGCGGCCAATTTCGCTTCACCGAGAAGGGTTTCCGCAGTCGTCCGCGACGAAAAAAGCCAGTCTCTAGCCTGTTGGGCAAGAAGGGTGGGTGGTCTTCGCTGGAGGGCCTGGTCAAGGCGATCGAGCCCACCCAGGAGTAATTGGGTCAGTTCCTCGACGCGCCGGGCCATTCCAGGACTGGGTCCATCCCGAACCTGCGCGGCCAGCCTGGAGTGGAAGGCCGCGAGCCCCGTTCCTGCCGCCGCCAACTTGTGCGAATCGGGCCGGTCGATCAGGCCCGGTGTCCCTGGCAGCCAGGGCATCAGTTCCCAGCAACGGTCGGGAAGCCGCCGGAACGTTGCCCCTCCGAGGTCGCGTAGAGGGGTAGCGACGAACGGCAAGACCCTCACTTCCTCCAACCAGGCATGAATCCGAGCGAGTTGCTCGGGGGTCATACCCGTCGGCCAGGCCCGGACGACGAGCCGCCCAGCCGGAGTTTCGAAGGCCCAGAGGCGGGCGCCGCTCAGGCCACCCGGCAACGGCTCCGGCCGGCCGCTGGGACGCATGGTCGGCGGATAGCCCTGCAGGAATTCGGCCAGATCCTGGGCCATCGTCACCTCAAGACCCCTAGCATGCCTGGAGATCGGCTTCCGTCCAGCGTACCCATTTCCGACCGACCATGTAGCCCCCTTCGGCCTCGCGCAGGGCAAGTGCTTCCTTGAGCTGCTCGCCGTGGCGTCGGAGCCATGGGAGTCGACGGTCGTCGGAACACCAGGTCAGCAGGTGGCCGCAACCGCAATCGGAGAGGGCCCGCTTGATCAGCGGGTCGTGGGTGATGTCCGAATCGATCCAGGTCTTGCAGCGATCGAGCTCGAAGCGCTCGGCATCGGCCCGATACACGCCGAGTCGGGCCTTCAATCGGCCGGACTCGGGGGTACCCTGCATGGTCAGGAACAGGAAGGTCTTGATGAGCACGTAGTCCGGAAGGATCTGGGCCACCAGGTACCCGAGCCGCCCTGCGTTGGGCTCGACCGCAACCAGCCAGGTGCCGTCCCGGCCCGGTAGCAGGCGAGGCTCCCGAAGGCTCGCAGGGATCAGGTTGTGCAAGGAGTAGCTGCCGCACTCAATAGGTAGCCTTTCGTCGAACCGGGCGACCGCGTGCGGGCTTACGTAGACGGGCAGTTTCCTAGGCTCGTTCGCCAGGCCGAGGCGCTGCAGGTCCCATCGGACCATCATCAATCCGTTGCAGTATTCCCCACGCTGGCAGGGATATGCCAGCCGGGACTCCCCGCCTAGACCCAAACGGGTTGGCTTGGTGGCGTGCGCGCGAACCTCCAACCGACGGTAATGTCGCCCTTCAGGCTTCCTGGCGACCGCCCAATCGATCGAGAGCATCCGGCGATCGACCCGGTAGCCTTCGTTGGCAATCTCCGCCAGGTCTGTCTCCATGTGCATCAATTTGTAAATGATCTCGCGGTGCAACCCTTCGCTGAATTTGCGGTCGATCGCCTCCAGCATCGGGGCCAGGCAGGTGACCTGCTTCAAGGTCGATGTTTTCGAGAGACCCCTCAGGAACCGGAAGCCTTCCAGGATGCACCAGAGCCCCCGTTCGCAATCGTCGAGCGAGGCGGCGAAAGGCCGGCCCTCTAGTTCCAGGCCAGAGGGTTGCAGCACCTGCCTTCGGATCCGGCGTACGACCGCTTCGATCTCAGGGTCGTCCTCATAACCTGCGGCAGAGGCCACTTCGATCCCCGGCCTCATCTTCAGCAGGAAGATCCCACGGAGCCATCCCGGCAGCATTTGGAACGCCTCGTCGAGGCCCAAGGCCGCCAGCAGCCGATCGCGGACGGCGTCTCGTCGATCCTGTTCCCTCGCCCGCTTGCGGGCTCGTTCCCTCAGCTTTTGCTTGCGGACCATCCCCATAACGCATCCACCTTCCTCATCGAAGGCCGACCCATAACGGGAACCCTGGCTGTCGCACCATCGCGAACCCTGACCTGGCTATCGGACCGCCTCGGCCGCCACTCGACCAACACGGGCCGCTAGGTGGACCGGTCGTCGTCACCGACGGAATTATCCGACATGTTCGACCAGGCGGGCCCGGGACAGTCGCGGGGGTCTTCTCAGATATCTGAAGCGGTGTGGTTTTGTATCCAGGGGGGCCGCGATTCGGTTATGCTGGGAGCGAGCCCCCGATGGGCAGAGGGAGCCGTCCGAGATGAGCGTGAGCGATCCGCCAAAGATCGACCTGGAGCGGACCCTGCGCGATCGGTTCGGACTCGAGCGATTCCGGCCCGGACAGCGTGAGGTGATTGAGTCGGTCCTAGCCGGCGGGGACGTGCTCTGCGTGATGCCCACGGGGGGTGGCAAGAGCCTCTGCTACCAGCTCCCCGCCCTGGTCCTGGAGGGGATGACGCTGGTCGTCAGCCCCCTGATCGCCTTAATGAAGGACCAGGTCGATGCGCTCCACGTGCGAGGGCTCCGCGCTACCCTGATCAACAGCACACTCGATCCGACCGAGCAGAGATCCCGCCTACTGGAGATCGAGGCGGGTGAGTACGACCTGGTTTATGTTGCTCCCGAGCGGTTCCGCAGTGCCCGATTCCTGGAGGCCATGGCCAAGATCCGGCCCGGCCTGCTGGCGGTCGATGAGGCCCACTGCATCAGCGAATGGGGTCACGATTTCCGGCCCGACTATGCCCGGCTGGGCCGGGCCCGCGTTGCACTGGGCAACCCTCCCTGTATCGCCCTGACCGCTACCGCCACGGATATCGTCCGCCGCGACATCGCAGAGCAGCTCAACTTAAGGTCGCCGGCCCAGTTCGTCACCGGGTTCGATCGTCCCAATCTGAGCTACAGAGTCGTGGCGGCCCGTCGCGACCTGGACAAGCTTGTCGCGCTGGAATCGGCCCTTAACGGGTTCGAGGGCTCGGCGATCATTTATGCGTCGAGCCGGAGGCGGTGCGAGGAGGTGGCCGGCCACGTCGCCAGGGAGCTGAAAAAGAAAGTTGTCGTCTATCACGCAGGTCTCGACCGTGACCAGCGGCACGAGGCCCAAGAGACGTTCATGAACGGCCGTGCCGACGTGGTGGTCGCCACGAACGCGTTCGGCATGGGCGTGGACAAGTCCGACATCCGGGCCGTGATCCATTTCAACATCCCGGGCACCCTCGAGGCCTACTACCAGGAGGCGGGCCGCGCCGGGCGTGATGGGCTGCCAGCCGCCTGCGTTCTGCTGTTCGCGCCGGGCGATCGGTTCCTCCAGGAGATGTTCATCGAGAACGAGTATCCGCCGCCCGAGGTTGTTTACCGCGCGTACGACTTCCTGCGGGGCCTGGACGCCGACCCGATCGAGTTGACGCATTCCGAAATCAAGGAGGCGGCCCGGATCGACCTGTCCGACGGCGCCGTCGGTTCGGCGCTCCGCCTGATCGAGGGGGCCGGCGGCATCGAGCGGTTCCAGCCGCGGGAGAATCAGGCGATCATCCGGTTCAACCTCGACCCGGACGAGGGGAGCCTGGAAGGCCGCCTGGGCCCGCAGGCACACGTGCAGAGGATGGTCCTGCTGGCCTTCGAGGGGCTCTGCCGAGGGCGCTACGGCGAACCGGTCTATTTCCAGCCCGACGAGTTCGCGGCCAGGATCGGGCTCGACCGCGCTGCCTTGGTGCGGGCGATCCGCGGCCTGACCGCCGACCTGCCGATCGACTACCTGCCCCCGTTCCGTGGGCAGGCCATCCGAATCCTCGACCGGGCCCGAAAAGCCCGCGACCTGCCGATCGATTTCCGCCGCCTGGAGCAGAGGAAGCGACAGGAATATGAAAAACTCGACCGGATGTTTCAGTTCGCCCAGTCCAAGACCTGCCGGCGAGCCTACCTTCTCCAGTACTTCGGCGAACGGGGCGTGGTCCGGTGCGGCCGTTGCGACCGCTGCGAAGGCGACGGCGCTCCGGCCGACTCGGACTTCGTCATCGAATCGGCAGAAGCTCGCGAGCTTGTTTTGAAGGTCCTGTCAGGGGTCGCCCGCGCCCGGGGCCGCGTCGGCAAGACGACGATCGCCCAGATGTTGCTGGGTTCGGCCTCGGAACGCCTGGAACGGCTGGGCCTGAAGGGCCTGAGCACCTACGGAATCCTGGCCGGCCGGGGGTGGTCCCGGCATGATCTCCATGGCTTGCTCGATGCCCTGACAACCGCCGGTCTGATCGAGACCAAGGATCCGGGAGGCGGCAACGGCCCCTCGAAGCCGGTCGCGGCGATCAGTTCGTTGGGGATGGAATGGCTCCGAACCCGGGGCGCGGAGCCTCTGTCACTATCCGTCCCGGACGACCTGAAGGCCCGATTGGCAAGGCTCGACGGCAAGTCGGACGACGCGGCGACCTCGGACGATCCCCCGAATCGCCGGCCGATCGGCAAGCCCGAGCCTGGCGGATCGGCGTTGATCGGGCCGTCAGGCCACGCCGATCCGCTGTTCGACCACCTCCGGGGCCTCCGGCTCCAGTGGGCCCGTGAGGCAGGCGTCCGTGCCTTCCACATCTTCCCCGACCGTGTCCTGGACGTGCTCGTTCAGGAAAGGCCTTCTTCGCCATCGGCCCTCGCCTCGATCAAGGGAGTCGGCCCGTCTACGATGGATCGCTACGGCCAGGCGATCCTGGACGCTATCGCCCACCACCGTCGGGGCGAACACGCCGGGCCGTCGGATAGCGACGATTTGGCGATTGAATCGATCGTGCCGAATCCCGATCCGCCGGGGGTGGTCACTCCCGAACATACACCGCTGGCCGACGAACCCCAGTCCAGGTCCTCGCCGACATCGGTCAGGGTTGGGCGATCGGTCCTGTCTGAGCTAGTCCATACCGCGGGGCGTGCGGAGGCCCACGAGGATGCGCGCAAACCACCCGCGGAGCCGACTGAATTACCCCGGACCGCAAGCGATGCCCCCCCGACGCCCCGCTTCGGCGCCTATGTCCGCACCGAGGAATGGACCTGGCGGCTGCTCGAACGCGGCTTCTCGGCCGACGAGGCGGCGGCTATCCGCGGCCTGGAACGTTCGGCGATCGTTCGCCACGCGACCTGGATGGCCCGGGAAGGGCGGGCGATCCCTCTCGGGGCGTTCCTCGATCCGGCTCGTCTCGAAGCGTGGCGGGCCTGGAAAGGCGAAACACCGCCCGAGGATGCCGACGCCGTCGTCTGGGCCCTCTTCCTCGCGGCCCGCAAGGGCCCGCCGACTTGACAACCGGCGGCCACTCGTGCGAGCGTGATGGTTGGATCGTGCCCCGCCTCGCAGCCTGCCCACCCGACCCGTTCCGCCCCACCGTACCCCACGAACCGGCCCCGGCCGATCGATGCGGAGTCCCGCCCCATGGCTCGCAAACTGGCCGGCCTGACCCTGGCGATGTTCCTCACCCTGGCCGCCGCCCTGCTGGCCGATACGCCCCAGGTCGGCAACCTCAGCGCTTCGGGCGTCCAGAGGGGCGTCGCGAGCAACCTGACGATCAACGGGGCTAATCTCAAGGGGCATGCCCGGCTGCTCGCACCGTTCGGACTCACAGCCGAATATGACGAGGCCGACGCCGCCAACCTGAAGGTCAAGTTGACCGCCGCGCCCGAGACGCCCGTCGGCTTCTACCCGATCCGCGTGCGGACCGACGATGGCCTGTCGAATCCGATCTTGCTGGCGGTCGGCCAGGTACCCGAGGTGGCCGAAGCCGAGGACAACAATACCTTCGACAAGGCCCAGGCGGTTCCCTCGCCTTGCGCCGTCGAAGGGTCGTGCACCGGCAATGACGTCGATTACTTCAAGTTCCCGGGGAAGAAAGGGCAATCGATCGTCATCGACGCACAGTGCGCCCGGCTGGGTTCCGGGATGGACCCGCAGATCCGCCTGACGACTGCCGCCAGGAAGTTCATCGCCTCCTCGGACGACTACCCGGGCCTGCTCACCGACGCACGCCTGTTCGCCGAACTCCCCGAAGACACCGATTACGTCGTCGAAATCTCCGATTCCAAGTACGCCGGGGCGAATCGGCCGGTCTATCGGTTGCTGATCGGGCCGATCCCGGTCGCCGGCGAGGTCTTCCCGGCGGGCGGCCCGAGGGGCGTTGTGTTCGCCGCCCAGCTCCGGGGCGGGAACCTGCCGGTCGCTGCCACGTTGACCACGCAAGTCAACCCGACCAGCGGCGTCGATGCAGCGTTCCCGAAGCTCGCCGGCCGGATCTTTCAGGTGCCGGGGTCCGACCCAGCACTCGATGTCGAGGTGCCCGCGGCGCTGGTCGCCGGCGACCTGCCCGAAGTCAACGAACCGGCCGAACCGGCCCCCGGATCGCCCCAGAAGGAATCGCCGATCCTGGTCGCCGCGCCGATCCTGATCAACGGACGGATCGACCCCGCAAACGACGTGGACCGCTACCTGATCGCGGTGAGCCCCGGTCAGAAGCTCCGGCTGACGCTCCGCGCGGCCGAGATCGGCTCGTCGCTCGACGCCCACTTGCAGGTGCTCGGTGCCAACAACGCGGTGATCGCGACGGCCGACGACACGCCGCTGAACAGCTACCCCAACGTCCGCAAGAAGGCGGCCGTGAAGAAGGCCGACTTCGTTTCGCCGGATGCGAGCCTGGAATTGACCGTCCCCCAGGGCGTGTCCGAGATCACGGCGGTCGTCCGCGACATGGAAGGCCGGGGCGGTCTCGGCTTCGGCTACCGATTGACGATCGTGCCATCGACCCCTTCTTTCGAGTTGTGGATGGACGATTCGGAAGTCAACATCGCCAAGGGATCATCGACCAACGTCTATATCACCGCCGAACGCGCCGGCTACAACGGCCCGATCGCCCTGGCCGTGCCCAACCCGCCGCCAGGGCTTTCCGTCCGGGCCGGGTCGATCCCCGAAGGCCAGACCATCGGCCTGCTGACCCTCTCGGCCGCACCAGACGCGGCGTTCGACGTGGTCGACCTCAAGATCCGCGGCGAGGGGAAGGCCGGCGAAACCCCGATCGTCCGCGATGCCCGCAAGGCCCTGGTTTTCGCCCAGCAACTCGGCCTACCGACCAACGTCGGCATCCAGACGACGCTCCCCCTCGCGACGACCGGCCCCTCGCCGATCGCCGTGGAAGCCTCGGCCGACCCGGTCGAGATCGCGCCCGGCGGCGAAGCCTGGGTGCCGATCAAGGTGAAGCGCGGCGAAGGGGCCGACGCCGGCCTGGCGCTCGCCCCGCTCACCGCCCTGCCCAAGGGAGTGGCCCTCGCCGAGGCAAAGGTGGCCGACAAGGCGGACGAGGGGAAGGCCGCCTTCAAGGCCGACTCCGACGCCCCGATCGGCCCCCTGACGGTCGGCTTCGAGGCCAAGGGGAAGGTGGCCGGCAAGGACCGGACCTACGACGTACCAATGGTCACGCTCAACATCGTCCGGCCGATCGTCGTCGAACTGGCGTCGGCCGATGCCGGCGTCAAGCCGGGCGAGACGGTCGAACTCAAGGGGAAGATGGCCCGCAAGGGGGGGTTCAAGGACCCGGTCACCATCAAGCTCGACGGGCTACCCAAGGGCGTAAAGGCCGACCCGGTGACGCTCGAAGGGGACGCGGCCGAATTCACTCTTAAGATCGTCGCCGAGGCCGATGCGCCCGAGGCCCAGGCCGACGCGAAGGTCGCCCCAGCCTTCCAGGTGAGCAAGAAGGATTACGCGATGCCCCCGATTCCCTTCAAGATCCGGGTCGAGAAGAAGGCCGAAGGCCAGTAAAGGACGACCGTCGATGACCGTCACCCTGCTCCTGACCGCCCTGGCATTCGCCGCGACCGACGACCCGCCCGCGGCGCCGGTCAGCTTTATGAAGGACGTGGCGCCGATCCTGGTGCAGAACTGCATCGCCTGCCACAACCCGAAGAAGTCCGAAAGCAAGTATGTGATGACCAATTTCAAGCAGCTCGCTAAGGGTGGGCAGCAGGGCGAGGGCGTTACGCTCGAGCCGGGCGACCCCGATTCGAGCTACTTCGTCGAGCTAATCCGCCCCGATGGCGTCCCCAAGATGCCCTGGAAACTCGACCCCTTGACCAATGCCCAGATCGCCCTGATCGAGCGCTGGGTCCAGGAAGGGGCCAGGTACGACGGCAACGACCCGGCCGAGGACTGGATCGCCCTGCTGAACAAGACCCGACCGGTGAGCGTGCCCGAGACCTACCCGTCGGCGATGCCGATCACCGCGTTGGCCTTCTCGCCCGACGGGTCCCAGGTGCTCGCCTCCGGCTATCATGAAATCAACGCCTGGAAGCGGGAAGGGGGCGAGCCGGCCCGTCGGATCCGCGGGCTTCGCGAGCGGACCTATGACATCGCCTACAGCCCCGACGGCAAGTGGGTGGCTACGGCCAGCGGCGACCCGGGCCAGTTCGGCGCCGCCACCCTGTTCAAGGTCGCCGACGACGGGACCCCGAACGAGCCGAAGGACCTGGTCGAATCGACGGACGCCGTATTTTCAGTGGCATTCAGCCCCGACGGCAAGAAGCTGGCGGCGGCCGGCGCCGACCGCGCCATCCGCGTCTTCGAGGTCGAGACGGGCAAACTGCTCGTCACGATCGAGGACCACGCAGATTGGATCCTCGACCTGGCGTTCAGCCCCGACAGCACCAGGCTCGCCAGCGCCAGCCGGGACAAGACGAGCAAGGTCTTCGACGTGGAAAAGAAGGAGTCGCTTGTCACCTTCCCGGCCCACGGCGAGGCCGTGTACTCGGTCGCGTGGGCACCCGACGGCAAGACGATCGCAACGGCGGGGCAGGACAGCCAGGTCCGCCTCTGGACCCCCGGCGAGGAGGCCAAGCAGACCCGCGCCATCGGCGGCTTCGGCGGGCCGGTCTTCCAGGTGTTGTTCCACCCCGAAGGTAAGCAATTGGTCGCGTGTTCCGCAGACAAGTCTATTCGCACGGTCGACGCGTCCAACGGCAACACCCTTAAGAAGCTTGAAGGCCACAAGGACTGGATCTACAGCCTCGCCCTCTCCCGCGACGGCAAGACAATCGCCTCCGGTTCCTGGGATGGGGAAGTCCGCCTTTGGGACTTAGCCGAAGGGAAGCCCCTGGGGACGATCCTGGCCGCGCCCGGCCTCAAGGTCGCCGGGCAATAGCGGCAGGGACGTCCGATCCGGCTTCGGCAAAATCAGGGGGATCAACTGGCCGAATATCGAGCCAGCTCTCAGTCCGCCCTCGGAAGAAGGTCTCAGGCGGACCATCGCGGGCGGGGACCGGGGTGGTAGCCGGGGATCCGCGCTCAGTCCAGCGTCAAGTCGATCACCTGGCTGCCAGGTTTCACCTCGCGGCGGATCTGCGGGTTGCTGAAATCGCCGTAGCGTGCGACGACCGTTCGGATCTCCTCAGGCTGGGCCCGAGACGCCGACTCCCTGCCCTCGGCCTTATTCTTCTTGCCGGTGCGGGAGACCGTTTCGTAGCCGTGAGCATCCTGCGGCGTGCCCGGGACGTAGGCGATCGTCACCTGATGGGTGCCGACCTCGGCGCCATCGTGGTCTTCGTCCCAATGAAGCCTGTACCGGCCCGAGGCGTCAGTGACTCCCCAACTCGGCCGGCCATCTTCAGGGAGGAAATTCACGGTCATGCCTTCGAGCGGCTTCCCCTTATAGGTCACGGTGCCGGTGACCTTGCCGATCGGGGGCGTGTCGTCGTGACAGCCGGCCAGGAGCACGGCCACTGCAATCGAACAACCGAAGCATCGGATCAGGAATCGATCCTGGCGCGATCGCATAGAAAATCACCCCATTTGGCCGGACCCGGGGCCCACCACGCCCCGGTCCGGTACCGGTCCATTGGATCGGATCAATAGGCGTCCGATGAGATGACCTCACCTTTAGCTCTCGTGTATAGGGCGGTGTAAACCTGGAAGTGGATTGAGTTCTTGATGAACCGGACGCTGCCGTCGCAACTGGAAGCCTGGATGCCTCCGGGGTGGAAGCTGGCCGCGGCGCGGTTGTTCCAGTAGGTGACGTTGGGGGGGGTAGGCACGCTGCCGCCGTTCGTCCAGGCGTTCACATACCCTTGCGAGGGGTGGTGGACCCAGATGAAGTGGTTCGAGCCGGTATCGCGGAAGAGCCAGCTCTGGCTGAAGAAGGCGGCCTTTTCGAGGAACAGGAAGGTATTGCTGGTACCGTCGGTGATGTCCCTCAGGCCCGGCCAGTAGTTCACGGCGCCCAGGCCGTCGTTCTTGCTGTTGGTGCCGCCGGCGTCGTTGGCCCGTTCCATGCAGCAATCAACCCCGCTGCCGCCGTTGATCGCGTAATCTTTGTACTCGTGAGGGCGGGTCGATAGGGCTGGCAGCCGTGCCGATGGGCACAGGAAGGAGTTGGGAGTCGACATCGACACGGTCATGTTCTGGGGATACAGGATCTGGGACGCCCGCTGGATGTACTGCGCGGGGGTCGCGTTGGCGTTGGAGCTTTCGAGGATCGAGAACGCGTAGGCCGGGAAGACGAAATTGAACGCGTTATACAAAGCGGTCTGCTCCATGGCGGGCAGCAGAGCCAGGGGCCAACCGCGATGCCCCCAGGGGCAGCACGACCCGGCCCCCGTGCCGCCCGGGTCCTTCCAGTCGATCCCGGTGGCCGGGTCAACGCCGTAGTTTTGGTTGCCGATCATGAAGCCGGTGCTACCCGCGATCAGGCAGCCGTTCGCCGACTCGTAATTGAGGGCGGCCAGGCCCAATTGTTTGAGGTTATTGGTGCACTGAATCCGACGGGCGGCCTCGCGAGCTTGCTGCACCGCGGGCAACAACAGCGCGATCAGCACGCCGATGATGGCGATGACGACCAGTAGTTCGATGAGCGTGAAGCCACCTCGGCGATTGCGAGAGTTCCCCATCGATCGAGCCTCCGCGAACGCGGTTCGGATAGGAGGAGGGACGGGAATGGTAGGCGCGCGAGATCATCCCCTCGAATGAGGTGGATCGAAATGGAGGCAACGACGGATTGCCGGCAAGCATGCCAGGGCTGCTGAGCCCTGCCTGTCGGCGAGTACGTCTCCGGATTCGCACGCCTCAGCCGCTAGTTAAACAGCCCGACCCGAGAAATCCAAGGGGAATACGCCAGAATTTTCGCGATTTCCAGATCGAGTTCAGAAGCACACTCAATCCGGCAGTATTCACACCAGGCGAATTCGACGATAACTTCGGTTTGGCTTGGTAGCCAGGTGGGCCCTTGAATGCAGCTTCGCATCCGCCTGCTTCCCTGCGTTCGTCCAAACCTGGTTGAGATATGGTCAATTTTATATCCGCCTTAAATCATGGCTATCCACAGATAAGAATAAGTAAAAATTCGAAAAGTTAATCTTATTTGACCGCATCGACGCGCCGATAGAAGCGATCGTCAAGGGACGGCAATGCTCAAAGAACGGAACCAATACGGATTGGCACGGATTCCAGGCGGTGCTGGTCATCAAAATACACTAATCAAGCACACCCATTAAGCATAATCATAAATTGAATAAATTGTTCCATCCGAGACGGGGAGTCGCTTCGAGGAGGACGGGGTGAACTCTCGAATAGTTGCAGCAAGAGCCGCGGCAGGGATGATGCCAGCACGCTGGGGTTGCGGCATCCCGGTCGGCCCCTATCTTTGGCCCTAACCGTTGCTATGGCCTGGGTCAAGGTCCGAATTCGTCGTCGGATTGCCGATCCCCTGGGTCAGGATGTGGCCGCGGAAAATCAACGAGGCGGCGCTCGTTTTCCCCGGGGCCGGGGGCGAGGCGTAGTTCACCTTCAAGGTCCCCTGCCCTGACGCGTTGGTGAACTCGCCGCTGCTGTAGCTCGAATCGACCGTCCAGGTGAACCGAGTCACGCGCCCCAGGCGGTCGATACTCGCGGGGATGGCGGTGAGGTCCAGACCGACCTGCCCGCCGTTGTTGATGTTGCGGTCGAGCAAGATGGCAACGCCAACTGGCTGGACGGCCGGGTCAGTAGGGACGACGAAGCGGAGTTGCATCGTCCCATGCAAAAGGCGGTTGACCGGCCCGATCCCCGAATGTAAACCTGCCGAGCTTCGGCCGTCGTCCGGCCAGGGCCCAGATGGTACGGGCCAACCATCGTGGCCTGAAACGCTGTCCTGGCCGGATCGCTCGGGTCGGCCGGCCGGGCGGGGTCCTGGTATCTTTGCGGGCTCGGTCGGCGCGGCGAAGAACGAGGAACTCGCCGTCAGCCTGGGCCGGGCTGCGGCCGTTTCAGCAACGACCGCCGAGATGGTGGCGATCACGCCGCTCATCATCGCCCGGGGCTCGACGGCTTCGGTCGACGCCATGGCTTCGACGTCCCCGACGCTGCTTGGCATCCATGCCCGATGCTCCGGCCCAACCAGGAGTTCTCCGCGATCGAGATCGGTCCCGGGGACGTCAATCGGTCAGCCCGAGGGACGCGTTTGTGGGCATTAAGGATCGATCAAGGGGATTGCAAGGACCTTGCCGGCGGCGTTTTTGCTCCCCAGGGCGATGGTCCGGTCGCCGCCCTGAAGACCAGGGCGCTTCGGCCTCCGGCCGGTTCTCGACGAGCGTCCCTTCGGTGCCCAGGTCTATGCCGCACTCGGACAGGTATCGAAGGAAGGTCGGCTCCTGGTCGACCACCCGGACAATGCGGAACCGCTGATCGCGGGGCAACTCGGAGAAGCGGCCAGGGCGGCTCGGTTACCGACACATCCGCCCGGGGGATGTCGAAGGTCGCCATGAGGATCTCTACCGTCGGGTAGCCGAGGTAGAGCCTCGATCCGATCGACCAGCCGGTCCGAGACCGAGTGTTCCATGTGCTCGGCCTCCTCGTGGACTAAATCCCAGGGCATACGGAGGGTTCGGACAGGAACAACTCGACTAGCCGATGCCGCCGCAGGACCTTCAATGCCAGCCTCTGCCCGCCGGGTGTTAACCGGGCCCCTTCGTACGGGGTGTACGTGGCCAGGCCCGCCTCCGAGTGTCTTGAGCATGCCGGTGACCCGTACCCGGCGAGACCGCGAGCGCTGGGCGATCTCGCCGGTCGCGACCAGTTCCCCGCATCGCGGCGGGCACCGATGAGGTAGATCCGCCTTCACATAATTCTCGATCGTCAGGCTCACCTTAAGACCCCTACCCTCCGGCCCGCGCACACGCCGATCCGAACCGCCGCCATCGTATGACGAGGCCCGGGGCCAGTGGAAGCCCGCAACCTTCGGGGCTTGCGCAGGCGGCAGGTCGTCGTATGTTCGGCGGTACGAGATTGATCCCCGCCCGCCTGATCGCCGCGCGCTCGCCCCGCCCGCCTTGCCTTGCCCACGGGAGTGCCCGACATGCGAACCAACCCCCGGACCTCGGCCGGGCCCTGGCCCTGGCCGGCTTCTCGGCGATGACCGTCTCCCTGGCCGCCCTGGCGCCCGTTCCCCAGGCCCAGCCCGCCGGCACCTCGACGGCCATACCGAGGCGGTCTACTCGATCCGCGCGCTGGACGCCCGACGGAAAGCAACTCGTCTCAAGCAGCTTCGACAACACCGTCGGCTCTGGGACGTCGCCGCCAAGAAGGAAATCAAGGCGTTCGGCAATACACCAACTTCGTCCTGGCCGTCGCCCCGAGCCCCGACGGCAAGCGGATCCTCTCCGGCAGCCTGGACAAGACCGCCAAGGTCTGGGAGATCCCGTCGGCGGCCCCGATCAAGGCCCTGGAAGGGAATCCCGGCGGTCCCACGGCCTGGCGATCAGCCCCGATGGCAAGCTCGCCGCCGCCGCAGGCGGCCAGACGGTATCCAAGATCTGGGACGTGGCCGCCGGCAATGCCGTCCGAGACCTGGGAGGCTTCCAGGGCGATATCGAATCGGTCGCCTGGCGGGCCGACAACCAGCAGGTCGCCGCCGGCGGCAAGGCCCGGTCGATCCGCCTCTTCAACCCGGCCGACGGGGCCCCGCAAGGCGTAATCGAAACGCCCGCCGATACCGTCCTCGCCTGGCCTATTTCCCGAACAATCAGGTGCTGGTCTCCGCCGGTTCCGACGGCCTCGCCCGCGCTGGCAGTTGCCGGTCATCCAGGCCCCAGGTCGTCGACGCGAAGGGAGCAGGTCGCCGCGCCTTCGCCGCCTCGACCGCGGTTCGAAGCTGGCGACCGCCGGCAACGACAAGGTCGTAAGGGTCTGGAACGCGGCCGACGGGGCCCTCCTGAAATCGGCGCGACCGGACGTGCGCGGTCGCCCTCAAGGGGGACGGCTCGCAGGTCGCCTTCGCCCTGGCGAACAAGGTTCTGCAGGTCTGCAACGTGGGCGATGGTGCCGGGGTTCGCAAGATTGAGAACCTGCCCGCCCCGATCACCGCCCTGGCCTTCCGCCCCGATGGCGCCCAGGTAGCGGCCGCCGGCGAAGACAACCAGGTCCGCGTCTACAACATGGCCGACGGCGCCGAGGTGAAGGCGCTGGCGGGCCACGGCGGCCGGATCCAAGCCCTGGCGTTCGCCCCCAATGACGGCAACTTGATCGCCTCGGCCTCGGCCGACAAGCTCGTCAAGCTCTGGAACGTGAACGAAGGCAAGGCCGTCCGCGACTTCGGCGGCCACGGCGAGGCCGTGCTCTCGCTGGGCTTCAGCAGGGACGGCCAGAAGCTCGTGACCGGTTCGGCCGACAAGTCGGTGAAGGTCTGGACCGTCGGCGACGGCAAGAACATTGCCACGGCCAACGGCCATGCGGCCCCGGTGACGGCCGTCTCGTTCTCGAACGATGCGTCGCGGATCGCCAGCGGATCGGCCGACAACACCGTCCGCTTCTGGGATGCCGCGAGCTCCCGCGAACTCCAGCAACTCTCGGCCCACGGCTCGGCGATCGTCGGCGTGGCGGTCGCGGCCGACAAGGTAATCTCGGCCGGGGCCGACAACAAGGTCCGCGCCTGGAAGCCGGCCGCGCTAAGGGTCTTCGCCGGCCACCAGGGGCCCGTCTTCGCCGTCGCGGTCACGCCCAACAACGCCCAGGTCATCACTGGGTCGGCCGACAAGACCGTCCGCGTCTTCGACGCCAACAACGGCAACGAGGTCCGCAACCTTCCCGGCCACGGCGATGCCATCCGTGCCGTCGCTCTCACCAAGGACGGCCAGAAGATCGTGACAGCCTCGGCCGACAAGACCGTGCGGGTCTGGAACGCGGGCGATGGCAAGGCGCTGGCGACCCTGCCAGCGCAGCCAGCGTCTGTGCTGTCCCTGGCCCTCTCGGCCGACGGCAAGATGGCCGCCTGCGGCCTGGCCGATAACACTGCCAAGGTCTTCGACCTGGCTGCCGCCGACCCGGCCCGGTCGGAACGGGCCGTGTTCCGCGGCTTCGGCGGGCCGGTGGCCTCGATCGCGATCACCCCCGACAACGCCCTGGTCCTGGCCGGCTCGGTCGACAAGGTGGTCCGCGCCTGGCCGATGCCCCCAGCCGGGGCCTCGAAGAACCTGGCCGGCCACGCCGGTCAGGTCTACTCGGTCGCCTGGGCACCCGACAGCAAATCGGCCGCCTCAGGCGCCGCCGACAAGTCGATCCGGCTCTGGGATATCGAGAAGGGGGCCCAGACCAAGGTGCTGGAGAAGGCCCACGAGAACGTCGTCTACGCGGTCGCCTACAGCCCCAAGGGGGACGTCCTCGCCAGCGCCGGCGACGACAAGCTCGTGAAGTTCTGGAACACGGCCGAGGGGAAGGAGATCGCCAAGGCGGCCGGCAATGCCGCGGCCATCTACAGCGTCGCCTTCCACCCGGATGGCTCGAAGGTCGCCACCGGCGGCGTCGACCATGCCGTCCGCGTCTTCAACGTGGCCGATGGGAAAGAACTCGCCAAGCTCGATGGCCACAAGGACGACATCTACGCCGTCCGCTACAGCCCCGACGGCAAGCGGATCGCCTCGGTCGGCTTCGCCGGGTTCATCTTCCTGTGGGATGCCGAGGGGAACAAGCCGATCAGCCAGCAGCGTCTGGACAAGGGGGTGATGGCCTACTGCGCCGCCTGGAGCCCCGACGGCAAGACGCTCGCCGTCGGCGCCTCCGACGCCAAGGTCCACCTGTTCCAGGTCCCCTGAAAGGGCGGATCCCCGAACAATTTCAGGGCCACCCTGTAGGCGCTTGCCCCGCCCTCGCCGACCGGGCATGATCTTGGGCAGGTCGATTGGGCCTGCCCCCCGGCCCTCGAAATCCCGGCGATTTGCTCTGAAGGAGCCCCCATGTCCACCGTCAACTTCCCTCCCCCCGGCGGCGCGGCCCCCGAACGAGGCTTCCTGGACAAGACGTTCGGTAATACGAACATCATCGTACTGGTGCTGTTCTCGTTCTGCTGCGGCTGGGTCGCCCTGATCTTCGGCATCCTTGGCCTTGCCATGTGCAAGGAGCCGTTGGCCAAGCGAAATGCCACGATCGTGACGGGCATCGCGGCCGTCATGATCGTCGCCAACCTCGTGTACTACTTCACGATGATGCAGAATATGCCGGCCAACCCGGGGGGTGCCGTCCCCGTCCCGGGCATCCCCGCCCCGGCCAATCCGTGAAGATCGGTTCGCCGAACAGGCCCCGCCTCCGACATCGGCGGCGGGGCCAACGAACTTGCCGATCGGCCCGCGTGTCCGATCGCCGTCGGGCATCGAATGGAGCCCGTACTCCCCGGCGACGAGGACGCAAGCAGCCATGGCCTCCTACAACGGCCCGCTCGAACAGGCCGGCCCCTGCCAGTGGAAGATCCCGAAGAGCTACCGGCCCGACATGCGGGTCGATGGCCTGATCTTCGCCGATGACGTCCTGATCGAGCAGATCAAGCGCGACCAGGGCCCCGAGCAGGTCGCCAACGTGGCCACATTGCCCGGCATCCAGAAGGCCAGCCTGGCGATGCCCGACATCCACTGGGGATACGGCTTCGCCATCGGCGGCGTCGCCGCCACCGACCCGGCCGAAGGCGGCGTCATCTCCCCCGGCGGCGTCGGCTACGACATCAACTGCGGCGTCCGCCTGCTGCGGTCGGACCTCACCTGGGACGACGTCAAGCCCAAGGTCCGCGCCCTCGTCGACCAGCTCTTCCGCGACGTGCCCACCGGCGTGGGCCAGAGCGGCCCCTTCTCGTACGACAAGAAGGAACTCCGCAAGCTGATGGAGCAGGGCTCGAAGTTCGTCATCGACCGGGGTTGCGGGCTCGAAGCCGACCTGGAATTTACCGAGGCCAACGGCCGGATCGACGGCGCCGACCCGGACCGAGTCTCCGACAAGGCCTATGCCCGGGGCGCCGACCAGTGCGGCACGCTCGGCTCCGGCAACCACTTCCTGGAAGTCCAGGTCGTCGACCGGATCGAAAACGAGGAAACCGCCAAGGTCATGGGCCTTTCCGAAGGCCAGATTACCGTCCTGATCCACTCCGGTTCGCGCGGGCTGGGCTATCAGGTGTGCGACGACTACCTGAACATCTTCCGGGACGCCCCCAAGAAGTACGGCTTCACCTTGCCCGACCGCCAGCTCGCCTGCGCCCCGCTTCACAGCCCCGAGGGCGGGGCCTACCTGGGCGCCATGCGGGCCGCGGCCAACTTCGCGTTCTGCAACCGCCAGTTGCTCGCCCACCAGGCCCGGGAGGTCTTCCGCCGCGTCTTCGGCAAGGGCCTCGGCATGGACCTCGTTTACGACGTCGCGCACAACATCGCCAAGATGGAGGAGCACGACGTCGGCGGCGGCTGTTGCAAGCCGGTCTGCGTCCACCGTAAGGGGGCCACGCGGGCTTTCCCGCCGGGCCACCCCGAGATCCCGGCGAAGTACCAGGCCACCGGACAGCCCGTGATCATCCCCGGCAGCATGGGCACCGCCTCCTGGGTCCTGGCCGGTTTGCCCGGCAGCATGGAGCAGTCGTTCGGCACCACCTGCCACGGCGCCGGGCGGATGATGTCCAGGACCGAGGCCGTCCGCAGGGCCGCCGGTCGTCGGATCGACAAGGAGCTCGACGCCCTGGGGATCATCGCCAGGGCAAGGGGCGCCAAGGGCCTCGCCGAGGAGCAGCCGGCCGCCTACAAGGATGTCGATCAGGTCGTCGAAGTCGTCCACAAGGCGGGGATCTCCAAGAAGGTCGCCCGATTGCGGCCGATTGGTGTGATCAAGGGCTGAAGCGGCTCGGATTGACGGCCAGGCCGGTCCGGTGTACTGATACCGGCCTTCATCTCTCGACATTCCCCCCATCGACGATCCCTCCGCGCCCCGAACCGACCACGAAGGCCCGAACGAGGCCCCCGGGACGGCTCCGGTCGCGGTTCCCTGTCTTCGATCGCCCAGGAGGGTGCCATGCCGGCCGATCGCCGCCCGCGACGCGGGGAAGTGAACCGTCTGCGGTTCGACTGCCTGGAACGCCGGGAGTTGTTGACCGTCCAGTTCTCCAGCGGCATGTACAATTTCGGCAATTCGTCGAACACCGCGACCGTCACCCTGGTGCGGACCGCCAACACGTCGGTCACGGGGACCGAAGTCGTGCAGGTCGCGACCACGGCTACGGGTACCGCCCGGGCCGACGTGGACTACACACCGGTCAAGCAGAACGTCACCTTCGGCCAGGGTGAATATACCAAGCAGGTGACCATCCCGCTATTGAACTCCAACGCGAGCGGGGGTACCACACGGACGATCGGACTAACGGCGACCTCCACCGACCTGTCCGGCAAGTCGACGCAGTCGAGCGCCCAGGTGAACCTCATCCCACATGCCGACATCACGCCGCCGGCAGTCACCGGCGCCACTCAGCTCCGCCAGAAGGGGATGCTCACCGGCTTCCAGTTGACGTTCAGCAAGGACATGGATCCGGTGCAGGCGTCCAAGGCGGGCAACTACGTGGTCACCGGCACGTACAGCACCAAGAGCAAGGGCTTCTCGATCTTCGGCCGGACGAAGACGACCACATTCAACGTGCCGATCTCGCAGGCGGTCTACGACCCCGCCACGAAGACCGTCACGCTGACGGTCAAGCGGCTCCAGGTCCCGGTTGGGTCTTATACGATCAGCAACCCGCAGGTCACCGACGCCAGCGGCGCGGCGGTCGCGTCGGCCCTGAAGGATACCTCGGGTAACATGCTCGACGTGAACGCGGACGGCACCGCCGACGGCGTACTGAACGTGGATGCGAACACGTCCCAGAGGGACACGCGCCCGCTCAACATTACCGCCGCCCAGGTCAAGGCGGCCAAGAAGGCGGGCGCCAATCTGATCGCCGCCAACGCTTCCAAGAGTTCGAGCCCGAGCATCTCGATGAGCATGGCCCAGAACAACCAGGCCTGATGTGGATTGGATCGGCCCGAGTGCATGCCTATCGCCGGGTCTTTAAGGAATGGGCCGGGCGGTGCCATCCGAATTCAGGGTTGCACCGGCCCGGGTCCCGTCGCCCGGCCAGGATCGGTCGTCACCGGGGCCGCGCCGGGTTCGTTCTTTGGTGGCGTGGCTGTCGGGGATGGCGGGGCCCATCGCCGGTAGGATGATGGACTTCGTCGATCAATTTCGATCCCGATGGGTGGGAGACACGCGAGCGAAGTCCCCGCCGATCCGCCAAGAATTTACGCATGCAGATCGCATGATGCGGCAGATCGATGAAAAAATCAATTGTGTCGGCTTCCCGTGTTGCTAGCAAAGCCTGTGTCGGCACCCCTCCGCCCGCGGGTGACTCATGGGAGTATTATCGGCTTTTGTGGTGGTACAAACGATCCCCGTTCCTGGGCGTAGGTGTTTTCCTTTTCATCAATCTCCTGTCCATTCGATACTCGTCTTATCTTCCGAGGATGGTCCGCGATTTCGTGGTTCCATTTAGCTTTGCGACCCTCCTGGCATTCTACACCGTCGCGATCGTGGCCGAATTGAAACTCCGACGATTCCTGTGCCCTAGGTGCCAGCGGCCCTTTCGATCGCGGCCCGCGTTCGGACGGCCCGGCTCGGCCTGTGTGCTTTGTGGCCTGGACTTGAAAGCGGCCCGCAGCACGGGACGGCATCACGCCAGCCCCCAATCCGCCGTCAGCGATCCCGAAATCGATGCCCGATATCCCCAGTAGCCTCACCCCGAGGGCAACACCCCGGGCTCGCCCAACATCTTGCGGAGGTCGGCCTCAGTCTCGGCCCATCTCGACGAGGCCGAGGAGATATAACCGTCGGGCCGGACCAGCCAGATCCCGCCCTCGGCGAACGGCTTCCGCGGTTCCGGCTCCAGCACAGCGGGGTACTTCGCGATCATCGCGGACCCCTCGGCGTCCGGGGCGGCGTAGATCGCGAATCGCGGCGTGGACCCGGAACCGACGGGTTCCGATAGGCCATCCAGGGGCGCGCGATCGCCCGGGGCCGGCCCGCCGCTCGCGTGATGCGATCGGAATGTGAGCGGGCTTTTGGGGTAGCCAATCGATAGTTCCGTGAGCTGATCGGCCATCGCCCGTCGTACCGGGGCCAGGCCGAACACCAGCGACGCGATCGCGTTGCGGGCCTCCTGCTGAATGCCGCCCCGGAGGATCGCCAGCCAGGTGAATCGGCCGGCGTCCTGCAGGACCCGACGACCCACTTCGCCCCGCTCGATGTTGTAGCTGGCGAGCATCGGCTCGGGCGAAGCCACCCCCTGCTCGACCATCGCCAGCTTCCAGGCCAGGTTGCAGGCGTCCTGCATGCCGGTGTTCATCCCCTGCCCGCCGGCGGGGCTGTGGATGTGGGCCGCGTCGCCCGCCAGGAAAACCCGGCCCGACCGATAATCGACCACCTTGCGCTCGTTGATCCGGAAGGATGCGAGCCAGAAAGGCGACGAGATCGTAACCCCTCCCGGGCCCCTCGCGTCCAGGATCGCCTGGATCTCTTCCAGGGTCGGGTCGGGGCGCCGCCCTTCCTCCTGCGCGTCTCCCACGTCGGCGATCACCCGGTATCGGCCGGGCGCGATCGGGAAAAGGGCCAGGGCGCCGTCGCGATGCCAGTGGATGCGGACTTCCGGCGGGCCGTCGGGCAGGCCGTCCAGGTGGGTATCGGCGAGGACCCATTCGCTGGGCAGCGTTTCCCCCTCGAACCCGACACCCAGGGCATGGCGGACGGTACTGTGGGCCCCATCGCAGCCGATCAGCCAGGGGGCCCGACCGGTTTCCTCGCGGCCGTCGGCGTGTTCCAGGGTGTAGGAGACGCCCGCTTCGTCCTGCTCGAACCTCGCCAGCTCGACCCGGCGTTCGACCTCGACGCCGAGCCGTCGGAGATGCTCTTCCATCAGGCGTTCGGTCTCGCTCTGCGGGATCATCAGGGCGAACGGATAGGGGGAATGGACCTCGTCCAGGTGGATCTGGGCAATCTCCCGGGCGCCGGCGACGATCCGGGCGGACTTGACCTTCAGGCCGGCTTCCAGGAACGTCGGCGCGCAGCCCATCCGATCGATCAGTTCGAGGGTCCGGCTCCAGATCACCAGGGCCTTCGACTTGTCGGTCGGCCCGGCGGCCCGGTCGATGATCCGCACCGGGAGCCCGTATCGGGCCAGCTCGGCTGCCATCGTCAGGCCGACGGGGCCCGCCCCGACGACGAGGGTTGGCTCGCTCATGGCATTGGGCTCCATCGCGGAAGCCTGCGATCAGTGGAGGACGTCGGCCGAGGCGTGCGCCATCTTGTCGGCGTGGTAGCTGCTGCGGACGAACGGGCCGCTGGCGACGTCGAGGAAGCCTAGCTCGCGGGCGATCCGGCCGAGTTCCTCGAATTCGTCGGGATGCAGATAGCGGTCGACCGGCAGGTGCCGGGGCGTGGGCCGGAGGTACTGGCCGATCGTGATCAGGTCGCAGCCGACTTCGCGGAGGTCGGCCAGGGTCTCGATCACCTCCTCGGTCGTCTCGCCCAGGCCCAGCATCAGGCCGGTCTTGGTCTTGAGGTCCGGGCGGGCCTTCTTCGCATACTCGAGCACGCCCAGGCTGACCGCATACTGGCTCTTGCGGCGGACGTATCTCTGGAGCCTCGCGACCGTCTCCAGGTTGTGATTGAACACCTCGGGCGAGGCCGAAAGGACCGTGTCGATGGCCCGCGTGTCGCCGTCGAAGTCCGGCGTGAGCACCTCGACGGTGGCCCCGGCCCTCTCGCGGACGGCCAGCACGCAGCGCCGGAAGTGGTCGGCGCCCCCGTCGGGCAGGTCGTCGCGGGTGACCGACGTGATCACGACATATTTCAGGCCGAGCCGGAGGCAGGCCTCGGCGAGGCGTTCGGGTTCGTCGGCCTCGGGGGCGTCGGGCTTGCCGCGGGGCACTGAGCAGAAGCCGCAGGGGCGGGTGCAGACCTCGCCCAGGATCATGAAGCTGGCGGTCTTGCGGGTCCAGCACTCGGCGCGATTGGGGCACTTGCCCGACTCGCAGATCGTCTCCAGCTTCAGGTCGCGGACAAGTTGGGCGGTGGCCCCCATCCCCCCGGAGGCGGGGATCGGCCGCTTGAGCCACGCCGGCAGGCGGCGTGCGGGGGCTTCGGTCGCCTCGCCGAGGACGTTCAGGGTCGGCAGGCCGCCGACGCCGGGTTCAGCCGAGGCTCTGGGCAAAGACATGGCGGCGTGCCTTCCCGCGGATCATCGGATGCGTGGTGTAGAGGTGGTGGCCCTGGAAATCATAGGCGGCCTCGAACCGGCGGATCATCGCCTCGCGGACCTTCGCCATCGACGCCGGCCGCTGCCGTCGGGCTTCCATTGAAGTCTGGTAGAGCATCGACCCGCCCGGCCCGGGCTCGGCGATCAGGCGGAACGGCCCCAGGTAAGGGCCGACGTTGAGCGTGAATCCGTACGACGAGATCCAGCGGTTGACGGCGATTCCAAGGCTGGCGACCCTCGACCGTTGCAGGAAGACGCCAGCGGCCCCCTGTATGGTCCGGCCTTCGAGCTGGAACTCGGCCAGCGTGGCGATGATCGCGGCCGAGAGCCGGTCGAGGTGGCCCCGGACATCCAGGCCCATCCGGTCGAGCGGCAGGATCGCGTAGCCGGCGAGCTGGCCGGGCAGGTGCAGGATGCAGCCCCCGCCCCGATTGACCCATTGGGTCGGCACCTGGTGGCCGCGGAGCCAGCCGTCGTCGGGCATGATGTGGGCCCGGCTACCGTTGCGGCCGACGGTGATGATGGGCGGGTGTTCGCACAGGATTAGGGCGCCCCCGCCGCCATCGCCGAGGTCGTAGGCCAGCCGACGCTGGAGCGCCTGGACCTCGCCGAAGGGGGCTTCGCCCAGCAGGTAGACCTCGAGCGTTGGCGTCGGATTCATGCGGTCGATCGATCCCCGCGCCGCGCGGTTTCGAGGCCGGCCGGTCGTCCCTTTCCGGTAGGGTACTGTACAACTTTCCGGGCGGATCGGGCAAGGTCGGGCGGCGTCACGGCAGGGGCACCACCGGCATGAAGCCGAGGAGGCGTCGTCCGTGGTCCTCGTCGGCTCCGATCCGGGAAAGAAAGCGGTGGCAGAGGGTCTTGCGCAGCGAGTCGATCGCCTTGGGGCTGGGGTCGGTCATCGGCACGCTGCCGCCGGCGCGCTTGTCGTGCCCCCCGGCGGTACCCAGGCCGTCGACGGCCATCCGCAGGACCTCGCCGGCGTTGAGGCCCAGTTCGCTGGTCCGCACCGATAGCTTCATCAAGTCGCCCCAGAGGCCAATGCAGAGCACCCACCGGACTTCGTCGAAGCGGATGAAGAAATCGGCGATCTCGGCGATCAGATCGGGCTGGGTTACGCTCCCGCACCAGGAGACGATGGCGTCGCCGTACTGGAACGAATTAGCGAGGGCCTGCTGGAAGGCGGCGAAGTAGCTGTGTGGCAGACGGGGATTGCGGATCTGCGCGATCTGGTCCTTGTCGGCCCTCGGATAGAGCCAGACGAGGGCGCCGTCGTCGGCCGGCCCGGCCTCGCGGGGGTACCCGGTGATCTCCGACTCGATCCCGTATAACAAGGCGGTCGCCAGCCGAGGGCCGACCGGGACGTGCTGTTCGAGCAGGTAGCCGGTGATGATCGTGCTGGTGGCGCCCAACTCTGGCCGGAGGTCGACGTAGGCCACGCCGTCGAGCGAGCCGCCGGTGTCGTGGTGGTCGATGACAGCGACCGGTTGGGTCGCCTCGCTGGCCCGACGCCCGGTGTAGGGCTGGGTATCGACCATCACCACGGCCGTGTTCGGGCCGATCAAAGCCTCCTCGACCGGCACGACGGGGATGTCGAGCAGTCGGACCATCGACTGGTTCTCGGCGCGGGCGATCAGGCCGTCCCTGGTAAGGGTGACCTTCTTGCCGGGCTGCCTAGCCAGGATCAAGGCCTGGACGCCCAGCATACTGGCCAGAGCATCGGGGTCCGGGTTGACGTGGGATACGAGCACCACGTCATCTCGCGAAGCCAGTGTTGCGAGGAAACGCTCGGAGCGCCACTCGGGATGCGAGGAGGAGATCGTCTTGGGCATCGCGACCGCCACCACCCTCCGGATCGGGCCGGACCCGAGGCCGGGCCCGCATCGGCCGATCCATTCTACGACGGCCGGCCTCGGAATGGGACAGGTTTAGGGCGAAGGGGCCTCGACTTTGGACGCTTCGCGGGGCCATTCGACCAAGCCCGACGTACCTGTCGATGGCCTCGCTGCAAATGCCAGCAGTAGGCCCAAGCCCGTCACGATTACAATAGCGGGCAGAAGTATAAGGCTCGGCTCGTCCTTAGTGGTCGATCGCGCACGGTGTGAAGGATGGCGATTGGCCCCATGAAGCATGGCGAACGTCGCCCCCACGATGGCCAACGCCTGGATACCGGAGGACAAGCCGCGATATTCGGGGAAGCAGAGTGGCACGAACAGGAAAGCCGGCAATGCCACTGCGCCGCATATCGAAGCGGCCCTGAGGCAAACCACCCAGAGAGCCCGGGAAACTTCGCGGGCCAATTCCGCCGGCAGGACCTTTGACAGTAAAGGGCAGGCGATCGCCAACGCGAAGCCGAGGCCACCCACCCAGGCAGCCAGGCAGGCCAGGTAAGCCGCGTCGCAGACCAACCGCAAGGCCGTGGCCGTCAACGTCTCGCCCCTGACTTCGATCCCTTCCTGCCGCCGACCGACTTACCAGTCCCGAGCATAATGGGCCAGCCCGCGACTGGGCCAGCCCTTCGGCATTCGGCCGCGGGATTACTTCGGCATGGGCGTCGGCACGGCGGGTGACGACGGTGCCTGGGAGGACGCCGCGCCCGGCTTCATATACTGCTCCAGCGCGTCGAGGTTCACCCGCGATTTGACCGCCGGCTTCTTCTTATCGAACTCGGCCGGGTAGAGTTCCTTGGGATCCGGGCGACGCGGGTCCGCAAGTGGCTTGAGCCCGGGGTCGGCGTCGGGGTCGATGATGATCCCGGGGGGTAGAGGAGGAAGGCCCTGCGGACTCCCGGCATTCGACCGGGCGGGCGCTTTCGGATTCACCGCCGGGAGCGGAATCGTACCCGCGCCGAGCCCCGACCGGGTGGTCGGGATCCCCGGTGTAGGGAACTGGGCCGAGCCGGGCACATCCGGGTGCCGAACTTGCCCGGTGTCGATTTCTTGCCGGCGGACCTTCGACGCGGCGGCCTGAACCTGCGCGTCCAAAACCGACGGCTCCATCGGCACGTCGGCGACGCTGGGAACCGCCATCGAGCCGGCCGCCCTGCGGCTGCCGAATCCGCCGGTCGCGTGGACGCCCTGACCGCCGGCCTGCGAGGCAATTGGGGACATTGGCGGCTCGACAATCCCGGAAATCCACTGGGTCCAGGCCCGGTAGGTCGGATGATTGGGGCTGCCCAGGATCGATCGGCCCTGGTGCGGCAGCACCGCCGCCGACAACAGGGGGCTGCGATCGGGGTCGGCCCGATCAATTAGCGCCAGGGCGGATTCCAGGTTTGTCCGCAGCAGCATCTCGTTCATCTGCTCGCGGGGCGTGGCCGCCCGGACGAGTTGGAACGCAAGGGCCGAGCTTTCATGGTGGCACGAAGCGCAACGCCGTTGGAGTTCCGGGTGGACCGTCAGTGCGAATTCCTGGTAGCGCTTGAGGGTTGCCGCGGGGGGCAGGTCGAAAATCGGGGGGGGCCCCAGCGGGGCCGCTCGATTCCGGCCCGCGTCGGCCGAAGTCCGCTGCACCGAGCCATCGCGGCGGGGCGCGACCGCCTTCGCCTGGGCCTGCCGGGCCTCGCTGGCCTCCAGGTTGAAGAGCTGGGCCTTCGCCTGGCGGTTGCCCGGCTCCATCGCCAGCACCTGCTTCAACTCGGCCCGGGCCTCGGCCTCGAGCTTCTGCGAGATGCACCAGTTTGCCAGCTTGAGGTGCTCCTCGGGATCGTCGTCGGCAATCCGGTCCACCTTGTACCGATAGATCGCGGCAAGCGAGTCGAAGGTGCCCTCCAGCTGGCGTTTCGTCAGGCGGAGTGAGCCCCCCTTCTGCTTGACGATCGTCTGGTTGCCCTCGGTCTGGACCTCGCCTGAGAGAATTCGACCGTCGGTGAGTAGTACAAATTGGATGGGCGGTTCGACCTCGCCGTCGACGGCCGGGGCCGTAGGCGGCGACGCGGGGCCGAGTTGCTGCGGGGCGGCCTGGGTGATTCCCAGCGTCACGAGCCCGAAGAGGCCCGGCGCCGTCAGGCCGACGAGTCGATTTCGGAGAGCGTTTAGGGTAGACATGGTGGCGGGACGGTAGCCGGGTTACTAGAATTCGTCAAGGCGATTGCCCCCCTTCGCCCAGACGGCCCAATCCGGCAACGAGCCGGCCCGCCGCCCTCTTTTTACACCCGAAGCCCAAGCTCATGGACCGCACCCTATCCCCGCTGCTCGACGCCTTGCGGGGCCAGGTCGTCGTGGTCGATCTGAGCAGCGAGTACGTCTGCATCGGAACCCTGACGGGCGCGGATCGCTCGTTCCTGGACATCCGCGACGCTGATCTGCACGACTTGCGCGACAGTTCCAAGAATCGCGAGACCTACGTCTACGATTCGGCAAGGCTGGGAGTTCGCCGGAACCGGACCCGCGTGCTCCTCCGCAAGGCGGAAGTCGTCGCGGTTTCCTTGCTATCCGACATCATGGAAACCTGACCGAATCCACCACCCCGGGGCCCTCGAGGAGGCGAATCCGACGCCCCGGGCCATCGCGTGCGACGTTCGGCATCCCTTTTGCCAGGAGAGCCTCGCATGAACCGATCCACCCAACCCCAGCGGCGAGTCCGTCTGCCAGGGCTCCTGTTGGCGATCGCCCTCGCGGCGGCCTCCCCGAACGCCGTTGCTTTCGACGTCCAGGATCATGCCTCCCTGTTCTCGGCCGATGCGGTCCGTAAGGCCAACGCTGGCATCAAGGAGATCGAGCAGCGCTCTGGCGTGCCAATTACGATTGAGGTCGTCCCATCGCTCGCCGAGATCCTTACTGCGGAGGAGGCCGGGCGGAAGGACAAGGTCAAGCCGATCGACATGGTCAACGAAGTAGCGAAGCGGCGTGACCGGAAAGCGGGGAATGCCGGGATTTACATCCTGGTGGCCAAGAAGGAACACGTGAATTCGAATGTCTTGGTGTCCGAGAAGCTCGCCGGCTCGTTCCCGGCGGCGCGACGGGCCGCGATCCGCGACGAACTAACCCGGCCGTTCAAGGAAGGGAAGTTCGACCAAGGCCTCAATCAGGCCGTCGCCGCTCTCGATGAATTCCTCCCGGGCAAGCCCGGGGTCAACCACGAAGCCAACCCCAGAGCGGGCAAGCCGGGAGGCGGAGGTTTCAAGATGGGTACCTTGTTGTTCTTCGGGTTCCTCATCATCGCGGTGCTGCTGGTCCTCCGACTCATCGGGGCGATCTTCCGCGGGGTCTTTGGCATGGGCCGAGGGGGCTATGGCCCTCGCCCGGGTTACGGGCCCGGCGGTTATGGGCCTGGTTACGGCCCTGGAGGATACGGGCCCGGGTATGGCGGGGGTGGTGGTGGGTTCATGTCCAGCATCTTCGGTGGGCTGGGCGGCGCGCTGTTTGGAAACTGGATGTACGACCAGTTCAGCGGACGACATCATCAAGGCGGAGTACCGACCTCGTTCCCGCAGGAGAACGCTCCCGGGATTGGTGGCGGGATCGTGGGTGCCGACGATGACAATCGCGGCGGCGACTGGGGTGGCGACGCCGGCGCCGGGGGCGACTGGGGCGGTGGTGGTGGAGGCGACTGGGGTGGTAGTGGCGGAGGTGGCGGCGACTGGGGCGGTGGCGGCGGAGGGGATTGGGGCGGCGGAGGTGGAGGAGACTGGGGTGGAGGCGGTGGTGGAGGCGGCGAGTGGTAATCCACACACGATCAGGAGACACTCAGACCCCGCCGGATTCAACCTCGGCGGGGTCTTTTTTTATTCAAGCCGTGCAGCCCGAGGTTCGCCGGTCGGGTGCTAGACATCGCGTACCAGGAGATCTGGATCGGAATGCCTTTGAGAAGCCAGCCTGAGCGTTCAGGAATTGATGTAAATTCGATTTTGCCGATCCATCCCCCAGCGTGGCCGCTCGCGGTACCAACCCAGTGCCTCGGAATGCTTGAAATATGCCAGGCCGACCGCCCTCATGACTAAAGTAGATAGGTACAAATAGAGCACCCAGAATCCCCAGAGGCCGAACGCGGCGAGCGTGATGTTCGGGATTCGATTCAGGACGTACCACAAGGTTCCGCCGGTGAGGATCATCGAAACGGCGCCAATCACCGCGGCCGGGACGTAATCCTTGCCAAGCTGGATAAGGCAGCGGACCACCGTAACCGGGTTGGCCGCAATCAGCGCGTCGTGGAGCAGCGAGGCGGCAAGAGCGACCTGGGCGTAGGCGATCCCGACCGCGGCCAACTCGACCAGGATGACGCGATCGACCGGTTCGGTGGTGCCCCTCGTCCATCCGTAGAGCAGGGCCGGTAGGCCGCCGATGCCGATGCCGAAGAAGGCCGCCCATCCCCAGCGGACCAGCCCTTCGAAAATCTCAAACCGATCCCATGTAGGCCAACGCGGGTGTTCTTCCTGGCCGATGGCACTGGAGACCAACACCCGCCCCAGGAACAGCAGAATGTAGCCGAAGAACAGCAGGAAGCCGAGGACCAGTGGCATCGTCAAGGGCACGATCACCACGGCGATCGGGTTGAACGTGCGGTCGGCCGGGAAGACGAACCGCAGCAGGTCGAAGATCGGTACGGAAAGCAGCCACATTACAGGCGGCAAGACCACCAGCAGGGCCACGCCCGGCCCGTCCACTAGCGGATAGAGCAGCACCCGATCCAGCCGATCGATCGGGCCCTTCCGGCCCCTCCGTCGATAGGTGAGCGGCCGGGATTCGAGGGGGACGCGCCGCCAGGCCCCGCATTCGGGGCACTGGAGCACCTTGCCGGGCTCGGGGTTACAGGAGTGGAGGATGTGCCCGCAACTGCACGGGAAGCTCGCCGTCGCGGTTCCGTTCCGAGCCACGGTTGGCGTCCGTCCGGGTTTCGTGAATTGGAAGGGGACGGACATATCCTATCAGGCCAGGGCCGAAGCCAGCCAGGAACTGCACCAGGACGGATGAAGTCGCCCATCATACCGCTCCCCATTCCGGTCCGGTTCGACTGTTTTCTCGGATCTTGCCGGCAAGGTTTGCGATCGCGGTGGGGTGCCAGGTGGGCAAGGCCTTCCTCAAGAATGCTGCGGATTGGGCCGGAACGAACTCAGGCGAAAGGCCGACGGTCGTTGCCGAAGTCGAGCGGGGCCGGTAGGTCGGATCGGCCCATCAGGTCCTCGTCGATCGATCGGGCGGCGTGTCGCCCCTCGGCGATCGCCCAGACGATCAGGCTTTGGCCCCGGGCGATGTCGCCGGCTGCGTAGACCTTGGCTCGGCTCGAACGGCGGGAAACGTCGGTCTTGACGTTGCCCATGCCGTCGAGTTCGATTCCGAGTTGGTCGAACAGGGGGCCGCGTTCCGGGCCCGTGAAGCCCATCGCCAGCAACACGAGGTCGGCCGGGAAAACCCGTTGGCTGTCAGGCACCGGAACGAACCGGGGCCGGCCGTTGTCGAATTGCATCTCGACGCGGACCGTCTCCAGGCCGGTGACGCGCCCGTTATCGCCGAGGAAGCGCGTCGTGCTGATCGAGTACTCGCGCTCGCCCCCCTCCTCGTGCGCCGACGTCGTCTTGAACGTGTTCCACCACTGCGGCCAGGGGTTGGCGGACACCCGGGTCTCGGGCGGGCGGGGGACGATCTCGAATTGGTGGACGCTCTTGCAACGGTGGCGGTGGACGGTGCCGAGGCAGTCGGCCCCCGTGTCGCCGCCGCCGATGATGATGACGTGCTTGTCGCGAGCCGAGAGGAACACCTCGGGCGGCAGGGTCTCCCCCGCACCCACGCGGTTCTGGAGCGGCAGGAAATCCATCGCCAGGTGGATCCCCTGCAATTCGCGGCCCTCGATCGGCAGGTCGCGACCCTGGGTCGCGCCGCCGCTGAGGCAGATGGCGTCGAATTCGTGGAGGAGTTCGTCGCCGGTCACGTCCGTGCCGACGTTCACGCCCGATCGGAACTCGACCCCTTCGGCCTCCATCTGCTCGATCCGCCGGTCGAGCCGCCATTTCTCCATCTTGAAATCGGGGATCCCGTAGCGGAGCAGGCCGCCGGGCTTCGGGGCTCGCTCGTAAACGACGACGGCGTGGCCGGCCCGGCGGAGTTGCTGGGCGGCGGCCAGGCCGGCCGGGCCGGAGCCGATCACCGCGACCTTCTTGCCCGTCTCCAGGCGCGGCGGTTCGGGTTGGATCCACCCCTCTTCCCAGGCCCGATCGACGATCGACAGCTCGATCGCCTTGATCGTGACCGGGTCGTCATTGATCCCCAGCACGCACGAGGCCTCGCAGGGCGCGGGGCAGAGCGTGCCGGTGAACTCGGGGAAGTTGTTGGTGGCGTGCAGGCGATCGATCGCCGCCCGCCATTGGTTCCGGTAGGCCAGGTCGTTCCAGTCGGGGATCAGGTTGCCCAGCGGGCAGCCCTGGTGGCAGAACGGGATCCCGCAGTCCATGCAGCGGGCGGCCTGGTCGCGCAGCACCGACAGCGCCGGCGGGTTGTACACCTCGCGGTGGTCGTTCAGCCGCTCTTCGATCGGCCGGGCCTTGGGCTTGGCCCGGGGGATGTTCAGGAATCCGGTCGGATTGCCCACGCGATGCTCCTCGTAACCGCACGAAAAAAGGGCGGGTGGCTGCGACGGCAAAGGCCGCGGTTCAGGGGGCTGCGACGGCGACTTCCCGGGGCGCCTGCTCCTGCTGCCGGCGGCGTTCCTGAAGGGCCCTACGGTAGTCGCGGGGCATGATCTTGCGGAACCGGGCGACCGCATCGTCCCAGTTCCTCAGAAGGCCCTCGGCCACGGTGCTGCCGGTCAGTTCGCGGTGCTCGTTGAGCAGATCGCGGACGAGCTCCAGGTCTTCCGGCTCCTGGAACGGCTCGATGTCAACCATCTCCGGGTTGCACCGCTTCTCGAGGTGGCCGTCGTGGTCGAGGATGAATGCGACGCCACCCGACATGCCCGCGGCGATGTTGCGGCCGGTCGGGCCCAGGATCAGGGCGACGCCGCCGGTCATGTACTCGCAGGCGTGGTCGCCGGTCCCCTCGACGACCGCCGTGGCGCCGCTGTTCCGCACGCAGAACCGCTCGCCCGCCAGCCCGCGGAAGAAGGCCCGGCCGGCGGTGGCTCCGTAGAGCGCCACGTTGCCGATCAGGATGTTCCGCTCGGCGGCGAACGTCGCCTTAGGGTGGGGGTGGACGATCACCTTGCCGCCCGACAGGCCCTTGCCGACGTAGTCGTTGGCCTCGCCTGCCAGCGTGAGCGTGATCCCCTTCGGCAGGAAGGCGCCGAAGCTCTGCCCGGCCGAGCCCTGGAAGTTGAGCCGGATTGTGTCCTCGGGCAGGCCGGTGCCGCCGAACCGCCGGGTGACCTCCGAGCCCAAAATCGTGCCGGCCGTCCGGTCGACGTTGCGAATCCGGAACGTCCCCGAGACGGGCAAGCGATCGTCCAGGGCGGGCTTGCAGTAGGGTACGAGCACGGTCATGTCGAGCGACCGGTCGATGCCGTGGTCCTGCTCGATCACCTTGCGGACGTCGGTCCCCGGGGCGGCGTCGGGCCGGAACAGGATCCGGCTGAAGTCCAGCCCCCGGGCCTTGTAGTGGTCGACCGCCGGCTTCATGTCGAGCAGGTCGCTGCGGCCGATCATCTCGTCGATCGACCGGAAGCCGAGCTTCGCCATCAGCTCTCGGACCTCCTCGGCCACGAACCGGAAGAAGTTCATGACGTGCTCGGCCCGGCCGGCGAACTTCTCGCGGAGCTTGGGGTTCTGCGTGGCGATGCCGACCGGGCAGGTGTCGAGGTGGCAGACCCGCATCATGATGCAGCCCATCACCACCAGCGGGGCGGTGGCGAAGCCAAATTCCTCGGCGCCGAGCAGGGCGGCGATCACCACATCGCGGCCGGTCTTGAGCTGGCCGTCGACCTGGACGACGATCCGGTCGCGGAGCCGATTCAGGACGAGCGTCTGCTGGGTCTCGGCCAGGCCAAGTTCCCAGGGGATGCCGGCGTGCTTGATCGAGGTGATCGGACTGGCGCCGGTGCCGCCGTCGTGGCCGGCGATTAGGACGACGTCGGAATGCGCCTTGGCTACCCCGGCCGCCACGGTGCCGACGCCCACCTCCGCCACCAGCTTGACGCTGATTCGCGCCTTTGGATTGGCGTTCTTGAGGTCGTAGATCAGCTGGGCCAAGTCCTCAATCGAGTAAATATCGTGGTGCGGCGGCGGGCTGATTAGGGCGACGCCCGGCGTGCTAAACCGGACCTTGGCGATCCACGGGTAGACCTTGTGGCCGGGGAGCTGGCCACCCTCGCCCGGCTTGGCGCCCTGCGCCATCTTGATCTGCAACTCGTCGGCATTAACCAGGTATTCGCTGGTGACGCCGAACCGCCCCGAGGCGACCTGCTTGATCGACGACCGCTTGCTATCGCCGTCGGGCAGCGGGATGAACCGGGCCGGATCCTCGCCCCCTTCGCCGGTGTTCGACCGGCCGCCCAGGCGGTTCATGGCGATCGCCAGGGTCTCGTGCGCCTCGGCCGAGATCGAGCCGTAGCTCATGGCGCCGGTGGCGAACCGCTTGACGATCGATTCGACCGATTCGACCTCGTCGATCGGGATCGGCGTGGCCTTGCCGAACTGGAATTCGAACAGGCCGCGGAGGGTGCAGAGCCGCTTGTCCTGCTCGTCCACCAGCTTCGTGTACTGCCGGAAGATGTCGTAGCGGCCCTCGCGGGTGGCGTGCTGGAGGCGGAAGACGGTCTCGGGGTTGAACAGGTGGAATTCGCCGTCGCGTCGCCACTGGTACTGGCCGCCCCAGTCGAGAATCTCGGGGCCGACCTCGCGCTCGCCGTAGGCCTTCCGGTGGTGCTCGAGCGTCTCCCGGCAGACGTCCTCCAGGCCGATGCCGCCGATCCGGCTGGGGGTCTTGTCGAAGTACTCGCGGATGAAGTCCGGATGCAGGCCGATCGCCTCGAAGATCTGGGCGCCGCGGTAGCTGTGGATCGTGGAGATGCCCATCTTGGACATCACCTTCACCACGCCCTTCTTGATCGCCTTGCGATACTTGGAAACCGCCTGCGCGTGGTCGATGCCCTCCGGCAGCATCCCCTGCTGGATCATGTCATCGAGCGTCTCGAACGCCAGGTATGGGTTGATCGACCCGGCCCCGTAGCCCAGAAGCAGGGCGAAGTGGTGGACCTCCCGCGCGTCGCCGCACTCGATGATCAGGCCGACGCGGGTCCGCATCTTCTGGCGGACGAGGTAATGGTGCAGGCCCGAACAGGCCAGGAGCGACGGGATCGGCGCCCAGTCGCGGGTGACGCCGCGATGCGACAGGATCAGCAGCGTCGAGCCGGCCTCGATCGCCTCGACCGCCTGGTGGAACAGCCCGTGCAGCGCCCGGAGCATCCCCTCGGCCCCGTCGGCGGCCGGGAACAGCATTGGCAGGCTGGCCGACTTGAACCCGTGCCAGCCGTTGAGCTGCTTGAGCCGGGCCCTCTCGTCGTT
>JAXMBD010000006.1:0-174501 GCA_046350035.1 Isosphaeraceae bacterium | reverse complement strand
TTACCCCGGAGATGCAATACGTCGCCCTCCGTGAGCAGATCGAGCCCGAGTTGGTTCGCGCCGAGGTCGCCCGTGGCCGGATGGTGATTCCCGCCAATCGCGAGCACCTCAAGCAGGGCCTGGAGCCGATGGGGATCGGGATTCAGGCTCGTTGCAAGATCAATGCGAACATTGGCAACTCCGCAGTTACGAGTGACATCGAGAATGAACTGACGAAACTGAGGACGGCAATCGACCTGGGCGCCGACACCGTGATGGATCTTTCCACCGGCGGCAACATCGATGCGATCCGCCGGGCCATCATCGCCGCTAGCCCCGTGCCCATCGGTACAGTGCCGATGTATCAGGCGATCCAAAAAGTCAAGAACGCCGAGGACATCACCGCCGACGGCCTGCTTGAGATGGTGGAGCACCAGGCTCAACAAGGCGTGGACTACATGACGATCCATGCCGGAATCCTCCGCAAACATGTGCCTCTAGCGGCCCACCGGATCACCGGCATCGTTTCGCGAGGCGGGTCATTGATGGCCCAGTGGATGATGGCCCACGAGGCCGAGAATCCGTTCTATGAACGGTTCGACGACCTCTGCGAAATCATGAGGGAATACGACGTAACCTTTAGCCTGGGAGACAGCCTCCGTCCGGGCTCGATCGCCGATGCTTCCGATGCCGCTCAGTTTGCCGAACTTTCGACGCTGGGAGAATTGACCCGGCGAGCCTGGGCCAAGGGTTGCCAGGTGATGGTCGAAGGACCCGGCCACGTGCCGATGGATCAGATCCCCATGAACATGGAAAGGCAAGCCGTCGAATGCGACGAAGCCCCGTTCTATGTCCTTGGCCCCTTGGTGACGGACATCGCCCCGGGATACGACCACATTACCTCCGCCATCGGTGCGGCGATTGCTGGATGGTATGGTGCCAGCATGCTTTGCTATGTCACTCCTAAAGAGCACCTGGGCCTTCCCGAGCCGGAGGATGTACGGCAGGGTGTCATCGCCTACAAGATTGCCGCACACGCGGCCGATCTTGCCCGGCACCGTAAGGGGGCCCGCGACCGAGACGATGCCTTATCCAGGGCCCGGTACCGTTTCGACTGGGAGGAGCAATTCCGACTGGCACTCGACCCCGAAACGGCCCGACGGATGCACGACGAGACCTTGCCTCAAGACGCTTTCAAAACGGCCGCGTTCTGCTCGATGCGGCCCCAAATTCTGCTCAATGCGGATCAGCGAGGACCTCAAGAAGAAAGCGAAGCCGCGGCCGGCCCGGTTATTCTTGAAGCCGAGCCGGCTGGTCGACTTCTTGATCGATCCCCGTCGAGCCTGGGGAACCCGCTCTATCTCAAGGCGACTGAGGCGGTCGATCGGGTAAGGCCGCTCCAACATCCGGTGTGAGACACGATCCCATTCGGTCGGTACGATCAAGACGCCATCGGGCAGCAATATCGGGGACGCCGGATCGGGCTCCGCTTCGGCAATCGCCCCTGCGATGGTCGCCGCGTAACGCGAGATTGTACGTCCCTGGCCGAAAACGTTGTTGCCGTCCATGCTTTGCGATCTTGCCAAATGTCAGGAGGGGATCCGATCGCCGCCTTCAGTGAGGCCACGATCGAAGTCCCTCTCGGCGATCGAGGTTGGAGTCGAGAGCGACAGAGCGGCTTCGAGGTCGTCGCTATGTCGATGTCTGCAGCAGAAGGCTTGGTTTCGCCACCCAGTTCTTAATGCCGGCCTCGTCGAGCCGCCTGACCCAGCGCAGGCGGTTTTGGCATCGCCTGCTTTGGTCTTCGCAACCCTGAACTCGGCAATCACGATGGGCTCGGGATGATCGAGTTTGGTGGCTGCGGTCGACTTACGGGACGATGCGTACCGGTTCGAGTGGCCGGCCCCCGCTAACTGGGATACGACGTCGAGGGCCGATATATGCGAGATCGGATCTTCGATTCGCCTGGCAACGACAACTGCCTGCGGCGATCGGCATCGGCCGGCCCGAAGACATCTTCTCGAGGATCGAGTGCGAGCCATAATGTCGCATCGCAGGGGATCTTCGTATTGCACCGAGCTGGCTCTGGGCCGTGACGATATCGCCGAGCCTGGCCGACTCGACGAGATTGGTCGCGCCCCCAGCCTCCTCAGCGCTTCTGGATCGGCGATCGGGGCGAATTTCTTCCAGGCTCGCATGCGAGCCTACGGGGCCTCCACGTGCTTCACGACGGCGTCGACCGCGGCGGAGGCACGGAGCGGGACAACCGGCCGCTCGGGGGGGCCGATCCTTCGACCTGCTGTCCAGTCGAGTGGCATGGTTTCGGCCGGGCGAAGTCCATTCTCGGCCTCGGGCGATGCTCCATCCTTCCCCCCGGCCGAGGCTGGCCGTCCAGTCAGATGGGCCGAACCGAACGGGATGGGGAGTTGCCGCATTTAGGCCGGAGTGTTCGGCCTGGGCCTTCGCAATGCCAGATGGGCTATTTTTTCGAGCCCCCTCGTTTCAGGAGACAGCAGAAGACCGGCACCTTCGGCCAGCATGGTAATGCGGCCATTCAAGGCTCACGATTCGATGCAACGAGGATGGCAAAACCCGCCAACGTCCGGGAAATCCAGTCATCCTGTCTCGTTGCTCGTAGCCTTTCGGGGGCAGCCGAGAGGGGTGTTATCCGACCGCAACTAGTCGGATTATGATCATTTGCCCGCGACCGAAGCCCCCGATTGCGAGCGTCCCCAAAATCACGTCCTGGTTTCAGTGAGGGCGTTGGCGACGAAGGCCATTGATATCGCAAGGGGTGAACATTGGCAGATTCCCGGTAGGTGGCGTGGGGAGCGGGATGTAGCTGTTTGTGGCCCGCGTCGCGACATTGCCTGGCGGCCGTTCGGGCGCGAGCCGGAAGGCATTTCCCATGCGGTTTGCCCCCGCCGGATTCGCTGTACATGCCGCCCGGGTCCGTGGGGATAGCCGAAGCCGCCTATCGCTGCGGACCGCCTTCGCCGGCCGCGTAACCGAAGCCGTAGCCGTAGCCCTGGATACCGACCCCCGCATTGCCGGGGATCGGATTGCCCGGAAATCCTCGATAGGGCATGGAAGGGCCGCTTGGAATCGTTACCGGGATGCCGCCGCTATTCGTGGGGAAGTACATGCTGGTCCCGTAGCTTCGGACACCGTTGGGCATGATCGTCCCCATGCCGCCGACCGCCGTCGCACCGTCCGGCACCTGCTCAAGCGGGCTCGCAACCGCGGGCGATGCCCCGATTAGCAACCAAGCCCCGAGCATTCGCAAGGTTCCGCTCAACCCGCGCATCATCGACCCTCCTCGTTATCCCAAGGACTCTCCCCTGTCAATCCTCACGGGCTGGCGTCGGCGACCCCAGGAACCCGGATTCTCTTCGAAGCGGCCGGCGACAGGCTCGCGGCAATCGGGGCATCGCTCATCCTTCAACCGATAGCTCTCGATCCGATACCAATCCCTCTCGATCACGATCGACCCGCAGAGGTGGCAGCGCGTCGAATCGGCTTCAGCGTCATGCACGTTACCCACGTAAGCATGACGAACGCCGTTCCGAAGGGCGATTGAGCGGGCCCTCCGAAGTGTAGCCAGCGGAGTGGGCTCGCCGCCCATCATCCGGTAATCGGGATGGAAGGCGGTGAAGTGCATAGGAACATTGGGGCCGAGGTTATCGACGACCCAGGCACACATGGCATGGAGTTCCGTGTCGGAGTCGTTCCGGCCGGGGATCAGAAGCGTCGTAATCTCCAACCAAACATCGGTCTCGCGGCGCAGATAGAGCAGCGTTTCCAGCACGGGCTGGAGGTGCGACGCGCAGACTTCCCGGTAAAAATCCTCGGTGAAAGCCTTGAGGTCGACATTCGCCGCATCGATATGGCGGTAGAACTCGGCCCGGGGCTCCTCGCAGACCTCGCCCGCCGTGACGGCGACCGAACGGATTCCCCGCTCGCTGCAGGCGATCGCCACATCGATCGCGTACTCGTGGAAGATCACCGGGTCGTTGTACGTGAAAGCGACGCTCCGGCAAGCATACCGCTCGGCCGTCCGGGCGATAGCCTCGGGCGAAGCCGCTTCGGAGAGGATATCGAATTCCCTCGACTTGCTGATGTCCCAGTTTTGGCAGAATCTGCAACCTAGGTTGCAGCCGGCCGTGCCGAACGACAACACGGGCGTGCCGGGCAGGAAGTGGTACAGAGGTTTCTTCTCGATCGGGTCAATGCAAAAGCCGCTGGATCTGCCGTAGGTGGTCAGGACGATTCGATCATTCCGCCTGCCACGGACGAAGCAGAATCCCCTCTGCCCTTCGCCGAGCTTGCAGTAGCGAGGGCAAATGTCGCAACGGATCCGCCCATCCTCGAGGCGGGTCCAGAAGCGGGTCGGCACACCCCCGAACCTTGCTGATGAATCCTTCATGGAGGAGCCCCTTCTGCTTGGCCGGGGCGGGTATAGGTAGGCTTGGGGACGCGGAGCGAAGCCGATGATTCGAGCTTGCCGCTGTAGCCGGTCGATTCTATCCGGGCGATCCTGTTCGGCTCCGCCGCCCTCGTCCTCGACCTGCTGGAGTCCGCAGGCACGGCCCACCCCAGCAGGCCATGCGCCTTGATTGTACCGCATGCGGATATGTTTACTCGGGGCCGATCGCCGCGAGTGCATACGCCAACCTGGTCGGCCTCCCGAGGGGGTTCCTACCGACGGGTCGTCATTTTTAGGACGGCCCATCGGAAAACCCTCGATCTTCCGGCTGCTAGCTCTTCCGACGGGTTCGCCACGCCTTTGGGCATCGTGCCGATGGATCGGCCGTCGATCGAACACGTCGTCAATCTTGGGTTTGCAGTCGTTGATGACGAGTCACATCGGCAAGATCATGCGATCGAAGTCCAGCTTCCCTTCCTCCAGGTGGCGTTGGGCACCGTGTCCATCGCACCGTTCCGGTCGGTCGGGCCGACCCGCAACGCGTTGCAGGGTTGATTGAAGCCTTGACGGCAAACGATGCCAGGCCTTCCTTGATCGTTATCAGTGCCGATCTGAGCCACTACCGCGATGCGGAGGCCGCCGAACGACTCGATCGGGCAGCGGCAAGGGCGATCGTCTCGATGGCCCCCGATCTGCTCGGGCCCGAACAAGCATGCGGCCGGGACTCGATCGCGGGGCTGTTGGAATGGGGTCGGCTTCGGGATGGAAGGCCGAATTGCTCGACCTCCGTAACTCGTCGCACACCAACGGATCCCGCGACCGTGTGGTCGGCCATGGGCATTTCTATTCCGCGAAGGATGAGCTTGCGGGTAAGAGCGGGCCGGGGGAACACCCCGGCCCTGGCCATGATCGAATCGACGAAGTAGGCTCGACGGTTCAATTCAGGTTGACAGAGGTCCGCACCGCCCGCCTTCCCGTCGCGGTTGCCGTCGAGGGCATTACCGGCCGAATCCTTGACCGAGTCGGCGATGATCAGGCGGAGCGGTCCCTTCGGCAGGTTCTTGGCCCCGACGATCGTCACCTGGTTCGTCCGCGAATTGTACTTCACGTCCCGGACGGCGACCGGCCGGTTGTAGACCATCTTGCCCCTCCCTTGCGGCCCACGAGGATCTGGTAAGCCGGACTCGTCGGTTGCCGAGTTGGCATCCATGGCTTCGTTGAAGCTGACGACCAGCCCGGCTCGCTGGACCGTCTTCCGTCGGTTGACCTGGACGGCGATCGATCGCCTACGGGTGCCGATAACGAGCGGCGAACCGGAATCGACGGGATTGGGCGTCGGCCCGACCGGGGTGGACGAATCGAGCTGGAACGAGTCGCTGAAGCCCGAGATCGGATTGCCGTGGACGTCGGTGATGAGCCCCGTGCCGATCGTCAGGTTGACGGTGCCGGGGGCATAGCTGCCGGTCAGGCCGAAGGTGGCCGTGTGGTCGTCGATCCAGGTGATGGTCGTGGCCCGCATCGGATTGCTGGAGCTGATGCCGTTGCCGGACAGTACCAGGTCGCCGGGGAGTACCGTCGCCTTGTTGACGTTGCCGGAGAAGCTCACCGTGATCTGCCCCGGGGCGGACCGGAACGATCCGATACTGCCCCCGTTGGCAAATCCGAAGCCCTGGGACACAACCGACGAGCCAACGACCCGGAATTGGCCGCCGAGCGTCTGGCCGCCGGTACCGTTGTATTCGAATGCACCCAGGTCGGCCGGCCCACGGCCCGAGAATCCGAGGCCGGGGATGTCGACCCTTCCGGCTCCGAGGAGGTCGGTCGCCGGGGCGAGCGAACCCAGGGAGTTGTCGATGGCGGCCGACCCGTACTTGGGGGTGAAGTTCGAGTCGGTGTAGAAGAACGCGGGAGTGTCGGTTGGGTCGCGGGTCGCGGGCTCGATTGAACATCGGGTTGCCGACGAAATTGCCGAAGGCATCGGGCGTGGACTCGAGTGGGGTGGCCGGGTCAGTCCCGCCGCCGACCCCGCTGACGTCGTCGGCGTTGCTGGCGCTCGACGGCCCGTTGTCGTAGAACAGGTTGTACCGGAGCTGGGTTTGCCTCGGGGTGGACACATTGATCGCGATGCCGTTGCGGGCCGCCGTGCGATCATTGTTATAGGCGAAGATGTTGTTGGCGACGTCGGCGGCGGCCACCGATCCCGCGTTGATACAGGCCTGTCGTGTTGAACACGACGGTGTTGTTGTAGATCTGGACCGGCCGGTTGGTCCGGTAGCCTGTGACCCCCGCGGCATCAACGTAGATGCCGGTGAGATTCCCGGCGATCACGTTGCTGATGATCCGCGGGGCCGCGGCGGACGCCCCGCTGGCATCGACCTGCATGGCCCCACCGTTCCCGGACGTGATGAAGTAGTTATTCCTCACCAGCACGTCGGAGTTGTTCAGCAGCATGCCGATCGCGTTGATGTTGATCGGCCCGGTGTACTGGGCGCCGATCAGCGGGCTGGCGATCGTGAAGCCGGAGACCTCGGCATCGATCCCCAGGCCGCTCTGCAGGTTGTCACCCAGGATGGTGATCGGATTGGCATCGTCGGCGGCCCGATCACGGTATTCAGGGCGTCGCCCTTAATCCAGGTCGTGTCGCTGCTGGCGGGGTCGGCCGATACCAGCCGAATGTACGACTTCAGGACGAGGCTTTCGGGTGTAATCGCGGGGCGGGCTCCCGGCGTGTTGCCGAGGGCGGCAGGACCGCAACGATCGAGCCGATATCCGCCGCGTTGATGGCGGCCTGGATCGTGTAGATACGGGGTGCCCCTGCGACCGTTCTCGGTGGTGGTCGTCGCTCCGCCATCGACGTAATAGATCCGACCGGGTCGGTCGTAGACCGTGAAGTCGATGACGAGGTTCCTCGCTGGCCACAGGGTTGCCGGCAAGGTCGGTGACCGCGGCGGTAACGTCGATCCGAGGGTTACACGGTAGACATCGTTGGGCAGGCCGCCCGTGGAGTCGAGGATATTAAACGTGACCCGGACAGCCCCGTTGGTCCCGCCGAGCAGGGTGACGACCGGGGTGTCGAAAGTTAGGCCGGTTACGTCGTTCGCCTGGCCAAAAGTCCCATCCCCGCCCGATCGCGAGACCACGATGCCGGCCAGCAGGCTATTGGCATCGACGTTCTCGTTGAGGTCGAAGGAGACCGGCACCACGCGGACCCCGTTGACGGTCGGCGGGTTGATGACGCTATTGGTCGCCGGCGTATAGGCGGTGACCTGCGGCGACACGGTGTCGATCCAGAACTTCAGGTAGAACGGGTCGGATGCGTTCCCGGAGCTGTTGGTCACCACCACCTGGGCGACCGAGAACCCGAGGTCATCGGCCGTTCCGAAGATGCCGTCAGGCCCGACGTTCACCGGCGAGTTGGGCAGGGCGTTGGTCTCGGTCAGCTTGAAATTACCCTGGGGAAGGGTGGTGCCGGTGATCGTGTACCGAGGATCGAAGTTGACCCCGTCCGGTGCGATCCGGATGGTGACGGTCTGGCCCGATTGCGGGTTGGCCGGCGGGAAGACGTCGGTGATCTGTCCGATGAAGGTCGGGGTCGTGACCGACGTGATGCTATCGAGCGGGTTGTTGCTGTCCGAATTCGGATCGAGCTTCACGGAGCCGGCGACGATCGTCGGCTTGTTGGAATTGACCGTGAAGCTCATCACGAAGTCGCCGCCGGGGAAGCCGTCGCCCGAGGGCAGGGGCTGCTGGACGCCGTTTGCATCCAGATTCTCGCCGTCCAGGCTGTTGCCGTCCGTGTCGCGGACGACGTCGGCACCGTTCCCCAGGACCTTCAACTGGTAGATGTCGTTGGGCAGGCTCAGCCCGGAAGCCGCGACGTTGATGACCAGCGTGTTGGTCGCGGCCACGTAGTTCAGCTTGCCCGAGAGGTTGTACTTGATGTCGTCGTTGGTGTTCAGGAGATGGTCGGGCCCGGCCCCGACCAGGATCACCGAGAGGGCCGTGATCGTGGTCGGATCAAGTCGCTTGTTGAAGTCGACGTTGATCGTCTGCGGGGTCTTGTTCACACCGCCCAGGCCGCCGGCCACGTAGAGGTTCCTGGCCGAAGTTCCGGGATCGACCACCGTGCTGACGCCCGTGACCTTGGGCGGCTTGACCTCGATGTACTCGAACGCGCCCATGTCAAACCAAGGCTTGGCCCCGAAGCCGACGTTCGGGACGGTGGTGGCGTCCTGGCGGAGGTTACCCGCCTGATCCCGCTCGCCCTGGAGCGGGAGGTACCAGTAACCGCCGGTGGAGTCGGTCAGCGGGCCCTTGACAGCCCCGAAGGAGCCGGGGACCACGGCGACCCACTGGTCGATGAATGGCCGGGCCCCCGACCCGGGAAGGGTCACCAGGTCGTTGGGATTGATGACGTTGAAGGCCAGGCCGCCGAAGGGATTCGTACGACCGGTCGTGTTTCGAGTGCCGCGAGACCCATCGAGGGTGGTATTGACGATCGGGTAAAGGGCATCGCCAGCAGCCAAGGGGCCGATCTCGCTGCGTGCGCCGTCGATGGCCAGTGATCCGGCCCCGATACGGAAGTCGCCGGCGGCGGCGGCGATGAAGCCCGCCGGGCCGAACAGGGCCCCGTTATTGGCACCGAACGAGTTGATGCTGTCGGTGATGCTGATGTCGCGATTATTGCCCGAGAATAGGTTGTACTGGAGCTGGCTGTTCCTCTGCTGGCCAACACCCTGGACGGCAACATTGGTGGAGTTGGCGAAGATGTTGTTCATCCCCAGCCAGTACACGTGCGACAGGCTGTTCGTACCGCTGAACTGCGGCGCCTCGGTACGGAGGGCGATGGTGTTGTTGTAGAAACTGTTGTTGAGTAGGACCACCTGTTCCGGGCTCTGGCCGGTGGTGTTGTCGCCCGTCTCGGAGAAGGCGACCACGCCCAGCGGGGAGTTGCTCACGGTGTTGTTGTACATGAACAGCACGTAGGGCTGGCCGCGTACTCCGCTCCGGGATACGCCCGCCGCAGCGGGGACCGTGACGTTCCGGATCAGGGCGTTTCCGGCGTCGGGATGGGCATAGACCGCGGCGTCGGACATGGAACTCAGGTTGGAGTTCGAGATGGTGAACGCCAGCGCCGAGTTGAACTGGTTACGCGGGTCGTCGGTGCCGAGTTTCTGAGTCCGCCAGTTGTCGGCCAGGTCGATGCCGCCGCTATTGTTCAGGTCGGCGGCATCGACGATCCCGCCGCTTGCTGGGCTCGATGCGGGTCATATAGCGGATGTCGGCGTTGTCGATCACGCTGCCATCCGCGGGTCGAGCAGGTTGGGATCCGTGAGCGAGTTGCCACCGATATAGATGTAACCGCCGTCGCCGCGCGCCGGGGCTGTTAGATTGACGCCCGGCCGGAGCGGATCGCTCTTATAGATGTCGTACATGGGCACGCCGCGGACAGTCGTGCCGACCGTGCCATCCCGCAGCGACGTGATGATGGCGGGCACCCGCTTCTGGCCGGTGGTCTGGTTGCCGCCGTAGCCCAAGATGCGGATCTGGCTCCCCCAGCCCGGATCGACCAGCGGGCTGTTCGCAGGCGGATCGACGTTGTCATCGACACCAACCACGAACCCGGCCCCGACGTTGACCGACGCCCCGCTACCCGTCGAGCCGGTTGCGTTGATGGCACCGGAGCCATTCGGGGTATAGTCGTTGGAGAGCTTGACGATCACCGACTCGCCGCTGGTGGAAATCCTCGTGCCGTCGGCCAGGAGGGTTCCGGGTACGGCGCTCTGAATCGTCAGCACATTGCGGGGGGCTTGCACAGCCCCATAGGTGGCACCGGGCACGGGGGGGGCATCAAAGAACGGCGTATAGCCGTCCACGACCACCGATCCGCGGACGACGTAGGTCAAGTCGGTCGAGTCCCAGGTGGCGCTGACCGTTTGGTTCGACGCGCCATTGGGAAGGACGGCCTCCACGGCCCGGATGAAATCGGCGAAGTTGTTCTGGTAGAGGTAGCTCCGATTGGTCACGACGGCCATGCCGTTGATCTCATTGTTGACCATCACGTTCCTGCGGAAGAACGGGTGGCCGGAGACGAGCGGCGTGAGGGGGTCCGCGGCGAGCAGGCCGTTGGGCTCGATCTGCATCGCGGTATCAAGGTTGTCGGTGAAGTTGTTGTCCGTGACCAGCACGTTCGCGCCTTCACCCGCAGTGTTCGTGGCCGTGTTCAGGTTGCTGAAGAGGGTGAAGGCCAGCACCGACTGCGTCGGCAGGGTGATCGATGGCCCATTGGTCATACCGCCGCCGAACCGGAAGTCGGCCTGGTCGACCACGGCCCGCGAGCCCGCCTGGATCTCGACGCCGCCCCAGCGCCGTTCATAGGGCACTGCCTGACCTGGGACCAACTTCGTGGAACCGCCGTCGTTGTTGGTGTCGCCCGAGGGGACGAGGGTACGGGCCACCTGCGTGACCGGGTCTACATACTGGGTGAATGCGTCGTCGTCGAAGATCGACGTGAAGACCGGCCGGGCTGACACCGGATTGTACTGGAAGCCCGGGGTGTTCGCCGTAATGGCGTTGTTGCTATCGAATTGCTTGATGTAAGTCCGATTACCGATGTTGATGCTGGCGCCTTCGTTGATCGCGGCGATTGTCACGCCGGACACCGATTTCACGAGCATCCCCGGCTCCACATACAGCCGGTTGATGACGGCGGACCTGCCCTGGTTGTCGAACGAGTAGGCCTCGCCGATCAGCATCGGCGCGGTGAGGACGTAGGGCAGGGGATTCGCCAGGGTGAAGATCCGGTCGGCCCCGGCCGTGGCCGGCTGCGATACGAACCGCTGGGCATTCGTCTGCTCGATCATGCCGGTCTGGAGCAGGGCCCGGATCTGGATGCCGTTGATGCTGTTCGCCAGCAGCGTGGTGTTGCGGATCAGCGGCCCGCGATACAGGTCATCCTCGCGGAACGAGTCCAGGTCGCCGGAGATCGCGGCCTGACCGCCGGCATTGGCCGTCCCCGTGCCGCTCATCGTGATGAGGGCGTTCGAGAGTTGGAACCTGCTGTTATAGGCCGTGATCGAGTCGTAGCGCGTGCCGAAGGTCTGCGGGACCACCCCGCCGCCGTATCGGATCTGGAGGTGGTCCAGGATCGTCGTCGCCTCATCAGCCCCGCCCTCGGCGTCGGCGAACGAGTAGGTGTTATCGACCGGATTCAGGACGTAGGCGCCCTTCAGCCGGCCATCGATGGGGAAGGACTGGCTGCGGTTCCGCTGGTCGAAATTGCGGATGATGATGCCGCCGAAGTCGGCCGATGCGGGCGAGGTGGAGGCGCCGTCGCCGTTGGTGTCGCCGCCTGCGGTGTCGTCGGCCAGGGAGGTGACGATCACTTCCTGGCCCGGGTTGGGACCGCCTTGTACCTCGATCGAGCTGCCCTGGTTCTGCACCAGGAGGGCCGCGTTCTTCATCTTGAGGATCGTGCCGGCGGTCAACACCAGCGTGGTGTTGAATGGCAGCGAGGCCGATCCATCCCGGGTCAGCGGATTCGATCCGGCACCCGGCGTCAGCACGAACGTCTTCGAGGGATCGATGACCGAAGGCAGGGCGATGATGACCACTGGCCCGTTGAGGGCCGCGACCTGGGCCGCGAAGAAGGCCGACTGCTCGAAGACGCCGTCGTTGTTGCGGTCGTTGGCCAGGACGAAGCCGGTCCCGTAATTCCGCGGGTCATTGTAGTTGACCTGGCCCTTGAACGGGCCGCTGTCGAACAGGTACGAGGAACTACCCTCGGGGGCGAGCGTGGCATACGGCCGGTCGATGCTGCCGTCGGGCATGACCCCGATCTGTGGGTTGTCGATCGCGTCGGGCCGCACGTAGATCACATTGCCATGGGGGACCACGACATAGCCGATCTGGAAGGCACCGCCCTGGGCACCGTCGCCGCTCATGTCATTGGGACGGACCACGCCGGTTGAGAGCAGGTTCTCGTAGCTGGTGCCGTCGGAGGTCAGGTTGCCGGTGAACTCGCCGTCAAGTTGGTTGCCGAACACGTCCTTGACCGGCGAAGCGATCGTGTTCGGGATGTACAGGCGATAACGATCCGGCGCGAGTTGGAAGCCACTCGGCAGGCTGACGCGCAACTGATCACCGCTCACGAAGCCGGGGTCGCCCTGCTTCAGGCCGGTCGCCGTGTCATACAGGGTGATGGTAAGCCCCGGGACGGTGCTGTAGCTCGAGGTCGACCCTACGCCGAAGCTGCCGTCCGAAACCGAGTTGGCGATCGGGTCGGCCGTGCGGAGCAACTGAACGGCGCCGGCGTAGTCGCGGTTCTCCAGCGGGTTCGAGAAGTTGATGCGGAATTCGGTGGGCGGGGCGGGGGTGGCCGACGTCTGGCCCGGCTCCGGCAACTCGAAGTACTGGCCGGCCCGGTAATAAAGATCAAACCCACCGACCGTCGACGTGTTGGGCACGGCGGCGGCGACGCTGGTGATGTAGACCGGTTCGGCTTGCAGGTTGTAGATGTAGTTGAAGTCCTGCAACCCAGGGATGGTCGGGTCGCCGTCGATCGGGTTGCCGGCGGAGTCGCGGAGGCCCGAGTTGCCCGCGGTCAGCGAACCGGTCAGGGCCGTGATCTGATACTGTCCAGCCGGCAGGCCCGCGGCGATCGAGAGCAGGATCTGGCCGGTGAACGGGCTCGAAGAACCCACGCGAGCCGAGCCGGGGACGAACGTAGCCGTCTGGATGAACGATGAGTAGTTGGTTCCGGTGGTCAGGTTCACCAGCCGGTAGTTGCTGAGGTTGGCCACGGAGGCCGGGTCGAGGGCCGGATAGCTGACGGTGGTCGGCGTCGAAAGGGCACCCGTGCCGGGGAGCGAAGGATCGGAGACCTGGAGGGTGATCGATCGGAGCGAATTGGTGCTCTGCAGCGGCAACGCACCCACGCCCGTGATCGTCGGCGAGGTGTAATCCGTGCGGAACCGCGAATCGAGCGTCGAGGAGAGGCCCGGCAGGGTGGCCACATCGTTGGCGCCGATGACCACAACCCGCACGAACTGGTAGCCTTCGGCCAGGTTGCTCGGCGCTGGAATCGGAAGTTACCGTTAGCGTCGGTGGTGACCACGGTCGAGTTCAGATCGTTGGTCCCGACGAACCCCCGACCATCGAAGCCCAGGGCCAGGTCGCTCGTCCCCCCGTGGAGGCCACTGAACGAGACGGCCACCTGGAGCCCGGAGGTCGCTTGAGGGAAGAGGCTCTTCACGCTGCCCGTGAACCAGGGCCGGGCATTCTGCGTATTCAGGTCGCCCAGGATTTGCGAGTCCGAAGTATTGGTCTGCTCGAGGCTCAGCGAGGCGATGATCGGCGCCCGCAGGGTTGCTGCGAATTGCTGCGTGAACACGCCGCCGGCCGTGCCGTTGCCCGACGGGAAGACGTTCTTGTTCGGGAAGAACTCGCCGTCAAGGCTATTGCCGACGAGGTCCTTCACCGCATCGCTGACGAGCAGTTGGTAAGTACCTGAAAGCAGCAGGGTCTGGGGAAGGTTGCTCAGGTCGATGATCGCCTGGTTCTTGGAGGCGTCATACGTGACCGTCAACCTTGGGTCGCTGTTCAGCAGCACATTGCTAGGAAAGGCGACCCGAGTCAGCGTGATGTTGGTCCGGTTCACCGTGGCGGCCTGGACCGGCTCGCTGAACTGGATCGTGACCGTCCGCGAATTGAATGTGGTGTTGGTGATCCGCGGGGCCACCACGTCATTTCACGCCGAAGAACGCCGTGTAGGCGTACGGCGATCCGGTCGTGATCGGTTGGAGGACTTTGCCATCGAACGACCGGACGGCACCGGCCAGGACGTTGAGGGTATAGGCCCCGTTGGCGGAGGCCCCGGGCGCGACGGCGACCGAGATCGCGTAATGGACCAGGGCCGGATTGTTCGCATCGACCGTGGCGCCAGTCACCGTGACGGTGGTACCGGGCGGGCTGACGACCTGGATGTCGCCCGGATCGACGGTCGTGGGATCGACGGCAAAGGTATAGGTAACATCGAGCGCGGTCGGGAGGGTGGAAGTGACGGTGCCAGGTCCCGGATTGCTGGTGACCACGCGCATCAAGTTGATTGCGGCCAACGCCCTCGGCGCACTGATCAGGCCATAGCCGCCTTGGGGGTCCCACGTGCCGATGCTGGTGTTGACCTTAGGCGACCAGGACACGGACGAATTCAGGGGCGTAGCCAGGGCCGAGGTGATCAGGGCATTGGCGATGTCGGCCGGGCTGGCGTTCGGGGTCAACTGCTTCATCAGGACCGCGACCGACGCCAGGTTGGGGGCGGCCGACGAGGTCCCATAGAAGTTGGGCAAGCTGTAGTTGTTCGTGGCCAGACCACCCGGCACGCTGCCCGGCGGCGATCCGAAGAAGCTGGTATTGTTGGCGTCGGTTGCGGACATGTCGGGCTTGTACAGCAATTGAGGGCTGGACAACCGATTCCCGCTGGCATCGAAGAAGTACTGCACCGGGCCGAATGAGCTGAAATCCTCGCTGAGGACCGGGCTCGGGCTGGCAACGGGCGCCGTGCCGAACCAGGGCACGGCCCCCGCGCTGATCATGTTGGTGGTCGCCGAGTGGCCGTAGGTGGTGGGATAGGTGATCCCACCCGCGTTGCCGAATTGCCGAGCAGGCGTGAAGCCTCCCGCCCAATCAACGACCTGGAAGTGGCCGATATCGGGACCGCTGATGATCTGAACGGCGAAGGATCGGGCGGTGGCCGGTACGGAGGGGAACTGGAACGGTGTCTGGCTGGCAATCGTGTTGATGCCGCCCCGCGAGACCAGGTTGTTCCCCGCGTCGAAGAACAGGATATCGACGTTGGAAGTGACCGCGGCCGGGTTCGAAGATCCGAACGGCTGATCGAACTGGAACAGGACCGCGCCATTGCCGCCGATCGTCATCGGCATCTGGTACGTGGTGCCGGACGGGTTGAAATTCACGAACCGGCCACTTACACCGCCGACCGTCGTGTTGGCCACGCCGAAGACCGGGGAGCTGTAACCCTGGGCCGCGGAGTTGCCGGCCGCACTGACGTAGACGACGCCCTGCTTGGCGACATCCTGGATCGCCTGCGAGATCACGCCATCCTGGAAGAAGGGTTCGTTGGCATACCCGATATCATCGACGATGACGGTGCAGCCGGCGTTGGCCAGGGCCCGGATATTGTTGGCGAAATTGACCGGACCACCGCCTGCCGTGGCGAAGTAGAGTTGCGCGCCCGGGGCCAGGTCGTAGATCTGCTCGAGCATCGCCCGGCCTTCGTCGGTATCACCCGCCGAGCCGTCGGAGAGAACCTTGACGCCGCTGGGCGGCAAGTCGCCCGTGTCGATGGAGCCCTGGATGCCGGGCTTCCGGTTGGCAGGGCCGTACAGGTTGGGTGCCTTGTCCACCGAGTCGGACAGGACTCCGACCTTGATCCCCGCCCCGGTGACGCCATATTGCGTCCGGGCTGCGTCTACGAACAACGCCTGCTCGGCCTGGTTATTGGCGAGGCCCTGCTGACGCAACTGCGGCTTGGCGATCGGCGCCACATTCACCACGTTGGGCAGCGCGGCGATTGCCGGCAACTGCGAGACGGGTACCAGGCCCTCGACCAGGTTGAACGTCGAATCGATCGCCTTGACGGTGAGCCCGGCCAATGCCAGGTCGCCCGCCCCCTGGCGGAGATCCCCGTAGATCTTCACGTCCACGCGAACCTGATCGCCCTCGAACAGGTAAGTACGGGCCTGCGTGTTGACGTCGGACGTGGCGAAGCTCGACGTGTCGGTTTTCACCGTCTGGTACTGTTGGTATTCGAAATAGGCCTTGACCAGCGCAGCCCCGGCGTTGGCCATCGGGCCGTTCTGCGTATCGGCCAGGTTGTCGTTGGTGAGCCAGGGGCGAGGCACGACGTCGCCGCCGGTGAGCAGCGTCCGCCCTTCGAGCGCCTCGATCGACAGCCCCAGGCGGCGTCGCGCGTCGTGATTGTTCCGCCGGCCAGGACCACGCCCTCGCCCATTCCCGTTGTAACTGGCCATCGACAAACTCCCCGTTTCTTGCGCTCACCGCCGGTCCGGTCCGCCGCGCTCATCGATGCGGCTGGCGGCCGTCCCCGCTCGGCGTGTGTCTTGACTCGTTCAGGAGCTTTGAATCCGAACCCCGCGATGCCACCAAGCGACCGACCCGCGCTACGGGCTCGCCCGCTCAGGCGAATCCATGCACGCAGTCAATCATGTCCACGGCCTGGGCGGTTGTCAAGTGGGGGGTGTAAGGAATTCGGGGAGTTGACGGTTCGGAGGGGTACGTCCGGCGATTCCCTGCCAGGGCGTGAGGCGCGTGGCCGTGGAGCATTCGAGTTTTCCTCGCGATCGCGGGAAGTCAAACGGGCCCCCTAAAACCGGGCATGACCGTTCCCATGGGGGCGATGTTGCGGTTGTTGCGGGCGCGGCGCGCAAAAAAAGCGGGCGAAAAGCCTCCAGGCCCGCGCCCCGCCGCCTCTCCCTACGGATTCCCGCCCGGATCGATCAGGACTCGGGGCGGGGGCCGGGGCCTACTCCCTGAGCCCCGGGCGCGGCCCGGAACGGCGACGAATAGATCGGATTCGACCCGGACCTGGCAAGAAAGTCGAATGTTGGGGGCCAGGTCATTCTCCCGGGCAAGCCGCTCCCGTTCCAGGTCGCCCATCGGCCCTGGGTCGCCGACGAGTACCTCGACCCGGCAGGTGGTGCATCGGGCATTGCCGCCGCATTTATGAAGGATGTCGATCCCGGCATCCTCGATCGCCAGGACGAGCTTGGTGCCGGCCTCGACCTCGAATTCCTTCTCGCCGTCCACGGTGACCATCGGCATCGGGGAGTTTCTCCTCGCGGTTGACTAGGGGGCTCGGTCGGGAGTGGTTCGGATCGATCAGGCGGACGGCCATTCGCCCGTTTCGAGGAACTGCTGGATGCCGGCAGCCGCCTTACGCCCTGCGGCCATCGCCAGGATCACGGTCGCCGCCCCCGTGACGATATCCCCGGCCGCGAAGACGCCGCGCTTCGAAGTCCGCAGGGTCTCGGGGTCGGCGTGGATGTAGCCCTTGCGGTTGGTGGCCAGGTCCGGCGTGGTCGATTGAACCAGGGGGTTGGCCGACGTACCCAGGGCGATGATCGCAACGCTCACGGGTAGATCGAATTCCGATCCCGGTATGGCGACCGGCGAGCGGCGGCCTGAGGCGTCGGGTTCGCCCAGTTCCATCCGGATGCAGCGGACCGCTGCCAGGGTACCGCGTTCGTCGGCGAGGAAGGCGACCGGGTTGGTGAGAGTCCGGAAATCGATGCCTTCCTGCTGCGCGTGCTTGACTTCCTCGGCCCTCGCGGGCATCTCGGTCAGGGAGCGCCGGTAGATCAGGTAGGAGTTTCGGGCACCCAGGCGGGCGGCCGTTCGGACGGCGTCCATCGCCGTGTTGCCGCCGCCAACGACGGCGATGTCCTTTCCCCGGCAGTCATAGATCGGCTCGTCATACGAAGGGTCGTTGGCCCGCATCAGGTTGACGCGCGTCAGGAACTCGTTGGCCGAGTAGACGCCTGGAAGGTGCTCACCCGGGACTTCGAGGAATTTGGGGAGGCCCGCGCCGGTTGCGACCAGTACGGCATCGTAGCCTTCTTCCCCCATCAATTCGTCGATCGTCACGGTCTTGCCGATCACGACGTTGGTCTGGAAGTCCACCCCCATCGCCGCGAGCACCCCGACCTCGTGCTGGACAATCTCCTTGGGTAGCCGGAATTCGGGGATGCCATAGATCAGGACGCCGCCGATCTGGTGGAGCGCCTCGAACACGGTGACGCGGTGTCCCCATCGGATCAGGTCGCCGGCCGCGCTCAGGCCGGCCGGACCCGAGCCGACGATCGCCACCTTCCGGCCGGTCGACGGGGCGATCGGGGGTAGGCCCATCGTGCCGTGTTCGCGCTCGTAATCGGCGACGAATCGCTCCAGGTAGCCGATCGCCAGCGGTTCGTGCTTGTTCCCCAGGATGCAGCAGCCTTCGCACTGGGTTTCCTGCGGGCAGACCCGCCCGGTGATCGCGGGAAGGACGTTGTCTTCGCGGATCTTGGCCGCTGCACCCAGGTAATCGCCGGCCGTGATTTTCTCCACGAATTCTCGGATATTCACGTTCACCGGGCAGCCGCCGACGCAATGCGGCTTGGCGCAATCGAGGCAGCGGATGGCCTCGGTGGCGGCCCCAAGAACCGTCAGCCCTTGATTGACCTCGGCGAAATTGTGCCGGCGGTCTTCGGCCTCCTGCTCGGGCATCGACTGGCGGGGGACCTTCATCCGCTCCTTGGGGGGGAGCTTGTTGGCACCCTGGGAATTACTCACGAGGGATGGACCTCCGAAGTTGCGTCCGCCCGAGGATGCGGGGCGACCTCGGGGTGGGCCGATTCCAGGCGGCAGCCGTGCCGCACCCCTTCGACAACTTCCGTCGGGTGCTCCAGGAACTCGCGCAGTTCCTGGGCCTCGCGTTCGGCGTAAAGCCGATTGCGTTGGACGAGGTTGTCGTAATCGACGATGTGGGCGTTGAACTCCGGCCCGTCGACGCAGGCGAACTGGGTGCCCTGGCTGGTCACGATCCGGCAGCCGCCGCACATCCCGGTACCGTCCACCATCAATGAGTTGAGGCTTACGACCGTGGGGATCGAGTGCGGACGGGTGACCTCGGCCACCGCCTGCATCATGCGCACCGGGCCGATCGCGAGGACCTCATCGATCTGCCGTCCGGCCTGGATCAACTCCTTGAGAGGGTCGATGACCAGCCCCCTCCGGCCGTAGCTACCGTCATCGGTGGTGATGAAGAGCTCGTCGGCAACCGCCCGCATCTCGGCTTCGAGGATTACCAGGTCGCGATTCCGCCCGCCGACGATGCCGATGACATGATTCCCGGCGCCTTTCATCGCCTTCGCGGTGGGATAAGCGATTGCCGTGCCGACGCCACCGCCGATCACCACCACCGTGCCCTTCGGGCGGACATCCGACGGCCGACCGAGCGGTCCGACCAGGTCGAGGACCGAGTCGCCCGCCTCCAGCATGTTGAGCAGCCTGGTCGTCTTGCCGATGCCCTGGACGATCAGGGTAATGGTGCCAGCCTCGGGGTCGCCGTCGGCGATGGTCAGCGGGATCCGCTCGCCGCGATCGTGGACCCGCACGATCACGAACTGGCCGGCGAGTCGCTTCCGGGCGACACGCGGGGCCTGGATCACGAATCGCTTGATGTCGGGTGCCAGGAACGCGGCACCAACGATGGGAAACATCGACGGATCCCCCGCGGCCGATCGGACAAGGGTCGATCTCCAGCGCCTACAATAAGTCCCGCGAGGGGTGGGGACAAGCCCCGCGCGGGATCGGGGGTTTCCGTCGGCACGCCCCGCTGCTAAACTACCGAGGCGAGATCTTCGGCCCTGCCCACTGCATTACCCGGTGGTGAAACGGTATCACAGCAGGTTTTGGTCCTGCTTTTCCAGGTTCGAATCCTGGCCGGGTAGCTTGCTTTCTCCGAGCGATGGTCAGCCCTGCAAGCTGGCTCGAAGGCGGTTTTCCTGGGCCCGAAGCTCCGGGGTCAGTTCGAAGCCGAAATCCTCGGCCTCGAATACCGGCCGGATTTCGATCTTGGAATCCTCGATCATTGGGTTAGGGCATCGTTTGACGCAGTCGATCGCCTCTTGCATCGACCGAACCTTCCAGATCCAGAAGCCGGCGATCAATTCGTTCGTCTCCGTGAAAGGACCGTCGATTACGATACGGTTGGAGCCCGAGAACTTCACCCTGGCCCCCTTCGAGCTGGGGTGAAGGCCATCGCCCGAAAGCATGATGCCGGCCTCAACCAACTCCTCGTTGTACCGGCCCATCGCGGCGAGCAGTTCGCTGCTGGGCATCTCGCCGGACTCGGAGGAACGGCTTGCCTTCACGAAGACCGCGACTCTGATGCGATCACCCTCCGGTAAATTTGTGCGACCCGTTCCAATTAGGCTTGGCCGGGGACCATAACCATCCAGCCCACGCCAAACCGATCGGTCACCATGCCGTAGCAGGGGGACCAGAAAGTTGCACAAAGGGGCATCTGGATGCTGCCGCCCTCGGCCAGCGCATCGAATGCCCGGCGGGCTTCGGCCTCGGCCGGGACGCTGAGCGCCAGACGGAATCCGTCGAATTTGGATCGGTCGTCGCACCCGTCGGACCCCATCAGGGGGACCCCCCGGATGCGGAATGAGGCGTGCATCACCTTGTCCTCGAAGCCGGCCTGTAGCATTCCTGGGGGCGGCGGTTCGGGGCTCTGACTGAACTTCATCACCATTTCCACTTCGGCGCCGAGTGCTTTCTTGTAGAAGTCGATCGCCTCCTCGCATCGGCCGCCGAAGAACAGGTAGGGTGTGATGGCCGTATCCGACATACCGGATCGCTCCTCTCGAATCCTTTGGACTAGAATCGTCGGGGCGTCGTCCCCGATCCTCAATGGGTCGTTCGGGGCTCGGCCGAATCGACGTCCTTCGCGGGATTTTGCCGCGATTTCTCCAGGGTCCTGATATCAAACAGGGGCCGGACCTCGACGCACCCGTTCCTCGCTCCCGGGTGTCGGCTGGCAATCTTCAGGGCGTCGTCGGCCGAATCCGAATGGACCAGGTAATAGCCCCCCAGGACCTCGCGAGTCTCGGCGAATGGGCCGTCCGTGATCAGCCTTTTACCGTCGCGGACGCGCACGCACGTGGCCGTCTCGACCGGGCGGAGGGGCGAGGCCGAAATGTAGCGCCCGGCCCTTTCCAACTCATGGGCCAAGGCGGTGGCTTCCCGCATTCCCCCGCGGACGGCCTCCTCATTCCGCAAAGTTGTTGGGTCATCGTAATAAAGGATCAGATCGAGTCGGCCCTGGGCGCGGTGTGATAGCGGTTGAGACTCGGGCAATCCATCGAGCGGGAAGAGCGGTCGAATCTCGACGGCACCCCTCGACGCGGGCGGCAGGGATGCGGCTATGGCGATCGCTTCGTCCAGATCGGCCAGGTCCAGGAGGTAGAAACCGCCGAGTTGCTCCGCGGTTTCCGCGAACGGGCCGTCGGTCATCAATGTCTGCCCGGCCCGGACCCGGACGGTCACGGCGGTCGATACCGGCTCGAGCGGTGCCGACCCCCGGAGTTTCCCCTGGGCCGAAAGGCGTTCGCAAATCGCCAGGGAATCGACGATGCAGGCGGCCCGTTCTTCCTCGGTCCAACGGGATTCCGCGCCGTAGATCAGAAAGATGTATTGCATCGTTTCAGGCCCCCGCCGCGGCCGCCTCGAGCGCACCGATGTCCAACTTGGACATCTGCATCAAAGCTTCCATCACTCGCCCAACCCTCTCGGCATCGGGTTCGGCCAGGAGCCTCGAAAGTGACGCCGGTACGATCTGCCAGGAGAGCCCGTAACGATCCTTGAGCCATCCGCACCTGCTGGGGGATCCACCTTCAACGAGTTTCTCCCACAGTTCGTCCACTTCTCCCTGCCCCTGGCAGTCCACCGATAGCGAGATAGCCTCGTTGAACTGGAAATGCGGCCCGCCATTAAGGGCCAGGAACTGGGACCCGGCCAGCCTAAATTCGACGACCATCGGCCGACCATTCGGCCCGGGCGTCGTGCCGGTAATCGCCGAATTGGGGAAGATCGAGACATAGAAACGGGCAGCCTCCTCGGCCTGCCCGTCGAACCATAGACAAGGACGGATCTTCTGCGGTGACATAGGCTTGCTCCGGTTAGAGGGGTCAACTCTACGGGCGGTTCCTGGGGAGTCCGGCACCGCCTCGTACCCGTAGTCGAACGGGCCGATCGTTGATCGACAGTTCTCATAACACCCCTTACCTCCCGGCTCAGAGCTGAGCGAGTCGGCCCTGCAGGAAGCGCCGCTCCGGTTCAAGCTGGGCGAGGGCGAGGGCCCGTTCGTAAGCCAAGCGTGCTTCATCTCGCCTATCCAATCGCCGGAACATGTCGGCCCGTGCGGCGTGCGCCAGATGATAGCTTGTCAGTTCCCCCCGACCCAGGATGGCATCGATCGCGACCAAACCGGACTCTGGCCCATCACGCATCGCCATGGCTACAGCCCAGTTCAACTCGACGATAGGGGTTGGATGGATGATTCGAAGGGAGTCGTACAGGGTGACGATCCGGCCCCAGTCGGTTTCACCGGGAGATGGCGAGGCGGCGTGAACCGCCGCGATTGCCGCCTGCAAGATGTAGGGGCCGGCCTCGCCGGATCGCCATGCCCGTTCCACAAGCGCTAATCCCTCGTCGATCAACTTCGCATCCCAAAGCGTGCGGTCCTGGTTTTCGAGCAGGACAATTTCCCCATCCGAGGTGGTACGCGCTTGCCGTCGCGATTCCTGGAGCAGCATTAAGGCCAGCAGGCCGATCGCCTCGCCGTCCGGTAGCAGGCCCACGACCAGCCTTCCCAGGCGGATGGCTTCCCCGGAAAGGTCGGCACGAGTGAGGGCTTCGCCGGAGGTAGCCGAGTAGCCTTCGCTAAACACGAGGTAGATGACAGCCAGGACCGATCCCAATCGGTCCGGCAATTCGTCCGCGGGCGGGATCTCGAAGGGGATGCCGGCGTCGCGGATCTTGGTTTTCCCGCGCACCAACCGCTGCGCCATCGCGGCGGGGGCGGCCAGGAAGGCGCCGGCGATCTCGTCGGTCGTCAGGCCGCAGACCTCGCGCAGGGTCAAAGGTACCTGAACCTTGCGTTCGATCGCCGGATGGCAGCAGGCGAAGATCAGCCGCAAGCGGTCGTCCTCGATATCGTAGGAGGCCCTCGTCGAGTTCGCCTCGGCGATTTCCGACAATCGCCCCGCCAGCGCCGGTTGCAAGGCCTCGAAATGTGCCCGACGTCGGGTCGAGTCGATTGCCTTGAACCGGCCCGCCGACACCAGCCAGGCGCGGGGATTCCGAGGCATGCCATCGACCGGCCATCGTTCCATCGCCGCGGCGAACGCTTCGTGCACCGCCTCCTCGGCCCGATCGAAATCGCGCAGGTGTCGGACCAGCGATGCGAATACCCGCCGCGATTCGGTCCGATAAATCAAATCGATTTGGGAGTGCACCTCATCCATGCGTGTGCTGTCCGCCTGGTTTGTGAACATTCATACCGTATTCGGCCTGAGTTTATCCCCGCTGCGCGAGCTACTGTCAAGTGCTTCGTTGGCGAAGATACGGGCCGGTGACGCTGCCCGGATCGTGCGCGAGTTTGCCCGGGGTACCTTGTGCGACGATACGGCCCCCGCCTCTACCTCCGTCGGGGCCGAGGTCGAGCATCCAGTCGGCGGCGCGGATTAAGTCGGGATGATGCTCGATTACGACGAGGGTGTTGCCCAGGTCGGCCAGTCGATCCAGGGCGGCCCGGAGCGACGCTACGTCGGCGAAGTGCAATCCCGTGGTCGGTTCATCAAGGATGATCAACGACCGTCCGGTCCCGGTACGGCCCAGTTCGGCCGCGAGCTTGACCCGTTGCGCCTCGCCGCCCGACAGCGTCGAAGCCGGCTGGCCCAGCGTGATGTAGCCCAGCCCCGCGTCCCTCAAGGCTTCCAGGCCCTTCCGGACCTTGGGCACGGCGTCGAAGAACACGAGCGCTTCCTGGACTTCCATCGCCAACACGTCGGCGATCGACTTTCCCCGGTGATGCACGGCCAGCGTCGCACGGTTGAACCGAAGGCCATCGCATTCTGCGCACGGGATTACCGCGTCCGGGAGGAAATTCATCGCCATCCGCCGTACACCCTGGCCCTGGCAGGTTTCGCAGCGACCGCCGCCGCGGTTAAAGCTGAATCGGGCGGCACGAAATCCCCGGACTTTCGATTCGCGGGCCCTGGCAAAAACCTGGCGGATGGCATCGAACACACCCGTGTACGTTGCGGGCGTGGCACGCGGCGTCCTGCCGATCGGGGCCTGATCGATGAGGATAACCTGGTCGATCGCTTCGAGGCCCTCGACCGAAAGATGGGCCCCGGGTTGCCGGCCGCCAAGGCCCAGGGATCGGCACGCGGCCGGGGCGAGGATGTCGAGCACCAGCGTGCTCTTCCCGGAGCCGCTGACCCCCGTCACGGCCGTCATGCAGCCGGTCGGGAATGCCGCGTCGATTCCTTGCAGGTTGTTCTCGGTGGCGCCCAGCACCCGAATCCACCCCGATGAGCGGCCGAGACGCCCGCCAAGGCTCCAGGGAGCTTGAGCCGCGTTCTCCAGATGGAGTCGGGTGAGCGACGAGCCTGGCTCTGATTCCCGGAGCGCGTCGGGGGGGCCCTCGGCGATGATCCGGCCGCCAAGAGGACCTGCCCCCGGCCCTAGGTCGATGAGCCAGTCGGCTGCTCGCATGGTTGCCTCGTCATGCTCGACAACCAGCACACTGTTCCCGCGGTCCCGCAGTTCGAGAAGGACAAGAGCAGGCGGTCGGTATCCCGGGGATGCAAGCCGGCGGTCGGCTCATCGAGGATAAAGAAGACATCCACGAGGCCCGACCCGATCTGCGTCGCCAGGCGGACCCGCTGCAATTCGCCGCCCGAGAGCGTGACGGCCGGGCGATCCAACGTCAGATAGTCGAGTCCGACCCGTTCCAGGAACGCGATCCGCCGGCCAATCTCCCGGACGATGGGGGGGCCGACCAGATCGAGCGGCGGCTCGAAAGCCAGGGAATCCAGGAATTCCCGCGCAGCCGCCAGGTCCAACGCTTGAAGTTGGTGGATGCCCAGGCCGCCGAGTGTGACCGCCAATGCCTCTGGGCGTAACCGGGCCCCCCGGCAATCCGGGCAAGTTTCGCCCTGCGGGGCCGCTTGGGAAGGATCGACGGCGACGCGGCCCAGGCCACTACAAGTCGGGCAAGCGCCTTGCGGACTATTGAAACTGAACGTACGCGGTTCGATCTCTTCCAGGCCTCGATTGCATCGGGGGCACGCGAATCGAACGCTCAAGGTTCGGTCGGCCCAGCCGCCCCCGTCCTCGACCGAGAGTACGACCGAGCCTTCGCCTAACTTCAAGGCCAGGTCGACGCTCTCGGCGACACGAAGGCGGATCCCGTCGCGGATCACCAGGCGATCGACGACCGCCTCGATTGTGTGGGGCCTGGTCTTCGCCAGTTTGGGGTCGTCCGGCCCGATTTCCAGCACCTGGCCGTCTACCCGGGCCCGGATCAGTCCGGCTCGCCGGATTGCGGCGAAGGCCCCGGCATGCAGCCCCTTGCGGCTCAGCACGATCGGTGCCATCAGGATGACCTTGCGACCTTCGCCCAGGCCCATTACCGAGCTAACCATTCGCTCGGGGGTCTGTCGGAGGATCGGTTCACCACATTCGGGGCAGTGCGGCAGGCCGCATCGAGCATAAAGCAATCTGAGGAGGTCGGCCGATTCGGTCAAGGTCGCCACCGTGCTCCGCGACCCGGCGGTTCCGGACTTCTGGTCGATCGCGACGGTGGGGGGCAAGCCCTCGATGGAATCGACCTCGGGGCGTTCCAGCAGGTCGAGGAACTGCCGAGCGTAAGTCGATAGGCCTTCGATATAACGCCGCTGGCCCTCGGCGAAAAGGGTGTCGAAGGCCAGGGTGCTCTTGCCCGATCCGCTCACGCCAGTTAGGACGACCAGGCGGTCCCGAGGGATATCGGCGTCGAGGTCGCGGAGATTGTGGACGCGGGCACCCCGGACACGAATCATGGCGTTGGGGCGGGGCGCGATCATGGAGCTTCCTGGCTCACCTCGGTTGCGGTGGGAGGGCCAAGCGATCAGACTATCGGTGTCGGCCCGCACCCCGCAAGCCGATCGGGAGGCAGGCTCGATGTGGGTGGAATTGAGGCTCTTCGCCCTGGCCCGGGAACGCGTCGGTCGTCCTGTCGTCCTGCTGGAACTGGCCGACACGGCCAGCGTTGCCGATCTGAAGCGGGCGCTGGCGGGGGCGTTTCCCGAAATCCTTCCGCTCCTCCCGCACCTTAAATTTGCCGTGGACGCCGATTACGCGGACGACGACACCCCGATTCCTCCCGGCGCCGATCTGGCGGCGATCCCGCCGGTCAGCGGCGGCTGAATGGGTCCTGGTATGATCGAAATCACCGACGAACCGATCGATCACGCCCGGTGGACCGACCGGGTCCGCTCGCCGGAAGCGGGCGCGGTTTGTACCTTCCTGGGGACGACCCGCGAAGTCACCGGTACCCGGCGAACTGCGACCCTCGACTACGAGGCGTACGGGCCGATGGCCCTCAGACGCCTGGAAGCACTGGAACAGGAAGCACGAGGGCGTTGGCCCCTGATCGCGACGGCGATCGTCCACCGGGTTGGTCGCGTGGATCCGGGCGAGATTAGCGTGGTGGTAGCCGTCAGCTCGCCCCATCGATGTGATGCTTTCGAGGCTTGCGCGTGGTTGATGGACGAGATCAAGCGGGACGTGCCCATCTGGAAGCGTGAAAGCTGGACCGACGGGTCGCGCGAATGGGTCCATCCAGGGATCGATCCGCAATCCTCGTGAATCCACCGCCCCGCCGTCCACCCACCCTCCGCGCTTAACCTGCCCCCTACAATGAGTCGCTCCGAAGATGCCTACGCGGGGACCAACCGAATGGCGCCCGAATTGCCCCTCATCGACTCTTTCGGGCGGATTCACAATAACCTGCGGATCAGCGTGACCGACCGCTGCAACATTCGCTGCGTCTATTGTATGCCCGAATCGGTGGCTTTCCTGCCCCGGTCGGAGTTGCTGACCTTCGAGGAAATCGAGCGGTTTGTACGAGCGGTCGTACCCCTGGGGATCGACAAGGTCCGTCTCACCGGCGGCGAGCCGTTGGTCCGTCGCGACCTAACCTCGCTCATCGCTCGCCTCGCGGCGGTCTCTGGAATCCGCGATGTCGGCCTGACCACCAATGGAATCCTGCTGGAGCCCATGGCCCGGCCGTTGTGGGAGGCCGGCTTGCGCCGGATCAATATCAGCCTGGACACGATGGACCCGGCCCGTTTCGAGCGGATCACCCGTCGGCCGGGCTTCGATCGCGTGATCGCGGGCATCCTTGCGGCCAAGGCGGCCGGCTTTGACCCGGTCAAGGTCAACGCCGTGGCGATCCGGGGCGTGAATGACGTCGATGTCGTCCCGCTCGGCCGGTTCTGCCGCGAGCATGGCCTGGAGATGAGGTACATCGAATACATGCCGCTCGACGCCGACCAGGCGTGGGAACGCGACAAGGTGGTTTTCGCCGCCGAAATCCTGGACTTGCTGGCCGCCGCATTCGGCCCGATCGATCCCGCGCCCGACCAGGATCCCCGCGCCCCAGCGCAGGATTTTGTGTACCGGGATGGCGGGGGCCGGATCGGCATGATTGCCTCGGTCAGCCGGCCCTTCTGCATGAGCTGCAACCGCATCCGCCTGACCGCCGAGGGGAAGCTCCGCAACTGCCTGTTCAGCCTCGAAGAGACCGACATCCGGGCCTTGATCCGGGGCGGTGCAGGGGACGATGCGATTGCGGCGGCGGTCCGAGCGTCGGTGTCGAGCAAGTGGCAGGGGCACGAGATCAATACGGCCCGGTTCGTGCAGCCCGGGCGGATGATGCACTCGATCGGCGGCTAGCCCCGGGCCAGTCCTCAAGGCCCAGTCGGCAGGAGGCGGATCGTCCCGGCACGGTTGAGCACATCCACTCCCGCCCCGCGATCCCGACCGTCCCAGGCATTGCCGACCCGTTCGAACAAGGCGATGCCACTGGGAACCTCGCCCTTGCGTGAAAGAAATCCGTTCCAGGATCGATACCGGTTGCCGCCCGCATCCGCCGTGAACATGGAAGGTTCCCAATCCTCGCGCCCGCCCGCGGCGAGTTGGATGATGCCGCACTCGGTATACAGGGCCATCGGCAGGCCTTGCAGCGATGCCCAGTCGAGGCGGATGTCGATCGATCCGGACTCGGTGACGACCCGATGGTCCCGCCTGGCCAGGGGTTGGTCAATCGTCCAGGTTGTCCGCCCGAAGTCGTTAACCACATCGATCCGGCCGGAGATTCGGGCCAGGTCGAGGTCGGTGCGGACCAGGTTGACGCTCAAGTCTCCTTCAATGTCCCGATAATCGGCCGATCGGGACGAGCCCGGCTCCATCGTGATGCCCCGATCGTCGTGGCGGGTGGCGACGTTCCCTTCATGGGCCGTGGATCGGATCCGGACATCCCCTTTCACGTGGTCAAGGCTATGGAGCGTGAGGTTTTCGGTCACGATGGCTCCCACATGATTCGCGACCTCGTAACGCGCCTGATAGTCCCGATCGCCCTGGCCAAGGATCGTCATGGGCGCTTGAACCCCCACGGCCTTGAAGCCGGCCAGGGCGCCTCGGATTCCGATCCGGCCGCAAGCCGGGACGTACAGGATCAGCCTGGCCTGGCGACGCCACTGGCTCGACATCTCCCCGGCCCCTTCCTCGTTCTTGGCCGAGACCGTGATCTGACGGTTTCCCTGCTCGTGGTCGAGGCCCTTGATGCGGATGTGGTGGAATTCGCGGTCCAGGAACTCCCCGAATGCGAACCGATCCCACTCCCGCTTCCACTCCGGTTTGTGGGCGATGCTCTGGTAGAAGGCAAAGACCTCGCGTCCGGAGACTATCCGGTGTTCGAGTGCGATCCCCGCGAGGTCTTCGGCAACCCCCTGTGCATCGGCGCTGAGGATCGTTTTCTCGACTTCGCAACGGATCTCGTCCCGGTCCCACCCGCGGATTTCGACCTGTGAGGCGTCCACCAGGACGAACTCATCCGCGCCCATCGGGACCGATTCGATCGTCGTGGCCCGATGCACCTGGGCCCCCGGCACATAAACTTTGCTCCGTTCGATCTGTTCCTTCAGAGCCTTCAGCACCGCGGAGAGGCGTTCGATCTCACGTCGAGCCTCCTCCCCGCCGATATCCGCGTCATCAATTCGTCGTCGGAGCGTCGAGAGCTCGCCTAGTGACCGGTCGTAACGCTCCTTCAGGGGACGTGCCACGAAATAGGCACCGGCTCGGTCGGAATGGATGATCTGGTAATCGGCCGGGGCCCTTGCCAGCCGGGGGGCGTCGTCGGTTGAAAGCAGGATCAGGAAGGTGATCAGGACTGAGATCATCGGAGGCTCCGTTCTTGGAAATGCGGAGTCTTGTCGGCCACGGAACGGGACTTTCCCGGCCGGTGAATTCGAAAGGTCAAGGACTTGCCTTCAAAACGCCGTCGGATCGATGCGGGCGTAGCGAGACCAGAGCGCATCGGCCTCCCGGCGTGCGTCGAGCAGGTCGGCACGCCGGCGGAGGTCGTCCAGGGCGCCTTCCAGCCGATCCACCTTGGCGAGCATCTCGATCGCAAGGAGCTCCCGCTCGGAAGGCGGATCCTCGGTCAGCATGACATCGAGGGGCGGCAGCCGAGCCTTCTCCGAAGTTATCCGGTTGTCATGCGGGAGCAACCATGCAATCGAAGCCAACAACAGGGCCACCGCAAGGCCTATGGCCCATCGCCGGGGCAGGGCGGCCGGGTGGTTGGTAGGCTTCGGTTCCAGACTCGATGCCATCCACAGCACGCGATGCGCCCGGCTGAGCGGCGGTGCAGCGGCCAGGATTCGGGTGATTTCGAGGAGTCGGACCGATTCGGCCTCGCATTTCGTGCAGGCTCGGAGGTGTAGGTTTGCCCTCCAGCGATCGAGAGTCTTCCCCGTCGCCAGCGCCGCGAATACCTGATCGCATTTCATGAAAGACGCCTCCGCAGCTGCTCCAGGGCCGAATTGAGGCGGCTCTTCGCCGTGCCTGGGGGGATGCCCAGTGTCCTCGCGACCTCATGAATCGACAGGCCGCCGGCATAGTGAAGGGCGACGACCGATCGAATCGGCCAGGGCAAGTCCGACAGGCAATCCTGGACCAACGACTCCAACTCGACTTGCTGCGCAATCGCCGAGGGGTCCCGCTGACGAGCTTCCTGACTCGGGATCGCGTCGCCTTCCTGAAGCGGGACGAGTCGCGGCATCCTGGCACGATGATCGAGAAAGGCCCGATAGGCAATCGTCATCATCCACCCCCTGGGATTCCTCAGGCGGGGCCTTGACCCGAGGTTCTTCCAGACCCGGAGGGCTACGTCCTGGAAGACGTCGTCGGCATCCTGATCGCGGCCGCAAAGGCGGCGGAGGAACGCCAGGACAGACGCCCCGTGGAGATCGACCAGTTGCTCGAACACCGCGCGGTCGTCGGCCATAATCGGCGGGGCTCCAGCCCGGGGGCAGGGCCACGGCCGCCCTTCGCCCCATACGACCGCGAAATCGCCCGGGGTGTTCGATGGAAATCGGAAAAAAGAAGGGCCCCCGCGGATCGATCCGCGGGGGGCCCTCTGGTTTCCGGCGTGAGTCCGGCCCCTTACTCGTGTCGAAGGGCGTCGATCGGATCCATCAACGCGGCCCGGCGTGCGGGGTAGAGGCCGAACAGGATACCGACGAGTACCGAGATGCCGAACGACAGGATGATCGACAACGGCGTGATCGCAGTCCGCATCGCATGCAGGACATGCTCGATCACGAGCGGGAGGGCGACGCCGAAGAATACGCCAAGGACGCCGCCGACACCCGAGAGTACCACCGATTCGATCAGGAACTGCTCGGTGATATCGCGGCGCTTGGCACCGAGAGCGCGGCGGATGCCAATCTCCCGGGTCCGCTCGGTGACGGTTGCCAGCATGATATTCATGATGCCGATGCCTCCGACCAGCAGCGAGATCGCCGCGATCGAACCGAGGACCATGCTCCAGATGGCGGCCGTCCGCTCGGCTTCCTCGATCAACTGGAGCGGGACGACCATGTCCACGTCCTTCTTCTTGAGATGGAACGGCGCTACGGCCGCCTCGATCACCGGGTAAGTCTTGCGAACCTCGTCGATCGAGCCCACTTGCATGGTGATCTGGGTGAGCTGGGTCTCCTCGGCGCTGCGGCTGCCGGATCGATTCTCGATAATGCGTTCGCCGAACCGGAGGCGACAGGTGTTCAGCGGGATGTAAACGTCCTTGTCATACTCCTGCGCCGCCAGGCTGCCGCCGATCGCCGCCGTGCCGGCGCGGTGTTGGGTGACGCCGATCACCTTGTAGTAGTCCTGGCCGATCCTCACCGACTTGTTCAGGGGATCTTCATAAGGAAACAGGTCCTTGGCGACCTGGTCGGCGATGACCGCATAATTCTCGTAATTTTCGTTATCGCTTTCCTTGAGGAACCGGCCGCGGGCCATCTTGAGATAGTTGAACTCGGCGTAATCGGCGGTCGTGCCCACGACGCGGCCGTCGAGGTGACGATTGAGGAACCGGATCTCCTTGCGGATCTCCCGAATCGGTAAGGCCTTGCGCACCGTGGGGACGGTGGCAAGGATCCGGTCCAGGTCGTTGTACTTCAGCCCGTAATTGAGGATCATCCGGCCGCCGCCGCCGCTGGCCTGATTCTCTTCGGTGGGCTTCACCGAACGGTAAATGATATTGGTGGCGCCCAAGGCCTGGTAGCGTTCCTGGGCATCGCGACTGGCCCCCTCGCCGATCGCCAGCATGGCGATGACCGCCGCAACCCCGAAGACGATGCCGAGGATGGTCAGGCTGGAGCGAAGCTTGTGCAGGTAGAGGCTCTTGAGGCCGAGCTTCAAGCTGCGCCACATGCGATTCATCGGGGGACAACCTCCACCGGCGTCGCGTGGGCCGGCGTCTCGCTAGGGTAGGGGATGCGATGGATCGGGTTGGTCGGATCGGCGAAACGTCGGGTCAGGACGGCAGGGACGCGGGCGACTGGCCGGCCTCGACTTCTTGCGCCTTGGCGACCATCCTCGGGCTGGGACCGTCCTCGACGATCCGGCCGTCTCGCATGCGGATGATCCGCTTGGCATGCTGAGCGATGTCGTCCTCGTGGGTGACCATGATGATGGTCTTGCCGGCGTCGTTGAGCCGTTCGAGCATCGCCATGATCTCGGCCGAGGTGACCGAATCGAGGTTCCCGGTCGCCTCGTCCGCGAGGATGATGTAAGGGTCGTTGATCAGCGACCGGGCGATCGCCACGCGCTGCTGCTGGCCGCCGGAGAGCTGGTTGGGCCGGTGATCAAGCCGCTCGTGCAGCCCGACCATCCTGGCGAGCTCGGCCGCCCGCTCGTGATCGGCCTCCGACACCGAGCCGTTCCCCTGATAAGTCAGGGGGAGCTCGATGTTCTCCATTACGGTGTATTGCTGGATCAAGTTGTACGACTGGAAGATGAAGCCGATGTATCGGCTTCGGATCTCCGAAAGCTCGTCGTCGTTGAGGCGGGAGATATCCTGATCGCCCAGGATATACTGGCCGTCGCTGGGCCGGTCGAGGCATCCGAGCAGGTTGAGCATGGTGCTCTTGCCCGAGCCGGAGGATCCCATGATGGCCACATACTCGCCCGGATAGAAATCGACCGAGACGCCCCGGAGGGCATGGACGATCACCGGACCGGTGCTGTCCTCCTTCCCATGCCCACCCATGACGTAGGTCTTCTTGATCTCGCCGAGCGAGACGATCGGCTTCAAACCGTTACCGCCCAGCCCACCGTTCAGGGCCGCTTTCATTGCTGACCTCCCGGCCCGCCGGGACCTCCCGGCCCGCCGCCGAATCCGCCCCGGCCGCCGCCACCGGGGGGGGCCATCGACTTCATCTGGTTCAGTTCGTCATCGGTGAAGCCGGCCTTCTTGAGGATGCCGGCCCGCTCATCTTCGCTGGCCGTCTTCAGGGCCTCGCGGTCCTCGGCGCTGATGTTCTTGAACTTGGCCACGAACGAGGGCATGCCACCACCACCGCCGCCCCCGGCCGCATCCTTCTTGCGGGCCTTCTTCTCGGCCTTGCCGTCCGCCTTACCTTCGCCCTTGACCTCGCCGGTACCGGCCGCCTTCGACTTGCTGGCATCGGCGCTCGACCAGTCCTTCGCGGTGGCACCCTTGGCGCCCGCCCCGAAGACCTTCTGCTTCTCCTCCTCCGACATCAGGGCGAGCGGGCTTAGCGCGACTTCATCCCCTTCGTTCAGGCCTTCGGAGATCTCGATCAGCTTATCGTTGGAGGTGCCGAGCTTGACCTCGACGCGACTCCACTCGTCGCCCTGGCGGACGTACACATGGTCCTTGCCGCCGAAAGAGAGGATTGCCTGCACCGGGACCGACATCACGTCATCGAGCTGTTCGATCAGGATCTCGACCTGGGCCGACATGCCGGGCCGGAGCGAGGACGGGCTGTTATCGATCTTGACGCTGGTAGTGTAGACCTTCACGTCGGAGCTGAAGAAGCTGGCCTGGTCGGCCATCGTGGCGACGCGGCTGACGGTGCCGGCGAGCGGCTCGCCCGCCTGGGCCTCGACGCGGATCTTGCACCGTTGCCCGGCCTTGATCCGGTCGATCATGGCCTCGTTGACCTTGGTGTTGACCTGCATGTTATCCAGGTCGGGCAGGATGAAGATCTTCTGCCGCTCGCGGACGGTCGCCCCGGCCTCGATCTGGGGGGCATTGCTGCCGCGCATCGCCTGGTTGGGGTCGTTCGCATAGACCACCATGCCATCGTCGGGGGCGTACAGCTTGCAGTTCTCGATCTGCCTGCGGAGTTTCTCTTCCTTCTGCTTTTCCAGGTTGTAAGTCGTTTCCTTGGCTAGCATGTCGGCCGTGGCCTTCTCAACGTCCGCGCGGAGTTCCTTGATCGTCTTGTCGTAAGTGTACTTCTTGAGCACTTCCAGCTTGGTCTTGTTGTTCTCGAGCGTGATCTTGGACCGCTCGTAGTTGAGCTTTTCCTGGGTCAGTTTGCTCTCGGGGATGTACTTGAAATCGAACATCTTCTGGTTGAAGTCGAGGCTCTCCTTCTTGGACTGGAGGTCCGACCTCGCCAGGATGATATCGCTCTCCGCCGACTGGACCGACTGGGGATAAGTCCCTTCCTCATACTCGCGGACGGCGATTTCGGCGACTTCGAGCGTTTTCTTGGCATTCTCGAGGTTTGCCTGGGCGCTGGCGGTGGCGATCTTCTGGGTGTCGAGGTTGTCATTGAGCTGGGCCGAATCGAGCTCGACGACCAGATCCCCCTTCTTCACCCGCGAACCTTCGTCCAGGATATTGATGATGGTCGTCTGGTTCTCGACCTTGTTGTAGACGTCCTGGTTGTTCGAGCTTTCCAGGCTGCCCCGCTCGGTCAATGTGACCGGCAGGGTGCCCTTCTTGACTTTGTACGTAAGGATGGTGACCTTCTGGCTGGACATCAAACCCGCGACGGTTTTGTTGACGCGGCCGAGTCCCGGGATGGGGACTCCCAGGAGCACGACCACGACCGCCGCGGTTCCGAGCACGGCCCCCAGCAGCAACAGGCTGCGGAAAACCGACCGCTTCTTGGCCTTAGCCCCCCGCTTCTGGAGCGGCGGCAGATCCTGGGCCGCTGCGGGCGGGGGTGCGGTCGATGACGTCTGTTGCTGCAGGGAAAAGTTCATAGAAGGCCTCCCACTCATCGTAAGGCATGGTGCCGAGGTCGCGATGAAGGATCAAGCGTTGCGCTTGGTAGGTGACCCAAACGCCGAGGATCTGATTCTGCACCGACACGATTCGGGACTGGTTCTGGGCGTACAACTGCGTCTGGGTACCGCCGCTACCGCCGCCACCGGCACCGCCTGCACCGGCCTGCTGCGGGCCGAGGATTTGCTGAAGGGACAGGTCGGCGGCCCGCACGGTGGAGATGAAGTTCCGCTTGAGCAACTCGTAGCTGACGTAGTTCTGGATCATGGTACGGATCTCGTTCCGCACCTGGAACTTGATTGTATCCTCCGCGGCCATCAGGCTGCGACGTTGCCGTTCGTAATTGACCAGGGCCGTGCGGAAGGTGTTGCGCTCGTTGAGTCGGACCAGGGGGAGTTCGCCGTTGAAAACCAGGCTGAACTGGCGGGATTGATCGAGGAAGGCGAACGGGTTGGAGGTCGTGGGGGGGGTGAAGACCTGGTTGGTCAGGGTTACGTTAAAGATACCCTGGAGGGCGTTGCTCGTCACGCGAATCTGCCGCCAGGCGTCATAGAGCTGGGCCCGCTGATTCATCAGGTCGAGCCTGTTCTCCAGGGCGACCCGTTCGGCCGCCAGCATGAGATCCTCGAGCTTCTCGGGATCCTTGGTGGCCTCGATGACCGACCGCCCGTCGATGATGACGTCGGGAAGGCCTGGGAGGTCGCTGACCAGTCGCTCGACCTGCTCGCGGGTTGCGGTCAGGCCGAAAGTCGATTGGAACACCTTGCTGAACTGCGACAGGACGCCATAATCCGCCATCAGGTTGACGTCGGGCGGCATGCCGAGCTGGATCTTGTACTGGTCCAGCAGGTTACGGTACTGGATCTGGTCCTGGAGCAGGGTCTGCTTCTGGGATTGGAGGTTGAGGTCGATCTGGTCCACGTCCAGTGAGGAAACGCTCGTACCGGCACCGGAGGCAAGTCCCTGGTAGATGCGAAGGACCCGTTCGAAAATTTCCACGTTGCGGACGTCGTTTTCCACTTCCTGGAGATTCTGGACGACGGTCAGGTAACCCACCGCGGTGTCCGTGACGTTCACGCCGCCTTGCGTGGAGGCCGAGGTGATGCCCTGGCCCTGGATCGTCATGATGCTGGTGAAGAACTCCTGACGGAACCTCGCGAAGTTGCGGATCTCGTAGAGCAGGTTACGCTCGGCCTGGGTGAGGGGTTCCAGGGTCACGGCCCGCCCGCCGCCACGAAGAAACGGCATGGTCACGGTCAGTGGGAGTAGCGATTGGACCGTCGGCTGTCGGGAGTTGTTGCCGGTGAACTGGAAGATCGTGGTATTGGCGATGCCGCCCGCGACCCGGAGGCCGTTGTTGAACAGCTTGCCGAAGCCGGCTAACGTTCCCAGGTTCAGCTGGGAAAGCTGGCCACCAGGGGCTTCCTTTGTTCGGTAGACCCACTGATTGACGCCCGCCCCGGGCGGGATGGTCGGCCCGACGGAGCCGAGCACGCCGGTGAGGCCAGCACCGCCCACGGCCGTTGCCGAACCCAGGCCCGCGTAGCCCTGGGGCTCGAACGCGAATCGTTGCAGGGTGACAGGCAGCGCGGCCAAGAGTACCCCTTCCAGGCGGAACTGGTAGACCCGGCTATTGATCAGGGCCAGTTCGAGCGATTCTCGGGGACCAATCTTGTAGGGATCGCTGTCCTTCGGGAGACCGGCGGCTTCCAGCTCCTCCTCGTAACCCCAACGGACCGGCGCGGTGAGGATGCGCTTCAGGGCGTCCTCTTCCGCGGTCCCGGAGCCTCCGGCGCCCAGGCCTGGAGCCGTGTCGACATCGCGGATGTCGATCTGCGGGTCGGGGTCGTTGGGCACCGGGGTCGGGCGTTCCGGGTCATCATCGCGCGACGAAGCCTGACGCCTCGGCGGCGTGATCGCCGGGGGTGGAATGTTCGTTTCCTGATAGGCGGAGGTCAGCAACAAGGACGGGTCCTTACCGGCGGGCTGGGCCCCCGACTTGGCCTGAACCGGAGCCGATCTTGGGCCCAATCTACTGGGCGTCGATTGGGCGACCGCCGTCCCGGATTTCGCTCGCGAATTCGATCTCATGGACTGGTCGGGGCTTGCATCATCCATCCTGGGCCGTTCGGGCCGCAGGGGGATGGGCAGGTCGGAAGGCGGTTGATCCGCTTCGGCGGCGCGGGCTCGCTCCGCGGCGGCCCGCTGGGCCTTCTCGATCTGCTCCTGTTCGGCTTCCCGACGACGCTCTTCCAGGTCCTTGCGGCGTTTCTCGATCTCCGCGGCCGGGCGGTCGTTCTTGTAGGCCTCGAGCATGTCGAGGTAGCCGGTCCCCTCGGCCGGGGTCATGAGGCGGACCTTCGGCCATTGGGGTACCGGCGAGAGCGCCTCGGTAGGCAGGTCATCGGGGGGAGCGGGGGGGAAGTCGGGGTCGAATGGGCTGGCGAACCGCGAGAAGGCCGGCGGCTCGGCCGAGAACATGTCGAGCCGCCATCGGGGGTCACGGCTCTTTTCGAAGATGGCCTCGGTAGCATCCTGGTTGGCCCAGTTGCGGAAGAACTCGCGGGTGCAGCCGCATGGGATCAGCAGGGAAAGGGCCGCAAGGGCATGGGCCGTCCTTCGTCGCTGGTGGTGGCGGCGGCGGGGGATCGGGATGTCGCGATTCATCTGGGTCATCCCTGGAATGCTCCCAAACGGTAGGCTTCGGCCCGTGGGCGGCCCTAAGCGGCGCGAGGTAGAGACGCCGGCCCAGGGTTCGACCCCGGGGTTCTTGACGTTTCTATCGGACGGAACGATCCCGCGGATTGAGCGGGGAATCCGAGTCGGCCGGATGTGCGGATCCTGACGAGACGACGGGACCTCGCGGGGGGGCCCGGGACCCTTTCCGTCGAGTTCGGTCGCAATACCGGCCGAAATCAAAGCACAACCGGTCTTGACGCGGATCCGAACAAGGTCCGCCGCATGGACCGGGCCGGCGACCAGGGCAACGGTCGGGGCAAGGAGGCCCCGGCGGCGTCGATCCGCCCATCCTGGGCGGGTCTTCTGCGCCGTCGCGGGGGGTCGTAGGAGGAGAGAACCCCATGGGACGGCGTCGCGAACGGACCTGGATGGACTCGCCGGGATCATCGAACTCGGTGCATCCCGCCGTGGAGGCGTTGGAGGCCCGCATCGTCCTGGCCACCACAATCGACTCGGCGAATATCGCCGGACCGAACCCCCCCGCTACCGGCGCAGGGCCGTATGGTGTGCAACTCCTGCAGGGCGCGGGTAGGGATGTCGCCGTCTTGCGCAGCACAATCGGGGCCACTGCCAACGACGACTACCTCACGACAGGCCCAGGCGCGGCCTATCTCGTATTCGGCTCGCGAGCGGTCGTGCCCAATTTTCCCGCCGGGACGCCAGCGAATACCAGCCAGAATTATCTCAGGCTCAATTACTTGCAGCGAACGGGCACGATCACCAATGTGGGAAATGCCACCCAGAATAATCCGATCCTGAATCAGGCCGGATTCCCGTATGAGGGGATACGGATCGTCGACAGTTCGCCGGGCGGCGACACGAGCAACGTTTTCGTCGCGCCCGTCGGTGACATCGACAGGGCTTCCGCAGGCGATGGCTTCCAGGATTTCCTCGTCGGATTCCCGGGCCTAAGTCGGGCCTACCTGATTTACGGGAGCCCGAACCTCCTGCAAGTGCCCAACAAGACGCTCGACCTGAATAACCTCCCGAACAACCTGAACCTACGCGTGGTCCGATTCAATGGGACTTCCGGCTCCCGGGCCGGGGCCAGCGTGGCGGGCCTCCAGAATTTCCTGCGGGACGGCAGCAACGATATCGTCATCGGCGCCCCGTCCGCCACCGTCGGGCTCACCGGCTCGCAGGTGGGCAACGGTGCGGTTTACGTCATCACCGCCGGATACATCAACGGAATTGCCGCCCCGAATCGTGTCGTCTCGGTAAACCTCAGCGCCGTCGGGCAGACGGGTACGGGCGGCGTCGCGGGTGTGGTCTTTACGGGCGAGGGGGATTTTAGCGGCGCGGGGTTCTCGGTCGCTCCGGCCGGCGACTTTGACGGCACCACCAACGCCGTCGGGGCGCAGGATGACCTCCTGATCGGGGCCCCCAACGACGGCACGGCGTATGTGATCTACTCCAGCGCGAATCTGCCGGCGCAGCAACAGGCGCTCCCAGGTGGTTCGATCGGGATCTCCCTGAGTCGGGTCGGTGCCGCGAACGATGTAGCCGGGGCCGCGTTCATCTTCGGGTCCGACACCGGTTATTCCGTAAGCACCGCCGGCGACTTCGACAACGATGGGGTGAGCGATATCCTCATCGGAAATCCATCCTTCGATTTCCTTTCGGGCAGGGCATTCTTGATCTTCGGCCGCCGGGCCACGACGACCACTCCGGCGATTAACGGGCGATTCAACGGCGTGAACAACCTCCCGGCCGGGACTCGTTCCATCACTTACGTCGGCGGCGCCTTCCAGCAACTGGGCACGTCGGTCTCCGGTTTGGGCCGCCTCGCGGGCACTCAGGTCGTCAATGGCCGGAGGTCGCAGGATAACCTCGACGATATCGCGATCGGTGCGCCGGGGACGCCCTTGCTGGCCTCGGGGACCGTCTACGTGATGCTCGGCAAGACGACGTTGCCCACCAGCCCCGCACCTGCCGACACCGAAGCCGACTTGATCATCACGGGCGCAACCGGATTCGGCCGGGCCGTGGCAGCCCGACGATTCCCGCTGAACCCCGTATCGACCACGATCGACAGCGACCGCATCCCGGACTTCGTGGTGGGCGGAGTTCGTGGACCCAGCCCGGCTTCCGGGAATGCAACCTTCGTGTTCGAAGGTGCATTACTTTTCCCCAACCAGTCAAGCACCGGCGGGACGGTACTCCCCGGACGAGGGGCGTCGGCGCCCGTTGCGACTCAGTTGATCCTGCCCGAGCAGGCGGTGCCAACCGTCCAATCGCTGTCCACATTCCTGTACAAGGCGATCCCCAGCACCGTAGCCCTGCCGGAGTTCAGGCCGAAGGCTGCAAATGCCACCCGCCTGGCACGGTTCCAGGGGCTGGTGAAGACCAGCAAGAAGAACGGGACGAAGTACTACAACCAGCCGAGTCGGGGCAACACGCTCGGCTACGGCGTCTTCTCCCGGGGCCGATACCCGGTCGGCCAGGTCCGCTTCAAGGCGGTCCCCACGAACTCGAAGACGGTCCCGGTCAACCTGAACCGCTAGGGCCGCCCCGATCCGGGGACGCCGCGGCATGGGCCCCGATCCGCCGATTCGATCCCCGGGACGCCAGGGTGGGCGTCGGGGCTATTTCCTACCGATGAGCCAGGTTCGCACAGGTCAGGAGGTTCGTTCCATGCGTCCGAACGGCGGATTGGCCGACGTATCCCGAGGGGCCCGGCGTCGAATTCGGGCGCTCCGTCCCTTGACCGAGAGACTCGAAGGCCGGCAGTTGCTCGCCGTCGATCTGGCGACGGTCGCTTCGGGACCCCTGGGGGTCCAGCATTGGGGGGCAAGCTCCATCGGCGGCGCCGGTTATCAGGTGACCGACATCGGCGATGCTAACGGCGATGGGTATGATGATTACGTCATCGCCGCGCCCACGATCAGCACGACGGCACCCTACACCCCCTCAGTCGGTTCCGGCAGGGGCCAGGCTTTCCTGGTGCTAGGTTCCCGCCAGGTCAACCAGACGTCGATCACCGATTTCCTGTCACTGAACGCCCAGCAGCGGATCGGCGACCTGGCCCAGCTCGGACAGGCCAGCCAGACGAACCCCGCCACCAACCAGCCCGGGTTCCCCTTCGCAGGCATCCCGCTGACCGTGAACGATCCCGGGGCCAATCTGGGGATGTCGGTCACCGGCGTGGGCGACCTCGACGGCGACGGCCGGGCCGACTTCCTGATCGGTGCACCCGGGACCGGGGGCGGCTCGGGCCGGGCCTACCTGGTCTACGGCAGCACGGCCCTGACGTCCCTCGCCAACGGGGGTGCCAGCGTTAACCTCGACACGGCCATCGCCAGCGTCCGCGTCCAGACCTTCTCCTCGTCGTTGGCCGGCGGCCAACTCGGTCGGGCGGTCTCGGGGGTCGGCAACTTCTTGCGCGACGGCACGCCCGGGATCGCCCTGGCGGCCCCGTTCGCGACCCCGCCGGGCGGCACCGTCAATGCGGGCGCCGTCTACGTGATCACCTACAGGACCCTGAGCACGCTCACCGCGGCCGGCGCGATCGACGTGACCCGGATCGGCCAGAGCGGCACGACCGGCCTGGCCGGCGTCCGATTCGTTGGCACGGCGATCGGGGGTAATGCCGGGTTCTCGGTGGCGACTGCGGGCAATGTCAACGGCGATACCGCCAGCGCCGGCGCCGGGGGCGATGACCTCCTGATCGGCGAGCCGAACGGCCTGTCCGTGGGCACTTCGCCGATCATCAACGGCGGCGACGCCTACCTAATTTAGCGCGCCCAACCTCCAGGCGTCGCAGTCGGACATCGGCGGAGGCCAGCTCGCCATCCCCCTGAGCCAGATCGGCGGCTCGACCAACGCCATCCCCGGGGCCCGGTTCTATAGCCCCACGTCCGGAGCCCAACTCGGCTTCTCGGTCAGCACGGCGGGCGACTTCAACGGGGATGGCCTCAGCGACATCCTCCTCGGCGCCCCGGGCCGCAACGCCAACACCGGGCGCGCTACGCTGATCTATGGCAAGGCCACCAACGTCCAGATCAGCGGCACCTACAACGTCGAGACGTTGGCCAGCCCCCCCTCGCCCCAGGCGGCGCTCAATTCCGCTTACTTCGATGGCAATGTGACCGGCAACCTGCTGGGGTATGCCCTGACGCCGACGGGGGACATCAACGGCGACGGGCTCAATGAGATCGCGATCGGGGCACCTGGGACCTCGAGCAACTCAGGAGCCGTCTTCCTGGTCCCGGGCAACCCGACCCTCCCGAGCGGTGCCTACACGCTGAACGCCGCCGTGAATCCCGTCGCGCCGGTCTTTGCCCTGCCGATCATCACCACGCAGGGGAGCAGCAATCCGCTATTTCTGGGGGGATCGCTGGGCGCCCGCGTCTGGCCGGTCTCCGCCCCGCCGAACTTTGTCGATGGCGACACGTTGGGCGATTTCCTGATCGGGGCACCGGGCTTTTCCACATCAAGCACGACGACACCCCGGCAGTTGGCCGGTACGGCCTTCCTGCTGGAGGGCGCGTTCCTGAGTAGTCGCTTGCCCGTGCCGCCCAACTTGACGATCCCTGTCCAGATCGGCGTCGGTTCTCCCACGGCACCCTTCAGCATCAACGCTTCGACCCCGGATGACCTGCAGATCTGGGTGTCGAGCAATTCGACGGTCTCCCCAGCGTTCCGCCCGACCACCATGCTCAGCAACCCGACGACCGTCACGGTCAACGGCGTGACCTTCTCGGCCACTGTCACGCCCGACGGCGACTTCAACAATGACGGTATCACCGACGTCATCCTGACGATCTCGCCGCGATCGAACCTGAACCTGACCCCGGGCTCCACCGTTACGTTCACGATCCGAGGCCAGACCAACGAGGCCTCCCCCCGCAATTGGTCGGGGTCGGCGAGCGTTGAGATCGCCAGGAATACTCCGGTCGTCCCGGTGTTGCCCGGCCCGGGGGTCAGCGCGTTCGCGGCGAGCTTCAACATCCCGCCCAACGGTGAAGTGCTGGTGCCGACGGTTCAAAGCCTGTCGAAACTGATGTACATGCCGATCCCCGCATCGATCGCGACCCAGCAGTACAGGTCCGCGACCGGGTTCAGCCAGCGGCTCGCCCGCTTCTACGGGCTGGTGAAGACTAGCAAGCAGAATGGCACGAGGTTCTACAATCGGCCCAGCCGAGGGAACACCCTGGGCTATGGCGTCTTCGCGCGGGGTAAATTCCCCGTCGGCCAGGTTCGCTTCAAGCCCGTGAAGACCGGCGTCTACGCCGTCCCGGCGAACCTCAACTCCCTGAACGGCTGAGCTCTCCGCGCGAACCAATCTCCTGGTGGACGCCCCGGGGTCGCTTGCTCCGGGGCGTCAACGCGCGCCGATCCATCGAACGATTCCAGCGATTCGGTTTAGACGCGGGTCGCCTGGCGGGCCTTGCGAAGTCGCTTGAGTTCTTCCCGCCGGCGACGCTCGCTGGGCTTCTCGTAATAGGCCTTGCGCCGCATTTCCTTGCGCAACCCGCTCCTCTCGCAGAGTTTGCGGAACCGTCGGACCGCATCCTGGATCGATTCCCCGGACCGCACGCGTAACTTCACCACTCAAGAACCTCGCTGATCTCGGATTCCATGATCGCCGAAGCCGGTTCCGGCCGCGGGCCACGACGCGGGCCCGGTGCGGGAGGAAAAGGGAGGCGGAACGCCATCGACGGTCGAAAATGAGATCATATCCGCGGCCCCGCCGCGAGCCAAGCGGATTTTCGGGAACCGGGGCGCGGGAATTTCGTAGAATGTCGAGGGCGAGGCCGCCCTCGGGGGCCCGGAGCAGGGCCCCTTCGGCCCTTGCCACGGGATTTGTCAATCGCGCCCCGATTCGTATAGGATGCAGTGTGGCCAGAAGGGCCCGATCGGCGGGCCGGCACCGCTACTTTTCGGGCTTGCCGCGGGGCGCCCGGCGCCCTCAAATCCCGTTCATGAATCGAATCCCCACCGGGAGCGGTCCGGTGAACTCTCGGAGAAATCCGCATGTATGAACGATTCACCGATCGTGCCCGCAAGGTGATGCAGCTGGCCAACCAGGAGGCCCAGCGCTTCAACCACGAGTACGTCGGCACGGAGCACGTCCTGCTGGGCCTGGTCAAGGAAGGGAGCGGGGTCGCGGCGAACGTGCTCAAGAACCTCGACGTCGATCTCCGCAAGATCCGCGTCGAGGTGGAGAAGATCGTCCAGTCCGGGCCCGACATGGTGACGATGGGCAAGCTGCCCCAGACTCCCCGGGCCAAGAAGGTGATCGAGTACGCGATCGAAGAGGCGCGGAACCTGAACCATAACTACGTCGGGACCGAACATCTCCTGCTCGGCCTGTTGCGCGAGCAGGAAGGCGTGGCCGCCCAGGTCCTGATGAACCTGGGCCTGAAGCTCGAGGAAGTCCGCGAGGAGGTACTCAACTTGCTTGGTCACGGGATGGACGCGGGCGGCGGTGGCGAGGGGGAACGGGGCGGCGCCGCGGCCAAGGGCGGGAAGTCGAAGACCCCGGCCCTGGACTCGTTCGGGCGCGACCTCACCGACCTGGCTCGGCAAGGCAAGCTGGACCCGGTCATCGGCCGGTCCAATGAGATCGAGCGCGTCGTCCAGGTGCTCTCGCGCCGGACGAAGAACAATCCGGTGCTCCTCGGCGAGGCGGGCGTCGGCAAGACCGCCATCGTCGAAGGGCTGGCCCAGATGATCGTGGACGGCGGCGTCCCCGAGTTGCTCCGGGACCGCAGGATCGTCGTCCTCGACCTGGCCATGATGGTCGCCGGCACCAAGTATCGCGGCCAGTTCGAAGAACGCATCAAGGCGGTCATGAACGAGGTTCGCCGCGCCAAGAACACCATCCTGTTCATCGACGAGCTTCACACGCTCGTCGGGGCCGGCGGTGCCGAGGGTGCCATCGACGCCTCCAACGTCCTCAAGCCGGCGTTGGCCCGGGGCGAGATCCAGTGCATCGGCGCCACCACGCTCGACGAGTACCGCAAGTACATCGAGAAGGACGGGGCCCTCGATCGCCGGTTCCAGATGGTGATGGTCAACCCGCCTTCGAAGACCGAGGCCCTGGAGATCCTCCGGGGGCTCCGCGACCGCTACGAGACGCACCACCGCGTCCAGATCACCGATGAGGCCCTGGAGGCCTCCGTCGAGCTGTCCGACCGCTACATCACCGGCCGATGCCTGCCCGACAAGGCGATCGACGTCATCGACGAGGCCGGCGCCCGCGTCCGCCTCAAGGCGATGACCCGGCCGCCCGACCTCAAGGAACTCGACGAGCAGATCGAGCGCCTGAACCAGGACAAGGAAGAGGCCGTCGCCAACCAGGATTTCGAGCGGGCCGCCGCGCTCCGCGACCAGGCCGACAAGCTCAAGAAGAAGAAGGAGCAGATCACCCGCGAATGGCGGGAGCGTTCCAAGGAAGTCGACGGCACCGTCGATGAGGAGGTCGTGGCCGAGGTCGTCAGCAAGATGACCGGCATCCCGCTCACCCGCCTGGAGAAGGAGGAGACCGAGCGCCTCATCCAGATGGAGCAGGAGCTGGAGAAGAAGGTCATCTCCCAGCGCGAGGCGATCAAGCGGATCAGCCAGGCGGTCCGCCGGAGCCGTGCCGGCCTGAAGGATCCCAAGCGCCCCATCGGCTGCTTCATCTTCGCCGGCCCCACCGGCGTGGGCAAAACCCTGCTGGCCAAGGCCCTGGCCGAGTTCATGTTCGGCGACGCCGACGCGTTGATCCAGATCGACATGTCGGAGTACATGGAGAAGCACAACGTCAGCCGGCTGATCGGCGCGCCTCCGGGCTACGTCGGTTACGAGGAAGGCGGCCAGCTCACCGAGAAGATCCGCCGCCGGCCGTACGCCGTGGTCCTGCTCGACGAGATCGAGAAGGCCCACCCCGACGTCTACAACATGCTCCTCCAGATCATGGAGGAAGGCCGGCTGACCGACAGCTTCGGCCGCAACGTCGACTTCAAGAACACCATCATCATCATGACCACCAACGCCGGCGCGGAGGCGACGTCGACCTCGAACATCTTCGGGTTCGACCGCGGGCGCGACGACGCGGTGAGCTATGAAACGATGAAGGAGCGGCTCAAGGTCTCGATCGAGCGCTACTTCCGCCCCGAGTTCCTCAACCGGCTCGACGACGTCATCGTCTTCCACTCGCTCACCCGCGACAACCTCAAGACGATCGTCGATATCGAATTGTCCAAGGTCCGCAAGCGCCTGAGCGAACGCGGCCTGGAACTGTTGATGACCGACGAGGCCAAGGAGTACGTCATCGACAAGGGGTACAACCCCGACTACGGCGCCCGGCCGCTCCGGCGGGCGATCGAGAACATGGTCGAGGATCCGCTCGCGGAGGAGATCCTCCGGGGCAACTTCAAGGGTTTCGACCAGATCGCCGTCAAGATCGAGGAGGTCGACGGGATCAAGAAGCTCAAGTTCGAGCCCGGCAACAAGGCCGGCGAGGCCCTCGCGGTGGCCGGGTCGGGCAACGCCGGCGCCAAGTAATCGACCGCCCATCATGGAGCGATCCGACGAAGGCCACCGCCCCTCGAGGGGCGGTGGCCTTCGGCATTTTCGGCCTCAGAATCGCTCCACTTGCCCCCGGTACTCCCGGAACTGGGCGGACATGTCGCGGCCCGGGACGGTCCGGAAGGTTAGCCAACCCCGATAGTCGATTTCTTCGAGGGACCCCAGGTAGGATTCCCAATCAAGCACCCCGGTTGCGAAGCCGAAGCCCCTCGGGTGGGAGGGGCCTGACGCCTTGCCCGGCGCGTCCGCACCGTAAGCATGGGCCACCCAGGGGCCCAGCGCAACGGCCGCCTCGGCGGGGTCGTGGCCCATCTTCATCAAGGCCGAAGGGTCGACGCTGGCCGAGAGCCCTGGCTGATTCCAGCCATCCAGCACCGATCGTAACGCCGATCCCGGGTCGGGCCCGGTTTCCATCGCCAGCCGGACCCCTCGGTGATCGGCCCGTCGTCCCAATTCCTTCAGGGCCAGGTCGAATGCCCCCCTTCGTTCGGCTTCCGCATCGGGCGGGATTCCCCCGACCTCGGCGACGGCCAGGCGCGTGCCCAACTCGTAGGCCAGGGCGAATCCCCGGTCGAACCGGGCGAGGCGGTCATCGAGTTGGTCGAGCGTGTCGAACGGGCGACGGGTGGGCAAGGCCAGGCCGATCAGCGACAATTGCATCGTACTCAGGATATGGCGGAGCTCACGGCGGCCCGTTTCCGAGAGGCGCGAAGGGGCCAATTCCCCCACGGCCTCCAGCATGACCCCCCGGGCCCCCGACTGGGCCGCCCTGCGGATCGCCTCGCGTGGTGACTCGCCCGCGCCGGAGACCAGGCGCAGGCCCAACGGTGAACGGATCATGATGGCGGCCTATCCCCTTCGCACCGACGTTCGCAAAAACCCCGCCCCCCAGGATAAGGGCTACGCCTCGTGAGCGTCGACCAGTACCCGATCCGCCGCCCCGTCCCGAGGGACGCTGAGGCGCTCGCGAAGGCCGTTGGGGCCTGGGACCGGCCCGCCTTGCTGGTCGGAGGGGCGGAGTTCGGCGAGGCGGGCCGCTACAGCATCTTCGCCGCCGAACCGCGATGGGTCGTCGAAGGGGTCGATGGGCGCACCCGGTTCGAGGACGAGTTGGGCGGCCGGTGGTTGGACGTCGATCCGCTCGACTGGCTGGCCGACCGGGTCGCCGACCTCGGGCTGGCGGATCCTGCCGAGACGCCGGGAGACGCCGACGAACCGTTCAAGGGCGGCCTGATCCGGCTACCTCGGCCTGACCTGGCCCCCCGACTGGAACGATTGCCGCGCCGCCGTGCGAGGGTTTCCCGATTGCCAGACCTCCGGTTCGCCCTCTACGACTCCTGGGCGGTCATCGACCACGCCACCGGTCGGGCCCAGATCGCCGCCGCCGACCTGACCGACGAAGGGCCCGCGGCGGCGCGGGCACGGCTCGATCGCTGGGAAAGACGGCTGGCCGAGCCGCCCGCCGATCCGATGAGGAGCCGGCTCGAACGGGCCCCCGCTCCCGTCCTTCCGCGTGGCGAGTTTCTTTCCTCGGTCGCAAGGGCCCTGGATTACATTCGCGAGGGGGATATTTTTCAGGTCAACCTGTCGCAGAGGTTCGAGGCGACCGGCCGGATCGTTCCGCTCGACCTCTTCTGCAAGCTCCGCCGAGCAAGCCCCGCGCCATTCTCGGCTCTGCTCGCCTGGGACGACCTGGCGATCGTCAGCGCCAGCCCCGAGTGGTTCTACCGCTCGCGGGGCGACCGGATCGTGACCAGGCCGATCAAGGGGACGCGCCCTCGCGGGGCAACGGAAGAGGAGGACCGGCGACTCCGCGAGGAGCTGCTGGGCAGCGCCAAGGATCGCGCCGAGCTGACCATGATCGTCGATCTGGAGCGAAACGACCTCGGCCGCGTCGCCGAATATCGATCGGTGGAGGTCTCCGAGGCCTTGACGGTCGAGTCGTACGCCCAGGTCCACCACCTGGTGGCGACGGTGTGCGCGCGACTCCGGCCGGAAGTCGGGCCGATCGACGTCATCCGGGCAACCTTCCCGGGCGGATCGATCACGGGGGCCCCGAAAATCCGGGCGATGGAGATCATCGATGAACTGGAACCCGCCCGGCGATCGGCCTATACCGGTTCGCTCGGGTATTTCAGCCGGGGAGGGTCGAGCGCCTTCAACATCCTGATCCGCACGATGCTGGTCGAGGGGGACCGCGTGAGCTACCAGGTCGGCGGCGGGATCGTGGCCGATTCCGACCCCGCCCTGGAATACGAGGAAACCCTGCACAAGGGGCGGGGCCTCCTGGCCGTGCTCCGCGAGGGCTCGCCGCCATGAGATACTGGTCGGGCGGATCGGTCCATGATGATGCGACCCCCTGGATTCGGACCGACGACAGGGCTCTTGAACACGGCATCGGCCTGTTCGAGACCCTGCGGACCTGGGATGGCAACCCAATCCTGCTGGACCGCCACCTCGATCGCCTGCAACGGTCGGCCCAGGCCCTACGTCTCGCGTACGAACCGGGCGACCTGCCCGATGCCGACGCCGTCGCCCGGCTGATGCAGGAGGAACGCTCGCCGCCCGATACGGTCTTGCGGATCACCCTGTCCGGCGGGGCGGATGGCCGGACCCCGGGCCGGGTCTGGATGCGGACCCGCCCCTTGCCGTTGCCGATCCGCGGCCAGGGCGCGATCGTCATCCTGGGAGGCTTCGGCCTGAGCTGGTACGACCCCTTGAGCCGGCACAAGACCCTCAATTACTGGTCGAAACGGCTGGCCGCCGATCGGGCCCATGCCCTGGGCGCCCGACGATGCTCTGCTGGGCACGCCCGACGGTCGCGTCTGGGAATCGACCCGGGCCAACCTGTTCCTGATCGTCGGACGCGAGTTGATCACGCCCGGACTGGAAGGTCCGATCCTGCCCGGGATCCAACGGGCCCTGGTCATCGAGCTGGCGGAAATGGAGGGATTGATCATCCGGGAACGCAACGTCTACCCGGCCGATGTCGACCGGGCCGACGAGGTCTTCCTGACCAACTCGGTCCGCGGTATCGTGCCGGTGGGCCATACCGCCGGCGGCCCGATCCGGGCACCCGGGACGCTGACGGAATCGCTCCTCCAGGCCTATGCACGCTGGATCCGCGATCGAAAAAACAGGACGCCCGCATGACCCAGGTGGCCGACCTCATCCGCTGGCTCGACGAATTCGCCCCATTTCGGCTGGCGGAATCGTGGGATAACGTCGGCCTGCTCTGGGGCGATCCGGGGACGAGGGTCGCCCGCGTGATGACCTGCCTGACAGTCACCCCCGAGACCGCCTCCGAGGCGATTGAGGGGGGTGCCGGCCTGATCGTCAGCCATCATCCGGTGCTTTTCCGCGCGGTCCAGCAAATCCGGGCTGACCGGTCGCCCGGTTCGTACCTCTGGCCCCTGGCGAGGGCCGGCGTGGCGATCGCCAGCCCTCATACCGCGTTCGACAACACCCGGGGCGGCATCAACGACGGCCTGGCCGAGTTGCTGGGCCTGATCGACGTCGGACCCCTTCGACCATTCGAAGAGCCGGCCCAGTGCAAGGTCGTGGCGTTCGTGCCCGAAGCCGACCGCGAAACGGTCCTCGAAGCCGCCTTCCGGGCCGGGGCAGGCCGGATCGGCCTCTATGAGGAATGCTCGTTCTCGATCCCAGGCCGCGGGACTTTCTTCGGGACCGAAGGGGCCGACCCCTCGGTCGGCCGGAAAGGCCATCGCGAGTCGGTCGAGGAACAGCGGATCGAATGGGTCTGCCCCGAGGGTGCGGTAACGCAGGTCGTCTCGGCCATCCGAGGGGCCCATTCCTACGAGGAACCGGCTATCGATGTGTATCCTCTCAAGCCGATCTCCTCGGTCGGCGGGGCCGGGCGGGTCGGTCAATTGCCGACCCCCTGCGACCTGGCGACGTTCGCCCGGTCGGTGGGCGACAAGTTGGGGGCCCACGGCCTGCAAGTCGTTGGCGATCCCGGACGCGGGATCGAGAGGGTGGCGATCGTCTGCGGTGCGGGCGACGACTTCCTCCGGGATGCCTTGAGGGTAGGGGCCGATGCCCTGCTCACCGGCGAGGCGCGTTTTCACCGGGCCCTGGAAGCCGAAGCGCTGGGGCTGGCGATGATCGTCGCCGGGCATTACGCGACCGAAAGGCCGGGGGTCGAGGCCCTTTCGGACCGCATTGCTTCGGCCTTCCCCGCACTTGAAGTCTGGGCCAGCCGACGCGAGCGGGATCCGCTGCGATCCCTCGCATAAACAAAAACCCCCGGGGTACCGGGGGCTTGAGATCGGCCCTGGGGGGATCGGCTTCGTTCCGATGCTACTCGACCACTTCGGCCGTGGCGGCCTTGCCGTTGCCATTGCGGTTGGCCGGGACGGCCAGGTAGCTCTGGTGTTCCCACTGGCCCGCCCAGGGAAGGCCGGCCCACTTCTGGAGGGAAATGGCCCGGACGGTAGGCCGATCCTCGTCGCGGATCACTTCGGTCCAGGCGCCGGTGTAGGCGGCCTTGACCTGCGCGGAAGTGCCCCCGTAGCAAAGGAGACGCTCGCCGCCGGGTGCGAGGCAGGCCACCGCCCTCCAATCCTGGGCACCGGTCGTTTCCGAGGTTGACATTGCGGTACGATCCCCGCCCGATCCGCCCGGCGAAACGGCCAAAATTGGCCGATCCGCTACGCGAACGGGTCTTGCATCAAGCGATCTGATCGGAAAATGGATGTACTGGGTGCGGATGGCGATTCCAGCACCCGGGCCCGTTCGAGGAAGGCCCAGGGTGCCGCCATAGCCAGCTTAGGACGCGGCCCATCCCGGTTCCACGCGAAAACCGTAAGTCGAACGCTGGGTTCGGCCTGGGTATGGGAGGGAAGGGGAGGAGACCGCTTCAGGCTGGGAGTGCTTGGGGGTCCGGAACGGGCGATATCCGACAACCCGGGCCATGCCTCGGGGCCGCCTCGCGACTGAATAGGACCTCCATGGCGCTGAATTGTAGCCAGGGCCCGGGATCACGCGAAGGAAAATCCTGAAAAAAAGACAAACCCTCGGCTACGCCTTGGGTTGATGCCAGTCGGGGTTGATGGCTAGCAACGCCTTGCCCGCCGAGCCGGGCGCCTCGGCGTCGGCGACAGCCCGGGTGATCTCGGTCAGCGGATGGCTGGGGCCGGTATCGGTCCGGAGGACGCCCAGCCGGATCAACTCGCCAACTTCTCGGAAGAGGCGAAGGGCCTTCGGGATCGATCGCTCCCTCATCCAGTGGCCCAGCCAGAAGCCCTCGAGCTTCTGACGGTCGCCGATCAGGGTGCGATTGTCGATCTTCAACGGCTCGCCGGTCAGGCTCCCGAAGACCACCATCCGGCCGCCCGACCCCAGCGAACGGAAGACCTGGCTGCCCGTCTCGCCGCCGACCGGGTCGATCGCGTATTTCACCCCGCCCGCCACGATCCTCCGGACCTGCTCGTCGATCGGGCCGTCGGCCGAACAGATTACGACATCGGCTCCCTCGGCCTGCAACGGGCCGACCGCCTCCTTCCGCCGAACCACGCAGATCGTGCGGAAGCCGTCGTGCTTCCCCAGCCGGATGAGCATCCGGCCCAGGTTCGAACCGGCCGCCGATTGCAGCAGCCATTCCCCCTTCGGGACCGCCAGGACATGCCTCGCCAGGGCCAGCGCTGTCATCGGATTCACGAATAGCGAGGCCGCCTGGTCATCGGGGATCCGGTCGGAAATCGGTCGGGCCTGCCGGGCGGGGATCACCGCGTATTCGGCCCAGTTCCCCCCTTGATGATTGAGGACGGCCACTCGCCGGCCCTTGACCATCAGGCCCAGGAGGCCAGGCCCGGCGCGGTCGACGATGCCGACCCCCTCGAAACCCGGCGTTGCCGGCAGGGGCGGTTTCATGACGTACCGGCCCCGGATCATCAGCAGGTCGGAAGGGTTGATCGGGCTGGCGATCATCCGCACCCGGACTTCCCCTCGCTTGGGGACCGGGATCGGCAGCTCCTCCACCCGGAGCACCTCGCCGGGTTCGCCGAACCGGTCGAACACCACCGCCTTCATCGACTCGGGCATGATCGCGGGTCCCTTGATATCCTCGGGGGCTGGATCCGAATCAAACCCGAAGCTTCGGGGGCAGGGCAACCCCTCCCCGACCGAACCGATCCGTCCCGAACGAGGAATCCCGAGATGCCCCAACCGGTCGATCCCCTGGTTTCCACATCCTGGCTGGCCGAGCACCTCGACGATCCTCGGATTCGCGTGGTCGATATTCGGGGATCAGTCACCACCAAACTAATCGGGCCCGGGGTCGAGGAGGCCCTGTATCGCGGCGCTCCAGGGGAATATCAGGCCGAACACATCCCGGGCGCCGTCTTCATCGACTGGACGGCCGACATCATCGATCCGGAAGACCCCGTCCCGGCGCAGGTTGCCCCGCCGGAACGGTTCGCCGAGGCGATGTCTTCGAGGGGGATCGGCGACGACACCCACGTGATCGCCGTGGACGGGATGGGCGGCCAGTTTGCCACGAGGCTCTGGTGGGCCCTGCGCTACTACGGCCACGAGGCGGTCTCGGTGCTGGATGGCGGCTGGAATCGCTGGATCGAGGAAGATCGGCCGGTGGAATCGGGCCCCGTATCGGTCGATCGGGCGGTTTTCACCCCGAGGATTCAGCCGGGCTGGCGGGTCGTCGCCGAGGAACTGAAAGCGAAGATCGGCGACCCTTCCTGCCGGATCGTCGATGCCCGGGACGCCGGCCAGTACACCGGTGCGAAGCGCCGGGGTCCCCGAGGCGGCCACGTGCCGGGGGCGATCCATCTGCCCCGCGAGGCGTTCTTCGCCGAGGGGGGCGGGTTCCTGCCGATCGGGACGATTCGCGAGCGGGTCGAGAAGGCGGGGGTCGTCCCCGATCGGCCGGTCATCGCCTATTGCAACGGGGGCGTTGCGGCCACGGTCGTCCTGTTCAACCTGGCCCGACTGGGCTATCCCTTGGCGGCGAACTACGACGGATCGTGGAACGAGTGGGGGCCGCGTGAGGATTTGCCGGTCGAGATGGGCTGAGGCCATTTCGCCCTGGGCGCCCCTTGCCAGCGGCCTTCCCGGCGACCATAGTGTTCGGTTGGCCCACCCGGCAAGTTCCCATCGCCGTCCATTGGGCCGCGCGAGCTTCATCCTTCGCCGTCATCCCGGGAGCGACTACCGATGCTCGAACATGATCCCCCGCAGCCGGGGCATAGCCGCCGCGATTTCCTCCGCGGTTCGGGCCTCGCGGCGGCCTCGGCGGTCCTGACCACCCCCGCCGTGCCCGTGGCGGAGGCGAAGGCCGGGGCGAATCAGGAAGCCGTCAAGGTCGTTTCCGGCGAGGTCGAGGTCAAGTTGAAGGTCAACGGCCAGGAGAAGGCCGTCAAGATCGAGCCCCGCAGCACCCTGCTCGACACCCTCAGGAATCGCCTCGAAGTGACGGGGCCCAAGCGGGTCTGCGACCGGTCGAGCTGCGGCGCCTGCACGACGATCGTCGACGGCGAGGCGGTCTACGCCTGCACGACCCTGGCGATCAGCTGCCAGGGGAAGGCGATCGAGACCCTCGAGAGCTTCGACACCGGCGAGAAGGGCGTGCCCCACGCCTTCCACGAGCACGACGCCCTGATGTGCGGCTACTGCACCCCGGGCTTCGTCACCGCCTGCAAGAACCTGCTCGACAAGAACAAGGGTAAAGAACTCACCCTGGAAGAGGTCAAGCGGGGCCTCGACGGCAATATCTGCCGCTGCGGCACCTATGTGGGCGTGATCGAGGCGGCATTGGCGGCGGCCAAGGCCATGAAGGCTTGAGCGAACCAGGAGCACCATCATGGCAGGCTGGCCCGAATCCCCGCGATTGATCGGCAAGAACATCGCCCGAATGGACGGCCTGGCGAAGGCGTCCGGCCGCGCGAAATACCCGTCCGACGAGCGCCCCAAGGGGATGCTCTTCGGCGTCGTGCTGTATAGCCCGCACGCCCACGCGGTCATCAAGAAGCTCGACATCGAGCCCGCGAAGAAGATGCCCGGCGTGAAGGCGGTCCTGGCGATGGCCAAGGAAGGGGCCACCGTCCGCTATCACGGCGAGGACATCGCCGCGATCGCCGCCGAGACCGAGGAGCAGGCCCGCGACGGCGCCCGCGCCATCGTCGTCGAATACGAGGTCCTTCCCCACTGCGCCACCGAGGCCCAGGCGTTGGCCGAGGGCGCCCCGGAGATCGTCAAGGGGCAGGGGATCGCCAATAACAGGCGGTCGGCCCGCGCCCAGGTCACGGGCGATCCCGAAGACGCCATGAATAAGGCCGATGCGGTCGTCGAGGGGATCTACTCGGTCCCCGTCATCAACCACGTCTGCCTCGAACCGCACGGCCTCTGCATCTCGGTGGGCGAGGACAAGGCGACCGCCTGGGCGAGCACCCAGAGCGTCATCGGCACGGCCGGCGACCTCGCCGGCGCCCTGGGCCTGCCCGCGACCGACGTGACGGTGCTCACCGAAGTCATGGGCGGCGGGTTCGGCTCGAAGTTCAACGCCGAGACCTGGGGGATCGCCGCCGCCAAGCTCGCCAAGGAGGCCAAGCGGCCCGTCGCCATCTTCCTGGATCGGACCCAGGAGCAGCTCGCCGGCGGCAATCGCCCGAGCGCCACCGGCAAGATCAAGATGGGCGGCACCAAGGATGGCACGATCACGTCCGTCATCGGCGAGTGCTACGGCACCGGCGGCATCACCAGCGGCTTCGACGTCATCATCCCGTACGTCTACGACGTCAAGAATCGCAGCAACACGAACACGTCCGTGTTCGTCAACGCGGCCAACCAGAGGGCCTGGCGGGCCCCGAGGCACCCGCAAAGCTGCGTGTTGACCGAGTTCGCCGTCGATGATCTGGCCGAGAAGCTGGGCCTGAACCCGCTCGACGTCCGGCTCAAGAACCTGCCCGAGACCAACCTGAAGGAGGTCTACACCGATCAGGCCAAGATCGGCGCCAAGCTGATCGGCTGGGACCGCTGGAAGCCCCGCGCCGAGAACGCCAAGTCGGCCCGAGGTCCCCTGAGGCGCGGCCTGGGGATGGCCCTCCACACCTGGGGCGGCGGCGGCGCGGCCGGCAAGCAGGTCACCTGCACGATCAGCCCCGATGGCTCCGTCGAGGTCCGCAGCGCCACCCAGGACATCGGCACGGGCGCCCGGACGGTCCTGGCGATCATCGCGGCCGAGGTCCTCGGCCTTGAGGTCGCCGATATCCGGTCGAACATCGGCAACAGCACCTTCCCGCCGGGCCAGGGGTCGGGCGGCTCGACCACCACGGCCTCGATGGCACCCCCGGCCTTCGACGCCGTCAATGCGGCCCGCGACGCCTTCTTCAAGAAGGTCGCGTCGTCGTACGACGCCAAGCCGGAAGAACTGAGCCTGGCCGGCGGCAAGCTGCTGGTGAAAGGCGAGCCGAAGGCCACCTGGAAGGAAGCCTGCCGGAAGCTCGGCGTAACGCCGATTTCCGTCACCCCCGAGGGCCGGGATGGCGCCGGGCTCCGCGAGTTGACCTCGTCCGGGGTCGGCGGTTGCCAGTTCGCCGAGGTCGTGGTCGATAGCGAGACCGGCGTGGTCAAGGTCGCCAAGATGGTGGCCGTCCAGGATTCGGGCCTGATCATCGACATGCTCACCTGGAAGAGCCAGATGTACGGCGGCGTCATCATGGGGATCAACGGCGCGCTGTTCGAGGAGCGGGTCATGGATCCGGTGTCGGGCCGTTGCCTCAACGCCGACATGGAGCTGTACAAGCTCGCCGGCGCCACCGACATCCCCGAGATCGTCGTCGAGCCGTACCAGACCGAGGCGATGAAGAAGCGGGGCGTCATCGGCATCGGCGAACCCGCCACCATCGGCACGATGGCCGCGATCGGCAACGCCGTGGCCAATGCCCTGGGCGTCCGCGTGCCCCACTTCCCGATGTCCCCCATGAACGTCCTGACGGCGCTGGCTTCCCAGGGCTAAACCGAGGAACTCGACGACCATGAACGCCTTCGAATACGCCAGCCCGAACACCCCCGAGCTGGCCATCCAGGCCCTGAACGGTCGCCCCGGCTCCGAGGCCCTCGGCGGCGGGACTGACCTGATCAATCGGATGAAAGACTACGTGACCAGCCCGCCCCGGGTGGTCTACCTCAAGGACGCCGCCGCGCTCCGCGGGATCAAGACCGCCCCCGGCGGCCTAACGATCGGCGCGACCACGACGCTCGCCGAGGTCCTCGCCGACGAGACCGTGGCCAAGTCCTATCCGGCCCTCCGTCAGGCGACCCTGGAAGTCGGCACGCCCCAGATCCGGGCGATGGGGACCGTCGGCGGCAACCTGCTCCAGCGCCCCCGATGCTGGTACTACCGATCCGGCTTCGGCCTGCTCGCGCTCAAGGACGGCAAGAGCATGGTCCGGGAGGGGGATAATCGCTACCACGCGATCTTCCAGACCGACGGCAACGCCCTGTTCGTCTGCCCGTCGAGCCTGGCGATTCCCCTGATCGCCCTGGGGGCGACCGCCACCATCCAGGGCGACGGCAAGCGGGTGGTCCCCGTCGAACAACTCTTCCGGGCGCCGAAATCGGCCCAGGAGAGCGAACTCACCGTCAAGCCGGGCGAGCTGCTGCTGTCGGTGATGATCCCGCCCGCCAAGGGGAAGAACGCTTCGTACGAGGCGCGATGGAAGCAGTCGCACGACTGGCCGCTTTCGCTCTGCTCGGTCAACCTGACGATGGACGGCGACAAGGTGGCCGACGCCCGGATCGTGCTGGGCGCCGTCGCGTCGGTGCCCCTGCGGAGCGCCGAGGCCGAGGACGCCATCCGCGGCAAGGCGGTAACGACCGAGACGGCCGAGGCCGCCGCCAAGGCCGCCGTGGCCTCGGCCAAGCCGCTGTCGATGAACGCCTACAAGGTCGGCCTGACCAAGTCCGTGGTCAAGCGGGCCCTGCTCTCGGCCGTCGGCCAGCGTTACTGGGAGGCTTGACCCATGATCGAGGCCGAAACGAACCGGTCCGAGCCGACCGGCAAGGTTACCCCTTGCCGGTTCCTCCGCAGCCGGGCGATGTATGTCTTCGACGATACGGTCGACGCGGACGTGGCCGAGAACGAGGCGACGAGCTTCTGGTGCTGCCAGACGATGAAGGGCTTCGGGCCGGACGACGGGATCGTCGGCCGGCTCGACTGCCGGCTCGCCGATCGGGCTTGCTACGAACCGCGCTGAACGCGCATCCGGCTTCTCCCCGCGGTTCGGGGCGTCGGCGGCCGCCCGATCGGACGGAACCCGATGGTGCATCGGCCGTTGCCCTTGCGTCCGGGGGGCCGGATGACTAGGCTGGATCCCACCGACCGCGACTTCGGAACGTTACCGAGGCCGCGGTTCTTGCTTACCAAGAGGTGACTGTCCGGGACCCGCCCGACGGTGGCCTCGGAGGAATTCTCGGGGGCCATCCCGGCCCGTTCGGTTCATCTCGCCTTTCCGCCGGGAATGCCCGTCGCCGGCATCTCCAGCGACCTTGCGATCGGGAGCAGCCAGGAATGTCGAACGACCGAATCCCGATGTCGAAGGAGGGCTTCGACAAGCTCAAGGCCCAGCTCGACCACATGAAGAATGAGGAGATGCCCCGGATCGCCGAGGCGATCGCCGAGGCCCGCGGCTTCGGCGACCTGTCCGAGAACGCCGAGTATGACGCCGCACGCGAGGCCCAGGGGATGCTCCAGGCGCGCATCAATGACCTGGAGACCAAGCTCGCGCGCGCCATGATCGTCGATAAGAGCACCCTACCCAGCGATCGCGTCGTCTTCGGCTCGACCGTCCGCGTCCTCGACCTCGACATGGACGAGGAGGAGGACTATACCCTCGTCGGCCCGGGCGAGGAGGATTACGACAACAACAAGATCCTCACCACCAGCCCGATCGGGCAGGCCCTCGTGGGCAAGAAGGTGGATGACGTGGTCGAGGTGCCGGTGCCGCGCGGCAAGCTGCGTTACCGGGTCGTCGTCATCAATCCCGAATGAAGGCCGGCCATGCGTGGGGCGGTGCCGCCTCGACCATCAGGGGTCGCCCCGTGATGGGGTGATCCAGCTCGATCGATCGGGAATGCAAAGCGATGCCGTCGTCAAACTGGTCGGTCGATCCGTAGGATCGATCTCCCAAGACGGGCATCCCGCGGCCGGAAGACTGGACCCGCAGTTGATGCGTCCGCCCGGTCTCGGGCCGGAAGGCCAGCCAGGTGACGCCCGTCGGCAGGGCGACTCCGGGGGTGAGGGGCACGATGGCGAACCGTGTCCTGGCCAGGCGCGATCGCGGCGTGCCGGGCCGGCAAATCTGGACCCGTCCGACACCCGTGTCCTCCTCGTAGAGCCAATCCTCCCAGAGCCCCGAATCCTGAAGGGGCCGGCCCTGAACCAGGGCCCAGTAGAGCTTGTTCGCCGACCGTTCCGCGAACTGGGTGGCCAGGCGACGGGCCGCCTTGGGGGTCTTGGCCCAGAGCATTGCCCCGGAAACCGGGCGGTCGAGACGATGGACCGTGCCCAGGAAGATCCCACCGGGATCCTCGGGCGACAGGTAAGCCCGGATCGCCGATTCCAGGGTGGGACCCGAACGTCCCTGGGTCGCAAGGCCGGCCGGCTTGGCGACGGCCAGGCAATGGGCGTCCTCGTAGAGCACGAGAAAGGGCGTCGAAGGGTTGATTTCCATCCGGGCATCGGGATTGGGACGGTCCATCTTGACGCGCCTGACGCTCCTGTCCGATAGGATTGAATGCCGGAACCCGGTACGATCCCCGGCCTTGGACCGACGGCGATCGGTCCGTCTATAATAGCGGTGTCCTCGGGCCGCTTCCTCCTCCCGTACCACCTTCCTCCCAAGGTAGCGTTCCATGCCCCAGCCAGGTGCCAACGCGGCGGATTTCTCGGTCCGGGTCCGTCGTCGTCGCCCGCACAACCCCCGCTGGTGGATGATGGCGGCTTCGGTGACCCTGACGATCGGCCTGGGCACCTGGTTCGCCATCCAGAGGACGCGTTCGGTCCAGGCCGAAGTGAATCGTATCCCGACGGTCGAGGTCGATCGCGGGGACGTCCCCATCTACGTTGTGGAGACCGGATCCCTGGAGAGCACCGACAACGCGACGGTGAAGTGCCAGGTCGAGGCCCTGCTGGGGGCCGTCACCGCCCCGTCGTCGGGTTCCGGTAGCCGGCAGGGAGGGGCCGCGGCGGCCAATACGGGGACCCGATCGACGGGCACTGCGGCCAGCGGCAAGTCGTCGGGCGGCGTCGCGGGTGCCGCGGGGATGGGCGGCAACCAGGCGGCGAACAAGAGCGTACTGAGCGCCTCGGGAAACACCAACGCGGTGACCTCGGCCGGTGGCGGGGCCGCGGGGGCGGCGGGCGGCGGGGCGGGTGGGGCGGCGGGCGGGGCAACGGGCGGCCAGCAGGGCATCCAGGCGCCGACGATCCGCAGCTTCACCTACCGGGTAACCCCACACGTCCCGCTTCGCCCCCGGACATCGGGCTCATCCGGAGGATCGGGCGGGAGCTCGCGGAAATCGATGGGCGGAGGCGGCGGGGGCGGGGGGGGCGGCTTCGGCGGTGCCCAGATGGATCAGAAAGGGTCCACCACGATCATCTGGATCCTCCCCGAAGGTACCGAGGTCAAGCCGCTGGGCGAAGGCTGCGACGCGGAGTCTTCCTTCGACGACCAGGGCCGCACCCAACCCTGCGCCGATTGCGATTCCTGGCATGTCGTCTGCAAACTCGATTCGGCCGCATTCGAGGACGAGTTGCTCTCGCAGACGGTCCGATACCAGCAGGCCGAGGCCTGGGTCGAGCAGGCGACCGCCCTCCTGGATGTCAACGAGATCAGCCTGAAGGAATATCGGGATGGCATCCTGGCCCAGGATCGGGCCCTCGTCGCCGGCTACAAGCTCCAATGCGACCTGGAACTCCGGCGCTGCCGCGAGACGATGCAATGGTCCACCGACGCCCTCCAGAAGGGGTTCCGAACCGCCAATCAGTTGACCTCCGACCGCCTTGCCCTCCAGCGCGCGGAGGTCCAGGAACAGGAGGCGGAAACGATGGGCAGGCGGCTTGAGGAGTACTCCGCGCCGCGCCTCATCAGCAACCTCGAAGCCAAGAGCGCCTCGATTCGATCCGATCTGCTGGCCCAGAAGGCCGCCCTCAAGGTCGAGAGCGACCGGCTGGCCCGCATCAAGAAGATGATCGAGTATTGCACGATGTGGGCCCCCCGCGAGGGGGTCGTCGTCTATGCCAATCAGACGAGCAGCTGGGGCCGCGGCGAGGTCAAGATCATGGAAGGGGCGACCGTCCGCGAACGGCAGCCGATCTTCAATCTGCCCAACCCCAACCGGATGAGCGTCCGGGTCAAGATCAACGAATCCAAGATCTCGTCGGTTCGCAACGACCAGCCGGCGGAGGTGCTCATCGACGCCTTCCCCGAAAGGGCTTTGACCGGGAAGGTCACCCAGATTACCGCCGTCTCGGCCCCCACGAACATGATGTCGGACGTCAAGGTCTACAACGCCGTGGTCGAGCTCGACGACGGGGGTTTCGAGGGGCTCAAGCCCGGGCTAACCGCGGCGGTCTCCCTCTTCGTCGAGAATCGAGAGGACGTGGTCCGCGTGCCGGTCGGTGCCGTCCGATGGATCGGCGACGAACCGTTCGCCGCGAAGGTCGGCCCGGACGGGCAGTTGACCTGGTTGGCCCTCGAACTGGGCAAGGTCGGCACCCAGTTCGCCGAGGTGCTCGATGGGCTCCAGCCGGGCGACCGCCTGGCCGCCGAGCCCCAGGGATTGCCGCTGCCCGCCCGACTCCCGGTCCTGCAATCGACCGAAGACGATCCGGGGCGGCTCGTCCGGGCCGGTCGACGCAGCCGCGAATGGAGCCGCGACGACGTGGCCAAGTCCCGCCAATCCAGGAACGTCGCGGAGGCCGATGGGGATGCGTCCGCCAAGAAGGCCAGGAAGGGGGCGGGCGGCGGCATGGCCGGCTTCGCCGCCAAGTTCGCCAGGATCAGCGCCGAGGACCGCGCGGCGATGAAATCGGCGAGCGAAGAAGAACGAGCCGCCATCCTCAAGAAGGCCGGCTTCACCGACGACGAGCTGAAGCAGATGCGTGAGATGGCCAAGGGCGCGATGGGCTCGCCCTGATCGAGACGGCCCGGAGCGGGACCTTGCCATGCTGGAATCGCTGACCGCCGGCGCCGATCGCGCCCTGCGACGCGCCGCGTCGCTGGCCCGGCTCCGGCAAGCCGCCCAGATCGAGCCGATCGACCTCCTCGCCGCCCTGGCGGAGGACGAGGACGGGCGGGCCGCCACCCTCCTGGCCCGCCACGGGGCCGACCTCCCGGCCTTGCAGCCCGCGACGCGCAACACGACGGGCGGAACGGACGAATCCGAACCGCCCCCCCCGGACCCCGAGTACCGCGCGGTCCTGGCCGACGCCGCCCTGCTGGCGAGGATCGACGACCGGGGTCGCGAAGTCGGTACCGAACACCTCCTCGCGGCCCTGCTGGATGCCGACGGGCCTCACCGGGAGGCGCTCCGAGCCTCGGGCCTTCGCTTCGAAGAGCTCCAGGGCCGACTCCGGCGGGCCGAACAGTCCCAGACGGCGCCGATCCCCCTGGCCGTCGAGATCGGCGACCTCCGCCTGACCGAGCCCGGGGAGGCCGCCGACCTGGGCCGGATCCTGGACGCCTCGGCGAACCGGGCCCGCGAGGGGCTCCGCGTCGTCGAGGACTACGCCCGGTTCGCCCTCAACGACCCCGGCCTGACCCGCCGGCTCAAGGAGATCCGCCACCGGTTGGCCGAGGCGATCGCCGGCCTCGGGTACGACTGGATGAGCACCGCACGCGATACCCCGGGCGACGTCGGCACCCACATCATGACGGCCGCCGAGCAGACCCGGGAAAACCCTCGTGCCGTGCTCGTGGCCAACTTCAAGAGGGCGACCGAGGCCCTCCGGTCGCTGGAAGAATACTCCAAGCTCATCGATGTCTGGCTGGCCGGCCGTTTCGAGGGGCTCCGCTACGACGTGTACGTGGTCGAGAAGCAGATCCTCAATGCCCAGGCGTCGGCCGGCCGGCTCGACGAGGCCCGCCTGTACTTCCTGGTCGGGGCCATGCCGACGGTCGGCGACCTGACCTGGATCGTCGAGGAGGCCCTGGCAGGCGGGGTCCAGGTCGTCCAGTTCCGCGAGAAGGGCCTCCCCGACCGCGAATGGCTAGGCCTGGCGCGGGAACTTCGCATCCTGACGGCCCGCGCCGGCGCCCGTTTCCTCGTGAATGACCGGCCCGACCTCGCCCTGCTCGCCGGGGCCGATGGGGTCCATCTGGGCCAGGAAGACGTCTCGGTCCGGGATGCCCGCCGGGTGCTGGGCCATCGCCCGATGGTCGGCGTATCCACCCATACGCCCGCGCAGATCGACGCGGCCATCCTGGCCGGGGCCACCTACCTGGGCGTCGGCCCGGTCTTCGAATCGAGGACCAAGGCATTCGATGCCGGCCAGATCGCGGGCCTCGGATTCGTCCGGCATGCGGCCGAGACGACCAACCTGCCCTGGTTCGCCATCGGCGGGATCGATGAAGGGACGCTGGACGAGGTCCTCGAAGCCGGCGCCACGCGGGTCGCCGTCGGCTCGGCCATCACCCGGGCCGAGAGGCCCCGTCAGGCGGCTTCGAAACTCCGGGCCCGGCTCGATTCGATCGCCTGATCCGGCTCAATGCGGTGCCAGGCCCGTCGGCGGGACCACGCGGAATGTCAAGGCCGGGACCCGACGGCGGGTGATCGCGCCGGCCATCTCCAGCCGGAGATCGACACTCGCCTCGTTCAGGCGGCCAATCAAGGCGATCGGGTCGGCTTCCTGCGCGATCGGCCGGACCGTCACGAGCAGGTGCGAGCTATCGGGCGCGGGATCGACCGACTCCACATGGAGGTCGCGGAGTTCGTCGTCCTCTTGCTCGGCGAAGACCTGTTCCAGCGTCTCGGCGACCTGGGCGCAAAGCTGGAGGGCCTTGCGGTCGGCCCGGGGGGCGGCCGATCCCTCGGGCGGGTTTACCCACTCGGGAACCACGCCTGCCGGAAGGCCGCCGCGGAACCCCTTGACGTGGACCCGGTTCGTGCGTCGCGGTTTCATGGTCGGGGTTCCTTGAAGGCGGTACGTGATGGGCAGGACACAACCGCGACCCGGCCGGTTCGGTCAGCGCGAATAGAGGCCGACGAGCTTGCCGGTCGCCACGACATGGCCCCGGATCGCCTGCAGCACCTGCGAACGTTTCGGCGATTCGGGCAGCACGGGCGGCTCATCCAGGGCATAGAGGTGGAAAACGTAGCGGTGCGTCCCCGACGGGGGGCAGGGGCCCCCATAGCCGGTGTTGCCGAAGTCGTTGACGCCCTGCCGCACGGCAGGCCCTTCGGGCGTCAGCGGGATTCGCACGCCCGTCGGCAGGTCTTGCCGAAGCTCCCGGATGCGGGGCGGGACGTCGTAGAGGATCCAGTGGCACCAGGTCCCGAGCGGGGCATCGGGATCCTCGCAGATCAGCACCAACGACCGGGCCTCGTCGGGGACTCCCGACCAGGCCAATGGCGGGGAGACGTTGGGCCCGTCGCACGAGTGGGCCCTGGGGATGGCCTGCTCCTCCCCGAAAGCGGGGCTTTCGAGGTGGATGGCCGGCTCCCCGGGCGGATCGTCGGGGGCACCCGATCCGCAACCGATCAGGAAGCCCGCCAGCCAGACGCAGCGTTTCACGGGAATCGCCCTCGGCGGACCCCTTCCCCAGGGATTAGCCTACCCCCGGAATCGCCGCCTGACCAGCCCGGCTACCTTTGGGCCGACGCTCGACGATCATGGGCAGGCCGTCCTTCGGGCGCAAGGTCATGGTCGGCAAGAGCTTGATCTCGACGCCCGGCGCCCTCTTCGGGCGAAACTCACGGGCGATGGTCGCCAGGATCAGGACGGCTTCCATCTGGGCGAAGCTGTTGCCGATGCAAATCCGGGGCCCGCCGCCGAACGGGAAGTAGGCGTACCTGGGCAGCCGCTTCATCAGGCCGTCGGCCCAACGGTCGGGGCGGAATTCTTCGGGGTCGTCGAACCAGCGGGGATCCCGGTGGACGACCCACTGGCTCATCCACATCGTGGTCCCCCTTGGCACGCCAGTCCGCCGATCTCGACCGGCTCGACCGCCTCACGCCCCAGGAGCCATACGGTCGGGTAAATCCGCAGGGTCTCGGTGATGACGCGGTCGGTGTAGGCCAGTTGCGGCAGGTCGGCGAACGTGGGCGGGCGGCCGTCCAGCACGCGGTCGATTTCCTCGTGAAGTTTCGCCTCGACTTCGGGGTGATCGGCCAGCAGGAACAGGGCCCAGGCGAGCGTATTGGCGGTCGTCTCGTGGCCGGCGAGGAAGAGGGTCATCGCTTCGTCGCGGAGTTGGCGGTCGGTCATCCCCGTGCCGTCGTCATCGTCCTGCGCCTGGAGCAGCATCGACAGCAGGTCGCCCCGGTCGATCCCGCCGGCCCGTCGATCGGCGATGATCCGGAACAGGATCGCCTCCAGCGAGGCCAGGGCCTTCTGGTGCCTCCGATTCGACGGGGTCGGCAGGAAGTCGGGCAGGCGGATGAACCGGTTGATCCGGGCCGTGAAGGTCTGCATCAGGATTTCCATGGCGTGGCTGACGCCGACCGCGTCGCCGCCGACGTCGGCGTCGAACAGCGTCTTGGCCACGATCCGCAGCGTCACCAGCATCATCTCTTCGTGGATGTCCAGCGCCCCCCCGTCCGGCCATCGGGCGATCAGTTCCTCCGCGTAGCGGACCATCACCTCGGCGTACGAGGCGACCCGCTCGCGGTGGAAGGCGGGTTGCGAGAGCTTCCGCTGCCGACGCCAGAAATCGCCCTCGCTGGTGAGCAGGCCCTCGCCCAGGGTGGGCCTTGCGGTCTTGAGGGCGAAGTGCTTGGTGAAGCAGCGGTTCTTGGTGACGAGCACTTCCTCGATCAGGTCCGGGTGATTGAGGGCCCAGATCCGCCGGTGGGCCAGGCGGACCGACACGATGTCCCCGTATTCGCGGGCCCAGCGGGTGAGCGCGGCCAGGCGATCGGGGCGGAGTTCCGGCAGGTTGCCCATCAGCCAGTGGCCCCTGGGGCCGGGCGGCCGGGATGCGGGCGGTCGGGCGGCGATCGTGGCCATGTGGGTTCGAGCCGTCGTTGGGGGCCGGGTCACTCGGGAGTCAGCTTCGAATCCTGCCGGATCCGCCAGGTTTTGCGGGGGCCCTGGAGCGTCGCCTCGTAGCCGTCGGGGCGGGCGGTCAGGGTGATACCCTCGGTGGGGCTTTCGAGCTTCAGGTCTTCCAGGCGCTTCGCCCAGTTGCCGTGCTCCTTGGAAAAGGCGAGCTGGGCGTCGAACAGAGCGATCAGGCGGTCGCGGGTCGGGCCGTCGGGGTCGGGCCGGAAGGCGGCCTGGCCGGGGGCTTCGGTCGAGAACTGCACGTACCCCCATCTTGAAGGCCGATGCATGTCGACGACCCCCTGAGGCGACCAGACCCAGTTATCCTCGGGCTTGCCGGGGACCTTCTTGTACTGGCCGTCCTCGATCGTGGTTTCCCACTCGACCCGGGAGAAGTTGATACGCCACTGGTCGCCGTCCTTCGGGGGGCTCGGACGGTTGGCGTGCTTGCCCAGGACATCCCAGGGGATCGCCAGCTCGACGTCCCAGGATCGGTCCGTGTCCTTCGGGTCGTTCAGGGTGCCGTCGATGCCGATCGCCTTGAGCAGGCCGGGGATTTCCCACTCGTTCCGCGCCGGCCCGCCGGCCCGGTAAGGCTTGTCGAGGAACAGGTCCCACTCGGTGTTCCGGCTGTTGATCTCGATCTCGTAGTACTCGTGGGTGTCACCGTCGGGGTCGATGAAGACCTCGAAGTCGTTGTCCTGGAAGATGACCGAGTCGTGCTCGGTCAAGTTCGCCCAGATGTGGGGCTCGTCCAGGCGGGCGGCGATGTAGATGTAGCGGTCGTCCCACGCCATCTTGACCCGCGTGCGGAACCGGGGCCGGGGTTTCTGGTCCCCCTCGATATCGACGAAGTCGGCCGACCAGGGGACGCCCTTCCAGCCGTCGTCCTCGAGCTTGCCGTCGACGACGATCGGGCCCGGGGCCCTCGGGCAGACGTATCCCCGGGGCGAATCGTCGGCCAGGCCGGCCATCAGCAGGATCGGCAGGAACATCGGAAGGGGACTCCCGTCGGTGCGGTCGCGTCGCATTCGATTGTGGCCGATCGGATCGGGTCGGGGAAGGCGTCCGGTTTGCCAGGCGGCCGGGTTCGTCCTAAAGAAGCGTCCAGGACGAGGACCACCTTGAACGACAATCCGCAGCCACCATCCCGGACCGAGTTCTCCGTCGCCCTGGCGGCGCTGGCGGCCCTGGCATTCCTGCCGGCGATCGGTTGTGGCTGGGTGAACTGGGATGATGACATCAATTTCCTGGATAACCCGGACTTCGGCGGACTGGGCCTCCCCGGCCTGGCATGGGCCTGGAAGGCCCGCGTCCTGGGCGTCTTCCAGCCCTGGAGCTGGCTGCTCCTCGAGGCCGAATACTCGGCCTGGGGGCTGAAACCATTCGGCTACCACGCCCTGAGCTTGGCCCTGCACTCGGCCAATACGGTCGCCCTGTTCCGGGTGATTTCGAGCCTGATGGGGCGGGCCCGGGGCGTCCCCGACGGCCCCGAGGTCCGATGGGCGGCGGCGATTTCGTCCGCCCTCTGGGCGATCCACCCGCTCCGCGCCGAGGTCGTTTCGTGGACCTCTTGCCAACCCTATTTGCCCAGCATCCTTTGTTCCTTGCTCGCCATCCTGGCCTATCTGAGGGCCCAGGACGGCCGACCGCGTCGGGCCGCCTGGTTGGGCCTGTCCCTGGGCCTCTACGGATCGGCCGTGTTGTTCAAGGGGATCGCGGTCACCTTGCCCTTCGTCCTGATGATCCTCGATCGCTACCCCCTCAGGCGGCAGGGCCTCCGCCCCTGGCTGGAGAAGCTGCCATTCCTGGGGATCGGCCTGGCGATCGCCGTGATCGGCCTCCGTTCCAGGGGGGCGGAGCAGGCCCCCTGGATGGATCGCCTGGCATCGTCGGGCTATTCGGCATGGTTCTATCCGATCAAGACGCTCGCCCCGATCGGCCTGACCGTCGCCTATCCGGTCCCCTCGGGGAACGAGTCCGGGTGGGTTGGCCTGGTGGCGGTCGTCCTGGCGACGGTGCTGGCCTGTGGCCTTCGGCGACGATTCCCCGGCTTGCCGGCCTGCTGGCTGGCCTACCTGATCGTGCTGGCCCCCAACTCGGGGCTGGTCGAGTCCCATCGCGATACGATCGCGTGCGATCGTTACGCCTACGCGTCGACGATGCCGCTATTCGTGGGGTTGGCCGCCGCCCTGTCGCGCCTGCCGGCCGCCGGTCGATTCCGCACCCGGGCCTCGTTCGCGGGCCTGGCGGCGATCGTGCTCGTCGTCCTGAGCTGGGACCAATCGGCCTCCTGGAAATCCTCGGTCACCCTCTATTCCCGGGCCGAGGCGCGGGGAAACGCGGCCTCCCACCTGATCCAGAACAATCTGGGCGAGGCGCTCTTCGAACAAGGTCACGCCCGGGAGGCCCTCGACCATGACCGCCGGGCGAGCGACCTGCAACCGCACCGGCCCCGGCCCTATTTCAACGTGGGCGTCCTGTGCGCCTCGCTCGGCCGCGATGACGACGCCGGCCGATGGTTCGCCGAGGCGTTGCGTCGGAACCCCCATTACCTGCCGGCCCGGTACGCGGTCGAACGACTCCGGGCCGACGGCATCTTGACGGCCCCGTTGCCCGGAGTCACCGACGGGGAACCGACGGGCCCGTCGTCGGAAGACCGTGACCTAACGTTGTGGGGAGCGTCCCACGATCGCGAGGTACCCCCTTGAAGTCGATCGCCGTCGGACAGAATGGGGCCTGGACCGGGGCAGGGCTGGCGCTGCTCGATCGGGGCCGCTCGATCGGGGCCTGGAAGGTCGGGCCGGGCCCCTCGATCGGGATCCGCCTGGCCTTGCTGGGATTGCTGGCGTTCTTGCCGGTGATCGGCTGCGGCTGGGTGATGTGGGACGATGATGTCAACTTCCTGAACAACCCGAACTTCCGGGGCCTGACCCGGGAACATCTCGCCTGGGCCTGGCGGACCGACCTGCTGGGCGTCTATCAACCCCTGAGCTGGACCCTGCTCGAGGCCGAGTACGCCGCGTGGGGGATGAATCCGCGGGGTTATCATGGGGTCGGCCTGCTGCTGCATGCGGCCAACGCGGCCGCGTTGTATGCGCTCGCGGTCGCCTTGATGAGGCGGGCGATGCCGTCGAGGGCCTCGGGACATCCCGACGACCTGCACCTGGCCGCCGGGATCGCGACGGCGCTCTGGGCGGTGCACCCGCTCCGCGCCGAGGCGGTCGCCTGGATCTCCTGCCAACCGTATCTGCCGAGCACCCTTTGCTGCCTGCTCAGCCTTCTGGCCTACCTGCGGTGCCACGACGAGGGCCTCGGCCGGGCAGGGCGGATCGGCTGGGGGGCGGTCGCTTGGTGCCTTTATGTCGCCGCGTCGCTGTTCAAGGGGATCGCGGTCACCTTGCCCGCGATCTTGCTGCTGCTGGACGCGTATCCGCTGGGCCGGTTCAAGCCGGGGCCCGGGTTGGTTCGCCGGGCTTTCCGGGTGGGCCTGGAAAAGCTCCCCTACGCCCTCGCCGCCGGCGTCCTGGCGGTCGAAGGGATGCGGATCCGGGGGATCATGCCTGCCCCGTTCGCCGTCCGATTGGCCACCGCGGCCCAATCGGTCTGGTTCTATCCGACCAAGACCCTCGTGCCCTGGAACCTGACGATCCTGTACCCGCCGCCGGCCGAGGTTCTCTGGACCCGCCCCTATTACCTCGGCTGCCTGCTGGGGGTCGTCGGCGTCACCGTGCTCGGGTTCGCCCTGCGACGGCGATACCCGGCACTGCTCGCGGCCTGGCTCGGCTACCTGGCGGTGCTGGCGCCGAACTCGGGGTTGGTCCAGAGGAACTGGGCGACCGACGCCAATGACCGCTACAGCTATGCCGCCATGATGCCCCTGTACGTGGCCCTGTCGGGCGGGCTATTCCTCGCCCTGGGTCGTTGGGGGGATCCCATGCGATCGCGGCGTGCCCTCGCCGGTTTTGGGGCCTTCCTGCTGATCATGGTGGGCCTGAGCTGGGACCAGTCGGCCTCCTGGGTCTCGACGGTCACGCTCCATTCGAGGGCCCTGGAACGGGCCTGCGACCGTTCGGCCGTGATCGAGCACAACCTGGGGATCGGCCTGCTCAACGACGGCGACAACGAGGGGGCCCGCTCCCACCTGGAACGCTCGCTGGCGCTGGACGACGGCTTCCCCCAGACTTATGTCAGCCTGGGGAACCTGGAAGCCCGCGATCGCCATTTCGACCGGGCGATCGCGCGGTACGAGCAAGCCCTGGCGATGAAGCCCGACTTCGCGGTGGCCCACCGGAACCTCGGGCAGGCGTTGGCGGCCAGCGGCGACCTCGACGGCGCCCTGGCCCGCCTGCTGATCGCCCGGGAACTCGCCCCCGGCGACCCCCAGGTCCGCGTCTTCCTGGGCCGCGTCCACTACCGGAGCGGCCGGATCGAGCAGGCGCTGGCCGCCTGGGATGACGCCCTGGGAATCGACCCCGAGAACGCGATGGCCCGTGAAGATCTGGCGCGGATCCGCCCCGAAAAGTGAAACTCGACAAAAAAACCGGGAAAGGTAACGAATGGATTTGACAAATTCGGCCCTCGGCCCCAAGAATGACGCCAGCACCGGGCCGGCCGATGCAGGCAGTCGACGCCCGAGAGCGGGGGTCTTCGTGCCAAGGGCGGGTTGCTGGCGGGTGCATCCGATGGGAGCAGCGCATGGAGACGCGATCCAAGACGTACCTGATCGCGGACGACGTGGTGATCAACCCGTCCTTGCTGACGCCTTCGCCGCGGTCGAGACCGACTCGGAGGGGATCCAGCTCCGCCTGGGCTTCGCGGGCCATGGCGGCCAATCGCCGAGGGAGATCCGGCTCTGCGGCCTGGAGGCCCGGTCGGTCCTGCGATGGCTGCGGAGCAACGCCGAGTTCCTGGACTCGGGAACTCCGACCGGCCGCCCGCACCGCGTCCCGGCCCGCGGCGAGCTCCCCGCGTGTCCCCCGCACCTTCGGGCTGCCCGGGCTCCCGAGTTGGCGATCGAGGCTTGACCGATCGGCCGCCAAAGCGTAGGGATTGGCGCAAGAGTACTCGTTCCCGAGAGGCAGCCGGGAGCCCCTATCATGCGTCGACCTACGATCGGAAATGCTCCCATCACGCGCGCCGATTCCCGCCATGACGTGATGATGCCGGAGGACGGGATCGCGGCGACGGTGCTGGACGCCGTCGGCTGCACGCCGATGATCGCCCTGAACCGGATCGCGGAAGGGCTCTCCGCCCGGGTCCTGGTGAAGCTGGAATCGGCCAATCCCGGCGGCAGCATCAAGGACCGCGTCGGCATCGCGATGGTCGAGGAGGGGGAACGCCGGGGCTGGCTCCGTCCCGGCGGCACCATCATCGAGGCGACCGCCGGCAACACCGGGGTCGGCCTGGCGATGGCCGCGGCCGTGAAGGGGTACCGCTGCATCTTCGTCCTCCCCGACAAGATGAGCGGCGAGAAGATCCGGCTGCTCAAGGCTTACGGCGCCGAGATCGTCGTCACCCCGACCTCCGTGCCCCCCGACTCGCCCGAGAGCTACAACGGCGTGGCCGACCGCCTGGCCCGCGAGATCCCCGGCGCCTGGCGGCCCAACCAGTTCGCCAACCTGGCCAACCCCGAGGTCCACTACCAGACCACCGGGCCGGAAATCTGGGAGCAGACCGCCGGCGCCATCACGGCGTTCGTCGCGGGGGCCGGCACCGGCGGCACGATCTCGGGCGTCGGCCGGTACCTCAAGGAGCAGAATCCCGAGGTCAAGGTGATCGGCGCCGACCCCGAAGGCTCGGTGCTCTCGGGCGATTCGCCCAAGCCCTGGAAGGTCGAGGGGATCGGCGAGGACTTCGTCCCCCGGACGCTCAACGCCCACGTCGTCGACGAATGGGTCCGCGTCGGCGACATGGAGAGCTTCCGCGTCGCGAGGGAACTCGCCCGACGCGAGGGCCTGCTCGTAGGCGGCTCTTCGGGCACGGCGGTCGCCGCGGCCCTGCGGTACGCCCGCCGGCTCGGGCCCGACGACATGGTGGTGGCCCTCTGCGCCGACACCGGCCGGAACTACCTCAGCAAGTTCTACACGACGCCTGGCTGGCCGAGAACCACCTGAACCAGACCGAGCCCCACATCCGAACGGTCGCCGACCTGCTCAAGGCCCGGGGCCCCCGGCCCCTGGTGGTAATCGACCCCGATGCTTCGGCGGCGGAGGCGGTCGAGCTGATGCAGGTGAGCGGGATCTCGCAGATGCCCGTGGTCCGCGAGGGGCACGCGGTGGGCAGCGTCCAGGAGATCACCCTGGCACGCGTCCTCCACGACGGCCTGGATCCGGCCGGCGTCCGGGTCCGGCGAGATCATGGCCCGGCCCTTGCCCCAGGTCGACGTGAACGTGAACCTGGACGAGGCCTATCGCCTGCTGATGGCCGGCAATTCCGGCGTCCTGGCGTTGCACCAGGGGCTGGTCGCCGACATCATCACCCGGATCGATCTCATCCAGTTCTGGAACCGACAGCGGGGGATCTGACCCGATGGCCGCCGACCGACCCGCCCCGGGTTTTCGCCACCCGCGCCATCCACGAAGGCCAGGGGAGGACCCGGCCCCGGCGACCATCGTGCCGATCTACGCCACCTCTACCTACACCCAGGAAGCGCCCGGGAAGCACAAGGGCTTCGAGTATTCCCGCAGCGGCAACCCCACGAGGGCCGCCCTGGAAACCTGCCTGGCCTCCCTGGAGGGGGGCGAACGCGGCCTCGCCTTCGCCTCGGGCCTGGCGGCGACGACCGCCGTACTCTCGTCGCTCCAGCCGGGCGACGAGGTCGCCGCGTCCGGCCGACCTCTACGGCGGCACGTTCCGGCTGCTGGAACGGGTCTTCCGCCCCTGGGGCCTGACGCCGAAGTACACCGAGGATCCGACCCCCGAGGGCTTCGCCTCGATCCTTTCCCCCGCCACGAAGCTGGTCTGGATCGAGACGCCGACCAACCCGCTGCTGCAAATCCTGGACATCGCCGCGATCGCCGAGCTGGCCCACAAGATGGGGCCCTGCTGGCGGTCGACAACACGTTCGCCTCTCGCCGTACCTGCAAAAGGCCGCTGGAGCTGGGCATCCGACCTCGTCGTCCACAGCACGACCAAGTACCTCGGCGGCCATTCCGACGTGATCGGCGGCGCCGTGATCGGCCCCCGGAACCTGCTCGAACCGATCGCCTTCTACCAGAACGCCGCCGGCGGCGTTCCCGGCCCGTTCGACTCCTGGCTGGTCCTGCGGGGCATCAAGACCCTGGCCCTCCGCATGGAGCGGCACTGCGCCAATGCCTCGGCCCTGGCCGACTGGCTGGCCTCGCACCCGGCCGTCGACCGGGTCTATTACCCCGGATTGAAATCGCACCCAGGCCACGAGGTGGCGGCCAGACAGATGAGCGGCTTCGGCGGGATGCTCAGCCTCCGACTCAAGGGCGGCGCCGGGGCCGCGCAGCAACTGCTGCAGAAGACAAGGCTGTTCAGCCTGGCCGAGAGCCTGGGCGGGGTCGAATCGCTGATCGGCCACCCGGCGACGATGACCCATGCCAGCATCCCTGCCGAGATCCGGGCGAAGCGCGGCGTCGACGACGGGCTGATCCGCCTCAGCGTCGGCGTCGAGGACCAGGCCGACCTGCAGGCCGACCTGGAAGCGGCCCTGGGCTGACGGTCAGGCCCGCGGTCGGGCCGGCGCCGGGCAGCAGTCGACCGGGCAGACGTCGTGGTTGGGCCCGTAGAGGCCGGTTGCCCGGCGTTCGTCCCGCCCTTCGACCCGCTCGGCGATCAGCTCGCCCAGCATCGATACGAATAACGGATGCGTCCCCACGGTCGCCGTGCGGACCAGCGTCATCCCCAGGGAATCGGCCAGGATCCGGGCCTCCTCGTCGAGGTCGTACAGCACTTCCATGTGGTCGGACAGGAAGCCGACCGGGTGCACGACCACGTTCGAGATGCCGCGGGAATGCAGGTTCCGGAGGTGGTCCAGGATGTCGGGGCCGAGCCAGGGATCCTGCGGGCGGCCGCTCCGGCTTTGATAGACCAGGTCCCACTCCGTGGTACCCAGCTCCTCCGCGACGAGCCGGCAGGCTTCGGCGAGTTGCTTCTCATAGTCGCAACCGGCCGCCATCGACGAGGGGATACTATGGGCCGTGAACAGGATCCGGGCGCCGGATAAATCCGTCCCCGATTCGCGGATTCGATCGGCGTTGGCCGCGATGAAGTCCGGATGATTGTAGAAAACTCGCATCTTGTCGACCGCCGGGCACGGTCCTTCGACCCCCTCCCGCGCCCTCGCGATGTCCTCGCGATACTGCCGGCAGCCGGAGTAGGAACTGTACCCGGAGAGGACGACGGCCAACGCCCGCCGGATGCCGTCGTCGGCCATCTGCCGGAGGGTGTCCCCCAGCATCGGCCGCCAGTTGCGGTTGCCCCAGTAGATCGGCAGCTTGATCCCCCGGCGGTCCAGCTCGGGACGGAGGACCTCGATCAGGTCGCGGACCTGGCCGTTGATCGGGCTGACGCCGCCGAAGTGGTGGTAATGCTCGGCGACTTCCAGCATCCGCTCGCGGGGGACGTTGCGGCCCCGCAGCACGTTTTCGAGGAACGGCATCACCTCGTCGGGGCCCTCGGGGCCGCCGAAGCCGACGATCAGCAAGGCGTCGTAAGGATCCAAGGGGAGAAGCACCTCGGGCGGCCAGAGCACGGCCTGCACGCCCGGAGAGCCGGGCGCAAGGCCGCGGGAAACCACCCGATCTTAGGCGCGAGATGCAAGGGCGGGCAAGCCGCCCGGACGGACGAACTCTTGCGGCAAGGACTTCGGGGCGAGGGCGGTCAGTTGGCGATCTGGCAGTGGACCTTGCGGAAGACGTCGGCGGCGGGGCGATAGGCCTGTTCGGATCGATCCCAGACGACCTGGTCGAAGGCGACCAGGTGCCGGATCGCCAGCAGCGTGTGGCCGCCGGCAAGTACCCGATAATCCTCCTGGGCGGGGGCGACCTGGAAGATCCCCGCGAACCCGTCGGAGGCGATCCGCGAGGCTTCCTCGCGGACGCAAGGGTGGTCGAGCCGCACCTCGCTCGCCGGCCCTTCCAGGACCAGGTCGGATAGCGGCAGCGAGCACGAAGGCAGGGCCGACGCGGCATCGGGCCCGCGTTGAGGGGCTTGCGAGACGTGCAACATGGCGAGCATCCTGCGGCGGAGAGGAGCCGGGATCCTGGACCAGCGGCCCGCCATTTTAGCGAGCTTGCTCCCCGGATCGCAATGCCCTGGCGGCCGGAAAACCGGCCGATTTCGGGCGGGGCTCCTTACCCCGACCGGGGAGCGATGAGCAACGCGTCGATGCAAATCTGGGACCAGGTCTCGAACCCGTCCCGCGCCGCGACCAGCTCCTCGACCGTCAGGAAGCCGGCATCCGCGAGCGCATCCTCGCGCGAGGTGACCTCGGGCCGCTCCAGTTCGTAGACGTGGACCACGCCGAGATGCACCCGGCCGACCGGGTTGCTGTCGTCGTTGATCAGGCCCACCGGCCGGATCGTGCCCGGGCTTTCAATGGCGACTTCCTCTTCCAGCTCTCTGCGGAGCGCCAGCTCGTAGGCATCCAGCGTGGCGCGGCCGTCGGCGTCGGATTCGTCGACGTGGCCGCCGACGCCCAGCGATCGGAGACGCTTCAATCGCGCCTCGCCCCCCGACTTGCCCCGCGTGTAGCAGAAGACGCGGTCGCCGCTGCGGAAGATCACGTAAGGGATGATCTGTTTCAGGCTCGGGTCGTCCTCGACTTCCGAGCGCGGCCGAAAACCGGCCAGGCCGGGGGCGAGAAGGGCCTGCAGATAGCGATCCACATGGGCGTCAAACCCCTGGAACCGACCCAGTCGATCGAGTTCCGATCCGGGCACTACCAGAACCCGTTGCGTATCGGCCGAGCCCATGATGCTAGGTCCCCCGGGGAGAGTCTCTCTTCCGGATCATCGGATGTGGCTCCCATCCGACTTGAGCTTTTCGGGAAGCCGGCCTCGGAATGGATTGGGATGCCAGCAAGTTGCGGCCCCCAGAGCCACTTGCGTAAGATCGCTTTCTCCGGGGGACGCGGCCGCGGGGGGGTGCCTGGGTGATCGGCTCGACGCTGAATCAGCGGTTCCGCATCGATGCGGAGCTGGGCAAGGGGGGGATGGGCGCCGTCTACGAGGCGACGGACCTGCTCCTCGGCCGCGTCGTGGCGATCAAGGTGCTCAAGGAACTCGGCGGCGAGGAAGCCGGCCGAAAGATCCGCCTCGAAGCCCAGATCCTGGCCCGGCTGCTCCACGACAGCATCGTCCGTCTCTATGACTTCGGCCTCTCCGACGGCCTCTATTACCTCGTCATGGAGAAGGTCGACGGCCCCAGCTTCCACCACCGATGGAAGCGGATCGACCTGGCCTTGAGGCTACAAATCCTGGCCCAGGTGGCCGACGCCCTCGACTATGCCCACCGCCAGGGGATCATCCACCGCGACGTCAAGCCGGCCAATATCCTGCTGACCTCCGTGGACCAGGCGAAGCTCTCCGACTTCGGCCTGTCGCTGCTGGCCGAGGAGGCGGCCGAGACCGGCAACACCAAGGGCACGCCCCACTACATGAGCCCCGAGCAGGCCCGGGGCAAGAAGCTGGACCACCGGACCGACCTCTACGCCCTGGGCGTGATCCTTTATGAATGCGCCTGCGGCAGCCCGCCGTTTTCAGGCGTGCCGATGGCCGTGATGAGCCAGCAGGTCCACGGCCAGCCCGACCCGCCCCGCTCCCGCAATCCATCCCTCTCCGAGTCGCTCGAACTGCTCATCCTGACGATGATGGCCAAGGCGCCCGACGATCGGCCCGCCAGCGGCGCCGTCGTCGCCAACGCCCTCCGCGACCTGGTCGCCCAGGGCGGCCACCTCCGGGCCGAATCCCCCCAGTTCAGCGCCACCGCGCTGCTGCCCGCCGGGACACCCGCCGATCCGGACGCCGCCCGGGTGACGGTCGATAGCCCCGCCCCCCCGACCCGCACCACCGCGAGGGGGATCGTCGCGGCGAAACCCGGGGGCGAACTGGCCCGACGCCTGCTCGATCGGGTGCTCGTCGGGCCGGTCGAGCTGACCCCCTCCGATCGCTACCTCTGCGGCCATTATCTGGCCTATTTGCTGGGCGGATCCCGCCGCAAGGGCTTCCTGCTCCGGCGGCCGCTCGACCCGCTCAACGCCGACCGGGCCCGCCTGCTGCTGGGGATGACCGCGATGGTCCGCGCCGGGGCCACCGAGGCCGCGATCGCCGAGTCGGCCGAGCTGATCGAGGGGCGGTTCGACGTCCGCCCCCTGCTCAGCCCGATGGTGATCGTGAAGTACCTCGCCTGCCGGTCGAATCCCGCCCGACGGAAGCTGTTCCGCCAGGCCCGCCAGCGGCTCCTGGAAGCGAGCCCCTACGCGCAGCGGGCCTTGGTCGACGGCCGGGGCGTGCTCAACCCCGGCCTGATGCCCCAGGCGATCGCCGACCTCCAGCGGGTCGCGCCGGCCCGCGACGAGGTCGATGACCAGCTGGTCGCCCGATGGAACCGGGTCACCGAGCTCTGGAGGGAAGACGCCACGTTCCGCAACGTGGTGCTCCGTTATGCGACCACTCGGGCCGCCGAGGAACCGGCCAGCATCGACCTCTGGCCCGAGGTGGTCTACCCGCTGATCGAGCGGGCCCACTGGCAGAGGCGGCTCCGGTCTGGCGGCGAGGCCTTCTGGGACGCCGTCAGCAAGAACCTGGGCCTTCCCGACCCCGGGATTCGCCTCGACCGGGCCATCCGGCGGAAGGTGGCCGAGCAGGACATCCGCGAACTCGACGCCTCGCTGGGGTCGTTCGAGGAAGACCCGGTCTTGCCGGGCGACGCCGCCGTGATCGTCGAGGACGAGGCCGCGCCCCGGCCCTCGCCGGGCGTCTCGGGCACGTTGACGATCAACCCCCGGAGTTTCGAGGATATCCGCGCCGAGCCGGAGGACGACTACAAGGAAGTGATCCGCCTGGTCAGCCCCGACCCGGTCCGGCTCAACCATGGCGAGCTCCGCGAGCTGAACCGCGAGGCGGTGCAAGCCCTGCACAACCGGACGGCGGGCGCCGGCGTGAGGGGCGTCGCGGTGGGGCCGTATCGCCTGGTGGTGGTGGCGTCGGTCCGGGGCCGTTCGGCCGGCACGCTGGCGGTGCAGGGGATGAAGAACCACAAGCAGATCGAGCTGATGGTCCCCCCGTTCATCGGCGCCACCTCGGCCTCCCGGCCGATCGTGGCCCTCTGGCCGTACCGCAACCAGAGCCTGGCGATCAGCTACCTGGATTTCCAGGGGAGTGAACGGTTCGTCCTGTGGGACGCGGCGTCGGCGCAGCAGACCAACTTCGACTCGGCCGCCGCGGCTCAACAAGGCCGCCTTCCAGCTCGGCCTGGAAGCCCCCGACCAGATCGACCGGGCCCTGACCAAGCAGTACCGGCCCAGGAATCCGGCCTGAGGCGGCTCGCGGTCGAGCTGCGCGAATCGGGCGAGTCTTTAGCCCCGAAGGGGCGGCCGTGAATAGCCCGGGGTGGAGCGTAGCGGAACCCGGGTCACCCCGGCCTATCCAACAAAAAGGGCCCCGACGCGGCGCGGAAACCCCTGAATTTCAGGGGTTTCCGGCGCCGTGTCGGGGCGGGATTCGGCAACGTTCGCGAAGTCCCGGGGTTCGCTGCGGCTCCACCCCGGGCTATTCACGGCCGCCCCGATGGGGCTGCAAATCAGGGGATCGCGGAGGCACCACCTTCGAGGCGGGCCCGTTCCGCCTGCAACTGCTCGATCTGTCGCTCAATTTCCTGCCTCCTCACGTCGTTAGGCGTGAGGGGACTCGGATCGCGCAGGCTCACGGGCGTCGCCTGGGGGAGGGGTACGGGCGATGTCGGAAGCACCGGTTCCAGCGTGCCTGCCTTCAAGGGAGGGGGTTCGGAGCCCAGCTCGACTGGGGCGAGGATGATGGGAGGGGGCTCGTCCTTGGGCTGGTCCAGGGGAACATTGGCCGCCTTGCGGCGGAACGATGCCGATTTGGGGGTCGGGATCGCTTCCAACTCCGGCCCGATGGGATCGGTCAGGGACGGGGCCTGGTTCAGGTTGTTGAGCAGCGACTCGGCCCGGTAGAGGTCCCCCTCGGCCTTCTGCATCTGCTGCTGGAGCGAGTGGACCCGCGATCGGAGGCGATCGACGATCTCGCGGGCCTCGCGGAGGTCGGCCTGGCGCTGGTTCTCGATCCGTTGCTGGAGCGCGGCGACGTCAGGCTCTGCCTGCGCGTCGGGCGGCAGCACCGGGACCGCGGCCGGGTTGGGGGTGCCTTGCTTGGGCACCTGGCTGACGGCACTCGCCGCCAGGCACAGGGCCAGCGATGTCCCCAGGACCGCCCAGGATCGGCTCGTCATGGCTCGCCTCCGTGGTTTGCCTGCGCAGCCCCCCCGTCACCCGGGGCATCCCTGACGCCGGCCGCACCGAATCTATCAGGGATGGCCGGCCGCGTCGATGGGCTGGGCGGGCCATCCCTGGCGGCGATTTCTCGCGATCAACAACCCCGGCCGTCGTTACAACCGGAAGTTCGATTTCGCACGCGGAATAATCGGAGCGGCGTCCGGGGCTGGGACGGGGGCATTCGCGGGCAGGACTCCTCGATCGGCACATTTCCGGGTGGCATGCCCACGAGGACGCGGGCATGACACCCGGGAAGCGGCCATTCCTTATCGAGCGACAACGGAGTCCTTCAACGGTTGCGCCGTCGGCCGGCCTTCTTTTCGGCCCGTCTCCTGGCCCGTTCTCGGGCGATCTCCCGGGGGTCCAGGGCGTCCGGTTGGGTGCTCGGGCGATCGTCGGGCGCGTTCGCTCGGGCCGTCGTCGGGGCGGCCGGGATCGAATCGATCGGCCCCGGCAGGGCCCTCGGGCGGTTTTCGAGAGGTGACTTCGGGTCCGGGGCCACGGTTATCGACGTGTCCCTGGGGGCCTGGGCCTGCGTCGCGGCTTCCTCACGCTCGGCCGCTTCGCGTTCGGCCTTGCGGCGTTCGAGCTCGGCCAGGCAATCCTGGTTCATCCGCAGGGCCCGGCGCTCGTAGGAGACCAGCCGCCGGAAGCCCGGCTCGTTGAGGTATCCCTTGCCCTTGAGGGCCCCGTCGCGGAGGCGTTCGTCCTCCTCGGCGAAGGCGCCCGAGATCAGCCCCTGCAACTCCTCGACATGCCGATCAACCAGCGCCCGGCGGACCTCCTTCGAGCCGTTGGCAACGCCGTGGATGTCGAGCGGCCGCTCGATCTCGTCCATGCCGAGCAGGTCGAAGGCCATCCGCTGATGCCCTTCTTCCCAGGTGCCCCAGTTGTCGAGGGCCCGGCCCAGCATCTTCCACTGCTCCAGCAACCTGGACGCACCCGCCGCGCTGAGCATCAACGCCGCGACCTTCTCCGAGGGCCGGGTCGCCAGCCGATTCGAGATCCTCGCCACCTCGTCGATCCGCTGGTACTTCCAGCAATGTTGGGCGCGGCAGGCGCGGTCGGCCAGATAATACATCTGCTCGTTGAGCGCCTCCTGATGCTGGACGAACGCCAGGGCCGCCATCCGCACCAGGCTCCAGTCCGAATCGGTCCGCGGCGTATAATCCGCGGCATACGCCCCGATCCGCTCGGTTACGTCGGCCTCGAAGTAGGTGGGGAGGTTCTCCACCACCGTCGACGTCAGCGAGTGGGTCGTCGCGTTCTGGCTCGACGCCGCCTTGCCGAACGAGGTCTTCGGCCCGCCGCCCTGGCCCTGCCGCGAACGGCCCTCGGCCGGCTCGGCCCGCTCCGCTTCATCCGCGGAAGGCAACTCGGTGATCACGTCGCACGCGTTCATGGCTCGTCTCCAGGAACTGGGTCTTATGGGCGGACTCGACAAAATGGTTAATACGAAAAGAAGGCGGGGTCTGTCCTGGCTGTCCCGCGGATTTTTCCGAAAGCCTTTACTGGGAGGAGATTGCGTCTGGAAAAAAAGTGCCCGGGTTGGGTAGGAGATTCCGGGGTCGGGGTCGGCTAGGATGAGTTTGCTTGCGGGGTAAAGCCGCGTCCGCCCGGAATTTCGGGCGGATCGTGCCCGGTTTTCCGACCTTGAGGAAAAGATCGATGAACCCGATCGTGGCGCAGATTGCAAAGGCGACGGGCCTGGAGCCCGGCCTGGTCGAGAAGGGGCTCGGGATCCTGCTGAACTTCGTCAAGAGCCAGGACCCGGAGCGGTTCGGCAAGATCCTCGACAGCCTGCCGGGCGCCGGCGAGTTGATGGGGGCAGGCAAGTCGTCGAAGGGCGAAGATGCCGAGGAATCTGCCGGCGGCGGCGGGGGCGACCTGCTGGGCGGACTGCTCGGGATGGCGGGCAAGATCCTGGGCGGGAGCAAGGGGGGCGACGCCGCCTCGCTGCTGGGCAGCCTGAGCCAGGCGGGTTTCACCGCAGAATCGGCCGCCGACTTCCTGCCGCAGGCGTTGAAGTCGATCCAGGACCAGGCGCCCCCCGGCGCGCTGGACGGCCTCGGGATCAAGGGGATCCCCTCGCTCGCCGAGTTCCTGAACCCGGCCGGCAGGGCGGGGAGGGGATTCGGCCGAGGGTAAGGGACGGCGAGGAACCTGGAGACCTGAAGCGAACGACCGAGATCAGCAGCGGCAGGGTACGCCGACCCACGAACTCCCGGAAGCCTAGCGTGCCCCGCCGTCTGCCGCAGTGCCTGGTTCGGCCTCCTCGTCCAGCGAGCCGACCGGCCAACGGAACAGGGTCTGGGCGATGGCCTTCCGCACCTGGGCCTCGGACGGCGGCTCGCAGCCGAAGTACTCGCCGATCCGGCGGGCGAGGGCGGCCACCTGCGGCCCCTCCAACTCGGCCAGGCGGGCGGGCGTCACCTCACGCCCGACGGCCAGCCAGACCGCCCACAGCATTCGTGCGGGAGGCATCCTCGAACAGGACGGGCGGGCTAACGTGGTCGCTGAACGACTCGCCCAGTGCCGTGTCGAAGTCACCCTGTCGCCCGGGACCGACCACCCCGCAAGCCCTCCGCCGCCGGACCTTCGTTCACGGCCTTCTCCCGGGGCGGTGCCTGATCGAGTCGCACCCATTTGGCCGATCCCCAGCCCCGAAGGGGCGACCGTGAGTAGCCAGGGGCGTGAGCCCCTGGAATCCGCGTCGACTTCGGATTCCTGCCCCGGCACAGCGCCGAAATCCCCTGATTTTCAGGGATTTCGGCGCCGTGCCGGGGCCATTTGTTGCTGCATGCCGGGTCCAGGGGCTCACGCCCCTGGCTACTCACGGCCGCCCCTTCGGGGCTATCAGGGATCCGATCGGCTCAGGCCTTCTTGCCGATGTTGACGTAGGCGTGGACGTGGGGTGCGCCGCGGAAGTGCCAGACCCAGGTCGGGCCTTCCAGCCTCCAGATATCCCACTCGTGGTCGTCGCCCAGATCCTGGTCCTTGTAGAAGGCCAGGTGGAGCTTGTCGAGGCCGCCGCCCTGCTTGAGGATGTCGAGCGCCTCGGCGACGTCGGCCTCTCGGTAGGGGGCCAGGATGACCTTGATGACCGATTCGAGCAGGTCCTTCTGGTCGGAGGACAGCTCGGCGGCGGCGATGCCGGGGAACTTGCCGGCGTTGCCCTGGATGGGGACCTCGGCCTCGTTGGGGGCCTTGGGCATCAGGGCCTTGTCGCGCTGCTTGCCGTCGAGGGCCTGGAAGACCTCGTTGGCCTTCCTCGTCTGGTAGTAGAAGACGTTGCCGGGGAGGCCCTTCTGGCCGTCGCCGGCGCCGTGGCCATAGATGATCGGGCCGCCGAAGGCGGTGCTTTCGAGGCTGTCGCCGTCGGCGCGGATGGTGAGGTGCCGGCCGGTCATCTCGAACTCGAACTGGCCCGAGCCGGGCTTGCCGAAGAGGGCGACGTGGTACGAGCCGAGGCCGCCGTAATCCTCCTCCATCTGCTTCTGGAATCGCTCATAGCCGTCGGGGCTGGTGACGCCGCGGAAGACCTCCTCGATGAGCTTCTGCTGGTCGGCGTTGAAGAAGTCCTCGATCGTCTGCTGGGTGATCTGCCAGTTGGCGTTGATCCGCTTGCGCAGGGCGTGGTCGAACGGGAAGCAGACCGACTTCTTCTGGTCGTCGGTGAGCGACTCGTAGAGTCGGGTCGCGGCCGTCTCGGCGGGCCGCTTCATCGCCTTGTCGTCGGGCAGGACGAGCCCCCTGGCGGGCGAGGCGAGCCGGCCGAGCAGGCCGCCGGCGACCGCGGCGGTGCCGACCGATCGGACGAAATCGCGGCGGGAGACCGGCGGCTCGCCGGCGCAATCGGGGCATTCGACCGCGGGCTTGGTCGGTTGGGACATCGGCCTTACCTCCTCGACGTTCGATCTGGGCGGTCCGGCCCGACCGCGATCGATCCGGCTCGATGCGGGTCGCATCGGGAGAGCGGCCGGGGATCCGTCGGGCCGAGTCCAACGATAGCCCGGTCGCCCGCCCTTTACCAGGGGACGGACGTCTCGTCGGCACGTTGCTTTTCGGCGATGCGGCCGGATTGACGCCGCCGAGACCTTGCGAAGGCCGATCGGTCCTGCTCCACTTCGCAATCGGGCGACGCCAATCCGTCGCCCCATGTTCAACCGACGCGTCAGGCATGCGGGGATATGCGTCGGTTGCGTTGTTTGCCGAAGAATCGCGGTCCCCTCGCTTCGCCGGCCCATCGCCGGGGGGTTGGGGCATGGTTGCGCGAGCCGACCAGGAGGTGGGCGAGGGGCAGGTCCCGGCTTTCACCCCGAGGGGAAGGAGCGGTTCATGAAGGCGAGTCGATGGAAGCGGTCAAGTTGCGCGGTCCGGGCGTTCCTGGCGGCCGCGGCCCTGGCGTCCCTGGCGGCCGACGCCCGGGCGCAGGCGACGTTCTCGCTCAGCAGCGGCGACGCCACGTTCAGCCTGGGCGACGTGCCGGGCGCGGCCGACGGTTCCCCGGCCAGCATCGTGCTGAGGGCGGGCGGCGGGGGGAATCCCAACCAGGCGTTCCAGTCGTGGTGGTGGTATCGACTGGCCGGCGACACCCGCGAATCGGCCTTCCATGCGGCCAACCCGGTGTGGACCGTCAACGGCGCCGGGAACGAGGCGACGGCGACGTTCACGATCAGCCCGACCCTGACCGGCACGATGACCTGGACCTTGCTGGGCCTGGGCCTGGGCAAGCTCCAGCTCGATTCGACGATGACGATCCGGAACACCGGGACCCAGGCGGCGACGGTGGACCTGTTCCACTACCTGGACCTGGACCTGGGCGGCACCCGCGACGACGATTCGGGGGCCTACACGCCCCGGTCCGGGGGGACGATCCCCGTCATCACGGTCACCGACCCCGGCTGGACCGCCGACTACATCGGCGATTCGGCGGGCTTCCTGGGCTACCGGAACGCGGCGTTCTCGACGATCCGCACCCAGTTGACCAATAACGCGGTGGACAACTTCAACAGCACGGCGGCCAACTTCGGGCCGGGCGACTGGACCGGCGGCTACCAGTGGTCGAAGACGATCGATGCGGGCGCGACGAGTCGCACCCGGGCGACCGTCCTGCTGGTGCCCGAACCGGCCTCGCTGCTGCTCGCAGGCACCGGGCTCGCCATCGTGGCGGCGGCCGCCGCCGGGCGGAGGTGGCGGGCCGTTTGATCCGGGGCGAAAAGCGAACGGCCGGCCCACCACCCTGGTGCGCCGGCCGTTCCTTCGGGACCACGGCGAACGGCCGATTACTCGGGCTTCCTGGCCGGCTCGGCGGGCTTCTGGGCCGGGGGTTGCCCCTGGAGCGTGCGGAGCACCTCGCGGACGCTCCCCGCCCCGTTCCGATTCGGCTGCATGTTCGGCACATCCTCGACCTTCACGCTGAAGTCGATGTAGCCGATCATCATCTCGTCCCAGGTCTGCTCGCCCCAGCGGACGGCCTTCTTGGGGTCGGGGTTATACGGGTTCTCCTCCGAGTTGTCGAAGTGGGCCGTGCAGTCGATCCGCGTTCCCTTGGGCATGTCGATCGGCTCGCCGTATCGGTAGTAGCTCTGCCAGCCGAAGTCGTACGCGGGGACCGAGAGCAAGGTTTCCCGCTCGTCCTTGCCGGGGTAGGTGACCTCGTAGAGGAAGTCCTTGCCCCGCAGGTGCATGTGGGGCATGAAGGCGATCAGCTTGGCGTCCCAGGGGAAGGTGAACCGCGACTTCACCTCGTAGTTGGAATCGCCCGGGGGGATCCGCAGGGCCGGGTTGGCGATCCCCAGGGTGTAGGCGCGGCGTTCGACCGGATCCTTGGCCAGGATGATGCCCAGCCGCGACTTGTCCGACTTCGCCTTGCCGTCGGGCGTGTAGTGCATCTGGAAGACGATGTCGGCGCCGCCGGGGATCAACTTGGCCGTGCCTTTCGGGTAGATCGAGGGCATCTCGCCGGGGGCGTAGCCGCAGAGGTGGCCGTCGCGGACCGATTCGCCCATGTTCTTCCCGGCCGGGACGACGTAGGCGATGATGTGATGCACGATCGAGCGGTCGCCGGGCTGGGCCTCGGCCGCCTGCACCCAGGTGTCCTTGTCGAACGGGGCCTTGATGCGGATGAGCTGGTAGCTGACCACCCCCTGCGCGGGGACGGCATACGGCTCGGGCATCTCGATCACGACGTCGGGCTTGCCGATCGTCCAGCCCTCGGCGAACGAGCGGGGTTCGGGCAGGTCCTTGGCGTCCCCCAGGGGCATCCCCTGATCGACCCAGGCCAGCACGGTGGCGCGCTGCTCGGGCGAGAGGCTGCGGTCGTTCTCGAACCGGCCGTGGCGGGGGTCGGCATGCCAGGGGGGCATCCGGCGCTCGGCGACGACCTCGCGGAGGGTCGGGCCCCATCGCTTGGCGTCGTCATAAGAGAGCAGGGAGAACGGGGCGACCTGGCCGGGCCGGTGGCAGGCCTGGCACTTGTTCTGGACGATCGGGGCGACGTCCTTCGCGTAAGTGACCGGCCCGACCTTGACCTTGGCGTCGAGTTCCGACAAGTAGGCGGCGATCGACGGCGCGGCGGCGTGGACGCGGGGGCCCCTGGGCTTGCTGTCCTCCGACTTCGCCGCGCGTTCGATCAGGCATCCTTCGACCGGGGTGGCGGGCGTCTCGGGGGCCTTGCCGGCCAGGACGGCGTCGAGCGCGGCGACGAGGTAGTCGTGGGCGGGTTCGACTTTCCGGCCTTTCCTGGCGTACTGGTCGTCGATCGCCCCCCGATAGCGGATCTTGGCCTGGCCGTCGAGCACGAGGGCCTCGCAGGTCCGTTCGATCATCAGCTGGTCGGCGAGCTTGTTGCCCTCGTCCTTCAGGGCCGGGAAGGTGATGCCGTAGGATCGGGCGTGCTCGGCGACCTTCTCGGCGGGTTCGGAGGCGTTGCTGTTGACCAGGAGAAACTGGACCCGCTTGTCCTCATACTTCTTGGCGAGTTCGGCAAGGCGGGTCATGTAGAGGTTGCCGACGGGGCAATCGGTGCCCATGAAGACGACGACGGCGGCGTCCTTCTGAAAGGCGTATCCGTAAAGGCGAATGGGCTTTGCGTCGAGCGTGTTGGTCAGCTCGAAGTCCTCGGCCCGCTGGCCGATCATCCGATTCAGGGGCAGGGGGGCATCATCGGCCCGCGCTGTGGCCGCGGCGGCCAGGGCGAGCATTGCCAGGGCCGCGAATCGCTGGGTCGGGTGCGAGACGGTCATCCGTCCTCCGGGGTTGGCATCGGTTGAGGAGTCGGGTCCTCCGCCCGAGGAGACCCGCCTTCAGGATCGCATGTTTCAGCCTTTCACCGCGAGGCGAATCGCACTGGCGAAGAAAGCGTCCCGGCGGTATGATTTTTGGTGAGAAACGCGGGAAGGATCGCATGCCGCCGAGGCGTGGTCCGTCCTCGCGGAGTTGGCGGAGTGTGGGTGCCCGGGGTCCGTCATGCGACTCGAGGCCGTCGTCCTCCCCGACCTGGGGACCGGTGCGGACGAGCCGATCGTCGTTAGCCACTGGTTCGCCGCGCGGGGCGATCGGATCTGGGAAGGGGATCGGCTGGTCGAGGTGCTCGTCGGTCCGGCCACGTTCGATGTCCCCGCGCCCCGATCGGGACGATTGTCCGAGATCCGGCGGCGCGAAGACGAACGGGTCGAGCCCGGCGGGATCCTGGGCCTGGTTGCGGTGGCGGACGAGGACGAGGATCCCCTCGATCCCGACGCCCCCGCCGGACCGTGACGCTTGACATGAACTTCTTCCAGGAGCGATCGGCCGGGGTCATCCCCTTCATGCGGGACGACGAGGGGCAAACCCGCTACCTCGTCCTGCATTCGGCCACCGTGCGCAATCCTCGGGCCCGCTGGGAGTTCCCCAAGGGCGGCATGGAACAGGGCGAAACGCCCCGCCAGACCGCCTCGCGCGAATTTCTGGAAGAGACCGGCCTGAGCGCGTGGAGCCTCCATGAGGGGTTCGAGCGGAACCTCTCCTACACGTTCGTGAGGCGGGGCCGCAAGGTGCTCAAGACGGTCACCTACTTCCTGGTCGAGGTCCACGACAACGCGTCGCTCACGCGATCGTCCGAGCACGTGCCCGACCCGTTCGGCCACTGGCACCACTGGGGCACGTTCGACGAGGTCAACCGGCTGCTCTACCACGCCAAGATCCGCCAGTTGTTCGCCGAGGCGCACGACTGGGTGCACGGCAAGAACACCTCGGGAACGCCCCTGGCCGCCGAGCCGGCCCCGGAAGGGACCGGCGCGATCGACGAGGCCGTCCGGGCCCTGACCCGGGGCGAAGCCGATCGACCGGCCGAACCGGCGGGATAGGCGCGTCCTTTCCCGGTCGGCGGGTCAGAGCGACTCCAGGAAGCGCTCCAGATCGTCGGAATCGGAGGCGAGGTCCTCGGCCGTGAACGTGACCACCGGCGCGACGGCCTCCATCCCCCGGAATCTCCGGCCGGCATAGACGCATGCCGGGGCGATCGCGAGGAGCGGGTGGGTCGTGATCAGCCTGAAGATGTACCGCAGGTAATCGGCGTCCAGCTCGGGCCGGTAGTGGCCGCTGAAGTTGGCCTCAACCCGGGTGACCTCGCCCGAATCGTTGATATGAAGGTGGCCCGCGCCGCCGACTTCCCGGCCCCCCGAGAGGATCTGGTGTCCCGTCACCCCGACCACCAGGAATCCCTGGCCGTCCACGATGAAATTACTCTTGCCGACCCGGAGCGAATCGCCGGGCTTCAGCCGGGGCATCGGCTCGCCATATTGGAACGCTTCGTCTTCCAGGCCGGAAATGATCTGGTCGTGATGCATCGAATAGAGGCGAGGCGGGGTCGGGGGTACGTAGGCGTCGAATCCGGTGGTTTGCTCGGACGAGATCGGCGGGGCCACCGTCTCGCCCGCGCCTTCGGAATCGAGGAGAGCCCGTCGGGCCGCGATGTCGTCGACTTCCGCGCCCTGGGCATCGACCCGGAACGTGACGAACCGATCGGATCGGAATTCGAAGAGGGCCTTCGGGTTCAGGTTGAAGGCCGGATGGCCCGCGAACGCCCGGATGATGTAGCCGACAAGCCGATCCGAGGGCCCATCGAGCCGGATCGGATAATCCGACGAGCCGCAGAAAATCTCGACCACCTGGCCGGCGCGGTTCACGCGGAAATGGCCGGCACCGGCGACGGCCGTCCGACCGGTCATCGCCGCATGCGACCGGGTATTCCCCCAACGGACCCGGAAATGGCCGTCGACGTCGATGGCGTACGAGTAGAAGCCCGACTGGAGCGGCAAGCTCTCCTCGTAGGGCTCGAAGATCGGCTCGCGATCGCCGCCGACGCCCCGATTCTTCCGGGGTCGGAAGCTGTGGGGCGGGATTTGCCTCAGCGTAAATCGCATGCGACGCTCGCCGAGGTTGTCCATAAACGGGTCATCGCTTGACGGGTTCGACCCTCCATTTTACAGCGCAAGGCACCGGCAATCGAACCGCTGTACATCCCAATTTCCGATCGGATCACCCAGGGCCGTCTACCGCCTGCAGCTCGCGAGCGGGAACCGGCCGCGGATTGCTGATAAACTGGGCGCAAGCCGGCCCCGTGGAACAGCAGGAGCCCCGCCATGAAAGCAATCCCCCCCCGGAACGTCGCCGAGGAACTTGCGGCGTTGGATGCCCGGATCAAGGACCTCCTGCCCGACCGCTACCTGCACTGCTACACCGACGTGTCCCCCACCTCGATGGGCTCGGCCACGTTGAAGTACGGGCCCGATGGCAAGGTGGCGTGGGACCAGATCTGGACCACCTTCTGCGACCTCGCCCTGGCCGGCGGCCCGCCGCATCGCGGCAAGCTGATGGAGCCGGTGAAGAAGGCCGAGGCGGAGGCCGATCCCGCTCGGACCGCCGAGGTTGCCGCCGAGATTTCCCGGGCCGTCGGCCTGACCGCCGGGATCTCGACCGTACCCGACGCCGAACCCAACTGGATCGGCGTCCCGTGCTCCTCCGCCGAGGAAGCGGCCTGGCTCCAGTTCGCCGTGACGGCCGAGAACGTCTCCGCGCGGCGGCTCGGCAAGGTCCTCCGGCTGCCGGTCGGACCGGCGTTCCGGCCGGAGAAGGAAATCAAGAATGTGACGGTGGCCCTAACCAAATCGTCCCACTACTGGGACGGCCACCTGAGCAGCGCCCAGCAGAAACTGGGAGGGACGTTCGCCTGGGAGCCGGCCACGCCGGACGAGGTCGATAGCAACCCGGCCGCCTACGAGGCGTCGCTGTCGGCCATGCGAACGGCCCTGGAGGCCGTCGGCAAACCGCTGGTGGTCGGCCGATACACCGGCTGGATCGGCGTGGAAACCTCGGGCGAGGACGAAGCGGTCTGGCTGCTCCGGGCGATCCTGGTCGATCGCGTGCTCGCCCGTCGCGAGGAGAACGTGCTGTACCTGCCGGTCGTCGCCCCCGCGAACGAGGAGCATCAGGCCCGGGTGGCCTGGTCCTACCGGAGGGCCTGCGAACTTTGGACGGCCTCGGCCCCGAAGCGGACCGCCTGGCGGTGGTCGGAGTTCAAGGGCTGATGGATCGCGCCCGGAGGCCCGCCCGGGGCGGTCCCCCCGGCCGGCTGTCTCGCGCCCGCCGATCGCACGGCAATAGAGGGGAGGGGGCGTCGATGAAGATCCGTACCATCCTGCTCGCCATCCTGGTCCTCGGCTTGGCGCTGGCCCTGTTCGGCCAGGCCCGCTATTACGAGCGGAGGCTCCGGGAGATGCAGGATCGGGAAGCCACGCGGAATCGCGAGGCGATCGAGCTGCTGCGGTCCTATTCGAGCACGGCCACGCAGCTTTCCCGCCTGCAAGAGGAGCTCAAGGCCTTGAGATCCTGCGGCGAATCGGCCCCTCCCGATCCGCCCGGGGGCCGCCCCGGGGGGTAACCGGAGGGTCGGGGCCGGGGCCAACCCGGGATTTGCTTGCCGGGCCCGCCCGGACGCCGATAGACTCGTCGAAGCGGCCGATTCCACGATCGGCATGCGCATGTCCTGCGTGCACGTGGAAGGAGCTTGGATTTCCGGGGGGGAGTCCGCCATGGGCCTGTTCGATCGGTTCTTGGGGAGGCGGCCGGAGGAGCGGGGCCGGTTCCGCCCGAAAATCGCCCTGGAGATGCAGGGCGGCAACCAGGTGGTGATCGAGAACGGCAACGGCGTCGCCACGATCATGGATCGTGATATGTACGACTACATGTATGGCGATCGGCAGGGGCCGGATCCCGCGCAGGCCGACCTCGACGCCTTGATGCCGAGGGTCACCAGGGTCCGGGCCATCGCCAGCGGGATGGCCGGGGGCAAGGCGACGGGCGACGAGGTCGTCCTCGAGACGATCGACCCCGCCGCGATCGGCGGCCTCGCCCAGGCCCTGAAGATCGACGGCGATCCCAGGACGTTCGGCCATTGCAGCTGCCAGGGGGGGCCCACCCTCGCCCTGTTCGGCGGCGACGAGCTTCTGGCCGAGATCGGCCTGCAGCACGGGTCGTCGATCCGTTGGGGCCGATGGAGGCACGACGCGAGGCTCCTCGACGGCCGGGGGCTCACGGAGTGGCTCAAGGTCCACGGCTTCGAGTCCGAATTCCTCGACCTGATGCTGAAGAATCACTACGAGGGAAGCTGGTTGTCGCCGCTCGGCCTCAAGAGGGGCGGTCCGGCCCCCCTGACGCGGGGGGAGCAGCGGGTCCGCCTCGCGGAACTGCGGAGGGTCCGCGGCCGCGACCCGGACGGGGCCGCGGAGATCTGCCGCCAGGTGATCGAATCCGGCGACGGGGCCGGCTTCGCCCATGGGGTACTCGGCCTGATCCGCCGACAGCAAGGGGACTGGGTGGCTTGCGTGAAGGAATGCACCCTGGCCATCGGTCTGGGCTTCCATGCGGCGCAGGTCTACCTCGCCCGGGGCGTCGCCCACGACATGATGAAGGAACCCGAGGAGGCGCTGGGCGACTGCGATGCGGCGATCGAGCTCAACCCCCGGGATGCCGACGCGTTCAATAGCCGCGCCCTGATTCGCGGCCGGGTCGGCCGACTGGAAGGGGCCCTCTCCGACCTGGACGAAGCGATCCGCCTGGCGCCCGAATGGGGCCTGCCTTATCTCAATCGCGCCACGACCCACATCCGCATGGGAGACCAGGCCGCCTGCATCGCCGATTGCACGTGGTTGATCGAGCACGCGAAGCAAGACGCGGATCCGGCAAGGCGGGGATTGACGGCGATGGCTTACTGGAATCGCGCCCAGGCCCTTCGGCAGCGGGGGGACATGCGGGGAGCGGAGGCCGATTTCCAGGCCGCCTTGAAGCTGAATCCGAACCTCGGGAACCCGGGCTTCGAGGCGATCTGACCGGCCCGCGAGCCTTGCCCGGGGTGCGACGGTCGCCTAGGATGCAGGATCTTTCCGGGCTCCGTCGGCGACGACCCGGGCTTCTCTCTCCCCAGGATTGGCACCCCCATGGCGGACTTCCAGACCCAGATCGAGGACCTGCAAGTTGGCGAGGGCCCCGAGGCCAAGGCCGGCGATCGCGTCTCGGTCCACTACGTCGGCACGCTCACCAACGGCAAGAAGTTCGACAGCTCGCGCGATCGCGGCCAGCCGTTCCAGTTCCAGCTGGGCCGCGGGCAGGTGATTTCGGGCTGGGACAACGGCGTCGCCGGTATGCAGGTGGGCGGCAAGCGGAACCTGACCATCCCGCCCGAGGAAGGTTACGGCAGCCGGGGCGCCGGCGGCGTGATCCCGCCCAACGCCACCCTGCTGTTCGAGGTCGAGCTGCTCAAGATCGGCTGAGGCTGTTGGGCAGGAAAGGTGTCGGGATCCGTTGATCCGGCCCCGGCACCTTCCCCGGCCCGATCCTTACCAGCGGATGTTGGGCTGGGTCGGATTGGTGTGCATGTCCTGCCGCTTCTCGATCGGCCAGGCCCGCAACTCGTCGACCATTTCGAGGATGCCGTTGACGGCCGCCTCGAAGATGACCTTGCCCTTCTCGGCGGTGCCCTTGGTGGCGTCGCCGTGGACCCCGGTTTTGGTCCAGCGGCCCCAGTAGTCGTTGAACCGGACGAAGTAGTTGGCCGTGCTGTCGCTGCTGGTGAACTTGCCGACGCGGTCGTAATCCTCGACCGCCTTGTCCATCTGCACGCGTTCCGGCGCGAGGTGCAAATACAGCGACGTCTCGAACTCATCGGCGTGGGCGATCACCGACGATTCGCGGACCTTCTCGAAGGCTTCGAGCAGGAACCAGAGATAGGTCGTGGCGAAGCAGAGCGACTCGGTTTCCAGCACCGTCTTGCGGGCGACCAGGTCGATCAGGGGCGCGTTCGAGCCGTGGCCGTTGACCAGCAGGATCTTCTGGAAGCCGTGGTAGGCGACGCTCTTGGTGACGTTCAGGCAGAAGGCGATGAAAACCTCGGGCTCGATGTGGATCGTGCCCGGGAAGTCGATGTGGTGCCGGTTCAGCCCGTAGGAGATCGGCGGCAGGACCAGAACCTTGTCGGGCGCCCGTCGGCCGACCTCCAGGCAGACCGATTCGGCGAGGAAGACGTCGACGTCGAGCGGAAGGTGGTGGCCGTGCTGCTCGGTCGAGCCGGTGGGGAGGATCACCAGCTTCTGCGCGGCGATCGCCGCATTCATCTCGGGCCAGGTGAGCCGGTTGTAGCGGTACTCGGCGAGCGGGTCGGCCATCGATCAGATCTCCGCAATCGTCGGGGGTTTCTCGGGGAGGTCGAGGCGTTGGGTGCAGTCGATCAGGAGCCAGCAGATCCCGCTGCCCAGGTACATCGCGGCCAGCAGCAGGAACAGCGGGTTCCAGTCGGTGAAGGGGATCGTGGTGTCATCCTTGACGATCCATCGGGTGCAGGCGTCGAGCACCAGGCCGAAGACGACCGGCATGGCGACGCCCCCCAGGGTACCGGCCGTGTTGATGATGCTGAAGACGGTGGCGCTGAACCGGCCCCCCAGGTCGGTGCAGGTGCCCCACACCGTCGGCTGGCTCCAGTCGCTGAAGAACTTGGCCAGCATCAGGACGAAGGCCGCCATCACCCCGTCCTCGGGCTTGGTGACGAGGGCCAGCATCCCGCAGCCGATCAGCTTGCCGACCGCCCCGACCCCGCTCCGGGTCCATCGGCGGTTGCCCGTCCGATAAATCAGCCGATCGTTGAGCCAGCCGCCGGCGATCCCTCCCAGGGCGCCGCCCCAGAGAGGCAGGCTGGCCAGCCAGCCGGTCTTCGAGAAATCGAAGCCGCGGGCGCGCAGGAAATAGGCCCCCATCAAGGACACGAAGGCCACATCCGAGCCGGCATCCAGGAATTGCTGGGCGACGAACGCCGCCAGGCTGCGGCTGCGGATCGCCCGGTCCCAGGGGAATCGCTCGGTCGGGGCGTTCACCGACGGCTTCTCGCCCTCGTCGATCAGGGCCCGTTCGGCCCCGTTCACGCCGGGATGGTCGGCCGGCGTGTCGCGGAAGCCGATCGCAAAGGCGATCCCCCAGGCGATCCCCAGCGCCGAGAGGATCAGCAGCGAAGTTTGCCACGAGAGGCCGAGGGCCCCCATCAGCAGTGAACCCAGGACGATTGGCGCCAGGGCGCCGCCGCTCCGGCCCGCTGTCGTCGCGATCCAGCCTTGCAGGACGGTGCGACGCGAGGCCGGGAACCAGCTCCGCGTCATCTTGGTGAGGGCCGGGTAGCAGCCCGCCTGGCCCAGCCCGAAAAGTAGCCGGAATCCGCCGAGCATCCAGAGGGCGGGGGCCAGCGCCAGGCCGCCCAGGGCCAGCGACCAGGCGACGATGCCGATGCTCAGGAACCGGTGCGGGCCGGCGCGGTCGATCAGGATGCCGCTCGGGACCTGGGCGGTCGCGTAGGTGTAATAGAAGAGCGAGAACAGGATCTGCGCCTGGGTATTGCTCAGGCCATGATCCTGCTGCAACTCGGGCCCGACCAGGTTCCAGGTGTACCGGTGCAGGTAGAGCAGGAACGACGTGCCGCAGGCGAGCCCGAAGATCCGCCAGCGGACCGACGTCGGCCTCATGAGAAGACGACCGGTTCGGGGCTGAACCGGCGGAGCTTGTCGGGGTCGAGTTCGATCCCCAGGCCGGGCGACTCGGGGATTTGCAGGTGGCCCCGGTCGTCGATTCGGAACGGCTCCGTCGTCAGCGAGTCGATGTAGGCGCAGGGGGTCAGGTACTCGACGTACCTCGCCACGGGGATCGCGGCGGAGAACTGCAAATCGGCGGCCAGGCCCACGGCGGTGTTCCAGCCGTGCGGCACCACCTGCACGTTATGTTCGGAAGCCAGCCAGGCGATTCGCCTGGACTCGCTCAGGCCGCCGTTCTTGGTGCAATCGGGCTGGAGGATATCGACCGCGCGGCGCTCGATCCAGGGCCGGAACGCCTGGCGACGCGTGAGCACCTCCCCGCCGGCGATCGGCACGGGGGAGACCCGCGTCAATTCGGCGTAGCCTTCGAGGTCGTCCGGCGGCAGGGGCTCCTCGAACCAGGTGATGTCGTGGTCGGCCAGCATGAGCGCGGTGTTCCGGGCCCAGTTGACGCCGTGCGGCCAGAATTGCTCGGAGCCGCCCGCATCGACCATCAACGCCACCCCGTCTCCGACCGTCTTTCGCGCCGTCCTGACCAGTAACTCGTCGAACCGTCGATCGCGCCGGCCGAACGGCCGCCAGCCCATCTTGATCGCCTGGAAGCCCCGCGAGACGACCGATTCCAGGTTTTTCGCCAGCGCGTCGGGCTCATCGAACAGGATCGATCCGTAAGGCGGGATCGACGATCGGTAATTGCCGCCCAAAAGGCGGGAAACCGGCTGGTTGCACGCCTTGCCCATCAGGTCCCAGAGGGCGATGTCGAGCCCGCTGATGGCATGCTCGACCGATCCGCCCCGCCCCTGCCAGAACGACGACTGGCGGAGCGTCTCCGAGACCCGCTCGGGCTCGACCGCCGATTGCCCTTTGAGCAAGGGCCAGAGCAACTCGATCGCGCCGACGATCAACTTGCCCGAGGTGAAGCAACTGCCCAGGCCGACCAGGCCGCCGTCGGTGTGGACGAGCAGCAGCGTGTGCAGGTTCTCCTGCGGCTCGTGGCCCTGCGGCCAGCCGCCATCGACGGTGGCCCCGGTGAGCGGCCGGACCTCGACCGATCGGATCTTCATGCGCGGTTCCCCGCCAGGGCGGCGATGATGGCTTCGGTGTCGTAGACGCAGCCGCCCCAGGCGCCGCCGCCGACCGCTTGCAGGGCCGCCCAGAGCCTCGTGTCGTCGGGCAGGTCGGGGTCGGGCGACAGGTCCGGATGCGGGGCCCGCCCGGCAAGGAGTTGCGCCGCCTTGTCGGGGCCCAGTTCGACGCCGTCGGCGCCGATCAGGTCGATCGAACCGACCAGCCGGATCCGGTCGATCACGACCCGGATGAGGTCCCCCTCGCGGACCTTCCCGAGCGGCCCGCCGGCGAGGGCCTCGGGGCCGATGTGGCCGATGCAGGCGCCCGTCGAGACGCCCGAGAATCGGGCGTCGGTGAGGACCGTCACATGCTTGCCGAACGACAGGTGCTTGAGGGCCGAGGTGATCTGATAGATCTCCTCCATCCCGGCACCCAGCGGCCCCCGGCCCATCAGGACCAGCACGTCGCCCGGCCGGATCGGCCGATCGCCCTGCCCCTTGATCGCGGCGATCGCTTCGCGTTCCCGGGTAAAGACGCGGGCCGGCCCGACCTTCCGATAGACGCCATCCTCGCCCACGACGGATGGGTCGATCGCCGTGCTCTTGACCACCGAGCCGAGCGGAGCGAGGTTGCCGATCGGGAAGCAGATCGTGCTGGTCAGGCCGTACTCCATCGCCCGTGCCGGGGTGAAGATCACCTCATCCGGATCGACGCCGTCGGCCTCGTAGAGGCGGTCGCGGAGCCGCTTCCGGCGCTCGGAACCGGGCCACCAGTCGAGGACCTTCGCGAGCGGGTCTCCGGTCGCCGTCAGGGCCGATTCGTCGAGCAGGCCGAGGGCCCGGAGGTGCATCATCACCTCGGGGACGCCCCCGGCCAGGAAGGCGCGGATCGTGGGATGATAGGTCGGCCCGTTGGGCAGGACGCTGACCAGCCGGGGCACGGCCAGGTTGACCCGATGCCAGTCGTCGACCGACGGCCGACGCAGGCCCGCCGCGAAGGCGATCGCCGGGATGTGCAGCAGCAGGTTCGTCGACCCGCCGAACGCGGCGTGGACGGCCATCGCGTTGGCGATCGCGGCGTCCGTCAAAATGTCGGCCGTGGTCCTGCCCAGGCTGTCGAGTTGGACGATTGCGCGGGCCGATCGGCGGGCGATGTCGAGCCAGATCGGCTGGCCGGAGGGGGCCAGGGCCGAGTGGGGCAGGGCCATGCCGAGCGCCTCGGCGACGACCTGCGCGGTGGCCGCCGTGCCCAGGAACTGGCAGCCGCCGCCGGCCGATCCGCAGGCCCGGCAGCCGAGTTCGGCCGCCTCGGCCAGGGTCAATTCGCCCCGAGAGTACCGGGCGCCGATCGTTTGGACCTTGCCGGCGTCTTCCCCCTCGGTCGGCGGCAGGGTCACGCCGCCCGGTACGATCAGGCCGGGGAGGTGCTTGGAGCCGGCCAGGGCGAGCATCATCGCCGGCAAGCCCTTGTCGCAGGTCGCCACGCCGAGCACGCCCCGTCGGGTGGGCAGCGAACGGATCAACCGGCGGAACACGATCGCCGCGTCGTTGCGGTATGGCAGGCTGTCCATCATGCCGGCGGTGCCCTGCGTCCGGCCGTCGCAGGGGTCCGAGACCATGCCGGCGAAGGGCAAGGCGCCGAGCTTGCGGAGTTCCTCCGCGGCGGCCCGGACGAGCAGGCCGACTTCCCAGTGGCCGGTGTGGTAGCCCAGCGCCACGGGCCGGCCATCTTCGCCGCGGAGGCCCCCCTGGGTGCTCAGCACCAGGAAGTTGGGCCGCCCGGACTCGGCCGGATCCCAGCCCATCCCGGCGTTCTGGGTCAGGCCGAAGAGGTCGCCCGACGGCCAGTCGCGGAGCATGGCGTCGGTCAGGGGCAACGAGCCTTCCGGGCCCGGCCCGCGGGTTCGGACGGCCTCGGTATCGTCGCCTTCGAGCAGGTTCAGGAACGCGGAATCAGCGCCCGATCCGGGCATGAAACGGGCCCTCGCTTGGCTGGGTGGGGCGTCGCAGCCCTATGATACACCGGGCCCGATCGGAAGCGAGGGGCCCGGCACGGGGTTTGCCCATCCCACCCTCGCGTCCCGGAGTCGTGACCGCCTTTCCCCCGGCCCCCCGTCGAGGAGCCCATGACCATCACCGCCCCCAAGCCCGAAGTCCTCCCGGCCGGCGCCGGGGTCGAAAACCGAGACCTGCTGCATCGGCTCGACAAGCTCGCCTGGCTGATGGACCGCGCCGTGACCGTGCCCGGCACGCGGATCTCGTTCGGGCTCGACGCCTTGCTGGGCCTGCTGCCATTCGGCGGCGATTTCGCCACCGGGCTGGTCCAGACGGCCCTGGTGCTGGTCGCGGCCCGGAAGGTGGCGGTGCCCCGCGCCGTGGTGGCGAGGATGGCGGCGAACGTGCTGCTGGATATGGCCGTGGGGGCGATCCCGTTCGTGGGCGACCTGTTCGACGTCTACTTCAAGGCCAACACGCGGAACATGGCCCTGCTCCGCGAGGTCACCGGGCACGCGAAATCGGGCCGGACGATCCCCTCGGCGCCGTCGATCCGCTACCTCGTCGGCGTCGGGGCCGTCCTGGTGCTGGCCCTGGTCGGGATCCTGGCCCTTTCGGTCGGGGCGCTCGCCCTGTTCTTCACCCTGATCCGGGCGGCCTGGCCCCACGCCGCCTGAGCCGATCGGGGGCGTTCCGCGGGCGCAATCGGCGCGTTATCCTGGGCGATTCCCCCCAGCCAGCAGCCGGAGGAACGCCCGTGGTCGCGCCGCCCCGCCTGGATTCGCCCGCCAAGATCCCCACGCCGGCGCTGTTGATCGACCGCGCCCGGGTCCGGCGGAACCTGGAGCGGATGATCGAGATGGCCGGCGGCACCGACCGGCTCCGCCCGCACGTGAAGACGCACAAGATGCCGGCGGTGGTGCGGCTCTCCGCCACGTTCGGCATCAGCCGGTACAAGGTCGCCACGATCGCCGAGGCCGAGATGGTGGCCTCGGCCGGCGGCAACGACGTGCTGCTGGCCTACCCGATGGTCGGGCCCAACATCGCGAGGATGGCCCGCCTGCTGAAGGCCTACCCGTCCACCACCTTCCGGGCCGTGGTCGACGACCCCTCGATGCTCGAAGCCCTCTCGGAAGCGGTCCGCGAGGGCGGCCGCGCCCTGCCCGTGCTGATCGACCTCGACGTCGGCATGGGCCGGACCGGGATCGCGCCGGGCGAGGCGGCCGAGGCCCTCTATCGGAAGCTCGCGACCCTCCCCGGCCTCAAGCCCGACGGGATCCATGCATACGACGGCCACATCCGCGACGCCGACCCCGTCGCGCGGAAGGAATCGGCCCGCCCCGGGATCGAGGCGACCTTACAACTCCGCGATCGCCTGCTGGCGGCCGGGCTGCCGGTCCCCCGCCTGGTGATGGGGGGCACGCCCAGCTTCCCGATCCACGCCGCCGGCGGCATCCCCGGCGTGGAATGCTCGCCGGGCACGTGCGTCTTCCATGATGCCGGTTACGCTTCCACCTATGCCGACCTGCCGTTCGAGCCGGCGGCCTACATCTTGACCCGGGTCGTCAGCCGGCCGGGGCCGAACCGCCTCTGCTTCGATTGCGGCTCGAAATCGATCGCCGCGGACCCGCCCGCCGAGCGCCGGGTGGCGTTGCCCGACCTGCCCGGGGCGATCTTCCGCGGCCAGAGCGAGGAGCATTACGTCGTCGAGGTGGACCCCGAAACGGCCGGCCGGTTCCCGCCGGGCACGCCCACGATGGCCTTGCCCTGGCACATCTGCCCGACCTCGGCCCTGCACCGGACCGCCCTGGTGGTCGAGGATGGGGCCGTCGTCGACCACTGGGACGTGACCGCCCGCGACCGGATGCTGGGGGTTTGAGGCATGAGGGGCCTTCGACGCGTCTGCACCTGCCTCGGTTCCGCCTGCCTGGCGTTGCTGGCATCCGCCTTCACCCCGGATCTTGCCGCCTCGGGCGACGATCGCCCGCCGCCCCTGAAGCTCACGGGATGGCCCCGGCAACTGAGCTGGGACGACTTCCGGGTCGTCGAGGGCCCGGCCGAGTCGCGATTCGACCGCGACGCCGGCTTCTACTCCACCTTCGACGTGACCAACTTCGAATACTGGAGGTCGGCGCCCGGCGTCTTCCAGGTCCGCTCGGTGTCGATCGAGGTGATGGTCGAGGAGAACCGGTGGGTCCGCCGGGGCCGCCAGTCGCCCGCCCTGCTGGGGCACGAGCAGGGCCACTTCGACATCACCGGCCTGTCGGCGCACTGCGCCTCCCGGGCGATCCTCCGCCTCCGGGGCGATTCGGTCGATTCGCTCCGCGAGAAGGGGAAGCAGATCGTCCGCGACCAGGCCGCCACCTGCGCCCGCTGGAACAAGGAATACGACGAGGCCACCAACCACGGCCTCGACCGGCGGGCCCAGCAGCGGTGGGCCGATCGGATCGCGAAGGCCATCCGGGACGATTATGCGTCGCTCGATGAGGGGGCCGACGAGGCGCAGCCGGCCGAGCCCGAGAAGAAGGCGGCCCGCCGCAAGGGGCGGTGACCCGACGGGGTGTTGCATCGCGGCCGGCCGCTGGCCGACAATCGGTCGGCCCAGGGGTGACGCATCTCGCCGAGGATAGGCCCATGCCGTTGACCGTTTCGCTGACGTTCCCGATCTTCGCCCTTGCCCTCGCCGACGACGGCCTGCCGCCGGTCTCCGAGCGGGCGATGAAGGTCCACCAGGCCGGGATGCTGTTCGACGGCCACAACGACCTCCCCTGGGAATTCCGCCGCAAGGGCGACATGGCCTTCGCCGAATTCGACATCGCCCGGAAGCTACCGGTCGGCCAGACCGATATCCCGAGGCTCCGCAAGGGGGGAGTCAAGGCCCAGTTCTGGTCGGTCTACATCCCCAGCGGCCATCCGAACCCGGCCCGGACCGTCGTCGAGCAGATCGACCTCGTGCACCGGATGATCGAACGCTACCCCGACGACCTCGCCCTGGCCCTGACCGCCGACGACGTCGAGAAGGCGGTGAAGGACGGCAAGATCGCCTCGCTGATCGGCATCGAGGGGGGTATCGCGATCGAGAACGACCTGGCGTACCTCCGGGCCTTCCACCGGCTGGGCGCCCGATACATGACGCTCACCCACAACAAGACGCTCGACTGGGCCGACGCCGCCACCGACGCCCCCAAGCACGACGGCCTGACCGAGTTCGGCGAGCGGGTGGTGAAGGAGATGAACAGGCTGGGCATGCTCGTGGACCTCTCCCACGTCGCACCCAGCACGATGGCCGACGCCCTGAGGGTGTCGAAAGCCCCCGTGATCTTCAGCCACTCCAGCGCCCGGGCGCTCTGCGACGTACCCCGCAACGTGCCGGACGCGATCCTCCGGGAACTCCCGAAGAACGGCGGCGTGGTGATGGTCAACTTCTACTCCGGTTTCCTCGTCCCCAACGCCCGCGCCAAGCTCAACGCCCAGACCGAGGCGCTCAAGAAGAAGTACCCCGACGAGAAGGAATTCGAGAAGGAATTCCAGGCCTGGATGAAGGGGGCCAAGGAGGTCCGCGGCACGATCGGCACCGTGTGCGATCATATCGACCAGATCGTGAAGATGGCCGGCATCGACCACGTCGGCCTCGGCTCCGACTTCGACGGCATCAACGGCTGGCCGATCGGCCTCGACGACGTCTCCGACTTCCCGAGGATCACCGAGGAACTGTTGAAGCGCGGCTATTCCGAATCCGACGTCCACAAGGTCCTCGGGGGCAACGCCTTGAGGGCCTTCCGCGGGGCGGGGGAGGTCGCCGCCGAGTTGCAGAAGACTACCCGGCCCGAGGTCGATCCGCCCGCCAGGTACAAGGAAGACTGAGGCCGCCCGCATGCCGACCGGCCCGTCCCTTCGCAACCGGCGACGAGGGATTCGATCGACCTGTTCGGATGCGTGACGGCACCGCCATGCCTTGCCTCGACCGCAGGAGGGTCGTCCCGGGCTCGGCGGATTCGTGGGATGGGTGGATCATGCCCGAGAACGGCTTGCCCCGGTCGATGACTTCCCCGGCGCGGATTGTCCCATTCCCTTGGATGCTCGCAGGCCTGGCCTGCCTGGCGATCGCCGGCCCTGTCGCCGCCGAGGAGCCGCCGAGGCCGACGATCCTGGTGCATTACATGCCCTGGTTCGTCGCCAGGCCGGCCTCGCCTGTGTGGGGCTGGCACTGGACGATGAACGCCTTCGACCCGGATCGCATCGAGGCGGGAAAGCGGCCGATCGCCTCGCACTATTACCCGGTCATCGGCCCTTATGACTCGGGCGATCCCTCGGTGATCGAGTTTCACTTGCTGACCATGAAGCTGGCGGGGATCGACGGGCTGATCGTCGATTGGTACGGCCTGTCGGACCACTTCGATTACCCGATTCTGCACCGGAACACGGCCGCCCTGTTCCCGGCCGCCGAGCGGGCCGGGATGAAAGTCGCCATCTGCTACGAGGATCAGACGGTGCCCCGGCTCGTCGAGGCGGGCAAGCTCAAGGCTTCGGATCGGGTCCGCCATGTCCGAGGGGAGCTGGATTGGCTGGGCCGGAACTGGTTCGCCCATCCGGCTTACGCCCGGCACGACGGCCGTCCCTTGCTCCTCTCGTTCGGGGCCGATGGCCTGACCGATGACGAGTGGAAACAGGCCCTGCCCGATGGCCCGAAGGCCCCGATCTACCTGAGCGAACACCGACGGCGCCCGGCCGCTTCCGGCGCCTTCGACTGGCCGATCCCCGGGCAAGGGCTCGCCGCGATCGACCGGTTCGAGGCCGACGCCATGGCCGGCGGCTGGCCCGTGCGGATGCCGGCCGCGTTCCCTCGTTTTCATGATATCTACGCCCGGGCGAAGGCCCGCGAAGGATACCCCGAGATCCCCGACGACGGGGGGAGGACCTTCGCGACTTCGTTGCGGCGGGCGCTCTCGGGCGGTTCCCCGTTCGTCCAACTCGTGACCTGGAACGATTGGGGCGAGGGGACGAACCTGGAACCGTCGGCCGAGTTCGGCTATCGGGACCTGGAAACCCTGCAACGGTGCCGGAGGGAACTCATCGAAGCCGGCTTCGCCCGCTCGGCCGACGACCTCCGACTTCCCCGTCGGCTCCTGCAAGCGAGGCAAGATCGCAAGTCCACGCCCGGCGACGACAGGGAACTGGACGAGGTCGCCGGGATGATCCTGAGCGGGCGTTCCCGGGCGGCACGCCGGGCCCTGGACGGGATCACGCCGAAGGGGCCCTGATTGCCCCGGCCCGGATCCCGCCCGATCAGCCGGCCGCCGGGTCGCGACGCAGTAATTTCCAGCCCAGGTCGGCCCCCATCCGGCGACGGGCCGCCAGCCGGATCACCAGCAGCGCCATCGATTCGAGCAAGGAGGCCTCCTCGACGCCGCCCACGTCGAGCGGGTCGAAGCCGGCGTCGGCGATCAGGCGGCCGACCAGAGCCTTGGCTTCAGGATCATCGCCGCAGAAGGGGAGGGTGGCATGATGGTCGCCGAAACGGGGGGCCTTCATCGTGGCCGCGGAGACCGTGTTAAACGCCTTCACGACCTTCACGCCCGGCGACCATCGCTGAATCTGATCGGCCGTGGAGGAGGCGTCTCCCAGGTCGGCCAGCTCGGTGAAGTTGTTCGGATGGAGCGGGTTGATGCAATCGATCAGGACCCGGCCGGCGAGGTCGCCCGCCTCTCGGAGCACATCATGGACCGAGGACCAGGGGATCGCCAGCAGGATGACCTGGGCCTCGGCGAAGAGCTCGGCGGTCGAGCACGATTTCGCCCCTCGGCCGAGCTTCGCCGCCAGTTCAGCCGCCCGTCCGGGCTCCCTGCCGGCGATGCGGAGGTCATGGCCGCGATCGGCCCAGGCACCCCCCAGCGCCTCGGCGACGCGGCCGGTCCCGACGATCCCGACCTTCATCGGCGATCGTCCCCCGCCGACGCGTCGGCATCGACGGGGATCACGTCCAGGGTCAGGGCCTCGTCGTCCCGGAGGATGCGGAGTCGGGTCAAGACCCCGACACGCTCCTCGGTCAGGAGCCTGTGGAGGTCATCGATCCCGGCGACCGGCACGCCTTCCAGGCCGATGATGAGGTCGCCTTCGAGCAATCGGCCCCGGTCGGCCGGCCCGCCCGGCTCGATCGACGAGACCAGGACGGCCGAGGAGGGATTCAGGCCGAGGCGTCGGGCCAGGGCGCGGGGCAGGGGGACCGTCTGGGCCCCCAGGCCGAGTCGGCTCCGGCGCACCCGGCCGTCCCGGATCAGGCGACCGGCGACGAACTTGGCGGTGTTGATCGCGATCGCGAAGCAGATCCCCTGCGCCGGCAGGATCATGGCGGTGTTCACGCCGATCACCTCGCCCCGGGAGTTCACCAGCGGCCCGCCCGAGTTGCCCGGGTTCAGGGCCGCGTCGGTCTGGAGGACGTCGTCGATCAACCGGCCCGATTTCGCCCGCAAGGTCCGTCCCAGGGCGCTCACGACGCCGGCCGTCACCGTCGTGTCGAACCCGTAAGGATGGCCGATCGCGATGGCGACCTGCCCGACCTTCACCGCCTGCGAATCGGCCAGCATGGCGGCCCGCAGGCCTTCGGCTCGGACACGGATCACCGCCACGTCGGTCTCGGGGTCGTCGCCGACCAGCTCGGCCGGCCATTTCGACCCCTCGCTCGTGGTGACCGCCAACTGGTTCGCGCCGTGAACGACATGGCTGTTGGTCAGGATATAGCCCGAGGACGTGAAAACGAACCCCGAGCCGTGCCCGCGCTGCCTGCCCCGGGCGTCGATATGAACGACCGACGGCCGGACCGCCTCGACGGCGCGGACGACCGCGTTCGAATAGGCGTCGAGCAAGGCGCCATCATCGAGGGACGGGCGGACGGACGCCGCGGGCGAAGGGCCCCGGACGGCCTCGCTTGCGGTAAACTGGAGATCGCTCTGGATATCAAGCATGGGTAGTTCCCGTCGCCGGTTTCGGCTGGAGGAACTCTAGGCGCGCGGTAAAGCCGGGGGCAAGTTCCGGGCCAGTCGCGTCCCGGACCCCCGGCTCGGAACCCGGTGCCCTCGGCCTGATTACCAGGCGAAGTGGGAGAACGCCTTGTTGGCGTCGGCCATCCGGTGGACGTTCTCGCGCTTGCTGATGGCGGCGCCTTCGCGGTTGTACGCGGCGACCAGCTCATCGGCGAGCTTGACGTGCATCGGCTTGCCCTTCTTCTCGCGGACCGAGAGGAGGATCCAGCGGATCGCCAGGGTCTGCTGGCGATTCTTGCGGACCTGCATCGGCACCTGATAGGTGGCACCGCCGACCCGCTTCGAGCGGACCTCGATCATCGGCATGCAGTTCTCGACGGCCTTGGTGAAGACGTCGATGGGGTTCTCGTTGGGCAGGCGCTGCTGGATCAGGTCGGTGGCGCCGTAGAAGACGCGCTGGGCGACCGATTTCTTGCCGTCGCGCATCAGGCAGTTGGTAAACTTGCTGGCCAGCTTCGAGCCGAAGCGGGGGTCGGGCTGGAGCTGTTCCTTGCTGGCGGTGAACTTGCGGGCCATGTCGGTTCCGTGTACCTAAGCGTAAGCGGGTTTCGCGAAATCCTGGGCCGGGGCCGGGTCGGTTTACTTCTTCTTGGGGGCGCCCTTGGCGGGGGCGGCCGCCTTCTTGGGCGCGCCGTACTTGGAACGGGCCTGCTTCCGCTCGGCGACGCCCAGGGCGTCGAGGACGCCTCGGACGATGTGGTAGCGGACGCCCGGGAGGTCGCGGACGCGGCCGCCGCGGATCAGCACGATCGAGTGCTCTTGCAGGTTGTGCTTCTCGCCCGGGATGTAGGCGGTGATTTCCTTGCCGTTGGAGAGCCGGACGCGGGCCACCTTGCGGAGGGCCGAGTTCGGCTTCTTGGGCGTCATCGTCTTGACTTGCAGGCAGACGCCCCGCTTGAACGGGCAGGCTTCGAGCACCGGCGACTTCGACTTGTAAACGACCGGTCGGCGGGGCTTGCGGACGAGCTGATTAATCGTGGGCATGAGAACGTCGTTCCGGGTCCCGGTCCCGCGAGCCACTCCGTTGCCGAATGGCGGCCGGGACGATGCATGATCCTTCCAACTTCGCGGGGGCCGCGCGCAATCGCAGGCCCCTCGGCGAAGGGACGGGAAACCGCCATGTTACCACCCGGCCCGCCATCGTCAAGGGTCCGGCGTCGGCCGGGTGGCGATTTCGGCCGCGGTCAGGCCACGTTCTCGCCGGATTCGCCGGCCCAGGCCGCCCGCTCGGCCAGCATCGTCAAGGCCTGTTCGGCACGCTGGAGCCGGCCGTCGCGGTCCTCCGCGGCCGAGACGAAGTCGGCGTAGGTCCGCCGATCCGACGCGTTCAAACCCTCGAAAAGCGACCGGGCCGACGGGTAGCGGGCCAGGGCCTCGCCCAACTCCGCCGGGATGCCCGACGCGTTCGCACGGGTACCGAGTTGTATCGCAGTCCTCATCGATGGCGACCCTCCCTCGCGCCCCAATCCGGTCGAATGGTGACGGGGCGGGTAGGCCCGCCTTGCCTGAACGTACATCCAAATGGACAAAACGCCAATGGGCGAATCCGGAATCGGCGCGAAATCCAGGATGAGGTATCGGCGAAACGCGCTCCCACTCTGTGCAAAAAGGTGTCAGGAACCGTTTTGTCCAAAAACGGTTCCTGACACCTTTTTTGGGCCGTCGGTGCCGATCAGCCGCCGCGGATGTGGGTCCAGAAGTGCCGATAGGGGAAGGGGCCCGGTCCGGGGGCGATGGGATCGAGGTCATAGATGGGCACGTAGGAACCCTTGCTGTAGTACATGCCGACCGGGCGCCAGGGGTGGATGAAGTTGTCGTAGAGGCGGATCAATTCGTGGTCGGCCGGCTTGCATTCGGGGCCGATCGTGCTGGCTCCCGGGGCGCCCATGAAGAAGGGGTAGACCGACTCGGTGCATCGATTGGCGTACCGGAGGCCGTACAGGCCGCCGTGCGTGCAGCTATTCGGGTGCGAGATGTCGGGCTTGTCGGCCCACCGCGTGTCGTACCAATCGTCGCGCCGTTGGTCGTGCGGCAGGATCGGCTGGATCGGCTTGAACCGCGTCAGCAGGCCGCTGCGTTCCTCGACGTTGGGCTTGTACGGTTGCGGCATCTGCCCGGAGGCGGGTCGGGCGGCGGACCAACCGGCCAGCAACACGCCCATCCCCAGGGCGATCCGGAACGATTTCGGGGTTGGCATCCTGGCTCCTCCCTTGATCTTCAAATCTCGATCCGAATCCGATCCATCGAAAACGGGTGCGGGCCCGCCGAACAGCGAGCCCGCACATCGATATCCATCCCGATGCGGCCTGAACCGGCCCGATCAATAGTCGGGCTGGACGCCGTTGCCCATCGGCGGGAAGGCGAAGAAGTCGCGGGGCGAGCGGGTCGTCACGACGTACGGCACGTAGCCGGGCGTCAGGGGCACGGGCCCGCCGGGGCCGTTGAAGTACTTGATCTCGCCGATATGGAAGGCCTTGGCCACCACGGCGTGGGGCACGCCCAAAAGCGACTTGAGCTTACCCTTGCCGGCGCCCAGGCAGAGGCCGCAGCCCTTGCCGCCGCAGGCCCCGCAGCCGCCCAGGCCGATCCCGCAACCGGGGTCACCGCCGCAGGGATCGCCGGGGTCGACGCATCCCATGGGCCCGCAGCCCGCCTTGACGATCGGGCCGGGCAGGCACTTGCCGCCCTTCACGCAAGCCTGGCTCGAAGGGGCCACGCACGGGGCCTGGGGCGAGGCCACCGGCAGGCCACCGTTGCCCACGAACGCATGGCCCAGGCCGCACTTGCCGTCGCCGCAGCCCAGCGAGGTCGGCATCACGGAACCCTTCTTGGCGCACAGCCCGCAGCCGGCATCCCCGCAAACTTCCTTGCTGGCCATGCCGCAGCCGCCGCAGGAGCCGCAACCCTTGCCGCCGCACTTGCCGCAGAGGGCATGGGCCGCCGACAGCTTGCCCATCAGGCCGGCCTTCGCCCCGTACACGGCGCCGTTGATGTATCCCGCCGCCCTGCTGCCCAGGGATTCCTTCGCATAGTGGCCGAACGGGATCGCCGGGGCCTGCATCGGCTGGCCGGTCCGATAATCGAGGGCGAGCGTCTCCCGGGGGATGGTGTGCCAATCGCCGAACCAGTCGGTCGCGCGGGCGGTCGACGCCATGCCCAGCGTCGCGAACAGCCCGGCTGCCCAAAGGGTCAGCACCGCCCTCCTGCCTTGTCCGAATCGCATGATCACTCCCTTGATTCCCGCGGTGATTCCCTCCTGGAGCGCCTGTTCTCATCTGGAAATCAGCGAGCGCGCCGCAACTCCTCAGCGGATCCACGCCAGTTCGCCGAGATCTCCGCGGCTATCCGGGCCACGCGATTTACCGGGGTTCGCCCGATCGCTCAAGGCCCCTGGGCCACGTCGAATACCATCGGAAGAACGGGCGCGGGACTGGAGGCAATCCGCGCAAAGGTGCAGGCGGCGAGCATCGAAGGATGCCCGCCGCCTGCCGGGGGAATGACGATTCGATTCGGGACGGTCCCGTCCTAGCGGGGGCCGCCGCCGTAGACCATGTTGGCGGGCAGCTCGGACGGGGCGGAGCCGACGCCGTAGGCCTGCTGGGCGTGCAAGGCCCGTCGCTGGGCTTCGCGATCATTCTGCCACCGCCTCCAGCCGCCGCCGCCCATCAAGGTGCGGAGCACGTTGGAGCGGTCGGAGGAGGGGCCGGCCAGGAGCGAGACCTCCTCCGGCGAGGCGTAGGCGATCGGCCCGCGCTGGGGCATCGCCGCGCCCGGCATGCCGCCGCTGACGGCATACCCGGGGGCGCCGTTGAAGCCGGCGTTGGGCATGCCGGCCCGATAGTTGGTGCGCATCACGCCGATCGGGGCGGGGCCGTCGCCCTGCCAGGAATCGCCGCTCATGGCGTAGCCGGAATTCACGCCGGGGGTGCCGGCGTACTGCGGTTGGCCGGCCATCTGGGGGGCGTAGCCGGGCGACCCGGCGACGGGGAACTGGCCGGGGGGCGGGGATTGCAGGGGCCAGACCCCCGTCTTCTTGTAGCGATTGTAGCAATCGCTGCAAAGCTTGGGAGCCCGGAAGTTGCTGGGCATCTGGCTGGGGTTCACGACGTACCCCTGGGCGCAATCCTTGCACGAGGGGGACTGGGCCGAAGCCGCCAGGGGGGCGGCCAGCGCCAGCCCGAGCAGGGCGGGGGCGAGGCGGCGCATTGGGAACTCCTTTCCCGAGAACGGTAGGCCCGCGGGGCCGTCTGGAAGGGCTTCTGGGCGTGCTCGGCGGCGCGTCCTGCACCATCCGCCCCGCGACCGGGCCGACTCGAATCGGACCAATCCCGAGGGACACGACCAGCCGGGCCGCGGACGAGTCGCCCGGCTCACCCCTTCTGATCGGCGGCCCCGACGGATATCCTTGCGAAAATCCACCCGACCGGCGCGCCCGGCGCGCGTGCACGTCATTTTTCCTCATCTCCCCCGGATCGCCCGGAGTCCCGACCTTATGCGGATTTATTTCGCCGGACCGTTGTTCACCCAGGCCGAACGCGCCTGGAATCGCCAGGTTGCTGAGGTCCTGGAAGCGGCCGGTCATCAGGTTTTCCTGCCCCAGAACGCGATGCAAGGCCATGAACCGGCCGACGCCGAATCGATCTTCCGCAAGGACGTGGAAGGGGTGGCCACCTCCGAGGCCCTGGTGGCCGTGCTCGACGGCGCCGACGCCGACAGCGGGACCTGCTTCGAATGCGGCCTGGCCTATGCCCTGGGGATCCCGATCCTGGCGGTCCGGACCGATTTCCGGGCCGGCGGAGACGCCCTGCCGGGCCAGGCTTTGATGTCGATCAACCTGATGCTCTCGCAGGCGGCCGCCCAGATCGTGAACGTGACCGATCCCAATTTCGGACCCGAGGCGGTGGCCGGGGCGCTGGTCCGGGCGTTGGCCCACCCTCCGCAGGCCCCGAAGCCGCCGAGGCGTCATGGGCCGAACGGGGTGCATTGATCCCGATTCACCGATTGCAGACAGGCGGACAGAATGGGCCTGTACCAAAAAAACTGCAACGGGACCGGAGACCCAGGCGATGCCCCGGCCATCCCTCGCCCGATCCGCCAACCTCGGCCTGGAGGAATTCCTCCGTCATCCCCGGATCGACGAACGGCCTTATCTTGAATACTACGGCGACCGGATCGGGCGAAAAGTGTCTCCGTACGCCAAGCACAGTGTCATCACGAAAGACATGGTCGTGCGACTTGACCAGTTTGCCCGGCCCAGAAGGCTGGGGGAATCTTATCCCGAACTACGCTGCACGTTCGGGGGACGTTCCATCGTCCCTGATGTCGTCTTCCTGCTTCGCGATCATCGCCCCATGGACGAGGCCGGGGGAGTGGTGAACGCGAGCCGGCTTACGCCTGATATCCAGATCGAGATCGTCTCGCCCGATCCGTCGTTGCGCAAGACCAGGGAGAAGCTCTCCCACGCGATCAGCCACGGCTGTCCGCTCGGTTGGCTGATCCACCCCGAGCGAAATTGGATCGAAGTCTACCGGGCCGGCCAGGAGCCGGAACGGCTGGCCGAGGACGGCTAACTCGTCGGCGAGCCGGTCCTGCCCGGCTTCCGATTGCCGGTCGCCGAGGTATTCGGCTGGCTGACCTCCCGCGATGATGAGGGCATCGCCTAAATTTCGCCGGCTACATCGCCGTTTCTAGCGCCCTGGCCACGGCCTTCCGTATCTCCTCGCCCCGCATCCCCCGGGCGACGATCTTGCCATCGGGGCCGACGAGAACGAACGCGGGGATCGCGCGGACGCCGTACCGGCCGGGAGTCGGGCCGTGGATGCCGCCCCCCAGGAACGCCTGTCGCCACGGGAGTTTCCGCTTCTCCTGGAATGCCTTCGGCTCGTCGATCGATTCATCGACGCTCAGGCTGAGGATCGCGAAGCGGTCATCCTTGCCGAACGCCTCGTGTACGGCCTGCAACTGGGGGATCTCGCCGATGCAGGGGCCGCACCAGGTCGCCCAGAAGTCGAGCAGGACGAACTTGCCGCGAAAATCTTCGAGCTTGAGGGGCTTGCCGTCGAACGCTGTCGCGTCGATCGCCGGGGCGATCGCACCGGCCTCGGGCGCATCATTGCGGAAGGAGGTGAGATCCTCGGGGTTCGGGGGCGATCGATAGGCCCCGATTTGCAGCGTTCCCAGGTCGATAGGCCCGGGGGCCTCGGGCTGCACAACCCCGGCCATGGGGATCCGGTCCTTTCGTTGCACGGCGATCCGGTATTCCTGGCCGATCACCAGGTTCGGCAGCGTGAATCGACCTTCGGCGTCGGTGGCGACCTTCGGCGCGAATCGGTACGACCAGATCGTCCGCTCCGGGTCGTCAAACACCCGACGGCCCCATTCGAGCTTCTGGTTCGCGGCGACTTTCCCTTCCTCATCGAGCAGGATGCCGGTTGCGCTGGCCGTCGGCATCAGGAGAATCACAACCTCAGCCTGATCGGCGCCGACCTCGACGATCGCGCCGAGCGTGCCGTCGGCGCTTTGGGCGTGGATCACCAGCGGGTCGAGGGCCCTTTCGGTTTGGAAGCGCCCGTCATCGCCGGCAAGAACCCGGCCCCCCGCGGATCGTAGGCTACAGGCGACGATGTCGACCTTCGCCCCGGCGACGCCGACCTCCTCCTTCCCGACAACCACCACCCGCCCGGCGATCGGGCCCTTCTCGGGCCGGGGCATGCGGAAGACGCGGACAATTTCTTCCTGATCGGTGACGGTGATCTTCGGGTATTCGGTCCGCGGCGGGCCGTGGATGGTGTAAGTCCCGGCCGCGACCCGGAACGCATACCGGCCGTCGGCGTCGGTCAGCATGCCCCATTGGCGATGGGCCTGCCGATGAACCCTGTCCTCAGGCACCCGGAGGTCATTCGGTAATTCCTGGCCCGATTCGTCCAGCGCAATGTACTGCTTCGCCACCGGCCGATCGTCGGGCCCGACAGTGATCTGCCCGCGGACGATCGTCCCCTTGCCGAGCCGGAAGTCGATCCCATCGGCCACCTTCCCCTCGCGGACGACCACATCGAGCCTCGCCGGCGACGCCCAATCCCGGCTATCGACGTCAACAGCGTAAATTTCTCCCGGCGGCACGTGCATCGCGTAGGAGCCGTCGGGGCCTGTCCTCTCCTGCCCACGGCCGTGATCCAGGTCCCGGCCGGTTCCGTAGGCATGCACGTCGATCCCCGGGGCCGGTCGGCCATCTTCGAACGTGACCCGGCCCCGGATCGTTTCATTGCGGACCATCTCGCCGACGGCCGGCCCGGTTTCGCCCGACTCCACGACGACCCTTCGATGGGCATAGCCCTCGGTATGGGGCCAGAACTGGAGCAACCCCGGCGAGTTGGGTAGCCAATCGAAGGTCGCGATCCCGTCGGCATCGGTCGCCGCGGTGGTGATCCGGCTACTGGTGTTGACCTGGCTCTTGCGCCCCTCTTTTGCCAGCAGCCAGGGCGCGAACCGAAACCCGACCAGTGGCCGCCCCTCGCGATCGACCGCCTGGATCCGGGCCGTCCGCGGCTTTTCCAGGACAAGCCCGATCGTCCCGGGGAGTTCCCGGGCCAACCACCCGCCCAGTGCCTGTTGGCGATCATCGATCGGGCCGAACTCGGCGTAGTCGAAGCCCTGGCCGGACTTCAATGCGAAGACCCACTCGACCTGGGCATCGGCCGGGATCCGCAGTCGGGCGTGGCCGTCGGGTCCCGTCGATTCGTCGGCGTAGATCCAAGAGCCCCCGGCGGCCTGGACGGCGGCGCCCTCGATTGGGGCCTGATTGGCATCGACGACGCGAACGTCGATTAGGCGGGCCGGCTTCAAGACGATCCGAGGGCCGAATCGATCGGCCACGCCGGATCGTCGGGACCGCGGAACAGGCCGAGGCTCGCCCCATCGGCCGACCGGGCGAGAAGCCTTACCCACCGAAGCCCACCCCTTCGAGCCGGGATCGCGAACGAGCCATCGTCGGCCGTGACCCCGCGAACTTCCTGATCCTGGAATGCCCCGATCACGACCTCAGCACCGGCAACCGGCCGATCGGCCTCATTGACGACAATCCCCCGGATTTCGTCCGATCGGGGCTCCTCGTCCTGCTTTTCGATCGTCATCACGGCCGGTTCGGGATCGGCTTCCTGCAACGGCGGATCGCGATCCGGTGGAGTCGCCATCGGGATAATCGCCGCCAGGGCCGCGGAGGCGGCCATCGCCATCAGGCCGCCGAGGATCATCGTCACCTTCGTCGCTGCAAACATCTTCAAAACCCCTTCTGCCAGGGAGGCCACCGCAACCGGGACCGTGCCGCCACGCACGAACCGCAACGCCAGGCGGACGGTCGAGTCGGCCATCGACCCCGCCAATTGGGCTTCCGAGGGGCCGGCGATGAGCGGCCCCATCAACGCCACGCCAGGGGCCACGCCCCGTCGGATCAGGCGATCGCGGAGCATCGATCGGCCCCGCGCGAGCCGGCTGGAGAGGGTGCCTTCGGGCAGGCCCATGCGATCGGCGGCGTCCCGACGGGAGAGGCCCTCCAGCTCGCAGAGTTGCAACGGTTCCCGGTATTTGGCCGGCAATCGGGCGATCTCTTCATCCAGGATCGCGAGCCAATCGGCCCGATCGTCGTCGGGGGCGGGGGCGGCTTGCGGTTCCCTCATGGCGACGGCCTCCCTTGCCCGCCTCCGGGCCGATCGTCGTCGGGCCTCTTTTGCGGTGCGGATCGCCACCCCATAAAGCCAGGGCCGGAGGGCATCAAGGCCCCGGATCGACTCGGCCCGGCGGGCGAGCACGAGGAAAACGGCCTGGAAGGCGTCCTCCGAGTCGGCCGAATCGGGGAGCATCCGTCGGCAAACGCCCAGGACCATCGGTCCGTGACGCCGAACCAGGGCCGAGAACGCATCCTCGCGATCCGGGCCGGCCCGGGCCAGGAACGCCTCGACCAGTTGGGCATCGGTCAGGCCCCCCAGCGACCCGGAAGCGAACAGCGTCCGAAGATCCCGGAGGGCTTGCGGATTCCGGTCCCCGATCATCGGCTCCTCCCGAACCCCAGCGTGCCGGCGAATCGATAGAATACTGGCCGCACGGGGCCGGCGCGTCCGGATTTTTCGGGAGGGCCCGGGAGGGAAGGGGCATCGAGTTTCGAGCAGTTTAAGGCCCGATCTGAGACATGCCCGATGCACCCATTCAAAGTCGCGTTTTCCAGCCCAGAAGGGGCAGGTCGCGCGTCGCCCAGGGCGTGAGTCTATGGGATGATCACAAAATTCATATTATTATTCCAGTCCCGGCCGACGGCGGCTCGGCCGCCGTCCGGCCGGGACTGGGGTTTACACGTGTAACCTCCTAAATCCCATGGCTCAGCCCTGGGCGATCCACGACCTCCCCTTCGGGGCTGCCGGAGAGCCCCGTCCCGACCGGCACAACCTTCCGAGGGCACAGCCGGCGGAGTCGGGCAATGGCGGGTCGGCCACGGGCCGAGCCAGATCGAATCTCACCGAACATGCAGCGGGCGTCGCCCCCCGGAATCGCGCGCGGAGCCGTTGGCCGACTCGGTCAGCACCTGCTGGGCCTTCTTCATGTTGGCCGTGCGGAAGACGCCCAGGGATCGGCCGGGGTTGGGCGAGCTGGAGAGGTACGCATAATCCACATTAATGTGTTCCTCGGCCAGGCGCTCGAGCACGCGGGCGAGCGAGCCGGGGCGGTCCTCCATCTCGACGGTCAACACCTCGGCCAGTTCGGATTCGACGCCCAGGGAGTTGAAGACCTTGCGGGTCGCTTCGACCTGGTCGGTGACCAGCCTCAGGACGCTGCGGTCGGACGAGTCCATGACCACCAGCGCCCGGATGTTGATCTTCTCCGAGGCCAGCGTCGAGCAGATCTTGGCCAGGCGGCCGGGCTTGTTCTCCAGGCGGGCCGTCAGTTCGTGGACCATTTCCATCGCGACTACTCCCAGGGACTTCGGGTAGGGATGGGACTCCTGAGGGGCCGACCGCGGGCCGCTCGGGGATGACCCTCCGGGGAAGAGAGGACGGCCGTCGATGCCCGCATCGCTTCGATACGAAGGGGGCCGACTTCGATGTTGGCGCCGGCGTGCCCGGAGGGCCGGAAGTGGGCCGGTCGGCGAACGCCGGCGGGCCAGCACGCTCCAGGGTCGAGTCGAGGGACACCTCCTTGGCCCGGGACGGGCCTCGGGGTCGGGGGAGGTGTAGCCCTTCGCGGTCGGGACTTTACCGCCCCCCCACGCATCCTAAGTCGCCTTATCGGTCGAAGCAAGCGGTCGCCCGGGGGGCCATGGACGGATTGACTCGGCGTGGGGGCGGCCCTAGCCTGGATGGGGGCATCGGGTTTCGGTCCATCCGAGGAAGGCCGGTCGTGGCCAAGAAGAAGAAGGTCCGCGTCGCGTTCAAGAAGAACCGCCAGAAGCGCACGCGCGCCAACGACCTGACCCAGCAATACCAGCAGGGCAGGCTCCAGGCCGGTCCCGATACCGCCAAGGACGAACGCGTCCGCGCCAAGGGTGATCTTTCGCGACATCGGACGATCATCACCGAGGACACCGGGGACGCCGGCGCATCGGCCGAGGATCCGCTGGCCTCGCTGGCGGTCGACCTGACCGAGTGCCTCCGGGGCCGGGTCATGTCGATCCACGGCCTGCATTCGGTGGTGCAGGGGGACGACGGGCGGACCTACCGCTGCGGCGTCCGACGGATCCTCAAGACCCTGGCGATCGACGGCCGGAACGTGGTGGCCGTCGGCGACCAGGTCTGGTTCCGCCCCGACGGCCTCGATTCGGGCCTGATCGAGAAGGTCGAGGGCCGCCACGGCACGATCACCCGCGGCTACCGCCAGCGCGAGCACGTCCTGGTGGCCAATGTCGACCAGTTGCTGATCGTCTCGGCCCTCGAAGCCCCCGGCCTCAAGCTTCCCCTGATCGACCGCTACCTGATCTCCGCCGAGAAGGGCGGGGTGACGCCCTTCATCATTCTGAACAAGGCCGACCTGGTAGACCTCGCCGATTACCAGTGGGTGATCGGCCTCTACGCGCAACTCGGCTACGAAACGATCGCCACCTCGGCCGCGACCGGCCTGGGGCTGGAACGCCTTGCCAGGGTGCTCTCTCAAGGGGAGACGGCCCTTTCGGGCCAGAGCGGCGTGGGGAAGAGCTCGCTCCTGAATATGATCCAACCGGGCCTGAATTTGCGGGTTCGCGAGGTTTCCGACTGGACCCAAAAGGGGAAGCACACCACCACGCATGCGGAATTGATCCGCCTCGAGAACGGCGGCTACGTGGTGGACACGCCGGGCCTCCGCCAGTTCGAACTGTGGGGCGTCGAGCCGTCGGAGCTCTCGGCCTATTTCATCGAATTCCGGCCGTATGCCCGGTCCTGCCGGTTCCCGGACTGCTCGCACACGCACGAGCACGGCTGCGACGTGAAGCGGGCCGTCCGCTGGGGCGAGATCGCACCCTGCCGGTTCGAGAGCTATCTGAAACTGTACGATCAGCAGCCGATCGAAGGGGCCTGACCGGGTGTCCGACGAAACCGGATCGGGCCCGATCCTGAACGTTGTGCTGGTCCGGCCCCGGATCGCCGCGAATACCGGCGCGATCGGCCGGACCTGCGTCGCGGCCGGCGCGAAGCTGTGGCTCGTGCGGCCGCTGGGCTTCCACCTCGACGACCGCCATCGGCGACGCGCCGGGCTCGATTACTGGGAGCATCTCGACCGGGCCATCGTGGATGACCTCGACGCGATCGACCGCGAGTTCGGGCCGGGGCGGCTGTGGCTGTTCGAGACGGGCCCGGGGCCGCTTTATTCCGACGTGCGCTACGTTGCCGGCGATGCCCTTGTGTTCGGATCGGAAGACCAGGGCCTTCCGCCATCGTGGCTCGCCTCCCACGCCGATCGCGTCGTGCGGATCCCCACGCGCCCCGAGGCCCGGAGCCTGAACCTGGCGAACTCGGTGGCGATCGGCCTGTACGAGGCGCTCCGTCAGATCGGCTTCCCACAGCCGCCGGGTTGATCGCGGGCGACACCTCGAGGGCGTCGCACTTCCCGACACCCCGGAGTCGAGCTAGAATTGTGCCGGCTTGCATCCAATCTTGGGGAAGGGACTTCGTTGCATGAAGAATCCCGCGATGGCCCGGCCGGCGGTCGTCCTCCTGATGGTGGCCGCACCCTTGGCCCTGGCCCTGGGCGCCCCGCCCGACGACCCTCCCCCATCCGGAAATGCCAGCAAAACCGCCGCGATCGTCCGCCCGCCGGGCAAGGGTGCGCCAGCGAAGGCCAAGGCCGCACAGGCCGCCAAGAAGAAAGCGGCCGTCGTGAAGGTGGCCGATACCAAGCCGAAGGATCCGGCGGCGTCCCCGGACAAAAAGAAGGGTCAGGAGAAGCCGGCCCCGGCCCCGTTCGACGCCGCGAAATACGGCCGGCCGGGACGGGTCGTCGAGAAGCCGACGCTCACGGCGGCCCAGATCGACACCCGGATCGACGCCTTGCTGGCGGAATCCGGAGTCAAGCCGGTCGAATTGACCACCGACGACGAGTTCATCCACCGGGCCACGCTCGACCTGATCGGCAACTTGCCTTCGCCCCCGGAGATCGCCCGGTTCCGCACCTTCAAGGGGGGGAACAAGCGGGCCAGGTTGATCGAGGATCTGCTCGCCTCGCCCAAGTTCGGCGAGAACTGGGCTGCCTACTGGCGGGATGTGGTCGTTACCCGGGCCACGAATCAGAACCCCGGACGGCTGGAAGGATACAAGGACTTCGAAACCTGGCTGGCGGCCCAGCTCAACCAGAACCGCCCCTGGGACGAGATCGCCACGGCCGCCATCACCGCCACGGGCAAATTTGATGACAATGGCGCCGCGGGCCTCATGCTGGCGCACGTCGATGGCGGCAAGGTGGTCGAGGCCGAGATCGCCGGCGAGGTCTCGCGGATCTTCCTGGGCATCCAGATCCAGTGCGCCCAGTGCCATGACCACCCGACCGACCAGTGGAAGCGGGAGCAATTCCACGGCTTCGCCGCCTTCTTCGCCGGCATCCGAGGCAAGGTGAACCAGGAAACCGCCCAGATCGACAACGCGCCCAGGGCGGGCTATGGGATGCCCGACCTGAAGGATCCGACCAAGAAGACCCCGGTCGACCCCCGGTTTTTCCTGGAGACGAGCGCGGCGTCGTCCATCCCCAAGACCCTCAACGTCGATCAGCGGAGGGCCCTGGCCGCCTCGTTCGTCACCGGCCAGGATAATCCCTGGTTCTCCCGGGCCTTCGTCAACCGGGTTTGGACGCTGCTCATCGGCGAGGGGTTCTACACGCCGATCGACGACCTCGGCCCCGGGCGGGAAGCGAAGGCCTCGGCGATCCTGGATGAGGTGGCCGACCAGTGGTCGCGGGGCGGCTACGACGTGAAGTGGCTCTTCCGCACCCTGATGGCGACCAAGGCGTATCAGAGGCGGATCCGATCGACCTACAGCGAGGCCGGCCGGACCACATTCGCCGCCAACACCGTCAGCCGGCTCCGCGGCGAGCAGATCGTCGACGCCCTGGAGGATGCGATCGGGGCCAAGCTCGGCCCGCAGAATGGCCGGGCGATGCTCCGAGGGCCTCGCGCCCTGTTCCACAGCGACCCGTCCTCGCCGACGGACGAGGTCCAGGGGACCATCCCGCAGGCCCTCTTCCTGATGAACGCCCCGGCGGTGCAGGGGGCCATCGTCGGCAAGAACTCGCTGGCGGCCCAGGTCCTCAGGAACGCCCCCAACGACCTGGTCGCGATGGACGCGATCTACCTCCGCATCCTCTGCCGGCACCCGACCAAGGCCGAGGCCAAGGTCTTCGACACCTTCCTCAGGGGCAGCAAGACCCGCCAGGAAGCCTACGAGGATCTGGTCTGGGCCCTCGTCAACTCGGCCGAATTCCAGTGCCGCCATTGACCTGACCGATCGTCCGTCCGACAGGGGGGCCGGCTTATGAATGGTCTCAAATCGATCTGGCGGGTGGCGGTGGACGGCTCCGGGGTGATCGGCCGCCGGGCCTTCCTCAAGGCGATCGGCATGGGCGCAGGCGGCCTGGCCGTCGACCTTTCGTTCACCGACCTGCTCGCGGCCCGCGCCGACGACCTCCGCAAGGCCAACCGGGCCATGATCCTCCTCTGGATGGGCGGCGGGCCTAGCCAGATGGATTCGTTCGACCCCAAGCCCGACCACGCCAACGGCGGCACCAGCAAGGCGATCGAGACCAACGTCCCCGGCATCAGCCTCGCCGAAGGATGGAACACGACCGCGAAGGCGATGGACAGCATCGCCGTGATCCGGTCGATGACCAACAAGGAAGGGAACCACCAGCGGGCGACCTACCAGCTCCACACCGGCTATGCCCCGTCCGGCACCCTGAAGCACCCCTCGTTCGGATGCGCGATCGCCGCCGAGATGGCCGACCCCGACTTCGACCTGCCGCAGGTGATCAGCATTGGCGGCGGGACGATCGGCGCCGGATTCCTGGGGCAGGGGCTGGAACCGTTCGTGGTCAACACGCCGGACAAGCCCCCCGAGAACATGGGCCTCACCACCTCCCGGGGACGGTTCATCGACCGCCTCGCCCTGCTCGATCGCCTCCAGTCGGCCGAGTTCGAGAAGAATGGCGGCGCCGACCGGGTCCGCGACCACCGGACCCTCTACAAGCAGACCGCCGGGATGGTGCTCTCGCCCCGGATGAAGGCATTCGACCTCGACGGCGAGCCCTCGCCCCTGCGGGACGCCTACGGACGGAACCCGTTCGGACAGGGTTGCCTGCTGGCGCGTCGCCTGGTCGAGGCGGGCGTGCCGTTCGTGGAGGTCCGCCTGGGCGGCTGGGACAATCACAACGAACTGCCCAAGGCGATCGGAAAGCCGAGGGACCAGGCCGATTCCGCCTTCGGGACCCTCGTCCATGACCTCAAGTCGCGGGGACGGCTCGACCGGACCCTGGTCGTCTGGATGGGCGAGTTCGGCCGGACGCCCAAGATCAACCCGAGGGGCGGACGTGATCATTTCCCCCGCTGTTTCTCGGCAGCCGTCGCGGGCGCGGGCATCCAGGGGGGGCAGGTTATCGGCTCCTCGTCGGCCGACGGCAGCGACGTGAAGGACCAACCGGTCGGCGTCCCCGACCTGCTCTCCAGCTTCTGCCACGCCCTGAAGATCGACCCTCGGAAGGAGAACATGAGCCCGGTCGGCCGCCCGATCAAGATCGTCGACGGCGGGAAGGTCGTCCCCGGGCTATTCGCCTGACCAACCGATCGGCCCCCAGGCCAGGAGTGCAACCGTTTCCGTGCTCCGATCACCGCTCTTCTGGATCCTTGCGATCCCCGCGACGCTGGCCGCCGCCCTGCTCGGCTACGCCCGGCTCCACAAGGATGATCGCCCCCGGGAGGAAGGCTTCGCCATCCTGGTCGATGCCGAGTCCCACAAGGTCACCGAGGCCATGCAGGCCGCGGCGGACGAGGCCGCGGGGGCACCTGCACCGGCGTTCCGCTCGCTCGACGGGGACCGGGACGAGCACGACCTCGGGGCAGCCGATTACCAGGGGAAGCCGGTTGTCCTGATCTTCATCAAGGATGGCTGCCCTTGCAGCCTGGCGATGCAGCCGTTCTTCAACCAGTTGGCCCGATCCTACGGCGACAAGATCCGGTTCCTGGGCGTCATCGACGGTGAGCCCGAACTGGCGAAATTCTGGGGGAACGCCCGCGCCGTGCCGTATCCGATCCTGGCCGATCCCGACATGGACATCATCCGCGATTACGGGGTCTCGAACTCGGCCTACCTGGCCCTGATCGACCCCGAACACCGGCTGGAAATGCTCTGGCCGGGCGTCTCGAAGGCGATGCTCGGCGAGGTCAATCGAAGGCTCGCGCAGGTGGCGGGAAGGGCACCCGGGGCCATCGATACCGCCGATGCGCCCAGCGAACTCTACTCGGGATGCCCCTACAACCTGGATTGATCGGTTGGGCCGCTCGTCCGGCTTCGACGGCCAGGGTGCCCGGGGGGATTGCCCAGGCGCCGCCGCGCCACCCTCCGATCCACCCGGACCCGATCCCGCCTGGGGCGGCAATCTGCATCCTGCTCAAGGGCCTGAAATCCATAGCCGATTTTGATAAGGCGGGGGCTTTGACTAGGAGGTGGGGATCCCGGTAGAATTTGACGTTTCATCCGTGGATTCATCGCTGCAATCATGAGGGCCTTCTCACATGAACTTTCGATGGGCGTGGCGAGCGAGTGCCCTCGGTTCGGGTCGTCGAAGTGTCACGAGGCGCCGGAACGGCTTCCGGCCGGCCCTGGACGGGTCGCGCCCCCTGGAGGAACGTGTCCTGGCCGCGGTGGACGTGCTGACCTATCACAACGACCTGGCGAGGACCGGCCAGAACCTGGCCGAGACGCAGCTCACGGCGACGACCGTCTCGGCCGCGACGTTCGGCAAGGTTGGCCAGGTGAAGGTCGATGGGCAGGTTTATGCCCAGCCGCTCGTGAAGACGGGCGTGGACGTGCCGGGCAAGGGTGTCCGGGATCTGGTATTCGTCGCGACCGAACACGACAGCGTCTATGCGTTCGACGCCAACACGCTCGAACCGATCTGGCACGTCAGCTTCATCGACCCGTCCCGGGGCATCACCACGGTGCCGATGGAAGACCTCCAGGACCACTCGCTGAATCCGGAGGCGGGGATCACCAGCACCCCGGTGATCGACCCGGCGACGGGGACGATCTACGTCGTGTCGCGAATCAAGATCACGCAGGGGAATTCGGCCTCCTACGAGCAGCATCTGCACGCGTTGGACGTGGCGACCGGCGCCGAGAAGTTCGGCGGGCCGACCCGGATCGCGGCGACGGTGAAGGGGAAGGGGATCGACAGCAAGAAGGGGTTCGTCTCGTTCGACCCGCTGCGCGAGAACAATCGGCCCGGCCTACTACTCCTCAACGGCGTCGTCTACGCCGCCTTCGCGTCGATCGGCGACATCCAGCCTTATCACGGCTGGCTGCTCGGCTTCGATGCGCAATCGCTGAGGCTGGTCACGGCGTTCAACACGACGCCGAACGGGAGCGAGGGGGGCATCTGGATGTCGGGCGGTGCACCGGCCGTGGATGCGGCCGGCAATATCTATCTGAGCGTGGGGAACGGGACCTTCTCCCGGGGGACCAATCCCACCGATCTCGGCAGCGCCGTGATCAAGCTATCGACCCGGAACAACCCCCTGAAGGCCGTCGATTACTTCGTGCCGTACAATTACCGGGCCCTGAATCGGGCCGACGTGGATCTGGGATCGGGCGGCATCGTGCTGCTGCCCAATCTACGCAAGACGGATCAGCCTCTCCTGGTGACGGGCGGGAAGATGAAGGGGCTGTTCGTACTCAACCGAGCGAAGCTCGGTGGCTTCAACGCCGGGGGCGATCAGGTCTATCAATTCCTCCGCAAGGGGGTCCATGGCATTTTCTCCAGCCCCGCCTATTTTAATGGCAAGGTCTATGTGGTGGGGGCTGCGCCAATTCCGGGAATTCGACAATCGCTGAGGTCGTTCGCGGTGACCAACAATCGGCTTTCCGCCACGCCGAAGGAAGGCATCCCGACGTATGGTTGGCCCGGAGCCAGCCCAAGCATCTCGGCCTCGGGCAGATCCAACGGCATCGTCTGGACGATCGACCGGGGGAATGACCGAAACGGGATCCTGCGGGCATACGACTCCGAGGATGTTACGCGACAGCTCTACGACAGCACCGAGTCCGGCGGACGCGATACCGGCTCAGGCTTTGTGAAGTTCTCGACCCCGACGATCGCCAACGGTCGAGTCTTCGTCGGCGGTTCCTCGGCGTTGACGGTCTACGGCTTGCTGGGGTGATCGGGAGGGGTGACCGGCGGGGCGAGCCGGGTTCGAAGGTGGGAGGGCGTGGCGGGCGCCGGGATCGTTCCCGAACACGTTGCCCCGCCTCCTCTCCTTGCCCGCCCGGACCCTGCCCGGATCATCGATCCCGGTCGAGATCCAGGCCGGCCAGCAGGCCCGATCGGAGGACCACCGTCACCGAGCTGAGTGACATCGCCACCGCCGCGATCAACGGGCCGTATCGTCCGAAGAACCCGAACGCCGCCAGCGGGATGCCGAGCGTGTTGTAGGCGAACGCCCAGAACAGGTTCTGGCGGATCGCCCTGAGCGTGGCCCGCCCCAGGGCCAGCGCTTTCGGGACTGCGAGTGGATCGCCCGAGGCGATCACGACGTCGGCGGCTGCCTTGGCCACGTCGGTGCCGGTTCCGAGTGCGATGCCGATGTCGGCCGAGGCCAGCGCCGGGGCGTCATTCAGGCCATCACCCACCATCGAGACCCGATGGCCGCCTTCTTTCAGCCGGGCGATCGCGCCGGCCTTGGCGTCGGGCAAGACTCCGGCCATCACCCGGTCAGGCGGGATCGCCACCGAGGCCGCCACGGCCTTTGCTGTCGCCTCGTGGTCGCCGGTCAACATGTAGGCGGCGATGTCCCGGCGGCGGAGCCGTTCGATCGCCCCGGCGCTTGACGGCTTGATGGCGTCGCGGATCGCCAACGCGCCGGCCGCCCGGTTGTCGATTGCCACCAGGAGGACGGTGCTCCCGGCGCTTTCCCAACGCTCGACCGCATCCCGGATCGGCCCGATGTCGATCGACGACTCGGCGAGGAATCGGGGCGATCCGACGCGGACTTCCTGCCCATCCACCCGGGCGGACACGCCTCGGCCCCGCGCGGCCCGGAAGTCGGTCACAACCACCCCCGGCCTGGCGAACGGCCGCAAGGCGATGGCCAGCGGGTGCTCGCTCCCCGCCTCGGCCGCCGCGGCGTATCTGCGAACCTGGTCGGCATCCCAGCCCTCGGCGGCGAACGATTCGGCCAGCGACGGCTTCCCTTCGGTAAGAGTGCCCGTCTTGTCGAAGACGACCGTATCGAGCCGGTCCATGCGCTCGAACGCGGAGGCGTCCCTCACGAGGAGGCCGGCCCTCGCCCCCCGACCGGTGGCGGCGGCCACGGCCATCGGCGTGGCCAGGCCCAGGGCGCAAGGGCAGGCGATGATCAGGACGGCCGAGGCATTCCAGGCGGCCCGAGACCAGTCGCTCCCGATCAGGCCCCAACCGAGCAAGGTGACCAGGGCGATCGCCAGGACGATCGGCACGAAAACCGACGAGATCCGATCGGCCAGCTGCTGGACGCCAGCCTTCGACCCCTGCGCCTCGCGGACCAGCCGGACGATTGCCTCCAGGGCGGATTCCCGGCCCAGCTTGCGGGATACGATCAGCAGGGTTCCGTCGCCGTTGATCGTCGCCCCGGTGACGCGATCGCCCGGCTTCTTGTCGACCGGCATCGACTCGCCCGTAAGCATCGACTCATCGACGCTGGAATCCCCCTCGAGCACGTCCCCATCGACCGGGATCGTCTCGCCCGGCCGGACCCGGACGCGATCGCTGCGGGCGAGTTCTTTCAACGGAATCTCGATTTCAGCCCCATCGCGGACGACCCGCGCCGACCTGGGCGAGAGGTCGAGCAGCCGCTCGATAGCTTCCCCCGCCATCCCCCGGGATCGCGCCTCCAGCCACTTGCCCAGGGTGATCAGGGTCAGGATCAACGCCGAGTCGAAGAAGAAGTGGGCCTGATCGTGGCGGCCCTGCAGGAGCTGGACCAGGCTGTAGGCGAACGCGGTGGTCGTGCCCAACGCGATCAGGGTATCCATGTTCGACGATCCCTGGCGGAGCCGCTCCCATGCCCCGACGATGTACGGGCCGCCCAGGTAGATCTGCAGGGGCAATGCCAGGGCCAGCATGGCCCACGGTATCCACGGGGCATGCAGCTCCATCGCCATCGAGCCCACGCCCAGGGCGGACAGGGGCAACGTGAAGAGGAGGCCCACGATCAACCGACGGCGCCAGACCGCGATTTGCCGCGCCCTTTGGATTCGCATCGCGAGTGCGACGGCGGCCGGATCGGCCTCGTCCCGCTTTGCGGAGTACCCGGCCTTGCGGACCGCCTCGGCCATCGAGGCCTCGTCCGCCCGCGAAGGATCGATCCGCACCCGGGCCCGTTCCGTGGCCAGGTTGACCCGGGCATCGCGGACCCCTGGGACCGAGGCGAGGGCCTTTTCGACCCGGTTCACGCAACTGGCGCAATGCATCCCGCCGATCGACAGGTCCCACTCCTCGGGCTCCGCCGAGGCATGGGGTAGGGGCGGCGGGCCGAGCGCTAACAGCGAAGGTGACGGGGCGACCACGGGGTTCGTCGCCTCCGGGACCGAGTAGCCGGCCGTTCGGACGGCCTCCTTCAGCGCGGCCGGATCCACCTCCCCGGCCTCGATTTCGACGGTGGCCCTCGCCCCCGCCAGGTCGATGGAAGCCCCCCGGACACCCGGTACTGACACCAGGGCCTCGCGGACCGATCGGGCGCAGTGGGAACAGGTCATCCCGACGACGGGCAATTCCAGGGTCTCGGTCATGTTGCACCTCCGTCGGGATTTTAGCGGGCGCCTGCGAGGGCCGGATGGTATGAAGTTTTTGACGAACGCGCGCCCCTCGCGTACGATGTCGGTCATTCGCGTAAGCCCGGGGGCTGTCGATGCATATCCCGTATGAGGTTCTGTCGGCCCCGGTCGAGATCGCCACGGGGCTCGCGGGGGCGGCCGGATTCGGCCTGGGCCTCCGCCGGCTCGATCGCGGCCCCCGACCGGCGTCGCCGGCGATGATGGGGATGATGGCGGCGTTCGTGTTCGCCGCCCAGATGGTGAACTTCCCGCTGGGACCGCTGCCAATCTCCGGGCATCTACTGGGCGGCGTGCTGGCCGCGGTGGTCCTGGGCCCATGGGCCGGGGCGATCGTGGTGGGGGCGGTGCTGATCGTGCAGTGCTTCCTGTTCGGCGATGGCGCCCTGACGGCGCTCGGGGCCAACTTCGTGAACATGGGGCTCGTGGGCGGTGTCGGCGGCTACGCGATTTACGCCCCGATCCGCCGGGCGATCGGCGACCGGGGCGGGATCCTGATCGGGGCGATGGTGGCCGCCTGGTTCTCCGTAATCCTGTCGTCGCTGGCGTTCGGTGTCGAACTGGCCCTCTCCGGCCGGGCGGGGAACGTGCCGGTGGTGATCGGCTACATCGTGCTGGTCCACGCGGCGATCGGCCTGGGGGAAGCGCTGATCACCGGCGCGGTGCTGCGGTTGGTCTTGCTGGCCCGCCCCGACCTGCTCGACGACTCTGCCGAGCTCGAACGGACGAGGGGCCGAGGGATCGTCGAGGCGGCGGTGGCCGGCCTAGCGATCGCCCTGGCGGTAGCGGCCTTCGCCGCGCCTTTCGCCAGCGAGCATCCCGACGGCCTGGAGAAGGTCGGCGGCTGGTTCGGGTTCGTCCCCGAGGAAGGCGCCGAGCCGCCTTTGCCGTCGCCCTTGGCCGAATACCAGTTGCCGGGGCTGGGCGATTGGCCCAGGGCGGCTACGGCTTCGGCGGGGGTGATCGGGACGCTGGTGGTCTTTGGCGTTGGCTTGCTGCTGGCCCGATCGGTTACTCGAGGCGAACGGCCCGGCGAACCGCAACACGAAGCCCCGGCGATCGGCTAGAATCGCCCGCGGAACGATCTCCCGTGCCGGGTTGGGTGACCATGCAGCTGGACCTGCTCGAAGGCTCGACGACGGCGAACTCCGGCGGGAATCCGCTGATCGGCCTGGACGCCCGCTGGAAGTTGCTGGCGGCCCTGGCGTTCGTGGTCGCCGCGGTGGCCACGCCGTTGGGGGCCTGGCGTTGGGTCGGTGCCGAGGCCCTCGTCCTGGCGTTCGCGGTCGGGCTCGCGCGGGCGCCGGTGGACCGGCTTTTTCGCCGATGGTTGGCCTTCATCGCGCTGGTCGGTTGCCTCACGGCGGCCCTTTCGCTGAGCAGGCCGCCCGTGATCGGTCTGGGCCGGGTCGAGATGATGCTGGCGATCCTGGCCAAGAACAGCCTGGCTTTCCTGGCGATGTTGGTCCTCGCGTCGATCACGCCGTTCCCGAAGTTGCTGGGGGCCCTGGCGAGGCTGGGGGTTCCCGAGGTCCTCGTGGCCACGCTGCATTTCATGGAACGGTACACGCACGTGCTCGCCGACGAGCTGGGCCGGATGTTGCGGGCCCGCCGGTCGAGGAATTTTCGGGTCACGGGCCGGCTCGACTGGGGGATCCTCGCCGGCCTGATCGGTTCCCTGATGATCCGCGCCCTGGAGCGTGCCGAGCGGGTCGAGTCCTCGATGTTGGCCCGGGGCTGGGACGGGACGATCCGGGGACTCGATTTCGGCCGAGAGACGACCGCCGGAGAAGCGGGCCGAACATGAGCGAAGACGGCCGAACGCCCACCGTGCGTGCCCTGGGCCTCTCCTATCACTACCCCGACGGGCGGGAGGCCCTCCGCGGCGTCGATTTCGAGATCGGCCGGGGGGAGACCGTCGCCCTGGTCGGGCCCAATGGTGCCGGCAAGAGTACCCTGCTCCTGCACCTCAACGGCCTTTTGCCCGAGCGACGGGGCGGGTCGGCCCTCCATACGCACGGGGCAAACGGCATCGGACGGGGCTCGGGACAGCCGGCGGTCTGGATCGATGGGCTGGAGGTCAACCCCCGGAATGGCCCGGAGATCCGCCGGCGGGTCGGCCTGCTCTTCCAGGATCCGGACGATCAGCTTTTCAGCACAACGGTGCTGGACGACGTCGCATTCGGGCCCAGGAATCTGGGGAAGAAGGCGGCCGAGGCCCTGGCGATCGCCCGCGATTGCCTGCGGCAAGTCGGCCTGGAAGGGGCCGAGGATCGGATGCCCCGTCACCTCAGTTTCGGCGAGCGGAAGAGGGTCTGCCTGGCCGGCCTCCTGGCATGCGAGCCATCCGTGCTGGCCCTCGACGAGCCGACCGCCAACCTCGACCCCCGGGGCCGCCGCCAATTCCTGGCCCTGGTCCGTCGCCTGCCCGCGACCAAATTGATCGCCACGCATGACCTGGAAATGGTCGTCGAGCTCTGCGACCGTACCATCCTCTTGGAATCGGGCCGCGTCGTCGCCCAGGGCCCGACCCTCGACTTGCTACGCGACGAGCCTTTGCTGGAGGCCCACGGCCTTGAGATGCCGCTGAGCCTCAAGCTCGGGGATCGGGCCCCATCGTGAACGCGATCAGGCCGGCGGGGATGCCGGGCGTTTCCTGCGGCCGCTCGAAGAGACACCGGCCGCCGCCATCAGAGCCACGCCCAGGGCGATCGACAGGGCCGCCATCAGGCGAGGGGCCCAGTGCGTGGCGATTGGCTGGCTGGTCTTGAACGACGGGAAGGCGGCCGCGCCCATGAGCTCGTAGAAGGCGGCCGCCATCATGCCGCCGATCAGGGCCGAAACCATCGCCATCGCCATGCGGTCCCATCGGCCCATGCCGGCCGCCAGGGCCATTCCGCCGGCCAGGCCGATCGCTCCCCAGATCCCGCCGCGGGTCATCATCGAGGCCATCAGCTCGCCCGAGAGCTTCGCCTCGGGATCCGCCACCTGGCCGAAGTAGATGGGGAGCAAGATCCGCGACGCGGCCACGCCCAGGGCCGCGCCCAGCATCCCGCCCAGGGCGGCGCCGGTTAGCCCGGCGGCCCAGGCTCGTCGGATCCCCCCACCGGCCATCCCCAGGACCGACCCAATCAGGCCGCCGGCGATCCCCGCGAACAGCATCCCGTTCTTCGTGTCGGCGATTGCCTGATCCTCATCGCGGACCATCATCGTCGGGCCGCTCTGCGTCTGCACCGCCGAGGCCTTGCCCTGATAACGTCCCCGCAGTGGCTCGGATATCGCCCAGATCGCCACCCCGGAGACAATCGCGAGGATCGCCACCAGGATCCACGACGTCGTGGGCAAGGTTGGCGGCATGGGCAGGGGCGCGGCGGTGTCGGGCACGCCGGCGGGTTCCGTTTCGGCCACGGTGAGCACTCCGGGATCGAACGCCTCGCATCGAGAAGAAAGGGATGCAGGCCAATATGAAACGCGCCGGAATGCCCGTCAAGGGTGCGACACGTCCTTGAGCGATCCGACCGGGCCTGCGATCCTGGGTCGGATGCGGCGCGGCAAGGTGGCGCGTTGCGACCGAGGGCCGCGGGCCGACCCACCATGCTTCAGGGACCCCTGGACGTCACCGTCCACCTGGCGTTCGCCTTCGATATCGGCTACGAGATCGATCTGACCCGCGCGAGGGGGCTGCTGCCGGGCGAAACGGGCCCGCTGGCCCGCAGGCGTCGGACGCCCGAATCGCTTCGCTATCGGCCGGAGCCGCTCCGCGTGCCGCTCGACGCCACCGGGTTGGCCCTCCCCGGCGGGTTCGCCGGTGGGCCGCCGCATGCGGAACTCGCCCTGTTCGATTTCGGGGCCGCCTCGCTGGCGGCACGATTTCGACTGCGGATCGAGCCCGATGAACTGCTCCGGCTGGCCGGGGAACTGGCCGAGCCCGCGCCCATGACCGGCGTGGCCCGGCTGGTCCTGGCCCCCTGGTTGGAACGCATCCGGTCGGTCGTGGCCGGCTTCGACGTCAGCGACCTGAGCGAGGAATACATCCTGTTCCAGGTCCTGGACACGCGGAGCGACTGGCTGCCGGATCACGCCCCCTGGATCGCCGGCCTGGTCCGGCTGGAACCGTCACCGCTGAGCCGGGCCGAGGTCGACGAGGCGACCCGGTTGTCGCTGTCGTACGCACCGGACGACCTGGTCGTGCTCGACTGGGCGGCGGGCTTCGTGGCCGACCGCGATTGCAACGACGTCCTGCAGGTGATCGAATTCGCCAACGTCCAGCTCCTGGAGTTCCGCCAGATCGACGACCGGCTCGACGACCGGCTCGAGACCGCCTATAGCCAGATTCGCAACCGCAAGCAACGATCCTGGGGGACCTTCTGGAGCCTCCCCAACGATGCCCTGCGGAATGTCCGCGAGCTCGAACTCGAGGCGACCAGCCTGTTCGAGCGGGCGGACAACGCGCTCAAACTGATCGGCGACCAGTACCTCTCCCGGGTCTACGGGATGGCCTCGGCCCGGTTCCATCTGGACGAGTGGCAGCAATCCATCTTGCGGAAGCTCAAAACGGTGGGCGACGTGTTCGACCTGCTCGTCCAGCAGGCGGGTGTCCGCCGGACCGAGCTGCTCGAATACGTGGTGATCGTGCTGATCGCCGTCGAGGTCTTAATGGCCTTCATCCGACACTGATCCGACGCGGAACGTTCGGATCACGAAATCGGGCGTCTTGATCGAGTCCACCCTCTCGAACAGGTCGACCTCGAACGGCCGACCGATGGCGTTGCCCGAGAGGTCTTCGAGCCGGGAATCGATCCGCAGGGCGTGCTCCCCTCCGGTCCAGTCGCGTTCCGGCCGGAAGCGCCAGCGGGTTTCCCCATCCTCGACCGTGGCAAGACCCGGGACGATCGAGCCCGACGGATCCTGCACGGTGATCGCATGGGCCAGGATCGCGCGGTCGAGCGGCTTCGGGAATGTAACGACGAGCGGTTCGCGCCCGCCCGCCCTGGGCGCCCGGATGATCCAGGCCTCCGGGTCGATCGGATTGGCGTCGGGGGGGCCGACGCGAAACGTCTTGCGAAACGCCTCCTTCAACGGGCGGCCATTGGCGTCGGGCCATTCGCGGCCGATTTCGAGGGCGTACGACTTCCCCTCCTCCAGGATCGGCCCGGCCTCCTCGCGTGAGGCCAGCCCTCGCTTCACGCGGGCCGGGTCGCAGAGCAAGGTCAACCGAGTCTGGCGATCGGCCCAGAGTTCTTCGGCAATCTCCAGGAACGGGAGGTCGACCGGCTTCCCAGACCCTTGCTCGACCAGTCGGATGTGTCGGTACGATTCCCCCCGGCTCATCGGGGCGGAAAAATGCACGTAGAAGCGGAGCAGGTTCTCGGGGAGGAGATCGGCCGAAGGATCGACGCGGACGACCCTCGTCGCCCGGCCGGTTGGCCGAGGGGCCGTCACGAACTCGGCGGTGATCGAGGCGGCGCCTGCCGGTTTCCAGGTTGCGCGGTAGCGGGCCGACGGGTCGAGCGGGAACCTCGGCAGGAATCGCAGGGCGGCCGAATCGCGATCCAACTCGTATCGGCCGAGCATCGGGGGTGTATCATGGGGGACCCCGGCGACCTGCACGACCAGCATTTGCCGGCAGGCGTCCGGGTCTCCGGCGAGTTGGTCGAGAAGGGCGCGGTCGAGGCCCTGGGCCAGGATTACCGGCGAGGGATTCTCGGTCGGCCCCTGGTCGAGACGGAGAACGACCTCGCCCGGCACCGGCGTCGCCCCGCTGATCCGCTGATGGGGCGAGAACGGCGGGGCGGAAGGCGGGGGTGAACAACCGAATGGGACCGAAAGGGCCATCGCGAAGGCCGCGATAGCCCCGGAAAACCGTGGCTTCACGGTAAGTCGACCGACTTCAAGGTCATGGCGCCGTCCTGGGCCTGGATCAGGACGACGGCGTGGGTATCGTCGAGCTTGTCCAGGTGGAGCACTCCGGCCCAGGGCTCGATCGTCTCATACTTCAGGCCGGCCTTATCGTCGATCTTCTTGGAGATCGTCTCGTTAGTCTCGATGCCGGCCGTATCGATCTTCATGACGCCCCGATTGCTGTTGGCCAGCAGGATGAAGTCCTTGCCGCCCTTGGTGTAGGCGATCATGTCGAGCGGCTTGTTGCGGTTGCCCAGCTCGGCGACCGTGACGCCCTTGATCTCCGCGCCCGGCTTCAGGGCCGACATCGGGAATTTCACCAGCGGCGTGCAGGTGTAGGCCGCCACGACATAAGGCTGGCCGCCGATCTTGTAGGTCATGAAGGTCCGCACCGGGGCCTTGGTCTCGAACCGGCCGTGGGCGCCGTGATAGATCTCGACTTTCGTCCCGTCGGCGGAATCGTTGAACGGGTACGGCATGACGATCAGCCGCGAGGAGAACTCCTCGTTCGACAGCCCGGCGACGATCAGGCGTCCGTCGGCATAGGCGAGGTCGGTAATCGACTCGGCCCGGCTGGTGCCGCTGGCGGGCGGGTTGGGCAGGGCGGCCCTGGCGTAGGGCACCTTGTCGAGCGAAACCTCCTCGACCTTCCCGGCCTGGTCGACCCGCAGCAGTACGGGCAGGGCGTCTGGCCCTCGGCCCCGGGACGCGGCCAGGTAGACCTTGCCCGAAACCGGGTTCACCGCGATGTCATTGATGGCCACATTCTTGGCGTCGGTGCCCAGCATCGCGGCGACCTGGCGATCGATTCCCTCGACGGTGAACGTCCCACGGGTGGCCGACTTCTGGTCCTTGGTGTCGATCGCATAGACGCAGGCGCCCTGCGTATCGGCCACGAAGAGCAGGCCATCGGGCCCGAACGCGATCGGGCCGGCCGACTTGAGGTCGGGCTTGCCCTCCTTCAGGCCGTCGGCGAAAGCGGGGGCGGCGAGCGCGACGAGCGCAAGGCCCAGGCCGATGGTCGTCTTTCTCATCGTTGCGTCTCCCCGTGAATGGTGCAAAACGGAACGCGCGGCGGGCCGCCGGCGCGATGCGCATTATGGTCAGGCCGCCGCCCGAAACAAGAGGGCGTCGATTCCTCGGTTTCAGGCCGAAGAATCGGGGACCGACTCGCCCAGGAATGCGCCGAACAAGGGGCGATCGGGCCGTTGTCCCAGCACCCACCGATAGACCGCGCCGCAGTTCACGATCAGGGGAACGGCACCCATCGCCGAGGCTTCCAGGACGACGGCGCCGAATTCGCGGATGCTGGGAACACGATCAGGCCGGACGCCCCAGGCATCCCGTCGATCCGGGCATGCTCGAAGGAGTCAACAGAAACCGAGCCGAAGGCGGTGGAGGTGGTCCACCCCTCCCCAAATCCCCCGCGGTACATCGCGCTGACGTTCGAGAACGGTCTGTCGATCGACCATCCCTCCAGGGGCCCGCTCGACCATCGCGGATTGGCCTGTTCGGCGAGCACCGATACCCGCGGCTTCCCCTCATTCCCGCTCAGCGGCAAGGTCTCGCCCCGACTTGGGAACACCCGGCGGCCGTCCGCCGTCGGATCTCCACGTGAGGAGACCGGCCATCCATGGCCCAGCGTTCCATCCCTCCGTCGGCCCCGGGATCGGGTCTCGCGTTGATCGCCGTGAACGGGCGCCGGCCGGATGACGGGCCGAATTCCGGCCCCAGCTGGTCCCTGAGCGACGCCCCACCGGTCCGATCGGTTTCTCCTCCCGGGCAGACCTCAATCCATGCGACGCAAGAGCAAGGGATCGAGGCGATTGAGACGACCTCGTTCGGCCCGCGGATCCGGGCTGATGCCGGGGACGATCAGGTAGTCTCCGGCGTCGATTCATCGAACCGAATCCGGTTGCCGAACGGGTCGATCACTTCCGTGCCCCGCGAGCTGTGGAAGGTGTCCTCAATGCCAGGCCTCATGAAGCTGTAACCCTTGGCCGTGATCTCGCGATGGAACTCGTCGATCCCGGACATCCTGACAAAGACGGTTGAACCGGGGCAAGCGTCGCCGTGGTGTTCGGAGAGGTGTAGTGTCAGGCCGTCTCGGGAGACCTGCATGTAGACGGGCGCCTGGTCGTCGAATCGGTGTTCCCAATCGATCGAGAAGCCGAGGAATCCGACGTAAAACTCCTTTGCCTTGGGGACGTCGAAGATCCGCAGGATGGGGATAGTCTGACGGAACTCGATCATGCAGGTTCCTCTCGATCTTCGGCGAATGCCAACATATAGCCGTCGGGGTCGCGGATGCCGAACTCGCGCTGGCCGTACTCCATCGCTTCCAGGGGCCAGACTTCCTCGACTCTACCCCGGAGCCGATCGTAGTAAGCGTCCACTTCCTTCATCGCGAAGTAGAGCGACCCGGTGAAAAGGGGAGGGTCACCCAGGTGCGTCCCGGTCGTCAACAACAACGAGGCGACACCTGCCTTCAGCATGGCGTTCTCGCCCCCGCCGTCCTGCCCCGAACGCCAGACCAGGGAGAAGCCCAGGGTCCCGGTATAGAACGCCAGCGAGCGGTCGAGATCGGAAACCTTCAAGACCGGGACGATTCCCAGGAATTCGGGCATGGAAGACTCCGCGCTCGATCTGCCAGGCCATCCCCTGGCGGGTGGGCGCTCGAATGATAGTCATCTTACCCGGACTATCAGCCGTTCTCGGTGCATTCTTCAGCCCCTGGCGAACGCTGCCAGACTGTTGCGGGGCGGGGAGTTCCCGGGCAAACTGGGGGCGCGAAGGAGCAAAGGGCCGGGAGTTTCCGGCCGGTGGCGCGAGGCCGGGGGGGTGGATCGGCATGGCGAGCGGGTTCTCTCGGGGATTGGCCGATCGGGTCCGGTTACACCAGGGATCGGTGGCGTTGATCCTGGCCCTCGCGGCCCCGCCATGGGGGCAGGATCGCAGCCCGGTCGCCGGCTCGGGAGCGGGCCGCGGCCCCTCATCCTCATCGGCGACCACGAGGGCCGAAGTCCGGGCTTTGGCCCGTCTGCTGCCGGAAACGGGCCTGGTGACCGTAGGCGTCCGGCCCGGCCTGAGGATCGATGAGATCAAGGTCAAGGCCGGGCAGGCGGTCAAGAAGGGCGACCTGCTGGCCGTTTTGGAGGGGAACTCCGCCGCTCAGGCGCAATTGGCGGTCGCCGAGCAGCAGAAGCGCAAAGCCGATTTCGAGCGGAACCTCAAGCGCGAGATGCTCGAAATCCGCCGGGCCAGCTCCGACAAGCTCAACGACCGTCGCCTGGAGGACGTCAAGGCGCTGATCGCCGAGCACAAGAAAACGCTCGACCTGCTCGTCAGCCGCAACAAGCCGGCCCCGGCGAACCCGCCGGCGAACGCGCCGAGGGTGCCCGGGCCCGACCCGGACCTGGTCATCTCCCAGTTCAAAGCGGAACTCTTCAAGCTGGAGGTCGAGCGCGACGCCCTGGCCAGCCAGATCGATTCCGAGACCCGCCTGAGGCCCAAGGAAGATCGCGAACTCGACGACAACACGCCTGGGCGGGCCCTCCTCGACAAGCAGATCGAACAGGCCCGGGCCCAGCTCGATCAGACGCTGGTCCGGTCGCCGAGCGATGGAGAGGTCCTCGACCTGCTGGCCCATGAGGGGGAGATCAGCTCGGGCCCGCTCCTGTACCTGGGCGACCTCTCGAACATGGTCGCCCGCGCCGAGGTCTACCAGGACGATGTCGACAGCATCAAGGAAGGGCACCCGGCCGTGGTATTCATGCCCTCCGGCCAGTACACGGGCAAGGTCGATCGCGTCGCCAGGCTGGTCCAGCCCAACTCCTTGACGAGCCTCGACCCCCGCGAGCGGGTCGATCGTCGGATCGTCCTCGTGACGATCCTCCTCGACAAGCCCGAGTATTTCGCCCGCTACGTGAACATGCAGGTCGAGGTGACGATCAAGCCGCGGCCGAGCCAGCCCAAGTAGGGCTTGAATCGCATCCCATCGCATCGCAGGCGGGGTTCGAGTGGAGCGAGTCGGCATGAGCGGACCCGTCCGGCAATTCCTGATGCTGGCGGGCGTGGCCCGGAACAATGTCACCCACGGCGGGCGGAGGACGATGGCCGCGCTCGTCGGGATGTCGCTCTCGCTGACCCTGGTCCTGCTCCAGCTCGGTTTCCTGGCGGCCGTGGAATTCACGTCGGTCAACCTGCTGGAACAGCTCGACTTCGACGCCGTGCTGATGTCGCCCACATACGACTCGATCTATGATGCCGGGCCGGTCCCTCTGGAACGGATCGCGCAGGCCTCGGCCGATCCCAACGTGGAGAAGGGTCGGCCGATCTGGATGATGTTCGCCATGTGGCGATGCCCGCCCTTCCCTTACGACCCCGAGACCGACTCGGCCGTCCCGGCCGAGGAACTCGGGTGGTTCGGGCGGCTGGCATCGTCGGTCGGATCGGCCCGGGACGCGATCGAGGAGGGCCGGCCCATCACGGCCTTGCGGGACACGCTTTCGGGCAAAAATGAGAGGCGCCCTGACTTTCGCCGCCGGGAATTGCTTGCCATCGGGATCGACCCGGCGGACCATCCATTCCAGGCGGGGCCGGTGGGCAAAGCCATCGAGGCAGCCCGGGAGAAGCTCTCCACCGACGCCCGGGTGCTCCTCAATTCCCTCTCCCACCCCGACTTCGGCTGGGACACGCGGACCGATTTCGAAGGCTGGGAGATGGAGGAGACGCGCGTCCATATCGCCGGCGGGTTCGCCATGCCCAAGGGCTTCGGCGCCGACGGGAGCGTCATCACTTCGCGATCCACGTTCCTCCGGCATACCCGCTGGCCCGAGCCGAAATCGGCCAGCCTGGGTTTGCTCCTCTTCCGCGATCACGATCCCGAACGGGTCGAGGCGACCATCGACTCGATCCGCGAGCGGATGCCCGAGGACATCGAGGTCCTCTCCCGAGGCGAGATGATCGCCCGGGAGCGGGACCATTGGGTGCGCCGGACCGCGACCGGGCTCATGTTCATGGCCGGCGTGGTGCTGGCGATGGTCGTCGCCGGCGTGGTGGTCTACCAGGTGCTGGCCAACGACGTCCGCAACCGCCTTCCCGAATACGCCACCATGAAGGCGATCGGCTATTCCGACGACGCGCCGGTCGGGATCGTCGTGATGCAGGCCGCCATGCTGGCGGTCATGTCTTACATCCCCGCCGTCGCGGCCGCGGCGGGCCTGTACTGGCTGACCGCGGCGCTGGCCACGATCCCGATGGTGATGACCCTCCGGAACCTGCTGGTGACCTTGGTGCTGGCCCTGGTGGTCGGGGTCGGCGTGTCGTTCCTCACGGTGCGTAAGCTCCGGGCCGCCAACCCGGCCGACCTTTTCTGAACCGTTCCTTCCGGGGGGCCCCTCGGTGTCGCCACGATTCCTGGGTTCCGCCGTGCTGCTCTCCTGGCGGAACCTCACCGAGAACCGGCTCCGCCTGCTCAGCTCGGTCGCGGGCGCGGCGTTCGCCGTCACCCTGATGTTCGTCGAGAGCGGATTCCGCGATGCCCTGCTCGACAGCATGACGGCGGTCATCCGACAGCTCGACGGCGAACTGGTCATCATCAGCAGAAGGCTGTACACGCTCGGAATTCCGATGCCGTTCCCTTCCCGACGGCTCGACCTCCCCCGCGGCTTCGACGATGTCGAAAAAGCCAGCCCGTTCTACGTCGAGACCCGCCGGTCCCGCTGGAGGGGCCCTTACATCCGCCCGCACACGCTCGACCCCCGCCGCGCCGGCCGCCTACCCGGCGACGAGGATCCGTCGTTGCCCGACTCGGTCAAGATTTCGCCGCCGCCCCACCGGATCCGGGTCATCGCGTACCGGCCGGAGGATGACTTGTTGAATATCCCCGCGGTCCGGGAGGCGGTGCCGAAATGGAACGCGCCCCAGGTCGCCCTGGTCGACCTCCGGTCCAAGGCCAAGATCTACGGCGTCATCCCGAGGAACCAGGACGCCGAGCTGGCCAACCGCCGGATCCGCGTCGTCGGCGACTTCGAACTGGGAACCGACTTCCAGAACGACGGCACCCTGCTGATGACCGAGGAGAACTTCCTCGACTACTTCCCCGAACGCCGGGGCCCGACCGCGTCCGACCGGAAGATCGACGTGGGCGTGATCCGAGTCAGCCCCGGGGCCGACATCCCGCGGCTCCGGGAGTCGATCGCGCGGATCCTCCCCGAGGATGTGCTGGTGATGACGCGAGAGGAGTTCGTCGACAAGGAAAAGCGCTTCTGGGGCCGGGTGGCGCCGGTCGGGATCGTCTTCAATATCGGCGTGGTGATGGGTTTCGTCGTGGGCCTGGCGATTTGCTATCAGGTGCTCTTTTCCGACGTGGCCGACCGCGAGGCCGAATTCGCCACGTTGAAGGCGGTCGGCCATCGGAACCGCTGGTTGAGCCTGGTCGTCGTCCTTCAGGGCGTCTTCCTGGCCTTCCTCGGGTTCGTCGTGGGAGTCGCGGTCAGCCAGGGGATCTTCATCCCGCTGATCGAGAAGGCCACCGGCCTGCCCCTGGAATTCAAGCCCATGGGCGCCCTCTCGATCCTGGGCCTCACGGTGTTGATGTGCACGCTTTCGGGCCTCCTGGCGGCCAGACGCGTCCAGTACGCCGATCCGGCCCAGTTATTCCGCTGAGCCGTTAGGCCGTATCCCAAGAACAAGAACGAGCTGCCCATGCCCGACTCCTCCTACTCTTCCTCATTCCACAGCAGCAGTTCCGGTGTTTATTCGACGCTGATGGCCTCCCGGGCGCTGGGAAAGCCGGTGATCCAGGCGATCGGCGTCGCCTACAGCTTCGGCTCGGGCGAGACCAAGAGCCGGGTGCTCGACGACGTGACGGTCGACATCGACCAGGGCGAATTCGTCATACTCACGGGGCCTTCGGGCTCCGGCAAGACAACCCTGCTCACGCTGATCGGCACCCTAAGGCGGATGCAGGAAGGGCACCTGAGCGTCCTGGGGCGTGACCTGGAATCGACCGGGGGACGCCAGCAGGTTGAAATCCGGCGCGAAATCGGCTTCATCTTCCAGCGACACAACCTGTTCTCTTCCTTGACGGCCATCCAGAACATCCGCATGGCGGCGATCCTGGGGGGCGCCCCGGGAAAGGCCGGCCGGGACCTCGCGGTCTCGCGCAAGGCCGAGCGAGACATCGACCGGCGCGGGCGCGAATTGCTCGCCGCGCTCGACCTGGCGAAGCACGCCAACCGCCTGCCCGGCAAGCTCTCGGGCGGCGAGAGCCAGCGGGTGGCCATCGCCCGCGCCCTGGTGAATCGCCCCAGGCTCATCCTGGCCGACGAGCCGACCGCATCGCTCGACCGGGAGCGGAGCGAGATGGTCATCAAGCTCCTCCGGGAACTGACGACCGGGCCCGAAAAGACCACCGTCCTGATCGTGACCCACGACAAACGCCTGATCGACCAGGCCGACCGGACCATCGACATGCAGGACGGCCGGATCGCCCAGAACGTCGTCCCCAGCCGGATCGTGCCGATCGTCCAGCTCCTCAAGCGCCTGCCGATCCTCAGGAACATGGCCGACGAAACGGTGGTGCGGATCGCCCAGAGCATGACCATCGAGGCCCGCCGGATCGGCGAGACGATCATCCAGGAGGGCTCGATGGGCGACCGTTTCTACTTGATCGGGGCCGGCACCGCCGAGGCGTTTCGCCAGGGGAGGAAGGTCGCCGTGCTCAACCAGGGGGATACCTTCGGCGAGACGTCCGGCATCAGCGGTCAGATGCAGGAGGACACCATCAAGGCCAAGACCGATATGGAGCTGTACATGATCCTCGAGAGCGAGATCTTGCGGATCATGAAGACCGACAAGTCGCTCGAACAGCGGATTCGGGGCGTCCTGGCGACCCTCCGCGGCACGATCTGACCGGGGCCGGGGGCGGCGAAATCGCCCGTCCGGGACTTGATCCGGTCGTCGTCGTGTGGCATCTTGATATCAATGTGGCGGATTGCGCCCCCCCAAATGATGCATCCCGCCCATGGACTGCGTCGATGTAGATGGAGGACGGCATGGCCACGCTTCATCGCACCTCGCTCGAACGCCTGCCCGCTGGCCTCTCCTGGCCCGGCGACCTCGCCGATCGGGTCTCCTACGATCCGTCGAAGCACACCCTCTCCTTTGCCGGATATATGAGCAAATCCACATTCGATCGCCTCGCCAATCTCAGCGACGACTGGGATTATCGCGACGCCGTCGAGCGGCTCTTCCAGGAGAGCCTGCCCGAGAGCGATCCGATCGCGGCGGACAGGCCGAGGCGCTGGTTCTTCGCCTGGAAGTAACTCGAGGGCTCGACCCCAACGCCCTGCGGGCGTCCATCCCCAGAACCGACGTCGAGATGGGCGGGCACGGCCGGTCCCTGTGGACTACATCACCCAGCCCCACCGTTCTGCCCGATTCCCGATTTTGATAGCGATGACCTCGCGCGGCTCGACCCTATCGGTTCGGCCAGCACGGATCCGGCCACGCCCCAAATGTCGAAGCGGACGAGCCACATCCGAAATTCGGGCCTGTCACCGATTAACGCCCTGCGGCCCCGCTCGCGGGCCTTGGCCGGCCGTTCAGCGACCGATCGATCGCCATCAGCCTGGCCGATTCATCACGGCGTTTGAGCATGGAGTTCATCCGCTCGATCTGGGCATGGGCCTGGTCGGCCATGGTTTTCAGGTAAGGATCGGGATGGCCGCCCAACTCGTCGGTAACAGGTCGCAACCTCCCTCTCCAGGAATTCGACGTGGGGTCGTCGCCCAGGATCGACATGGCCAGGGCCGTCAAGGCGGTCCCGCGGACCATCGGTCCCTGTTCTTCCTCGCCGATGACCGAGTACAGCCTCGCCCGGACCGATTCGTCGCCTTGGGCCAGACGCCCCAGGGCCGATACGATCGAGGTCCGGTAGGATGCCGAGAGATCGTCCCTGGGGGCTTGATCCAGGCATCCGATCAGCCTCGGCACGGCGAACCGGACTTCTTCCGTATCGGCCGAGGCCAGTTCGTTCGCCGCGGATTCCGCCGTGAGTCGATCCACGGCCGAGGTATCATCCAGCAGATCGACCAGCGTGCGGACCGCCGACGGATCCTCGGCCGCCATCATGCCCAGGACATGCACGGCCGAGCACCGCACGAAGGTCAATTCCCGGCGTCGTTTGTCCGACCAATCGTCGCCACGGGCGATTTGCAGGACTTTCAGACGGGCCCAGCGGACTTCGGGGCCGAGGCAGCATAGCGCCGCGAGCGAGGCCCGCATCGTCGGTTCATCGCCCTGTTGGCCGGCCCGGGCCAGTTCGCCGGCCAGGATCCGAACGGTCGCCCAATGGGCCCCACGATCCCGAATCGTCCTCAAGTGAGGGGCAAGCGAGGCCCGGGTGTTCGGGCCGAATGGGTATATTCCCGGCCGAGTTGCGTGGATGGCGATCAGCGGTGCCGATGCTCGCGAGGCCGACAGCAGGGCCCGCCCCGCGAATTCCCTCCGATACTGCTGCCAACCGGCGATCGCGGTGGCAATCGCGGCGGATGCGAGGAGGATCGTGCGAATTTTTGCGGTGGCAATCGCGGCGGATGCGAGGAGGATCGTGCGAATTTTTATCGCAGGGCGTCCGACCGCGATGGGCATGGTCCACCCCGCCGGATCGGTCGGGGCCGAGCCTCGGGCTGGCCCCGACCGGATCTCATCAGTTCCGATTACGGATCTTGTCGCCGGCCGACTTCAGTTCAGCCTCGATCTTGGCGATCTGCTCGGGGGTCAGCTTGGTCGCGGCCTTCTTCAGCATGGCGATGAAGTGGTCGATCTCCTTGGGTTCCGCCGGGTAGCCGATATTCTGCCCATCGGGCCCGTCGGAGTCGGCGACAACCTTGCCGTCGCGGTCGAGGAAGGCGAACCAGGGGATGCCCTTCCTGTCGGCCTTGAATTTCTCGGCCATCTCCTTGCCGCCGGTCATCCGATCGACGTCGATCTTGCGGTCGACGAACTGGCGATCGAAGATCGCCGCCATGTCGTCGCGGGCGAGGAAGTTCTCCAGGTGATGGCACCAGCCGCACCAGGGGGCGCCGAAGTGCAGGAAGACCAGCTTGTCCTGCGAGGCGGCCTGCGACAGGGCGGCTTCGTAGGCCTTCTTCGCGTCGGCCGGCTCGGCTCGATTCTTCTCCAGGAAGGCGAGCACCTTGGCCGGGTCGTGATGGTCCCCTTCTTCCAGGCTGCTGGTTTCCTGGTTACAGAGCACCTTCCCATTGCCGTCGAGCACGACCAGGTAGGGCACGCCCGCCCTGGGGTCGACCTTGTAATCGGCCATCACTTCCTTGGCGTTGGGCGCGGCCGTATCGACCATCACCAGTTGATACTCGTCGAGCATCGTCTTGGCGAGCTTGGCGTCGGACTTGAGCGTGCCGTGGAGCTTGTGGCACCAACCGCACCAGTTACCGCCGAACATCACCAGGACGCGGGAATTGTCCCGGTTGGCCTTCATGACCGCCTTGGCGATAAGCTGCTTGGCGTCGGCCTTCTCGTCGTAAATGGCGGCCTTCTGGCCGGGGGTGGCCTTGGCGGTGGCCGGCTCCTGGGCGATCGATGGCAGATTCGCGCCGGCGATACCGGCGCAAATCGCGGGCAGTATCCATCGGCGTCCGAGCTTCGACAGGCTCATGGAGTGCTCCTCTCCGGTCGGGTCGGTTCGGGATGTGAGGTTTCCTTGAGGGGGATCAACCCCGAACGATATCGTAGCGGGGTTGGCTTCGATTCGGAAGGGGGACGTTTGTCCGACGCACGCGACGTGTCGAGCAGGGCTAATGTGGCCCAACCGGCGGTTGCTAGTCGCTCGGCATAGCTCACGCCGCCGGGCGGTCGCGTGGTCTCGGGCCAGGAGCCGTCGACCTTTTGGGACCGGATCAGGAAGGCCCGGGCACGTTGACGTACGAGCCTGTCCTCATCCGTCTGATCCCCGGTCGCCAGCGAGGCGATCGCCGTGTCGAACACCTCGGGCGGGGAGTTCGGATAGGGGCCCCAGCCGCCGTCCTCACCTTGCCAGTCGCGAAGTCGTTTACGGGCCTCATCGGCCCTGGACGATCCCGGGTCGGCAATCAATACGGCCGAGGCATCGAGGGTATTTCGGATCGGACGGATGCGGAGCCATTCGAGGCCCCTTCGAATGCCCCCGTCGAATTCCATGGGGTCCGCTGCTTGAAGGGTCCGCAATGCCATGGCCGTGGCCAGGGGGCGGCCGTAGGTTGCCGGGGCCCCAACCGTGTCGGGGCCATCGATCGGGAACGAGCCATCAGCGGCCTGGATCCTGGCGAGTCGTTGGGCTGCCTGTCGGAGCGGCCCACGATCCTCGATCAGGTTTACTCGAGTCGCCGCGGCAAGCGCCTGCGAAAAGGCGATCGAGACGAGCCGACGGTCGTGGAATTCGCCGTCGGCTTTCTCGTCCCATCGATCCGGGTGCTTCAGCCAATCGAGCGTATCGGCCAGGGCCGATTCGGGGGCGAGAGTTCGAAATTCGGGCCGACTCGACGCTTCGATTAAAGCCCGGGCTGCGTCGCCGTTGTTGTGGCAGGAGAAGCAGCGATTGGCCTTCGACCAGGCGGGCACCTCCCGGGCCAGGAAGGCCAGCGCCCGCGATTCGGGCGCCGGAGGCACTTGCCAGGCGAGGATGGGCAGGAGGAGGGCCAACATGCTCAGCCGAGCCGCTCAGGGACGACGAAGGGTGCCCGATAGTTGCGGGTCAGCAGCGCGTTCGCCTCGTCGCAATCGACAAACTTCTCGGCCTTCGGATCGAGCGTGAGCTTCTTGCCCAGCCGGTACTCCTGGCCGGCGAGTTTCAGGCCGTTGTCCCTTGTGAGATGCTCCTCCATCCGCCCGAACGTCTCGGCGAGGTCCTTGCACTCGGACGAGGTGCCGAAGGTAGCCAGGGTGCCCAGCCGGTAGGAGATGTTGGGCAGGTGGCAGAGTGCCGCCGACAGGTGGCCGTCGAGGATCTCGGCGTTGAGGTCTTCCTTCTTTCGAGACTTCACCGCCTCGATGAAGTTGCGGAAATGGTCGCCGCCGCCGGGGCCCCGCTTCGCCTCGATCCTGGGTAACGGCTCACCCTTGGCTGGGTCGCCTTTGGCGAAAAACTTGCCGCCGGCGATGACGCCCTCGTCAAGGTGCAGGATGTTGCCGACTTTCTGGCCGTAGTACGCCTCGGTGTTCAGGCCACGGACCTCGAACATCAGGAGGGTGTCACCGTAGTCCATCACCGCGATCTGGGTGTTGGGAGTCTCGCCTTGATCGTTGTAGCCGAACCGGCCGCCCAGGGCGACGACGGATTGCGGCAGGCCGACGTTGCCGGGGATCATCCAGCGGGCGATGTCCATTTGGTGGACGCCCTGGTTGCCGATGTCTCCGTTGCCGAAGTCCCAGAACCAGTGCCAGTTGTAGTGGACGTAATTGGCATTGAACGCATGCTGGGGAGCCGGCCCGAGCCACAGGCTGTAATCGACCTCGGTGGGCGGCGCGGAATCGGGCTTCATGCCAATGCTGCCGCGGGGCTTGTAGCAGAGGCCGCGGGAAATCCGGAGCTTGCCGTACCTGCCGCTCCTGACGTGCTCGGCGACCTGGGCCCAACTCGCCTCGCTGCGGCTCTGCGTCCCGTGCTGGACGATCCGGTCGTACTTGCGGGCGGCCTCGACGGCGACGCGACCCTCATGGACATTGTGGCTGCAGGGCTTTTCGACGTACACATCCTTGCCGGCCTGGCAGGCCCAGATGGTCATGAGTGCGTGCCAGTGATTCGGCGCGGCGATCGTGATCGCATCGAGTTCCCGATCTTCGAGCGCCTTGCGGACGTCCTGGACGCAGCACGGTGCCGACCCGCCGTTCTTGGCGATCGTTTCCTGATGTTTGGCGAACGTGCGAGTGTCGGGGTCGATCAGGTAGGTGATCTGCACGTCCTTCATTTTTGAGAAGGAGCCGACGTGCGAACCTCCTCGCCCGTTCAGGCCGGCGACGCCCACGCGGATCGATTCGTTGGCGCCCAGGATCCGGCCGGACGCCTTCGTCCCGGCGATCGCGAACGAGAAACCGAGGGCACCCGCGGCTATGCCGCCCTTGAGGAAATCGCGGCGTGAGGAGGAATGCGACACGGGCAGGTCTCCCTACTGGCGGTATCGGAGAATTCGTTACACGGACCCGGGTGGGAAGGGGGATGCACGGCCCAATTATCCGGCCCGGGTAGTCCCGCCCGCAAGGTCCTGGAATCCCCGCAAGATCCGGCCCGATCCTCCTGGAATTCGCGGTGGTTCGGGCTTACTCTATCCTCAACCGATCAACCCCAGACCTGCACCGCGGCTCGGAATCTCGCCCATGACCATTCGTCGCGGCTTGCTGATGATCCCTTTCGTGACGGGACTGGCCGGCAACGCCGAGGCATACCAGGCCGCCCCGGCCCCGAATCCGGCCAGATTGGCATACCTCGACGCGGAACCGGCCGGGCCCGACTTCGCCATCCAGGGCGAATACCTCGGGCATGGTGAAGGTCGGGGTCGGATGGGCGCCCAGGTCATCGCCGAGGGGGACGGCAAGTTCGCGATCGTCGTGCTGCCCGGCGGCCTTCCGGGGGAAGGCTGGGACGGCAAGACCCGCCTGAAAGCGGCCGCACTGCGTGCGGAGTCCGATGACTTTGCCAGGATCACGGGCGAGGGGTGGGCCGGCAAGATCGGCGGTGGCAAGCTCGATGGGCTGGCATCCGACGGCAGCAAGCTTGACATGCGTCGGGTACTGCGCGAGAGCCCATTGGCCGGCCTGAAGCCGCCCCCGGGCGCCATCGTCCTGTTCGACGGCTCCGGCGTTGATCATTGGAATTCTGCGTCGATGACCGACGATCATTTGCTGAAAGTGGGAGGAGTCACGAAGCGAGGGTTCCGCGACTTCGCCATGCACGTCGAGTTCCGGACCCCATTCATGCCGTATGCCCGGGGCCAGAATCGCGGCAATAGCGGCGTCTACCTGCTTAGGCTCTACGAAGTGCAGATCCTCGACAGCTTCGGCCTGGATGGCAAGGCCAACGAATGCGGCAGCCTCTACACGAAAGCGGCCCCTTCGATCCACATGTGCTATCCCCCGCTTTCCTGGCAGACCTACGACATTGAATGCCGGGCCGCCCGGTTCGATACCGACGGCAACAAGATCGAGAACGCCATGATTTCGGTGCTGCACAACGGAATCCGGGTCCAAGACGAGGTAATCCTTCGCGAATCGACGCACAAGGGCTACGTAGAGAAGGACCTGCCGGCCACGATCCTCCTTCAGAACCACAACACACCGGTCACATTTCGCAATGTTTGGATCTGCGAGCTTCGCCGCGACGACCCAGGCCACTTCGACACGCTTCGGCGGGCGAGCCGCAGGGGATCGTCGGAAGTTCAGCCGGCCGGCGACCGGACCTCGACGAATCGGACGCCATAATCGGCCGTCCCTTCAGGGCTGATCCAGGCTTCGAGACGGGCCGGACCCGCCGGCCATTCGACTCCTTCCCATTCGCACGTCGTCTCTCCCGGTTCGATAGCCTTCTCCAGGTGGAGCCCGCCCAGTCGCAGATGCGCCCGCGCCGAGCTTTTCGGGGCCAGGAAAGTAAGCCCGACCTCCCCGCGGATATCCCGGACCAGCCGCACTTCCCAGTAGCCCAGGCTGTCGTCGTTCCAACCGGCGCGGGGGCCTCGCCAATCCTGCCGTGTCAGCGTCGTGATCGGCTCTCGGATGTCGCCGAGGATGATTCGGGGCGGCTGGAAGTTGCGGTCGCGGCGGACGTCCTCGAACCATTTGAGGTAGGCTGCGTACATCTCCTCGACCCGCCGGGGCTGTTGCCCGGCGATGTCGTGCTGTTCGAGCCGATCGGCCGCCATGTCGTACAGTTCGAGTTCCTTTTTCCCTTCGGGGCGGACCAACTTGAAGTCCTGGGAACGGGCGGCGAAGGCGCGGCCCGGCTCCGGGATATCCCCGCGATGCCACTGGAAATAGACGGTCCGATCAGGCCAGGCAACATCGTCGCCGATCAACAGGGGCAGCAAGCTGACGCCATCCAACCGGACACCTTCAGGCCTCGGCAGCCCGCAGGCGTCGAGGAGCGTGGGGAGCAGGTCGATATGCGCCGCGAGTTGCTTGACCTCGCGACCGGCGGGGAGATGGCCGGGCCATCGCAGGAAGCAGGGGACGCGAGTACCACCCTCGTGTACGCTCCCCTTCCGGTCGAGCATGCCGCCGTTGAATCGGGCTTGCTGCGGGCCGTTATCGGTGAGGAACACGACGATCGTATCGCGGGCGAGTCCGGCCTGGTCGATCGCGCCGAGTAACCGCCCGACATTCCGGTCGATGTCGGCGATCAGCCCGTAGACCCGGGCGGTCGATTCGTCCTGGGCCTTCCCGGGCAGGGCGTGGCCGATCCGGGGAAACCGGGCGTGCGACAGGTCCAGGTCGCGGAACCGGGCGAAGTCCGCATCCTTCACTTCCAGGGGGGTATGCGGGGCGTTGTAGGCGACGTAGGCGAAGAAGGGACGGCCGTGGTTCTCCAAGATGAACCGGTTCGCGGCGTCCGTGATGATGTCGGTGATGTGCCCCTTCTGCCTGGCGGGTTGACCGTTCCGCTGGAGGATCGGGTCGAAGTAGCTGGTGCCGCCGGGCGGATCGGACGGCTGGCCGATGCCGCCCCCCTTGAGGACGAGCGCCTCCTGGAACCCCTGGTCATTGGGCCGGAGCGGGAAGCAATCGCCGAGGTGCCACTTGCCGAAAATCCCGGTCGTATAGCCGTGCGACGCCATCATTTCGGCGAGCGTCACTTCGTCCGGGTGCATCATCGATCGGCCGATGTAGGTATCGACGACGCCGGTCCGGTAGTTATACCGGCCGGTCATGAGACTGGCACGCGTCGGCGAGCACACCGGGGATACGTGAAAATCGGCAAGCTGCACGCCATCCCTCGCGATCGAATCCATACTCGGGGTGGCGAGGACCGGGTTGCCATGGATCGAGAGGTCGCCGTAGCCCTGGTCGTCGGTGATGATCAGGACCACGTTCGGCCGGGCCCGACCGGATGCCGGCCCCGCCGTATCGGACCCTATAACGCCCAGGAGGAGGAGTGCGGCTATCGGACTCATCGACGACTCTCGCAGGGATACGGCCGGTCGGCGGCATTCGGGCAGGAAACGGGGACAAACTGTTCATGCTTAACCCCGAGCAGCGTTCGATGTCAATACTTCGGAGCATCGCGTGCCTCATATTGCTGTGTGATGAACCGCATGTTTAAGAAAACAATGTTTGTGAAAATCCAATAGATCTAAGAACTAGCCCCACTGGTGGGTCGGTAGAGGGTTGCACGGGGGGGGGCGACTCGCTAGGTTGGGCTCCACGACCGGGCGACGGGCCCGGCCGATGCATCGGGGCAACAGGAGTTCGAGTATCGTGCGATCCCCAAAGATTGCGGCCCTGGCGGCCGTCCTGCTGAGCGTCGTCACGCTCTCCGCTTTCGGACAAGACGAGGGCCAAGCCGGTCCACCCACACCCCCGCCCGCCACCACGGAAGGCGCGCCCGAGTCGACGGCCGCTCCGGCGACCGGCGCCGCGAATTATGCCGTCCCGCCCGGTGCGACCGAACAGTGGGTCTGGTTAACCGACCAGAAGATCTGGGGGTATGGGTACAAGCTCCAGGATGGGCCGTTCAAGGGGATGTGGCGGGTTCGCTACAAGGCGAAGTCTCCCTCCACCGCGCAGTCGGCGGCAGGTTCGTCGGCTTCCCCCGTCGTGCAGACTTCCTACACGACCACCCGGCCGGCCGCACCGGCGGGCGACCCGTACGGGTTTGTGGCAATCCTCAACCAGATGCGGGCCTCCTCGGGCTTGCCGCCGGTCGCCTATGACGCCAACCTCTCGGCCTGGGCCAGCCAGAACAATGCGGCCCAGAACAGCTACGGGTTGGGCCATCACGTCAATCCGGGCAGCTACCAGAATTCCGGCTGGAATTACGCCAATGCGGCGGCCGTCGCCCAGGCGTGGCTGGCCAGCCCCGGGCACGCCGCGGCGATGCTCGCCAACGGGATCTCTCGCGTGGGGATCGCCTACGGGCCCGGTCCCTACTGGACGATGAACGCCCAGTAAGTTCCGACCGCGACATCGGCATGACGCCGAAACCGCGTGCCAATCCGACGGTTTCTTCATCCCGACGCGTCGGGACGCAGGTCCCGACGCGCGCTTTGCTACCACGGCAGCCCTGCCGCGAACGGGGATTACAGCCAGCCCAGGGCCTCCAGGGCTTTCAGGTGCTTGCAACCCGGGCCGGGGCGGTCCTCGTCGCGGAACGTCCATTCGGCGCAATCGCATTGCATCGTTCGATCGGCCAACCTGCAGGCGTGGTAGGGGCCGTCATGACCCTCTTCGTCCGCCGTCGAAAGGCGGGCGACTCGCCACTGGATCGGCGCAAGCGCGGTCCCCTGGATCGGCTCGACGTGGTAAGTCCGGCCTCGGATCGGGACCAGCACCAACCCATCCGGGCAGGCCGACGTTGAAAGCGTCAGGGTTGCGACCGGCGGCTGTTGCAAGGCCGCATCCAGCATCGGCGTCCCGTGCTGGGCGCGCAACCTTTCCCAGGCATTGAGCGATTCGCCCAGGACGGCTCGAAAGTGCTGCGTGGTCGGGTGGAACAATCCCAGGCGCGCCTCGGATGCTTCCACATCGGCGCGAGCGACGTCCACGATCATTCGCCCGCGCTGGACCAACTCAATGACTTTCCACGGCGGCGCGATCACGGCCACCGCGGCCGGACGGCCTCGGCTACGTGTTTTCATCGGAACGGGTCACGCTCAGGGGCCGACGGGGATCCCCACGGAGGCCAGGTGGACGTAGCTCCGTCCCGATCCCGAATGATGGACCGTCGTCACCCGATAATCGCGACCACCCCGGCGGATTCGGGTTCCTATACCCAGCGTGGCCGATCGGCCGGGACGGGCCTCGATCAAACAAACTTCCCGGATCGAGGCCACGTTTCCGGCAGGGTCCGCCCGTCGGATCGGCTTCAAGAGCTTCGGCATCGTCCCGCCCCTCCCTTGCCGCTTGAGCGTCCGTCTCCTGATGAACGATCTGCCAGTGTACCTAATGGCAATATGGACAATCAAGCAGCAGGGAAAGAGTATCCCGGGTTTTCGGCAGAATGCCCTCAAACGAGAGAATCGTCAGGGTTTGCGGGTGAATTTCTGGGCACGTTGGCCCCGGATATCCCCCAGGTAGAGGTTGCCTTGCGAGTCGATCGCCAGACAGTGTACCCAAATGCAATCGCCCGGCTGTTCATGTCCCTCCTCTCCCTTGGGAATCCCCCAGATCTGGCGGATCCTGCCGACGCCATCGAATTTCAAGGCGATCTGGTCCTTGGGGGGAATGCCATACGCGACATCGACCCGATTGCGGGGCATCGGCGTCGAACCGCATGACCAGATTTCATCTTCGGGCGTGATCCAGAGGCCCCAGGGCACAATCAGGTCGCGCCATTCGTCGAGCACCTTGCCCTCGCGGTCGAAGACCTGGATCCGCGCGTTGCTGCGATCGGCCACGTAAAGCCGGCCTTTGGAGTCGATGACGATTGCATGCGGGGTGTGGAACTCGCCGGGCTGCGATCCGGCCTTATTGTCCTTGCGGCCCCAGGCCGCAACGAACTTGCCCTTCGGGTCGAAATGGACGACGCGTTGATTGCCGTAGCCGTCGGTGATGAACGAGTGGCCGTCGGGGGCGATTGCGACGTCGGTCGGCTGATTCAGGTGGGTTTCATCGCAACCGGGCGAGTCGGGGGTGCCCAGGGTCAGCTTCACTCGGCCGTCGGGCGACAGCCGGTGGACGACGTGGCGGCCGATATCGGCGATCCAGATGTCGCCGTCCGGCCCGATCCGTACACCATGCGACTTGCCGACAAGGCCGGCGGCCAGGCTTTTTCGCAAGGTGCCGTCGGCCGAATAGATATGGAGGGGGGGATCGGTCCGGCTGAGCACGTAGACGTTGTCGTCTCGATCGACGGCGATACCGGGGACCTCTCCCTTGGGTACGGAGTCCGACCGGCGCGGCCAGGCCGGATCGACGCGGAACGCGGCCGGGCCCTCATCGCGACGCGGGCGATCCGACGCCGACGCGCCGCCATGCCGCGGGAAGAGGACCGAAGAGACAGCCAACACGGCGAGCCAGCGCCCGCCGGATATCCGTTGCCGCGAGGTCATGGAAGTCGTCCTGGGAGGGAAGGGCCCGAGTCGCCGGCCCACCCACATCATAGATCCGGGTGACTTGGCGAGTCGAGTCGCTCACCGCCGGACGGCCGTTCTGATACGATCCGGGAGGCGTACCTCCCGCACACCACCCCCCCCGGAGCTTCCATCATGACCCGCACCTGGATCGGATGGTCCTTGACGGCCCTGGCGATCGGCGCCCAGGGAGTGGCGCCCGATCCGGTACGGCCCGACCCCGCCTCGCCACGGCCGATCACCGCCCGCGACACGGTCTTTCTCGAAGAGATGACGTGGATGGAGGCAAGGGATGCTCTCAAGGCGGGCAAGACGACCGCGATCGTCGCCACCGGGGGTATCGAGCAGAACGGACCCTACCTGGCGGCGGGCAAGCACAATGTCGTCCTCCGCATACCACCGAAGCGATCGCCCGCAAGCTCGGAAATGCCCTGGTCGCCACCATCGTGCCGTACGTCCCCGAAGGCGATATCGATCCCCCCACGCTGCACATGCGTATCCGACGACCCTCAGTCTCACCGAAGAAACCTATCAACGTCTTTTGGCGGAGATTTGTGCCTGCCTGCGGACGCACGGCTTCGAGAATATCGTCCTGATCGGCGACAGCGGCGGCAACCAGGATGGCATGAAGGCGGTTGCGGAAGTCTTGAACAAGCGATGGGGCGGCGAGAAATCGCGGGTCCACTTCATTGCCGAGTATTACGATTACCCCGAGGTCGAACGCTGGTTGGAAGGGCAGGGGATCAAGCAAAGGCCCGAGGGGCTTCACGACGATTTCGCGATCACCTCGATCATGATGACAGTCGATCCCGGCTCGGTCCGTTTCGACGAGCGTGCGAGGGCCGGCAAGGCAAAGATCAACGGGGTTGACCTAATACCCAAGGAGAACGCCATCGCTTGGGGCAACAGGGTGGTGGAACATCGTGCCGAAATCACCTGCGCCGCGATCCGACGGTCGCTGGCGGGGGCCCGATGATGAGGCAATCAGGGAGTCGCTCCGATGGTCGTGCACCGAATCGGCCTGCTCACCAAAGCGCTTCTGCTGTATCCGGCGATCGGCCGGTCGCAACCGCCCGCCTTCCGCGCGGGCGCCGCGACGAGTAACGTTACGCCCCGGCTGGGCTCTTCGATGAACGGCGGCATGACGAATGTCATCGCCTCGCACGTGCACGACGAGTTGCACGCCCGGTGCCTCGTCCTCGACGACGGCGGGACGAAGCTCGCGCTGGTCGTTGTCGATAGCTGCATGCTGCCGCGCGATCTGGTTCTCGACGCCAAGAGGCGAATCGCCGAGCAATCGGGGATCCCCGCCGACCATGTGATGATCTCGGCGACCCACTCCCACTCGACGCCCGCGAGTGCGCCGGTCTTCCAGTCCGGCGCGAACCCGGAATACCTCCCCTTCCTGGCCGAACGGATCGCCGACGCCGTGCGGCGGGCCGTCAACAACCTGGCCCCGTCGCAGATCGGTTGGGGGGCGGGCCAGGTACCCGACGAGGTTTTCAATCGGCGTTGGCGCCTCAAGCCATCGGTTCAACTCGTCGATCCGTTTGGACGGCCCGACCAGGTCAGGATGAACCCCACGCCGGGCAGCCCCGATCTTGTCGAGCCTGCCGGGCCGGTCGACCCGGAACTGTCGATCCTGGCGGCGGTACAGCCGAACGGCTTGCCCGTGGCGGCCCTGGCGAATTACTCGCTGCACTACGTCGGCGGAGTCGGAGCGGGACACGTGTCGGCCGACTACTTCGGCTTCTTCGCCTCCAGGCTCGCAACGCTCCTCTCGGCCGAACACGAGGATCCGCCTTTCGTGGCGATGATGACCAACGGTACGAGCGGTGATGTGAATAACATCGACTTCCGCACCGCCAGGCCGGCCGCGAAGCCCTACGAGAGGATCGCCGAGGTCGGCAACACTGTCGCCTGCGAAGCCCAACGCGTCATCGAGGGGATTACCTATCGGAAAGCCGTCTCGCTCGACGCCCGCGCCGCCGAAATCTCGCTGCAGGTCCGCAAGCCGTCCCGGGATGAAATCGGCGTCGCCGAGGCGATCCTCAAGAAGGCCGAAGGCCGGCCACTACGTGGCATGGATGAGATTTATGCGAGGGAGACCAAACTCCTGGCGTCCTATCCGGACCGCGTGGACTTGACGATCCAGGCGATGCGCATCGGCGACCTGGCGATCGTGGCGATACCCTGCGAGGTATTCACCGAGATCGGCCTGAAGTTGAAGGCCGAGAGCCCGATCAGGCCGATGTTCACGGTCGAACTGGCCAACGGCTACAACGGATACCTGCCCACCACAGGCCAGCACGCCCTCGGCGGCTACGAAACGTGGCGGGCCCGCTCGAGTTACCTGGAGAAGGGGGCGGCCGACGCGATCGTCACCAAGGCGCTGGCACTCCTGGCGGACCTGAAACGCAGCACGACCCGCGACTGAATCCAGGTGTTATCCTATTGTGACGATTCAAAGCATGGATGCGGGTTGACCGGGCCCCGGCGGGGCTCGTAACGTGGCAGGGCCGCGGCGGACGTTCGCCGCTCCCCGCCTACGGAGCCCCGGTATGAGCAGCGATCCCGATGGTGTCCCCAAGCCAGTTCCCCGTTGGCGATCCGGCCTCGCCTGGGCGATCACCGCCGCGGTACTCCTGGCGACGCTAACCCCGGCCGCCTGGGTCCGGGCGCTCCGCGGCGGCATGGAAGGGGATGGCGGCGGCCCGCCGCTTTTCGGGATCTTGCCGTTCGATAAGCTCGTGCATTTCGCCCTCTTTGCCGCGCTGGCAGCCGGCTGGACGTGGGCGTTACCGGCGCGCTGGTCGTCCTTCTCGAAGGTGCTGTCGATCGTCGCTGCCTTGTCGATCGGGACGGAGTTGCTCCAGGCATTGCCCATCATCGGTCGCGATGCAGGTCTTGCCGACGGACTGGCCGACCTGATCGGGGGATTAAGCGTGGCGTCGATCTTCGGCACGATCCGGATCGTTCGGAGGGAGGCGGGGAGTTGACCACCCGCCCGATCGTGTCGTACTCCCCACTAACGGCTCCGCAGCACCACATACAGGGCATCGGGGGGGATCGAGAAGGTCATCGCACCCGCCTGAGCCTGAATCGGCACCTCCCCGGCGGGATTGCCGTTGATATCGAGCTTCGTGCCCGACTTCAACCCGGGGTTGCCGATCGTCAGGGTCGTGCGGTTCGCGTCGACCGCCCAGGGCATCTTGCCGGTGTCATCGATCTGCTTTCCCTGGTATTTAGTCTTGCCGCCGTTTCCTTCGAATTCCTGGTCATGCTCCGCCCAGCCGGCGGGCCTGGCTTTCGTGCCCACCTGCACGAGGAGGGTGTCGCTGGAAGCGATCGGCTTCCCGTCGAGCGGGACGATCAGGACGGAGCCATAGTCGTTCGCCGAACGGATCGTCACGTCTCGCAGCTTCAGGGTCCCGGCCTTCGCCAGGAAGCCGGCCGCACCCTGGGCCATCGGGGCGTTCAGGTCGCAGACTCCGCGACCGTAATCGAACCGAAGTTGCCCCGTGTTGCTGGTGACGACTCTGTTGCGGCCGTCGATGAACCTGGAAACGTCGGCCACGCGGGTCAGATCCTTCTTGCCGTCGAACGCCACCTTCACCGGGCCGACGAGGAATGCCAGGGGATCGATGCCTTGCTTGAGGTTGGATCGCCTGGGCGAATCGCCCAGATCCCGGTTCGGGTCGTATCCGGGATCTTCGGCGATGAGCGGGGGCCGGCGGCTCCAGAGGTCTTCGAGGCTGCGGTGCTCGACCACAACCGGCTCGCCCTGCTGGATGTAGCCCTGGCGATACATCAGGGCCGTCGCCGGGAACTGGCCCTGGATCATCGGCGTGGCGACCGACCACTTGGCCCTCGACGCCGAATCCCAGGGCGCACGGTCCTGGTTCGACCATTCGGCCTCGCCCGTGCAGAACCAGTAGAAAGTATCCACGCCTGTTAAAGATGAGTAGGATGCAACCAGGAAGGGGGCCTCCGCTTGATATCCCAGGGGCGGGACCCAGTGACTCTCGGTGATGCAGATCGGATGGCCGATCGCCTGACGGAGGCTGACGGGCAAATCCCGGGGGTGGAACAGCACCGACTCGTCCTGATATCGGTCGCCTGCGCCGATCCTCCACCCCTGATCGGGGCCCAGATGGACGGGGCTGTAGTAGCGATTCACCGCCAGGACCTCGTTGGCCGTGTACGACCAGCGTTCCACATCGTCGAGCCGGATCGTATCGGCCGACCGCCAATTCCCCGCGTTGACCAGCATCGAACAGCCGAGGTCCTCGCGCAGGTAACGCGCGATCTCTCGGTTGAAGTTCGCCATCGTCTCGCCGTAGAAGCAGAGCTGGTCGGCGATCCTTGCCTGCATCCCTCCGGAGTGATTCTGCGTCATCTGCCAGATGATGTGCAGGCCAACCTTGCCCTCGGTGAAGCTGTCCTCGGGCATCCTGGCCCCGCCCCACGCTTTCCGGGCCGACTCGAGCGAACCATATTTCGCCTTGAGCCAACCCCCGAACTTCCTGGCGAGGCGATCGCGGGCCGGCCCCTTGATCGCCTGCTCGGTCCAGAAGAGAAGGCTGTCCTCGTTTTGGATCTGGAACAGGGCCACGGCCGGTTCCTTCGCCAGCGGCACCCCGGTGTACGGATTGGGCGGCGAAAGTAGGGCCTTTAGCCAGGACTTGTAGTGTCGTTGCAAGGCCTCGTCGAAGAACAGCAGGCCGACGGGCGGCTGGTTCTCGGGCCAACCGTCGATCTTCCAGGAAGCCGGTACGGCCTTGGTCCCGCTCGCCCAGTAGGGGCTGATCGTGGTGTAGATACCTTCTTTCTTCATGGCGGCAACCAGCTTCCAGGCCTGATCTAGCGCCTTCGGATCGGCCTCTTCGGCGTTTCCTTCCTTGCCCTTGGGCTCGATCTCGCCGTGATAACGGACCATGTTCACGCCCCGCTTGGCCAGGAACCGGGCGTGATGCGCCAGTTCTTCGGACGATCGGTCGCGTTGGACGTAGGTCGTCACCGCCCAGAATCGGACGGGAGAGCCGTCCCCGAGTGCGAACCCTTCGCCGTCCTTTGAGAGCTTGACGAAGCCATGCTCGCCCGCAACCTTCTCGTTGAGCGATCGGAGGTCGAACAGCGCATCGGGTGAGAACGTGTCCCGCGAGGGTTGGAAGGCCCATGTTCCTCGTGGAAGTTCGGGCGATGCCGGCTTAGTCCCCGGCCTACCGGCCCCGACGGGCGTAAATGGTTCGGTGGTGAACGTGAACGCATCGAGGGCGCCGTGGTGATGGTTTTCGCTCCGCATACGGAACCGGACCATCGTCGGGCCGGCTTTGAGGTCGAGATCGCCCACCTTGATCCAGGAGAGGAACCGCAGGTCGATCTTGCCATCGGCGGCGACGTTGACCGTATCGACGAGGTCATCCAATCGGACGGGGGTCCAGTCGGCCGCATCCAGCGCATAGTCGAGCTTCGTCGCCGCGGCGTTGGCCCGGATCCAGAACGCGTATCGCCCTGCCTTGGGTATCTCGACACGGTACTCGAGCGTGCCATCGGTGTCGGTCGACCAGTTCGAGATCCAATCCCCGCCGGATAGCATGTCCTTCTTGACCTGGTCGTACCACCCGGGATGGCGGGTGGCGTTCGATCGCAGGGGCTTCTCGGCCTCGACCCAAATTGTCTGGGCCGGGGCCGGGTAAGACAGGCACAAAACCAGGCCCACCATCTGGCCGAAGATCGACATTCGAACGATCATGGGAACAGCCCCGCCACCCGCGAACCGTTGCCGGGCCGGCGGCCCGAACGTTTCGATTTCAACGCGCCGCTTCCGGCCTGTCCACGGCCCTCAGGTATCCCATGACAACCCGATCCGTCGGCAATGTCCTTGGCATCATCTTCCTGACGGCGGGGCAGGCGACGGCCCAATCGCCGGCGGATGACGTCCGCAAGACGCCCGGCCTGGTCGCATTCTGGACATTCGGCGAGCCGACCGGCTCGCCTCGGCTCTCGGTCGGTACGCGTGAGAAGCATCCTCTCGCGGAAGTCGGTGGGCCGATCGAGCGGGTCGCCGGCGGCCCCTACTCGGGCTACTCGGCCGATTTGAACGGACGCCAGTATTTCCGCATTCCTTACGCGGAGACGGGGGACTTGAATATCTCAGGCCCTCAGGCCAAGGTCAGCATGTTTGCGGTGGTGAAGATCTTCAACCTGGAGAAGAGCAGGACAATCGCCGGTATGTGGAGCGAAGGGAAGGGGAAAGACGACGACAGCGGCACACGCCAGTACGCCCTCCTAATGAACATGCCGACGTACGGCGGCAGCCGGCAACTGACCCCCCACATCTCCAGCGAGGGAGGCGTGACACGGAGGGCCGATGGTAGTGCTTTCCCCTGGTGCGCCGACTACGCTGCCTCGAAGGAGGAGGTGCCGGAAGGCCGCTGGTGTACGCTCGCATTCACCTACGACGGTGCCTTCATTCGCGCCTACCTGAATGGGAAGTGCGAACCCAGGTCGCTCGACCCGGAGAGGGACCGGAGGACCGACCGCTACTTCACCCGCGAGGGCGCCCAGGGCAGGGACCGAGGGATGAACCCCTATTTCCACGGCCGAGGGATCTTCGGGTACGACCCGCTGAAGCACGCCGAGAGCAAGCCGATCGGCGGATCGGACTTCACCGTGGGAGCGCGCTACGCCGTCGGCTCGATGCTCGGTGAAGCCACTCGCGGCCGTTTCGCCGGGCTGGCCGTATTCGAACGGGCCCTGAACGACGATGAGATGGCGCATCTTCACGATATGGCCGACGTGGACAACATCGACAAGGAGTGAGGGATGCGGCATAACTCCGCCTCTCCACCCGGCGACGAACGGTTGTAACGGCGGATGTCTCCTAATAGAACTGGCAGGTAAGGGGCGACGACCGGTAGAGGTTGGCACGGATTCTGCTACATGTGAGGTTGGCACGGATTCTGCTACATGTAAGGACTAGCCTTTCCCGGGTGTTTCATGAAGAGGTGTCGTCGGTGATGAAACTCGAGGCTCGTTGAGTCTCAGGGAGGTTTGGCCAAGGTTCGCTCTTTTGGAAAGGCTTCAAAACTTGTCGAGAATCAATCCACCTTCGGCCCAAGAATTGCCGCTCTTCGAGGACAAGTTATCCAGCTAGGGATGCCAAGGTCGTGTATTTGACCGAAAATCCTACCAAGACGGAGGTAATTCGAGGCCAGCGAGTCGTCGTGCCGGCTGCCCAGGAGTAACCCCTCAGCGAAAAAGTGTTTTCGGCATGCCAACTTGCTTCGAGGTTGGCGATTGGCACCCGAATTCCGCTCAGGCAGGTTGGTCTCCCAGTACGGCATTGGTTCGCTTGCCGCTTCTTATTGTCAGTCGTTTCGGGTCGCCTCTCGATCTCTTTCATGCCGGGGTATCCCGGTTCTAATCCTCGGTGCGCGCATTGCGTCTCACATCGAATTCGGGCAAGGAGCAGGAATCATGGTTCGTCCTCGCGGTTTCACCCTGATCGAACTGCTCGTCGTGATCGCGATCATCGGCGTGCTCATCGCACTCTTGCTGCCCGCCGTGCAGCAGGCCCGCGAGGCCGCCCGCCGCATCCAGTGCACCAACAACCTGAAGCAGTTGGCCCTGGCCTGTCATAACTATAACGAGTCGATGGGCTCGTTCCCGGCCAACCTCTACCTCCACCCGGCGTATGCCACGGCATCCTACACATGGAACAATGCAAGCTGGCTGGTCTTCCTGCTCCCCCAAATGGAGCAGTCTGCATTGTATAACTCGGTCAACTTCAGCATCATGTGGGGCCCGAATGCCCTGGGCAACTGGAGCCCGATGTTCCTGGGCCAGCAAAATTCGACGGTGCGGCTCGCGGTCCTCAACGGCCTAATCTGCCCTTCCGACGGCAGCCAGAATGTGGACAATTTCAACGCGGACGAGATCGGTACCAACAACCAGGCGGCTGGCACTTCTTACGTCGGTAACGTCGGTGACAACTGCTTGGCTTGTAACACCACGCCGGGTTTTGTCATTTTCTGCGCCTCGCAGGGGTATAATTGCCGCGGCGCCCAGCTCGGCGACCCTTCGACGACGACCATCCCACCCAGCGCGGCGTCCGGCTCGGGTATCTTCTGGCGACAATGCTCTGGCGTACTTTTGTCGCAGATCACCGACGGGACTTCCAACACCTTCCTTGCCGGCGAGCAACTCAGGCGTGTCACGAACTGGAATGCCTGGGTTGAGGCCAATCAGTCGGTCGGCTCGACTGCTGTCCCGCTGAACTACCTGGCGCCCGGGGTGCAGATTACGTCCAGCGGCAGCGTCGTCACGGCCACCGGGGCTTCCGACCAGGGCTCATGGCACCACTGGTACAGTTTCCGTAGTAGCCATTCCGGCGGCGCCAATTTCGCCATGTGCGACGGGTCGGTGAAGTTCATCAAAAGCTCGATCGCCATGCCGATCTACCAGGCCCTCAGCACCCGGGGCCAAAACGAGGTCGTCTCGTCGGACGCCTATTGATCGATAAGCTGGACGTCGGATCACAATCCGGCAAACCCACAAGACCGTCCCCACCTCGGCCGCGAGCGAAAGCTGCGGCCGGGCCGGGACGGCCCGTCATTTACCCCTGTCGTGCTCGATCCGACAGGGCGATCCCTTCGGAGCATCCTCCAAATGTCGATGACCAAGATTGCCCGGCCCAAACTCAATCACTTCGCTTCGGCCCTACTCGCGACCATCACCCTGATCGGGTCCGCGACAATCCTGCCCGGTTGCGGCTCGGGGCCGGAGATGGGCCGGGTCACTGGCAAGGTAACTTACAAGGATCAGCCTGTCACCAAGGGGACGGTCACGTTCGTCCCCGTCGATCCCAGCAAGGGCCGCAACGCGACCGGTTCTATCATGTCCGACGGGACCTACACGCTCCAGACCGAGAATCCCAACGACGGTGCCCTCGTCGGGGACTATCTCGTGTCGGTTACGTCCCGGGAAGACGAACTCCTCGATTACATCCCCAAGAAGCCCGTGCCGCCCAAGCGATTGACCCCCGAGAAGTACGAATCGCCCGCTGGCTCGGGCCTGAAATTCACCGTCAAAGGTGGCTCGAACATCTTCGATATCCCGCTGACCGACTGATCGCGCTTTCGCAGGAAGTTCCGGCCTTGATCGATGTTCCCGAAGTCGGCCGGCTGGGGACGGCCATCTTCGGGAACGTACATTCGGGGATATCACCGCCACGAGGAAGCTCGGAAGCCATGGCCCATCGATCTCGGCATTCATCATTGCGTTCGGCCTGATTTCTTCAGCGACCGCTGCTACGGGCGATCGACCGGTTCGCAAGCCGAACGTCGTTGTCATCCTCTCGGACGATATGGGCTATGCCGACATCGGCGTCCACGGCAACGGTGATTTCCCCACGCCCAACATCGATGCTCGCGCAGGGAGCGGGGTCCGATGCTCGAACGGGTATGTCTCGGGTCACTACAGCAGCCCGACCCGCGCCGGCCTGCTGATCGGCCGCTACCAGCAACGGTTTGGCCACGAATGGAACCCCTCGAACTTCCCTGAGGTCGGTTTGCCGCTATCGGAGAGAACCCTGGCCGATCGCCTTAAGGCAGCAGGATACTCGACGGGGCTTGTCGGAAAGTGGCATCTAAGCGAGTGGCCGTGGTTCTCCTGCATTTTCGCCCCGGCAGTGGCGGCGGTCGATAGGCCGGTCTGCCAGCTCCGGCAGCCGACCGGCCGAGGAAAAGAACGAAGTCCCGGAGGGACGACAGTTCGCCGGGCGCAAGCGGGCCGTCGCTCCCCGGGGGCTTGGTATCCAAATAGGACGTCCTTTCGATCCCCGCCTGCACCCCGGGCTATCGACCTGCGGCCCCTCCGGGGCCGCGAACAGACGGAAAGTCGGGAGGAACCCTGTCCGCCCGCTTAGCGAGCGACCCTGGCGAATCGAAGGACCTTGCTGGGCAAGAAATCCCCAAAGTCGAGGAACTGCTTGCCGACTGGGAAGCCTGGGAAGCCCAACTTGCCAGGCCCCGGTGGGGGCCTGATGCGAGCCCCGGGGCGGCAGATTGACGCCCTAAGATTGGATCAGGGGCGAATCGCCAGGCCATCGATCCAGACGACCCAGGGGTCGCCACCCCACGAGTCGAGGCCGATCGATAAGGAGCAGACCTGCCCAGGACGATCGCCCTGGGTAGTCCAGCCTTCACCGCCGTCGATCGGCACGGCGAACCGGGTCCATCCGTCGCGGGCCTCAGTCTCGCCTGGTCTGTTCAGTCGATCACTGTTGGGCGTCAGGGCGAGCATTTTCCCGTCGGGCCCGAGGAGCTTGATCAGAGGGTTCGGCCCCTGCCAGCCATTCAAGTTCTCGTTGCGGAATCGGATCCAGAAGACCAGTTCGGAGCGTTCGCCCACGGACATCGGAGGATCGAAGGATCGAATTAACCCTGTCCGCCCGCCGCCGTACGGCCTCGCCTCGGCCCGGACCGATCGGTCGCCGATCAGGACGGTTTCGCCGTCATCATGGAAGGCGACCTCCGAGGTCGGGTCATCAAACGACCAGGCCGAGGCCCCTCCCTCGATCTCGGGCAGATCGTCCACCACGAAGACATCCCGGCCTAGCGGCACGGAATGTCGCGAGCCCGGCAAGGTAATCGTCACGCCCACTCGATGGAATCCCGGCCGTTCGTACGTATGCCGGATGGCCGGCCCTTCAACGGCGATGCGGCCGTCGCCCAGGTCCCATCGATAGAGCGCCCCAGACGGCGCAGGCTCGACCGATGCTGAGAACCGTTGGCCGGCCCGGATCCGGGTAGGCCAGGCGAGCCGGAGCGCGGGCCAATCCCCGGCGATCCCCGTCCCCTCGCGCCGGGATACGTTCGTCACGGTATCATCGAAATCGATTTCGGCCAGGCGGTTCCGATCGAACCGATTGCCGGCCAGGTCGATCCAGTCGGCATGCCGTCCGTAGATCCCCCAGCGATTGCCGATCAAGGTATTGAAATCGATCGTCCAGTGAAACGCACGGAACTTGGCGGGGTCGCCGATCAGGGCAATCCCGGCCCCGTTGTTGCCTTCGCAGCGGTTGCCGACCACTTCGGTATGGCTGGAGGGCCCGAACATGAATACGATGCCGGCGTGGCCGTTGTCGGGCAGGTGCGGCGAATTATGGAAGCCGTCTGCCAGGCCGTTGAACGACGCCTCGTTCCCTTCGAGCCGGGTATGGTCGGAAGCCCCCAGCCAGAACCCATAGCTGCAATGGTTGGCCTTGTTTCGAATATAACTGTTATGCGGAGACCAGGCTTCGAACCCATTGTTATTGGCGTAGGAAGCATCATTCTCGATGAACACGTTGCCACGGCTGGTCCAGCCGTTGAGGACTCGGATGAAAATCCCGTCGCCGCCGTGGGTGGCATCGTTGCCGACGAACTTGTTGTCATCGGACCCCGCCTCGATCAGCAATCCGGCCGAGTCGCGGGCATGGACCTCGCCCGGATTGATCCGCAAGCCGTAGCTTAGATTGTTGCGGATCACCTCGTTCTTGCACGACCGCCAGAGTTTCATGCCCGTATTCGAGGTCTTCGAAAAATCATTCCGTTCGAGCCGGTTGCCCGACGACTCCACCATCACGCAAGCATCCCAGACTCGGTTCGCCCTATTGCGGGTGAACCGGGAGTCCGTCACCCGTTCCAATACGATCCCGCCGCGTCGTCCCTGTTCGCCCCAGCCGAACTCGGGATCATGGAAGTTGTCGGAAAAGTCGCAATCCTCGACATTCCAGCCGGAGGCATCGCGGATCCGCAGACCTGACTCGAAGCCCTGGACGACCACGCCCCGAAGCGTGACGCCCGACACCCCCTCGGCCAGGATGCCGGTCCCGCGAAATCCTCTGGGATCCCCCGACCTGGCCCCTACGATCCTCGCGCCACGGCCTTCGATTGTGATATTCGAAGCCTTCACCACGATCGGGCCGTAGTCCCGGGCCGGGTCGAGGGTGGTGTCGGAGTCGATCACCGTGGCTTGGCCCGTCGCATTCGAGGCGAGGATGAGCAAAGTCGGGATGAAAGAACTCATCGGGCAGGCTCGTGGTCGATCCTCTGGGCGTCAACTCAGCACGTCGGGACGAATTGTACTCCAGAGTTCAAGCTCCGGTGAACGGGAAAGCCCGTGCCCCGCCGCTCAACGGATCGCTCGCGGATCGTTCCAGAAGCGTTGTCCCCAAATGTAACCTGGAACCGACCTGCAAACACCCGAGCCGAGGTCGGGCCGTGGCTCGCCGGAATACGGATCCCAGTCGCACCGCCGATCCGAGGAAATTCTCCTACAAGGCGTCGCGTATGCGAGGCCAGAAGATCGGTTACCATGTAGCGTATCGGGAGTCGCGCCCCATCGGGGGCCGGATGTGCTATCGATGCCTCGCATGGAGTCCGCTGATGTCCAGGATCAAAGCATGGGTTGCCGAATCGGCCGGCCGGGCCATGGAATGCAAGGAGATCGACCTGGGTCCGCTCGGTGATGAGGAAGTCGAGGTGCAAGTCGAGCATTGCGGCCTCTGCCATTCCGACCTTTCGATGTTCGATAATGAATGGGGGATGACAGGCTACCCGGCGACTTTCGGCCATGAGGCAATCGGCCGGGTGGTGCAACTCGGCAAGGTTGCCAAGGGCCTGAAGTTGGGCCAGCGCGTGGGCGTCGGCTGGGCGGCCGAAAGCTGCATGCATTGCCGAAGTTGCCTGTCCGGCAACCAGCACCTCTGTCCCTCGTACCAGGGGACAATCATCGGCCACAAGGGCGGGTTCGCCGAGCGGGTCCGTTCGCACTGGGCCTGGGCGATTCCTCTACCGGATGGGCTCGACCCGGCGGACGCCGGCCCGTTGCTCTGCGGCGGGATCACCGTATTCAACCCGCTGGCTAGGCACGCCACGCCTACCGATCGCGTCGGTATCATCGGGATCGGCGGCCTGGGCCATCTGGGGGTGAAGTTCGCCGCCGCCTACGGATGCGAGGTGACCGCGATCACTTCCAGCGAATCCAAGTTCGACGAGGCCCGGGGCTTCGGCGCCCATAAGGTCGTCTCCAGCCGGGACCCGAATGGGCTGAAGACCCTGGCAGGATCGCTCGACCTGATCCTCGTGACGGCGAATGCGAAACTCGACTGGGACGGGCTAATCGGCGCCCTGGGCACCAACGGCCGGATGCATATCGTCGGGGCCGTCCTGGAACCGATCCCGGTAGCGGCGATGTCGCTGATCTTCGGCCAGAAGAGCCTCTCGGGCTCGCCGACCGGCTCCCCGGTAGACATAGCCAAGATGCTCGAATTCGCGGCGAGGCACCGAGTATTGCCGCAAACCGAGCACATGTCCATGAGCCGGATCAATGACGCCTTCGCCCGGCTTCGGGAAGGGAAGGCACGTTATCGGATCGTGCTGGATGTGGATTTCTGAGGCACCCAGGCGATTCTATGTCGATCTGGGCCACTCTTCATCGAAGGGCAGAGCGCGACATTCCGAAAGGCTGTAGGTTATGGTATATCGGGTCTGGTTGCGTGAAAATTCCCTTATTCAAGACCGATTGAATCTGTTCCTGAGCATCCCTGCACAACCTGCCAGCAAGCCAATCGCCATGGTACCCAGTGCCAAACTGCTAGGCTCCGGGACGGCGAATGTGCCGTTGAGGCGGAGAATCCGGTCAGTCTGCGTCAATAAGAGTGTGCCATTATTCGGGTCGACCGCGACAAAATCGCCTCGGGTACCGCCCGTTGCTATCAGCGTCTGAAGCCCAGTCCTCAGATTTATTTCAACGAGAGTTCCATTGTTCATGTTCGCGTAAACAGTCCCTGCCAGGGGGCCTGCGCCGAGTGCCGTGCCATCAATTCCCCCAGCGATCGCGCCCGAGTCGAAGACGACGGCTCCCGAGGAGGTGTCGTAGCCAATGAGGTGGCCTGCGAGTGAGCCCCCTTGAACGGCGGCGTAGAGAATGCGACCATCCGGTGAGACGGTGAGGCCATCAGCAACGACCCCTGCCAAAACCTGGAAACTACCGCTAATCGGGTCTATATCGAGGATATTGCCGGCGCTCACGAACAGGTGACCGTTGGAGGGATTGGCGGCGATTCCCACGGGGTTGGATCGGCCGGACACCACAGTACGAATGATCGAGCCTGACGAGTTGAGTTCCACTACATTGCCCAATGGTGCCTGGGTCATGTAGATTCTGCTGCCCACGTGGGCGATGCCATGAGCATTGCGGTACCCATAATTTGATAATATGTTCGCATTTGAGGCAAATTGGCCATCGGCATCAGTGGCGAAGAGCCGGATGTTCCCGGGGCCGTCGGTCACAAGGACGCCACCACCGACGGGGAAGTCGATACCAAGAGGTCCTAGGCCACCTTGGACTGGAAACCCTGTAGCGAAGGTCGTCAGCGAGAGGCCACGATCAATTCCGGCCTGGGTCAGCGTAAGGTCAGCACGTGACGATTCGCACACAACCACTGCGATCAGGAAAGCCACCGAGATTCGAATGCATGAGATTGTCTGCACGCTTGATGCTCCTGAATTCGAGGGTCTGAGAGTTTAGTGCGGGCACGATGCGATTTGTTGAACTGGCGTCCCGTTGATCCGTCGCTCGTATGAGCCGGCATCGGTCAATTCGATACGGGCAGGGGCATGGGACGTAATTGCCAGCTTCTCCGCATGAATTCCTCAAAGGATCGGGATTGCACCGATGGTGCGGTTGACTTGGTCAATGGGGACAGCCCGAGCCGGGCAGCCCATGGTCGCTGTGCCGCCTTTATCAGGGCTGAAATGGACTCCAAAGTCGGTTTGCCTTAGAGCCTCGATTTGTTTCCCCCGAATTCGTTATCGTGTCTCCGCGGAGGATATAGTACCCTGCTCGTCATTCCTCCAGCCTACGGGATGTCCGCCCCCGCCTCTCAAATAGGCTCGGTATGAACACGGTTCGTTTTTTTTTGAAGCCCGACATTCCCGGATTCGATAAGAGCGTCGATGCCCCACGACTACTGGCCCGTCACCCTGCGAAGGCCTTACGCGACTTTCGCGAAACCCGGGATTCGCAGGCATTCGAAAAGCTCTGGGAGGTTTACCGGACTCCGGTCGCCCGATATGCAGGCGGCATCGGTCTCGGAACAGAAGCTGCCGAGGAAGTACGACAACGAGTTTTTATCTCCTTGGCAATGCGTTTGCGTACTTTTACTTACGACGCGACTAGTCATTTCGGGCCTATCTAAAGAAAGTCATCCGCACCCATGTAAATGCCTATCGTGCCGAGCATCCTGCCCGGCCTCAGTTGACGCCCGACCTCCATCAGCGTGGAATGAGCCGGAAACCAGCCATTTTGCTCTTTCTCATGCATGAAGAGACTTTGGAGAGGATCTATGCCATTGTCAAAGCGAGGGTCAAGGCAAAGACCTGGGAAGCCTACTGGCTGATCCAGCACGAGCGGGTGTCCCGCGCCGAGGCCGCCCGGCGACTGGACTGGCTGTATATCCAGGCGTATCGGGCCCATGCCCGGGTCGTGGCGATGCGCTCCGCCAGGAGGCCGAACGGGAAGGGGGGCGCGCGATGAGCCGATGCCCTTCGGAATCGTCGCTGCTCCGGGCCGCGGACCTTTCCGACGGCAGCGACCGATTCCCGACGCTCGACTCGCATCTCCAGCAGTGCGAGCGTTGCCGCGACATCCTCGAGCAGGCGAGGCCACTCGGGAGCGATCCCTGGCCGCTGCCGGAAGGGCATGTCCTCACGCCGCCCGAGATCCCGGGCCTTGAATTGTGGAAGGGCCTAGGTTCCGGCGGCATGGGGGTCGTATTTAAAGCCCGCCACAAGACGCTCGATCGCGAAGTCGCGGTGAAACTCCTGCCGCCCGTCCAGTACGGCGCCTCGGGCCACAACTGGCAAGGACGTGCCGTTCGTGAAGCTCGCCTCTTGGCCAAGGCGAAACACATACATGTCATTGAAATATACGATGTTGGTATTGTTGGGGATCGACTCTATCTGGTGATGGAGTACGCCGAAGGGGGCACGCTCTCGACCCGGGTCCAGGAGTATGGGCCGTTTCCGTCGCGGTCTGCCGCGGGTTTGGTCGCCTCAATCGCCAGGGCCGTCGAGGCCGCCCATCGTCGTGGATCCTCCATCGAGATTTGAAGCCTTCCTCCAACATCCTGCTGGCCGCCGATGGGACGCCCAAGGTGGCCGACTTCGGCCTGGCCCGCCGCTTCGATGGCGGCGACCCCGATTCGCTCGCAGGTGTGGGTACGCCCGGGTATATGGCACCCGAGCAAGCGGCCGGGAGGGCTACGGTCGCGTCCGATATCTACTCGATCGGGGCGATCCTCTACCATGCCCTCACGGGTCGCCCCCCCTTCGTCACCAACAACCTGGCCGAAGCCCTCCATTTGGCCTCCCGGAAACGGCCCGAATCCCCGCGGCTCTACGCGAACGATCTCCCCCAAGAACTCGAGGCGATCTGCCTGAAATGCCTCGATCAGAAACCATCGCGGAGATACGCGACCTCCGCCGAACTCGCCGAGGCGCTGGAGCAATTCCTGGTGGCCGAGCCCATCCGGGCCAAGCGGGTTCCCTGGGATGGCCTGGCGGTCCGATGGGCACAGCGGCGGCCCGCGCGGGCCGCGATCCTGGTCGCGACGGGCCTGGCTGTCGCTGCATTTGCCGTCGGGCCGAATTGGACCCAATTTCAAGGGAAGGTCGAATCGACTGTCGAAGCCGGCGGAAGGGCCATGCCACCTGTTTCCAAGGACGATCGGCGGCAGGATGTTGAGCAACTCGAAGCCAAGTGCAAAGCGATCGAGCAGATGATTCACCCCCCGCCATGGCAACATCCGGTGAACGACGCCGAGATCCAACGACAACTGGAAGCTGTTCTGGCTTTCTCCGAAGCTCTTGTGAAGCGGTGGCCCGACGACCTACGGATTAAGCTCCGGCGGTTCTGGGCCGTTGCCCATCTCGGCCGGATCGAAGTGGGTCTCTGGGATCCGACGGTCGCTCTGCCAAGGATGGAACGGGCCGTTCAGCTGGGCTCGGAATTCCGCCCCGAGGAAGTCCCCTCGGGGGACTTCTACGAGCAGTGGGCCTACTCGCACATGCGGCTCGCCAGGATGAAGTCGATCCAGGGTGACCCCGACGCCGTGGGACACGCCGAGCTCGCCCATCGCCTGTGGGAAGCGCGCTGCCCCTCCGAGTTGGATGACCCGATCGACCGGCGACTTGCCAACCCGGCGAATCGGGTACTCCCATTCGTGCTCCACCAATTCGGCCGTGAAGAGGAAGGGCGAGCCCGTTTCCTGGCGTATCTGGCCGATTTCGAGGCACGGCCTGAGAAGGCAGGAGAGTGGGGATTCCTCCAGGATCTGGCTCCCGAGGTGGCCGTGTTCGGCGAACAACCCCGGTTCCGGCGCGCGCTCGTGGACGCTATCGGCCGCAATCCTGAATGCGAAGCGGCCCGCTCGTTCCTGATCGTCCAGATGGAAAATGCGCTGTACACCCGCGACGACGAGGCGAAGCGACATGCCGCGGCCGAAATCGTCCGGTTGTCGGGCAAGCCGATCGAATGGCCGGCCCGCCCGGAGACGCTCCCCGACTTGGGTGATTCTCGCATCACCCTTTGCCGAGCCCAGGCCGATTGCGTTCTCGGCGAGGCATCCCTTGCGTTGAAGCAAAACGACAGGGCCGCGACCTACCTGGCATCAGCACTCAGGAAATTAGGCCATTGTTTCCGCGAGCACCAGCAGAACAGCCCTTCTCGCCAGTTGCTTGGTCGGACCTTGCTCGGCCTGGCTCAAGCTCATACACCACCAGGCGGGCGATTGCGCGATCTCGCCGAAATCTGCGAGGAGTGGATGGGCAACCCGCCGAGCCCACTCCTCCCCGGCTCCAAGCGGACTGCATGGACCGACATCATCGCCGGGTCGCTCGCCCTCCACGCCCAATACCTCCGCAAGAACATTTCGGATGAGGCCGCGGGAGCGGTGCTCGAAGAAGCACGACGGATACTCGATTCTCCCGATCCCGACTCCTCCAACCGCGCCGAACACTGGGCGGCGGTCAGTGAGGTCGCTACCCAGGAATTCAAGTTGCGGGTTCAGCACGAGCCTGCGAATTCCGAATCACTGATCGCTCTGCTTCGTGAGGCTCGTACAGCGGCCGATCGGGCGTGGAGCCTCGAACGCCGCAATCCTTTGTATAGCGGACTCATCGAAGAACGGTCCCGCCGGATGTTCCGCCATGCCATCGGCGCTGGCATGTTTAACTGGGCCCAAGATGCTATGCAGTTTCGCGAGTTGCGGGCGGAGGGAAACCCCACAATCCTCAGGGCCATGGCCGAAGATTATCGAAAACTGGCGAAGGAGATCGGCGAAGGCGAAACCGAGAGTCTCCGCAATCTCCGGAACTTCAGCCTGGTCCGGGCCGTGGAACTGACCGCATCGACAGCCCGATAAGCTGACCAAGCTGTGCTCAATAGGATAGGCAATTGACTTCTCGCTCTGCGAAAGCGCCGCTCAGGTCAGAGTCCCCACCACCGACGGGTACTGGGCCCGCTCGCAGCGGCCCAGGGCCTCGAAGGTGGCCTGCTTGTACAACTCGGTCAAGGTTGGGTGGTTGAAACAAGTCTGCAAGAACAGGTCGGCGCCAGCGCCGATCATGAGGGCGGTCAGGCCGATATGAACCAGTTCGGTCGCCTGCTCGCCGATGATGTGGACGCCCAGCAATTTGAGGTCATCGGCCCGGAACAGCAGCTTGAGGAAGCCGTGGCGATCGCCGATGATCAGGCCTCTCGCGTTGTGCGCATACAGGGCCTTTCCCACCACGTAGGGGATCTCCTGCTTCTTCAGTTCTTCCTCGGTAGCCCCGGCCATCGAGCATTCGGGAACCGTGTAAATGCCGTACGGCAAGATTCGGGCGAGGTTGTGGCGGTCGGGCAGGTCGAAAGCGTGGATCATCGCGATCCGGGCCTGCTCCATGGAGGTCGAGGCCAGGGCTGGAAAGCCAATCACATCGCCGGCCGCGTAGATGTGCGGGATCGCCGTCTGGTACTGGTCGTTCACCGAGAGGGCGCCGCGATCGCTGGCGATCAGCCCGACATTCTCCAGCCGAAGATCGGCGGTATTGCCGCTCCGGCCCGACGAGACCAGGATTGCCTCAAACTCCATCTCCCGCCCCGACTTCAGCTTCACGTGGATCGGGTCGGGGGCGTCGTCCACCGAAGCGACCTCGTCGTTGAAGACCACGTCCACACCCTGCTCGCGCATGTCATCGAGCAGGGCCGTCGAGATCTCGGCGTCGAGGAAGCTGATCAGGCGGTCCCGGCGTTCCAGCAGGGTGACCTTGATTCCCAGGGCCGCGAACATGCTGGCGTACTCGCAACCGATCACCCCGGCACCGACCACCAGCATCGTGGCGGGGATCCGCTCCAACGCCAGGATCTCGTCGGAATCGTAAATCCTGGGATCCTCGAATGCGTATCCGGGTGGCCGATGCGGGTGGCTGCCGGTGGCTATCAGGATGACTTTCCCACGAACGGCCAACTCGTCGCCCGAAACCGGCCGGATGCGGACGGTATTCGGGTCATCGAAGGAGGCGTGGCCCCGGTAATAGGTCACCCCGTAGCGGGCCAGGTCGCGGCGGATCCGCTCGCGCTCGTGGTTGACGACCACCTCCTCGCGACCCATCAAGGCGCGGACGGTCAGCGGGTGTCGCGTCCACTGGAGGTCGAGCCCTTCCAGGTTCCGATGCCGGAAGCCGGAGAGGAACAGGGCCGTCTCGCGAAGCGTCTTGGAAGGGAGCGTGCCGGTATTGATGGCGCTGCCGGGCTCGGCCTCCTTCTCGATCAGGCGACCTTCTTGCCGAAGTAGCCGTGCTCGGCAGCCCCCGTTCGCCGGCGGGCCCGGAACCGATCACCACCAGGTCGAATTCGGGCGTATCTTCGGGCATACCTGTCTGGCCCCATTCCGTTCGTTCGTCGCGATCCCCGGTTACCTTTGTCGCCCGGAACGTCCGGCACCGCAAGGGTCCGGTCGGCGGTCGGCGGGAGGTCGCAAGGGAGCGGCCTTTCCTGTTAACCTGGTGCGATCGCGCGGGCGGGCGAGTCGTCCCGCCCTCTGCTGTGAGCGGAGCCAATCCCATGCCGGAAGCCACGACGACGGTGAAGACCCCCGAATCGGCCGCCCTGGATGCGATCCAGACGATGCGAACCCTGGCAATGGATGCCGTACAGGCGGCCAATTCGGGCCACCCCGGCACGCCGGTCGCCCTGGCGCCGGTGGCTTACACCCTCTGGCAGGATGCCCTGCGATACGACCCGGCCGATGCCGACTGGCCGGATCGCGATCGCTTCGTCCTGTCGGCCGGGCACGCGTCGATGCTGCTGTACTCGCTGATCCACCTGGCCGGAGTCCAGAAGCTCGACGAACATCGGCGGCCCACCGGCGAGCCGGCCTTGCCACTCGACCAGATCAAACAATTCCGGCAGCTCCACAGCCTGACGCCCGGCCATCCCGAATCGCACGTGACTAGCGGCGTCGAGACGACCACCGGGCCGTTGGGGCAGGGGTGCGGCAATAGCGTGGGCATGGCGATCGCCCGCAAGTGGTTGGCGGCGCATTACAACCGGCCGGGGTTCCCCCTGTTCACCTACAAGGTCTACGTGATCTGCGGCGACGGCGACATGATGGAGGGCGTCTCGGGCGAGGCTGCCAGCCTGGCGGGGCACCTGAAGCTCGACAACCTGTGCTGGATCTACGACAGCAACCGGATTAGCATCGAGGGTTCGACCGACCTCGCCTTCACCGAAGACGTCGGCGCCCGATTCGCCGCGTACGGCTGGCGGGTTCTCCACATCGACGACGCCAACGACCTGTCCAAGATTCGGGCCACACTCGAAACCTTCAACGCTGGCGGCGACCATCGGCCGACGTTCATCGTCCTCAAGAGCCACATCGGCTACGGCACTTCGCTCCAGGATAACAAGAAGGCCCACGGCGAGCCGTTGGGCGACAAGGTCGTTGAGGAGTTCAAGGAGAAGTTCCACCTGCCGGCCGACAAGTTCCACGTCGATCCGCAGGTTTACGAGACCTTCCGGGAAAGCATCGGAGCCAGGGGCAAGAAGCTCCACCAGGAATGGGACGCCCTTTGGGACGGGTACAAGGCGGCTTTCCCCGCGGAGGCAAAGCAACTGGAGGAGATCCGAGACCGTAGGTTGCCCGAAGGCTGGGACGCGGACCTGAAAGCGTTCCCGGCCGATCCGAAGGGGATGGCCACGCGAATTTCTTCGTCCAAGGTGTTGAACCAGGTCGCCCCGCATTATCCTTGGCTACTCGGCGGCTCGGCCGACCTTGCACCTTCGACCAAGACCACCATCGAGGCGGCCGACGCCGGTAGCTTCCAGGCCGATTCACCCGGCGGCCGAAACTTCCATTTCGGCGTCCGCGAGCACGCCATGGGTGCGATCGTCAATGGGATGTCCCTGTGCGGCCTCCGCGCCTACGGGTCGGGCTTCCTGATCTTCACCGATTACATGCGGGGTGCCATGCGGCTGAGTGCCCTCAGCCAGCTGCCGGTTATTTTTATCTTCACCCACGACTCGATCGGGGTCGGCGAGGACGGCCCGACCCACCAACCGATCGAGCAACTCGCCGGCCTCCGCGCGATCCCCGAGGTCTCGGTCTTCAGGCCTTGCGACGCCAACGAGGTCACGGAGTGCTGGCGGACCTTCCTGCCGTATACGCACGAGCCCGCCATCCTCGTCCTGACCCGCCAAGACTTGCCAACGCTCGACAGGACGAAGTACGGGGCGGCCTCGGGGGTGTCGAAGGGGGCCTATGTCTTGCGCAAGGAGGCCAAGGCCAGGCCGGATGTGATCCTGATCGGTACCGGCAGCGAGGTCCATCTTTGCCTCGCGGGCGCCGAAACGCTCTTACGCGAGGGGATCGACGCCCGGGTCGTTAGCATGCCTTGCTGGTCCCTGTTCGAACGACAGCCGAAGTCCTACCAGCACGAAGTCTTGCCCCCCAATGTCGATGCCCGCGTTGCGGTCGAGGCGGCGGCGACCCTGGGATGGGAGCGTTGGGTCGGCCGGGAAGGGGAGGTGATTGGCATGACCGGCTTCGGCGTGTCGTCCCCTTACCAGGCGGCCATGAAAGAGTTCAAATTTACGGCGGAGGAAGTGGCCCGGGCGGCCAGGGAACAAGTGGCTCGGGTCGGCGCGGCCCGCTGACTCGACGGGGGGATCGATGGTTACCCACGAAAGGCATCCCCACGCGTCGATCGCCGACCTCGCCCTGGAGGAGATCCGCGACGGCTTCGTCGTCGGGTTGGGGAGCGGCCGGACGGCCGCCCGATTCATCGAGGCCTTGGCCGCACGCGTGGCCAGAGGTCTGAAAATCGTAGGCGTTCCTACTTCGGTCGCCACCGAGCGGCTGGCGCGGGGCCTTGGAATCCCCCTGGCAAGCCTGGACGACGTCGGGTCGATCGACGTGGCCGTGGACGGCGCCGACGAATTCGATCCCGACCTGAACCTGATCAAGGGCTATGGCGGGGCGCTCGTCCGCGAGAAGATCGTGGCGGCGTCGGCCCGCCGGCTCGTCATCGTGGCCGGCGGCTCGAAGCAAGTGGATCGGCTCGGGGCCCGGGGGCGATTGCCCGTCGAGGTCCTGCCGTTCGCGTTGACCCCTTGCAGGCGACGGATCGCGGCACTGGGACTTGGGCCGGAGCTACGGGCCGACCACGACGGCCCGTTCGTTTCCGACAATGGCGGCTACATCCTGGACTGTTCGACGGGGCCGATCGCCTCGGCGGCCGAGCTCGACGCAGCCCTACGCTCGATCCCCGGGGTCATCGGCACCGGCCTGTTCCTTGGCATGGCCGATCGCATCCTGCTCCAGGACGGGGATGCCGCAAGGGTGTTCGACTCGGCCCGCGATTCCCGCGGGTTCCCTTGAATCGCGGGGGCTGATTCTGCGACAGTTAGGCCGTTGTTCGCGTCTCGATCTCGTCCACCCTGAATCCGGAATCCCGATGATCCAGCTCGCCCGGAAGTTGCCCGCCGCCTTGGCCTTGACCCTGGTCACCTGCCTGGCCCCGGCCGCCATCGCCCAGCAGGCGCCCGATCTTCGCTACAAATTCCAGGAAGGGCAGACCTTCCCCTACCTGCTCAAGCAATCGACCGAGTCCACGGTTAGCATCAACGGTCAGACGATCGAGCAGAAGCTGGAGCAGACTTTCGACGTAACCTGGAAGGTCAAGAAGGTCCGCGACGACGGCTCGGCCGAGATGATCCAGACTTTCGACCGCGTCCGGCTTAACCTCGATAGCCTTCTCGGCCAGATGGAGTTCGACACCAAGGGCGGGAAGGATGCCGAGGGGCCGATGGCGCAGCTCGGGGCCGTCTTCCGCAACCTGGTGGGCGAGGAGGGCTCGGCCCGGGTAACGCCGCTCGGCGAAGTGGTTGATATCAAGCTCCCCGCCAAGGCGGCCGAGGCCCTCAAGAACGTGCCGGCATTACCCGGCGGCCAGCGGATGCTCAGCGAAGACACCTTCCAGAACATCTTCAGCCAGGCCATGCTGATCTTCCCCGAAAAGCCGGCCACCACCTGGACAACCAAGCGGGAAATCGGCCAGCCTCCCCTCGGCAGCATGTTGATGGACACCACCTACACTTATGCCGGGCCCGACGCCGAATCGAAGGATCTCGCGAAAATCGATTCGAAGATCAACCTCGATTACAAGTTCAATGCCGAACTACCCGTAACAATTAAGCTCAAGAAGCAAGACGTCAGCGGCTCCGGCCTGTTCGACCGGGCCAAGGGCCGATTGGTTAGCTCGAAGCTCAACCAGAAGATCGAACTGGCCATCGATGCGATGGGCATGGAGCTGGAGCAGGAAACCAAGACCACCGTCACCATGAGCCTTCAGGATAGCTCGGAAGCCAAGGCATCGAAGTGAGGTATCCGGCCGGCCCTCCCGGGGCACCTTCGCGCGATGGAGAACCAAATCCGATGAGATCGTCGCCCAATCCCAAGTTGGCCTTGGCGCTACTGCTGATCGCGGGGGCCGCGGCCCCCGCGCGGTCGATGGCGCAGGAGGCCCCGCTCCGGTGGAAGCTCCGCCAGGGGCAGGAGCTGAAGTACGTCCAGAAGCAGCAGACGATCAGCACGGCCAACGCCAATGGCCAGCCGATCGACAACAAGATGGAGCAGGTCTTCCACTCGACCTGGAAGGTCAAATCCTTGCAGGCCGACGGGTCCGCCGAGATGACCCAGAGCTTCGATCGGGTGCAGTTCTCGATGGAATCGCCGATCGGCAACACCAGCTTCGATACCAACGAGAAGGCGGCGAAGGTCGATGGGCCGCTCGCCGGGATGGCCGACGCCTTCCGCTCAATCATCGGAAAAGACGTGACACTGATGATGGCGGCAAACGGGGAGATCAAGAAGGTCACGATCCCCGATTCGGTCACCGAGGGGATGCAGAAGGTTGGGGTCGGTCCCGACGGCAAGCCGATCCTCTCGGCCGAAATGCTCAAGGGGATTATCGAACAATCGGGCGTCCCGCTGCCCAGCAAGCCGCTCAAGCCGGGCGACAGCTTCACGGTCGAACGCGACGTTCCCAGCCCGATCGGCAGTATGCATGTAGTCACTGCTTATACGTTCAAGGGACCTGAAAAGTCCGGCAGCCCGATCGAGAGGTTTGCGATCGCAGTCAAG
>JAXMBD010000005.1:0-175958 GCA_046350035.1 Isosphaeraceae bacterium | reverse complement strand
AACCCGCTTCGCCACAGTCCACACTGACCCGACGCACTCCTCGCTTTCCTCGTGGACAAGCCACCAGCACCACCCCGGAGAACTTCCCGGGCCGTCCCGGGACAGGCTAAGCATCTGGCCGCGGTTTTCCCGGACCTCCCGCCCCTCCGGGGCTCCAAAACCGAGAAGCATGCAAGGACCATGTCCGCCCACTTTGCCGGCCCGCACGGCGCCAAACCGTGGGAATGCCGGCCGCTGCGCCGGCGCGTTCGGATGGATCCGCAAACGATTTCCGGTCGTAGGGCGGCCCCGCCCTTTTTCCTCAAGATCGCGGGAAAAGGGCTGGAGAAAGCCCGGCCCTCGGCACGATTCCCACGGGCAAAGACGCCCTCACAGTTTGCCCTTGTCGCCCAGGCCCCGCAGGAAGAAGGCTCCCATGTCCCCCGCGATGACGCTCGACGAAGCCCCCAGGAAGCCCCGCGAGAACTCGCTCAAGCACGGCCTGAGCGGGGCCGGCGTGGTCCTGCCCGAAAACCTGCGGCTCCAGGTCGATCGCCGTCGGATCGCCTATGCCCGCGCCTTCCCGCCGGTGGATCAGCTCGATCTCGACGATATCGATGCGGCCGCGCTGGGTTGGTGTCGGTTCCTCGAATGCCGGTCGGAGATGACCTATCGGGCCGCGGTCCGCTCGGAGATGGCCGTCGGCAAGTGGGGTTTGTTGCGGCTCATCGACGCCCAGGAGCGGGCCAAACGCTTGGGGCATAATCCGCCGTCGGTCGTGGCCCATTTGAAGGCCAGTTTTGGCGGTGTTTTGTGGCTGCTCGACCAGTGGCGGATGCTCAGGAATGCCCTGGATTCGTCGAAGGAGGGCACCTGGACGCTCAAGCAGTTGGAGCGGGCGAATAACCTGGCGGGCGTCGATCGGATCTTCCGCGAGGATGATCCCCACAAGATCCGCAACGGCTCGACGGACGACCGCAAGAAGCTGGTCGAGTCGCAGGTGGCCGAGTTGAAGGAACTCCTGGCCGACGGCGAGTTGGAGCGCTTGGATGAGGTCGAGCGTCAGGCGACGCTCCGCGGCGACCACTCGCTGCACGACCCGTTCCATGACCGCCTGCGACTGTACGGGCAGCGGGCCCACCGGATGTACGAGCGGGCCATCGGCCGGCTCCGCCAGCGGCACGGCGAGCCGAAGAAGGGGGACGCGGCGTTCGAGGCGAGGATCGATCGGGAGATCGGCGAGATCGATCGCAGGGACGAGCCGTCGCCGGCCGAGGCCGGGCCATCGCGGTTCAACCCGACGCTGGCCGAACAGGAGCGGGAGGACCTCCGGTCGGCCTACGAGGCGAGACTGGCCAGCGCCGAGGTGCAGGCCCGCGTCACCGATGAGGAGATGGCCCTGCTCGACGACGAGAGTCGGGCCCCCTTCCGCGAGTTGATCGCCCAGCTCGGCCTGAAGCTCGACCTGGAGACGGCGATCCGGGGCCTGATCGGCACCACGCGGATCCAGGCCGAGCTGATGGGCGAGGAGGACCCCAACGAGAAAATCTTCGCCGACCTCCGCCAGCGGGCCAACTCCGAGAAGGCCGATCGCGACCGCCGCGAAGCCGATCGCGACCGGGCAAAGCGGCAACGCAAGGCGAAGAAGGCGGCCCGGCGGCGGAATCGGGGCCGCTGATTGAATTGCGGATTCGGGATAGCGATTGCTTAATCTGGCTAGATCGCGACGAAATCGGTGGAATCCGATTCCGTAATCCTGGAAATGGTGGCGCTCGATTCGGGAAGGGGAAGCATCGGGAACCGCGATGAGTTGGGCGGGCATTGCCCCCATCGCCCATCCACTTCCCGACGCAAATCATCTTAGAGAAAGAAGTTATGCCGAGCATTCGGCCTTGCGAGGGTGGCACTGGTGGCTTGTCCACCAGTGCACGCTAGGAGCAAGCTGGGCTCTCGTGGGCCCTCCTGGGACACTGGTGGACAAGCCACCAGTGCCACCCGAGGGGCATGGTCCTCGCGTAGGCGAAGGCGTGGCTTGCGGCTTGGCCGAGAGGGCTCAGAACGACTAAACGAGCTCGCCCCCTCGTCTCCTGGCGGGGGAACCCGCGGCGGCCGGTACGACTAAACGGTAAATCCTTTGCCAGGAACGGGTTGATTCCCGCACCCCGGGCGAAGCCCCTACGATTCGGCGAGGAAGGCAAACCGGCCGGGGTCGCATCGGTCGCAGTGGCCGCAGTCGGCCCGGGGGGGATCGGCGATCCCTTCGAACTCGTCGAGGATCGACCGCCATCGGCACCCGAGCGACTCCGCATATTCGATCATCTTCCGCTGCTTGCGCACGTCCTCCTCGGCCCGGTCGCGGTAGGCCCCGGCGAGCCGCTCCAGGTCGGACGTATCCAGGTCGGGCCGGAGCAGGGCGAAACGGCCCGCTTCGCGGCCGGCGACCCCCTCGCGCTCGAACAGGGCGAGGGCCGCGCGCATCCGGGCCTTCGGCAGCGGGGCGATCTCCTGGACCTCGGCGAGCGTGGCCGGGCCTTCCATCCGTTTCAACGTGTGGTGGGCGTTGATGAGGTCCTCGCCCGAGGGGTATCGGCCGCCCCGGAAGAACCTCTGGATCGCCGAGTCGGCCGGGTCGTAAAGGAGCACGCCCATCGCGGGCTCGCCGTCGCGGCCGGCGCGGCCGAATTCCTGGTAGTAGGCCTCCAGGACGCCCGGCACCTGGTAGTGGGCGACGAAGCGGATGTCGCTCTTGTCGATCCCCAGGCCGAAGGCGTTGGTAGCCACGATCGCGTCGAGCTCGCCGGCCATGAACCGATCCTGGTTCGTCGCCCGGTCGGTCGCCTTCATCCGGCCGTGATAGAGGCCGACCCGCAGACCGGCCCCGCCGAGGTCCTCGGCCAGGGCGGTGGCGGCCTTCACGGTCGCCGCGTAGACGATCCCCGGCCCCGGCCGCCCTCGGAGCAGCCCCAGCAGCCGGGCCCGCTTGGCGGGCTCGCCCGCGCAGGCGGCGACCGCCAGGTCGATGTTGGGCCGGTCGAAGCCGGTGTGGACGACCTCGGGGTCGTCGAGGCGGAGCAGCTCGGCGATGTCCTGGAGCACGTCGCTGGTCGCGGTGGCCGTCAACGCCAGGACGGGCGGGCGGCCCAGCTCGTCGATCGCATGGCCGAGGTCCAGGTACTCGGGCCGGAAGTCGTGCCCCCAGTGGCTGATGCAATGGGCCTCGTCGACGACGAACAGGTCGATCGCGTGCCGGCCCAGGAGCGCCCGGAACTCGGCGTTGGCCAGGCGTTCGGGCGTGGTGAAGACGAATTCGGCATGGCCCCCGGCGACCGCCTCCTCGGCCTCCCGTCGGGAGTCGGCCGATAGCCCGCTGTGCAGGGTGACCGCCCGGATCCCGCGGCCCGCGAGCGCGTCGGCCTGGTCCTTCATCAGGGCGATCAGCGGGCTGACCACCACGGTGACCCCGGGCAGCGCCAGCGCCGGGAGCTGGTAGCAGAGGCTCTTGCCCGACCCGGTGGGCATCAGCACGACCGTATCGCGGCCGTCGATCGCCGCCCGGACGGCCCTCGCCTGCCCCTCGCGGAACGTGCGGAATCCGAATTGTTCGCGGAGCGTCCGGCGGACGACCTCCCAGCTGACCCGCCCTTCCGTCGCCATCGGCAGCCTTCCCCGACCTTGTTCCCCGGACACCCGCCCGACTGCGAGCAAGTCCGGCGCCGCGGGGGCAAGGGGTCAGGGACCGTTCCTGGGCTCGAGCCCGAACACGGTCCCCGGCGCCTTTTTCTCGGCCCGCTGGCGTCCCCTCAGGTAGTAGACCAGGCCCGGCACGAAGAAGGCCGCGCCGGTGACCAGGCCGAACAGGGTGATGGCGTAGCGGGGCAGGACGACCATCACCAGCGCGGTCGCGAACAGGGCGGCGGCCTGGAAGTAGAACTTGCCCGAGAGGATGCCCGCCTTGGCCAGGAACGACATGCCGCCCGAGAGCGCCAGGATCGGCGACAGCGACAGCGGCGGCATGCCCATCAGCATCTCGATCAGGTACAGCAGGATGGCGCCGATCACGCCGCCGGCCCAGAGGTGCGCGATCTGCCGCTCCACGAACGTGATCGGCCCGCTCCGCCGCCGGATCTCCCAGAAGAAGCCGGCCCAGGTCAGCAGGCCGACCGACCAGAGGGTCATGTAGGCATAGGGGTTGCGGACATCATTCAGCGACATGGCGTTGGTGACGATGCACAGCAGCAGCAGCATCAGGCTGTGCCACATCCAGAGCAGGCCCCAGTTCTCCAGGACGGCGGCGTGGTGGGTCTCGCCCAGGAATCGGCTGGCGACGTCGAGCAGGCGGGTCGACCGGGCCGAGATCGGCCGGCCTTCGAGGTACGATTCGAGGTCGTCGGCCAGCGCCCCGGCCGAGCCGTACCGGAGTTCGGGCGGCTTCTGGAGGCATTTGAGGACGATCATCTCCAGGTCGCGGTCGAGCCTGGGGTTGAGCAACCGGGGCGGCGGCGGGTCCTGGTCGAGCACCATCAGGACGACGTCGAGCGCCGTGGGCGCCTGGAACGGCGGCCGGCCGGTGAGCTGCTGGTAGAGGATCGCCCCCAGGCCGTAGACGTCGCTGGCCGGGCCGACCTCCCCCCGGCGGCCGGCGGCCTGCTCGGGCGCCATGTAGCTGGGCGTGCCGACGACGGCGCCGCTGCGGGTGAGGCTGGGCAGGTCGGCCGAGAGCCGCTTGGCCAGGCCGAAGTCGGTGACATAGGGCCGGCCGTCGTCGCCGATCAGGATGTTGGCCGGCTTCAGGTCGCGGTGCAGGACCCCCCGGCGGTGGGCCTCGTCGATCGCGCGGCAGGCCGGCACCAGCAGGGCGGCCGCCTCGCGGGGCGGCATCGGCCCCTCGACCAGCCGCTTCGACAGCGGCTGGCCCTCGATGTACCGCATCGTGAAGTACGGCCGGCCCTCGTGCTCGCCCACCTCGTAGACCGGCACGATGTTGGGGTGGTCGAGGTGCGCGGCGGCCTCGGCCTCGTGGCGGAACCGCGCCAGGTCCTCGTCGCCGGCCGTCGACCCTTGCAGCAGCATCTTGAGGGCGACGACGCGGCCCGGCCGGCCCTGCCTCGCCCGGTAGACGACGCCCATGCCGCCCCGGCCCAGCACGCCCAGGATCTCGTAATCGCCCACCCGTCGGGGGACGTCGGCGGGCAGCCCCGGCGCCTCGCGGTGGGGCCGGTCGAACGTGGCGGTGGGCCGGAGCTGGGCCTGCGCGGCCATCAACTCGGCCATCTCGCCGGCGGCCCAGAGCCCGCGGAGCTCGGAGGCCAGGTCGGGGTTGGCCCGGGCGGCGCCGTCGATGTCGGGGGGTTCGCCGCGGCGGGCGGCGTCGGTCAGGCCGGCGAGCAGGGCGGCGAGCCGCTCGTCGTCGGCCGATCCGGCGGGGGCTTCCGCCATCGCGTCATTCCCCCCCGGTTTCGGGCCCGCCCAGGAGGGCCCGGAGCCGCCGGAGCGCCCGGAGGTGCCGCATGCCGGCCGCCGGCTCGCTCAGGCCCAGCAGGCGGGCGACCTCGCCGTTGCCGAGCTGCTCGTAGTGCCGCATCAGGATGACCTCGCGGTCGGCCTCGTCGAGCCGCTGGATGGCCGCGTCGAACCGCCTCTGGAGCTCGGCCCGCAGGGCGGCCGCGGCGGGGGTCAGGTCGCGGTCGGGGATCACGGCGGCGACGTCGAGCGACGAGGTGCCCTCGGCCCGCGCGTCGATCGGCTGCTCGCGGTCGAGGCTCCGCCGCCCGGCGAGCCGGTGCTTGCGGTACTCGTCGATCAGGTGGTCCTTCGCCAGGTGCCGCAGCCAGAGGGCGAACGGCATCGTCGGGTTCTTGAGGTACTCGGCCAGGCGTCGGCTGGCCTTCAGGAGCACGTCCTGGACGATGTCGCTGGCGTCGACCCGCCGGGCCAGCATCGGGTCCATCCGCAGGCCGATCATCCGCCGGAGGGCCTCGCGGTGGCCGTCGAGCAGGTCGTTCATGGCCGACGGGTCGCCGTCGCCGGCGCGCCGCAGCAGGTCATCGGTCGGTTCGGGTTCGGGGCCCATTCGCGACGGCCAGCGCCCGGGTGGGTTAGGATGGGGGGCCCGCGACGATCGCGGGCCCCCCCATTGTCACGAACCGCCCGGCCCCGAACCAGGGGAATTCCCGGATGAGCCCGCGCGAGATCCTCCGGCAAACGCTCGAAGACCGCCACCTGACCCGCCCCGAACGCCAGGGCCTCGACGCCCTGCTGGCCGCCGGCGACGGCCAACCCGACCCCAGGCGGCTGGACACCTGGCGGGCCGAGGCGTTCGCGGTCGCGGCCGAGGCGGTCGGCGACGGCCCGGCCGCCGAGGTCTTCGATTGGCTGGAGGACGTCGTCCGCGCCCTGCAACCCCGCGGCCGCCGCGAACCGAAGGCCGAGTGCTACTTCAGCCCGATCGACGACTGCGCCCGGGCGATCGTCCGCCGGATCGAGGGGGCCCAGCACGCCCTGGACGTCTGCGTCTTCACGATCACCGACGACCGCCTGGCCGACGCCCTGATCGCCGCGCACGCGCGCGGCGTGGCCGTCCGCGTCGTTACCGATAACGAGAAGGCCGACGACTTCGGGTCGGACGTCGACCGCCTCGCAAGCGCCGGCCTGGCCGTCCGGGTCGATCGCAGCCCGTTCCACATGCACCACAAGTTCGCGATCGTGGACGGCGCCACGCTGCTCAACGGCAGCTACAACTGGACCCGGGGCGCCTCCCGCGACAACCTGGAGAACCTGGTCATCACCGACGACCCCCGGCTCGTCGGCCCGTTCGCCGGGCAGTTCGGCCGCCTCTGGGCCAGCCTGGCCTGATCGCCCCCCCGGGAACCCCGCGGGGCCGCCGGGCGTCTAGAAGATCAGGGGGCATCCCCCCATCGCCGAAGCCCCGTCGCCGCGTCCACCCCGACCATCCCCGTTGCTTTACAGCGTTTCCGGCGCCGGTTAGGCTGGGATCCGCCCGGATGGATATCCACCTCGCCCCGCCGCCCGGAGGGAAGCCCGATGCCCCAAGCCGTCGCCGATCCCGGCGAGATCCGCCGGTTCGCCCAGACCCTCAAGGGCTTCAACAACGAGCTGGAGGGGCGGATGGGGGCGCTGCACGGCCAGCTCCTGAGCCTCGGCCAGAGCTGGCGCGACCGCGAGCACCAGAAGTTCGCCGAGGAGTTCACCGAGACCCTCAAGGCGATCCACCGGTTCGTCGAGGCGTCGAACCAGCACATCCCCTTCCTGATGAAGAAGGCCGAGCACCTGGAACAGTACCTGAACCAGCGCTAAACTCCGCCGGGAAAGGGGACTGGCTCCGGGCCGACGCGGGGATCGACCCCGCCCGCCGGGCGGCCGCCCGGTGCCTGTCCCCTTTCCCGACGACGAGGGCCGGACCGATCATGGCCGACGTCAAGGTCTACAACATCGACGCGATCCGCCTCTTCCGCGAGCGCCTCGCCGAGTTCGGCGAGGACGCGCAGGGGGCCCTGGTCTCCATGGACATGGACTGCCGGCGGACCGTCGACTTCATCACGCGGGAGCTGCCGCTGCACTGGAAGGCCCAGCTCAAGAAGCGGGACGAGAAGCTCCAGCAGGCCAAGGCCGAGCTGTTCCGCCGCAAGCTGGCCGAGACGACGCCCGGCAGCCTGGACGACACCCAGCAGAGGGAGATGGTCCGCCGGGCCGAGCTCCAGGTCCGCGAGGCCCAGCAGAAGCTGGAGACGATCAAGAAGTGGGCGACCCCGCTGGCCCAGGCGGTCGAGGAATACCACGGCCAGTCGCGCGGCCTCTCCGACATGGTCGGGCCGCAGCTCGAGCGGGCCCTGGCGCAGCTCGCCGGCATGATCGCCGCCCTGGAAGCCTACACCGGCACGACCTCGCCGCCGGGCGAAGGGGGATCCCGATGAGCGGGCCCGGCAATCGCCTGATCTACGGCCTGAAGCAGCTCCGCACCGCCTGGGACGAGGCGTCGTCCGAGTGGAAGGACCGGGTCGCCCTCGACTTCGAGAACGAGTACCTCGGCCCGCTCGAGGACCGGGTCCAATCGACCGCCCGGGCCATGGACAAGCTCTCGGAGGTCCTCGCCCGGGCCAAGCGCGAATGCTCCTGACCGCGGCCGGGCACCGCCCCGAACCGCCCCCGCCCCGATCGGACCGATGACGACCCCCGAACCCCAACGGAATCGTGCCGCATCCATGCCGGAACCGAACCTGATCGACAGGGAGGTCGGCGCCCTGCGCGACCTCGCCCGGCTCTCGTCCGAACGGGCCCAGGCGGAGGTCGCCACCGCCTCCGACTTCCTCAAGGCCGACTCGGCCGCCGACCGGACCTTCCAGGCGGCCCGAGACCAGCTCGCCCGCCGCAAGGACGGCGAGGAATCGGCCGCCCGCGCCGAGCAGGAGAAGGCCCTGCAGGAGGCCGTGGCCCGGATCGTCGCCTCCCGCGACCAGGCCGAGGCCGCCTTCGGCGCCGCCAGCAAGGAGCTGGAGGCCAGGGCCGCCGCCGACAAGTCCCGCGCCGACCGCGAGCACGAGGAGGCCCGCTGGAAGGCCGACGCCCTGCTCGACGGCGCCGGCTCCACCGCCCGCCAACACCTGGAGGAGTTCAACCGGCTCTACCTGGAGGAGGAGGAGATCGTCGGCCCGCTGCTGGGCGAGGGGAAGCACCTGCTGGACCGCTACAAGGCGTGGGGCGGCCCCCCCGCCGCCGAGGAGCCGGCCGTGCCCACCCCCGAGCCCGGCAAGACGATCCCGGCCTGCCAGGCGGCCCGCGCCGACCTGGAGGCGACGATCCTCCGGTTCCGCGGCCTCGGCCTGCCCAAGTTCGCCCGCGAAGGGGGCGGCATCTTCATCGCCGTCCTGCTCGCCCTGATCGGCGGCATCGGCGGCGGCTTCGCCCTGGGCTGGGCCGTGGCCGCCCCGCGCTGGCCCTGCTCGGCGCCGCGATCGGCGGGGCCATCCACTGGCAGTTGACCCGGGCCGGCCAGCAGGCGGTCGCGCCGATGCACGCCGAGCTCGCCCGCGTCCTGCACGTCGCCGAGGCGATCGGCCCCAAGTGCCAGGCGATCGAGGAGACCCACGCCAAGACGGCCGTCGGCGAGGCGAAGGCCCGCCACAAGGAGGAGGTCCGCCAGATCGACCGGGCCCACGCCCGCGGCCTGGCCACGATCCAGGACGCCCGCGACACCGCCCTCGACGCCGCCACCGCCCGCCGCGACGCGGTCCTCAACGCTTTGCCCGGCGCGCGCGACGCCGCCATGAAGCGGGCCGAGGAGGCCCTCAACGCCCGCCTCGCCGAGATCCGGGCCCGCGCCGACGCCGACGCCCGCCAGATCCGCGAGACCCACCAGGCCCAGAAGGGCGCCGCCCAGTCCCGACGCGACGCCGCCTGGTCCGCCCTCGCCGCCGCCTGGCGGCAGGGCATGGAGCACGTCCTCTCCGAGGCCGGCGCCCTCACCCGGATCTCCCAGCAGATCTTCCCCGACTGGAACCGGCCCGACTGGGAGCACCTGCCGGCCCCCGCGAAGGTCCCGCCCGCCCAGCGGCTGGGCACGATCCGCGTCGACCGCAACGACATCCCGGGCGCCCTGCCCGAGCACGAGGGCCTCAGGATCGGCCCCGAGGCCTTCGACCTGCCCGCCCTGATCAAGTTCCCCGAGCGGGGCTCGCTCCTGATCCGCGCCAGCGACGAGGGCCGCGAGCAGGCCGCCGAGCTGATGCAGGCGATGATGCTCCGGCTGCTCACCAGCATCCCGCCGTCGAAGGTCCGGTTCACCATCGTCGACCCGGTCGGCCTGGGCCAGCACTTCGCCGCCTTCATGCACCTGGCCGACTTCGACGAGCAGCTCGTCTCCAGCCGGATCTGGTCCGAGACGCCCCACATCGAGAAGAAGCTCGTCGACCTGACCGAGCACATGGAGAACGTGATCCAGAAGTACCTCCGCAACGAATACGAGACGATCGAGGACTACAACGCCGAGGCCGGCGAGGTGGCCGAGCCGTACCAGGTGCTGGTCGTCGCCAACTTCCCGGCCAACTTCAGCGACAACGCCGCCAAGCGGCTCGCCAGCGTCGCCGCCAGCGGCGTCCGCTGCGGCGTGCTCACGCTCATCAGCGTCGACACCAAACAGGCGATGCCCTCCGGGTTCGACCTCAAGGACCTGGAGAAGAACGCCACCCTGCTGAACTGGAAGGACCGGAAATTCCAGTGGAAGGACGAGGAGCTGGGCAAGTACCCGCTCACGCTCGACCGGCCCCCCTCCGCCGACCGGTTCACCGAGGTCCTGCAGATCGTCGGCGCCCGCGCCCGAGACGCCGGCCGCGTCGAGGTCCCGTTCGAGGTGATCGCCCCCAGGCCCGAATCGTACTGGACCTGGGACAGCCGCCCCGGCATCGACGTGCCCCTGGGCCGCGCCGGCGCCACCCGGTTGCAGCACCTGGCCCTGGGCGAGGGCACCTCGCAGCACGTCCTGGTCGCCGGGCGGACCGGCTCGGGCAAATCGACCCTGCTGCACGCGCTCATCACCAACCTGGCCCTGCAATACAGCCCCGATGAAATCGAGATGTACCTGATCGATTTCAAGAAGGGCGTCGAATTCAAGACGTACGCGACCCAGGCGCTCCCCCACGCCCGCGTGGTGGCGGTCGAGAGCGAGCGCGAATTCGGCCTGAGCGTCCTCCAGCGGCTCGACGCCGAGCTGAAGATCCGCGGCGACAGGTTCCGCGACGCCGGCGCCCAGAACGTCGCCGCCTACCGCGACAACACCGGCCAGTCGTGCCCCCGGATCGTGCTGATCGTCGACGAGTTCCAGGAGTTCTTCATCGAGGACGACAAGCTCGCCCAGGAAGCCACCCTGCTGCTCGACCGCCTCGTCCGCCAGGGCCGGGCGTTCGGCATCCACGTCCACCTCGGCTCGCAGACCCTCGGCGGCGCCTATTCGTTGGCCCGCAGCACCCTCAGCCAGATGGGCGTGCGGATCGCGCTGCAGTGCAGCGAGTCCGACGCCCACCTGATCCTCTCCGAGGAGAACTCGGCCGCCCGATTGCTGTCGAGGCCGGGCGAGGCGATCTACAACGACGCCAACGGCCTGATCGAGGGCAACCACCCGTTCCAGGTCGTCTGGCTGTCCGACTCCAAGCGCGAGAACTACCTCAAGAAGCTCGTCGAACTCGACCGATCCCGACGCGACGGCGCCGGGCCCCGGCCGATGATCGTCTTCGAAGGGACCGCGCCGGCCGACCTGGAGAAGAACCCCGCCCTGACGAACCTGCTCGAAGCGCCCGCCTGGCCGGCCGAGGTGCCGGCGCCCGTGGCCTGGTTCGGCGAGGCGATCGCCATCAAGGACCCGACCTCCGCGGCGCTGCGGCGCCAGGGCGGGGCGAACGTCCTGATCGTCGGCCAGCAGGACGAGGGGGCCCTGGGCATCCTCTGCGCCAGCATCTCGGGCCTGGCCGCCCAGCACGACCCGGGCACGGCGAAGTTCTACATCCTCGACGGCACCACGGCCGACTCGCCCCGCGTCGGCACCTACGCCAAACTGGCCGCCGCCCTGCCCCACCCGATCAAGGTCGGCGGCGTCCGCGATGTCCCCGCCTTCATCGGCGAAGTCGCCGAGCAGCTCGAAAGCCGCCAGTCGGGCGACGACCCGTCGAACGTCTACCTGATCGTCCACGACCTCCAGCGTTTCCGAGACCTCCGCAAGGCCGAGGACGATTACGGATATTCGTCGTCGAGCTCGGACGAACCGCCCAGCCCGGCCAAGCAGCTCGCCGCGATCCTCCGCGAGGGGCCTACCCACGGCATCCACGCCCTGATCTGGTGCGACTCGCTGAACAACGTGAACCGGACGTTCGACCGCGGCACGCTCCGCGAGTTCGAGCTGCGGGTGCTCTTCCAGATGAGCACGAACGACTCGAGCACGCTGATCGACTCGCCCGCCGCCGGCCGCCTGGGCCCGCACCGCGCCCTGTTCGCCAGCGAGGAACTCGGCGTGATCGAGAAGTTCCGGCCCTACCGGGTCCCCTCGCCCGAATGGCTCGAACGCCTCCGGGGCAGCCTGGGAGGCCGCGCCATTGAGCCGGCAGGCCACCGCGATTGAGGAAGTCAGGAATCCCGTAGCGGAGTCCGCCGCCGTGGATTAGGCACCTGGCCCGACTCCGGGGGATCAAGTATGAGTGGAGGCATCGGCGGTATCTGGACGGCCATCCGGCGGACCAGGAAATCGGACCGGAGGTTGCGGATGAGCGGAGGCGACACCGAGTGCTGGGCGTGCAACCCCGCCCCCGGTAGGTTCCTTGCCGAGCAGCCCGGCCGATGGTGCAGGCCACGTGCCATGTTGTGCGAAGGCCACAAGGCGGCTGTAATCCTCCCGACCGGGGAAAGGCTTGCAGAATTTCTGGGCCGCGAACCCGGACTCCAGATAGAAGGTGAGCCGTACAGCTACATCCTCAACCCCGTCACCGTCGGAGGATTCCGGGGCTGGCTCCACTTCAAGTTCGGCGGTTATGCCGTGCTGGAGGAACTGTTCCCGTGCAGTGACTACGCCGAGTGGATCCTCCTGCATTGGGACGTGGACCGGCTGCACAGGGTCTTCCAGGCCGGGGGGGAAAAGGAGGCCGTGCGGAGTCTCTACGCCGATTGGCTGTACCTTGCCTCGATCCGTGCCGGACTATCCCGCCTCGGCGTTGATTTCCCCAGGTCACCCGCGGAGGCAGCCCAGATCCTGCGCGAACTACCGCCGATCCACTCGGACCGGTTCGTATCGCGGCCGAACGATGACGATGCGGCCGGGCGAGTCTATCAGGATCTGGTGTTGCGGCGGTTTGGCCACTTGCAAGGCCCCGGCCCGGGATCGTGAATGGCGCGTAGCTCCTCTACGGCGCTGAGAACTTGAGCCAGCGTCGAGCCATCCATGTCCCTGCACTGAACACCTCCCCCGCGACAATCTCCCCTTGCCCGATCGCCCCCACTCGGGCATGGTATGGGCCTGCCAATCCCATCGGCCAGGCAAGGATGCCCGACCATGAAGCTCCGCAACCCTCGCCTGATCCGCGTCGTGGGCCGGTTGATCGCGGTCTTCCTCCGCGTCTGGCGGTGCCTGGTCCGGCTGCGGATCGACCCCGCTGCGAAGGCCCAGCATATCGACGATCCGACCCGGGGGCGCGGGATCTATATCTTCTGGCACGAGTCGCTGCTGGCGATGGTCGCCCTGCGGATGAAGGCCGTCGTGATGATCAGCAAGCATGCCGACGGCGAGCTGATCGCCACCGCCTGCCAGGGGCTGGGCATCGGCACCGTCCGCGGCTCGACCACCCGGGGCGGCGGCCTGGGCCTGATCGAGATGGCCCGGCAGTCGGTCGAGAAGGCCGTGGACCTGGCGATCACGCCGGATGGGCCCCGAGGCCCTCGGCGGAAGCTCCAGCCGGGCGTGATCGCGCTGGCTTCGCACACCGGCTGGCCGATCGTGCCGGTCGGGATCGGCTTCACCTGGGCGTGGCGGGCGAAAAGCTGGGATCAGTTCGCCGTCCCGCTGCCGTTCGGGCGGATCACCTATATCACCGCCGAGCCGATCCGGGTGCCGGCTGACCTTGACCGCGACGCCCTGGAAGAGTATCGACTGCTCGTCGAACGGCGGTTCCTCGCGATCACCGACGAGGCGGAGCGACGCGCACGGGAATTGGCCGGCCCTTCGCTTTCGGATCCGAAGGCGGGGCCGCATCGCCCCCGGGCCGGCCGGAAGGCGTCCTCCCGAGTTTGAACGCGACCGGACCCCAATACACCCCAAGGAAGGGAGTCCACCGATGGATCGGCACGAGCTTCGGGCGGCCCTGCGCGAGATGGTCGAGGAGACCACCGGCGAGCCTTGCGCGGCGATCGAGGACGGCCAAAACCTCCGCGAAGGGCTGGGGCTCGACTCGGTCGACCTGTTCAGCCTGGTGATCGAGACCCAGACCCGGTTCCGCATCAAGATCGCCACCGCCGATCTCGAAGGGATCGAGCGGGTCGGCCAGTACCTCGACCTGGTCGAGGAGAAGCTGGCCGCCCTCCAGTCCCAGGCCGCCTGATCCGATCCCAGGGGGGCGACGATCGTGGATCATGACGAGTCGCCGGGGCGCCCCGAACGGGAGGGCTGCCCGGTCGTGGCGTACGGCGTGGCGAGGGCCCCGCTCGACGAGGTCGCGGCCCTGCGCAAGGCGCCCGGGCCGCCCGGCGGTCCCAAGTTCCCGCCGTCGATGCTCAAGCACGCCGACGAGCAGACGGCGTTGGCGCTCTCGGCCGTGCTGCATGCCCACGCCCGGTTCGGGCTGGAGGGCCGGATCGGCCCCGACTGGGGCGTGGTCGCCGCCCCCCGGTACCTGGGCCGGTTGCAGACGATGTTCCACATCGACCGCTACCGGAGGCAGGGGGCCTCGACCGTCTCGCCCCTGATCATCCCGCACCTCTCGCTGCACTCGCCGTCGGGCACGGTCAGCCTGGCGATGGGCCTGCACGGCCCCAACTTCGGCGTCGGCGGGGCGCACGGCCACCTGGCCGAAGGGCTGCTCTCGGCCCTGACCCTGGCCGACGAGGGGATCCCCGGCGCCTGGCTGGTGGCGACCGCCTGGGACCCCGAGCCGTCGCCCGACGTCGCGAAGCACAGCCTGGTGCCCGTGCAGGGATACGCGGTCGCCCTGGCGCTCGATTATTCGGGCCAATCCGGGATCAACCCGGTCGGCACGCTCCGCCTCAACGCCGCTTCGGCCGGGGCCGGCGCCGAGGCCGACCTTTTCGGCCTGGCCCGGTTCCTCGACGAGCCGATCGTCCCCGGCCGATCCTCGCGATGGCTGGCGGCGATCCCCGGCGGCACGATCGAATTGAATCGCGTCGCCTCGCGCGATATAGGCGCGTTGGCAGGATAAAGACATGGATGCGTAGGGTGCGTCGGGGGACGCCCCCCGCGCTTCCGGAGCCCCGCGTCGGTGCGTCTCGCGACGCACCCTACGGCCCAAGGTCGGGTCGGGAGGAATTGCGCCGTGGCAGCCAGGAACGAGCCGGTCTGGATCACCGGGATCGGGGCGGCGACGCCGCTGGGCTTCGGCTTCGAGGCGGTCGCCGAGGCGATGCTGTCGGGCCGGTCGGGCGTCGGCGCGGTCCGCCACTTCGAGCCGGTCGACCAGCCGTGCCGGATCGCCGCCACGCTGGGGACGATACCCACCCCCGAAGGCTGGCCCGAGGCCGATTTCCGGGGCCTGGGGGGCTGGGATCAACTGTTGCTTTACTGCGCCCTGGAGGCCCTCCGCGACGCCGGCCTGCCGGCCGGCGGCGATCGCCTGGGGATCCTGCTGGGGATCGGCTCGGAATGGCTGCTGTCGTGGGAGGGGCGGATGTGCGCCCGCCCGGCCGACGAGCCGACCGAGGTGGTCGACCCCCGCGAGGACACCCGATCGCTCGTCTCGGCTTTGGCCGATCGCCTGGGCGCGGGGGGCCCATGCTCGACGGTCGCCGCCGCCTGCGCCAGCGGGAATGTGGCGCTGGCGCAGGGCCGACGTTGGGTCGAGCGGGGCCTGGTCGATGCCTGTTTGGTCGGCGCCTGCGACCGCTCGCTCACGCCGATGGGGATGGCCGGGTTCGGCAACCTCGGGGCGCTCTCGGGCCGCAACGACGACCCGATGGCCGCGTCCCGGCCGTTCGACCGCGGTCGCGATGGCTTCGTGATGGGCGAGGCCGGCGCCATCTTCCTGATCGAATCGGCGGCGCACGCCCGTCGGCGGGGTGCCCGGCCGTACGGCCGGATCGCCGGCTTCGGGGCCTCCAGCGACGCCTACCACATGGTCATCCCGGGCGCCGACCCCGGCCCCTGCGTCCGAGCGATGCGATCGGCCCTGGCCGACGCGGGCGTCGACCCGGCCGACGTCGATTACGTCAACGCCCACGCGACCAGCACGCCGATTGGCGACAAGGGGGAGGCCCGCGTCCTGCAGGAAGTCTTCGGCGCCTCGGCGCTCACGGTCCCGGTCAGTTCGACCAAGAGCATGACGGGCCACATGCTGGGCGCCACGGCGGCCGTCGAGGCGCTCGCCTGCCTGGCCGCGTTCCGCCACCGGGCGATCCCGCCCACGATCAACCTCGACGATCCCGACCCCGAATGCCAGCTCTTCCACGTCGCCCACCAGGCGATGGAGCGCGACGTCGAGATCGCGGTATCCAACTCATTCGGGTTTGGCGGCAGCAACACCTGCCTGGTGCTCGGCCGGGTGGCCTGACGGGGCCGCAGGGCCTCGCCGGTCGCCGAACCATCGGATCACGACGTAGAAGACCGGCGTGAACAGCACGCCGAAGATCGTCACGCCCAGCATGCCGTAGAACACGGCGGTGCCGAGCGCCCGGCGCATCTCGAAGCCGGCCCCCTGGGCCGTCACCAACGGCACCACGCCCAGGATGAAGGCGAACGAGGTCATCAGGATCGGCCTCAGGCGGAGCTTGCTCGCCTCGACGGCCGCCTCGCGGGCCGGCATGCCGTCCTTGTCCTGCTTCTCGCGGGCGAACTCGACGATCAGGATGGCGTTCTTGCACGCCAGGGCGATCAGCACCACCAGGCCGATCTGGGTGAAGATGTTGTTGTCCATGCCGCGGTAGGCGGTCCCCCAGATCGCGCACATCAGGCACATCGGCACGATCAGGATCACGGCCAGCGGCAGGCCCCAACTTTCGTACTGGAACGACAGCACCAGGAATACCATCACCACGCTCAAGGGCAGGGCGAGCTTGGTGAGCAGGTCCTTCTCGGCGGCGAGCTGCTGGAAGATCAGCTCGGTCCATTCCGACGCCATGCCGACCGGCAGTTGCTTCTCGGCGATCTGGTCCATGAGCGCGATCGCCTGGCCGGTGCTGAACCCCGGCTTCGTGTTGCCGTTGATCTCGGCCGACGGGTAGAGGTTGTAGTGGTTGACGATCGCCGGGCCGGTCACGTCGCGGATGTTGAGCAGGGCGCCGATCGGCACCATCTTCCCCTCGGCGTTGCGGACCTGCAGCTTGCGGACGTCGTCGAGCCGGTCGCGGAACCCCTGGTCGGCCTGGACGTTCACCTGCCAGTTGCGGTTCTGGTAGGTGAAGTCATTCACATAGGCGCTACCCAGGTAGGTTTGCAGGGTCTCGAACAGGTCGGCCAGGGACACGCCGGAGGACTTCGCCTGCGCCCGGTCGATGTCGATGTAGACCTGCGGCTGCTTGGCGCGGAAGCTGCTGAAGAGGCCCCGCAGGCCCTCCTGCTGGTTCCCCGCGTCGATCATCTCGGAGACGGCGAGTTCCAGGTTCTCCAGGCCGACGCCGCCCCGGTCCTCGACCTGCAGCTTGAAGCCGCCCGTGCTGCCCACGCCCTCGACCGGCGGGGCGCCGAACGCCACCACCTGCGCGTCCTGGATCGCGTCGTACGAAGGCCGGAGCGGCTCGGGCAACTGGTCGCGCGGCACGCGGCCGAAGAAGACGCCCAGCAGGCGGGTCAGGATGGCCGGCGCCGCCTTCTCGGGCTGGCCCTTGCGCGACTCGAACGGCTCCAGGATGATGAACATGCCGCCCGAGTTCGACTGGTTCGAGCTCGTCAGGATCGAATAGCCGGGCAACGCCAGGGTGTGCGCCACGCCCGGCGTCTTGCTGACGATCGCCGTCATCCCGCGGATCACCGCCTCGGTCCGCTCCAGGCTGGCGCCGTCGGGCAGCTGCGCGTTGCCGACGAGATACCCCTTGTCCTGCTCGGGGACGAACCCCACGGGGACCGAGACGAAGCCCAGGTAGGTCGAAAACAGGAGCCCGCCATAGGCCAGCAGCACCAGGGCCGAGACGCGGATCAGGCCGCCGACGATCCGCCCGTAGATCGCCGTGGCGAGGTCGAACGCCTTGTTGAATCCCTTCAGGAAGAGGTCGAGCAAGCGGGCCGGCAACGGGGCCACGATCCAGCCCGGCACCGCGGCGGCGAGCACCACCAGGGACCAGCCCAGCCAGTCCCGCCCGTCGCCGATCTTCGACAGGATCGAGCCGCCCTCCGAAGCCTCGTGGGCCGTCTCGAGGCCGACCATCGGCTTCAGCAGCGGCCAGGCGAAATGGGCGACCAGCAGGCCGATCAGCAGGGCGATCCCCCAGCGGGGGAGCGCTTCCTTCTTGTGCCCGTCGTGGGCGTGCCCGGAGGCGCCGCCGAAGATCAGGACGCACCGCGCGGGCGTCATCGTCAGGGCATTCAACGCCGAGATCATGGCCGAGAAGGCGATCGTCAGGGCGAACTGGCTGTAGAACTGGCCGCTGATCCCCTTCATCAACGCCACCGGCACGAACACGGCCGCCAGCACGAACGAGATCGCCAGGACCGGCCCGGTCACCTCGTCCATCGCCTTGATGGTCGCCTCGCGCGCCGCCAGGCCGGTGGCCATCCAGCGCTCGACGTTCTCGATCACGACGATCGCATCATCCACCACGATGCCGATCGCCAGCACCAGGCCGAACAGCGACAGGTTATTGAGCGAGAAGCCCATCCCCCACATCACGATGAAGGTGCCGATCAGCGAGACGGGCACTTCGAGCATCGGCAGGATGGTGGCCTTCCAGTCCTGGAGGAACACCAGGACGACGATCACGACCAGGATGAACGCCTCGAACAGGGTCTTCACCACGTCGAAGATCGATTCCTCGACGAACAGGGTGGTGTCGTAGACGATCTTGTAATCGACGCCGGGGGGGAACTGCTTCTGCATCCGCCCCATCGCCTCGCGGATCTGCCGGGCGGTGTCCACGGCGTTCGACCCGGGGAGCTGGAAGACGGCCAGGGTGATCGATTCCTTGCCGTCGAGGTAGCTGCCGATCTCGTAGTTCTTGGCGCCGAGCTCGGCGCGGCCGACGTCGCGGAGGCGGGTGATGGCGCCGTCCTGGCCGGTCTTCACCACGATGTCATCGAATTCGCCGGGCTCGATCAAGCGGCCCTTGGCCCGCAGGGTGAGCTGGAACGCCTCGCCCGGGGGGGCGGGGGGCTGGCCCAGCCGGCCGGCGGCGACCTGGACGTTCTGCTCGCGGAGGGCCCGGGTGATGTCGCCGGCGGTCATCGACCGGGAGGCCAATTTGTCCGGGTCGAGCCAGACCCGCATGCTGTAGTCGCGGGCGCCCAGCATGTTGATGTCGCCCACGCCCGGGATCCGCGCGATCGTGTCCTTCACGAACAGGGTGGCGTAGTTGCTCAGGTAGAGCAGGTCGCGGCTCTCATCCGGCGAGATCAGGTTGATGCAGAGCAGGATGGCGGGCGACTTCTTCTTGGTGGTCACGCCCTGGCGTCGGACGTCCTCGGGCAGCTTCGCCTGGGCGATCGCCACGCGGTTCTGCACCAAAACCTGGGCCATGTCGAGGTCGGTGCCCAGCTCGAACGTGACGGTCAGGTTCATCTGGCCGTCGTTGGTGCATTGCGAGGACATGTACAGCATCTTCTCGACGCCGTTGACCTCGGTCTCGATCGGCGTGGCGACGGTCTCGGCCACGGTCCGGGCGTCGGCGCCCGGGTAGACGGCCGACACCGAGATCGTCGGCGGGGTGACGACCGGGTACTGGGAGACGGGCAACTGCGTGAGCGCCACCAGGCCCAGGATGATGATCAGGAAGAAGACGACCCAGGCGCCGATCGGCCGGTCGATGAAGAATCGCGAGAGCATGGGGCGTCCCTCAATCCCGCTTCGGGGCGTCGGGCGAGGGCGTCTTCGTCTCGCCGGTGATCACGTTCCCCATGTCGTCGAAGGCGGCCGGCTTCGCGTCGACCTTCAGGCCGTCCCGGGCCCGCTGCATGCCGCGGACGATGATCCGGTCGCCGGCCTCCAGGCCCTCGGTGACCTCGCGGAGGGCGCCCGGCTGGTCGCCCAGCGTGATGTCCTTGCGGCCGACGGTGCCGTCCTTGTCGACGACCCAGACGTATTTCTTGTTCTGGTCCGACTGGATGGCCCGCTCGGGGATCAGCAGGGCGTCGTGAGGCTCGGGGCTGCCGATCCGCACGCGGGCGAACAGGCCGGGGGTGAGCTGCTTCCCCTTGTTGTCGAACCGGCCGCGGACGTTGATCGTGCCGGTCGAGGGGTCGACCTGGTTGTCGGAGAAGTCGATCGTGCCGTGGTACGGGTAGGCGTCCCCCTCGTCGGCCAGCGACAGGTCGACCGGGATCTGGGCGTCCCGGATGGTGGCGGCGCTCAGGGACCTGTCCTGGGCGCGTCGGCGGACGAACCGCAGCAAGGACCGCTCGTCGGGCCGGAAGTAGACGAAGATCGGGTCCTGGGTGACGATCGTGGTGAGCGTCGGCGAGTTGGCGACCGAGGCGGTGATCAGGTTCCCCTCGGTGACCATGGCGCGGCCGACCCGGCCGCTGATCGGCGCGGTGACGTCGCAGAATTCCAGGTCGAGCCGGGCGCGATCGAGCGACGCCTTGTCGGCCTCGACGGTGGCGCGGGCCTCCTTGTACGAGGCCTCCGACTTGTCGAAATCCTCGCGGCTGAGGACGTTGCGGCGGAACAAATCGACGCTGCGGCGATACTCGGCCTCGGTCCGCTTGACCAGCGCCTCGTCGCGCTCGATCGACGCCCGCAATCGGTCGTACTCGGCCTGGTAGGGCCGCTTGTCGATGCGGAAGAGGATCTCCCCCTTCTGGACCTCCTCGCCTTCGAGGATCCGGCGGGCCTGGGGCTTCGCCGCCCCGTCGGCCGGCGGCGGCTCGCCCGGGGCGGGGTCGGGGGCGATCGCCGACTTGTTGAACGACTTGTCGAGGTACCCCGAGACGCGGGCCCGGACGTCGACCGACTCGATCGCCTCGGTCCGCCCGGTGTAATAGCTGTAGTCGTACACCTGGCGGGCGACCGGCGTCGCCACCGACACCTCGGGCGGAGGCGCCTGCGCCAGGGGCGGCCGGGCCGGCTGGCAGCCGGCGGACGAGGACGCGAGGATCAGGAGGGCCGTCAGCAGGAGGCCGGCCTGGTTGAGATCATCCGGGCAAATCGCTCCCGACGGCCGGTCATGGCCATCGGGAATGGATTGTAGCCGTCGAGCCGGGCCCGGGCCGGCATGGTGCCCTCGCAGGCGACGCTGGCCGGGTCTCGCCGACAGGATCGGCGGGGCCTCGCGTCGCGCTGGGGCCGGCATCGGGGCGGCGTCTGGGGCCGGGTCGCCCGGGGTCGCCGACGCCCGGGCCCGTGGCGCCGCGGCTGCGCCCGCGGACAGGCGGTCGTGCGCCGATCGCCCCGGGGCCAGCCCCGAAGGGGCGGCGGTCAGTAGCCAGGGGGTGCAAACCCCCTGGTCGGCGTCCAGTAAAAACGCCGATGCAATGGATGAGGAGCCGCGGAGCTGAAGAGGGCGAAAGGCCCGTCAGCCGACCGAGCCATGCCGCAATCCCTGGACTGCTGCTACATCCACCTGATCTTCTCGACCAAGGATCGGCAGCCCCTGACCCGACGCTGCAGGCGCGGCTGTACGACTACCTTGGCGGCATCCTGCGGATCGAAGGAAGCCCCCTCCTGGCGGCCGGCGGGATGCCGGACCACGTCCACCTCCTGGTCTCGCTGGGCCGCTCCATGGCGATTGCCGACTTGCTGCGGATCATCAAGGCGAACTCGTCGCGGTGGGTCCACGGCGAGTTTCCCACGCCGATGGGCTTCGCCTGGCAGGCCGGGTACGCGGCGTTCTCGGTCAGCGCCTCGAACCGGGGTCGCGTGGAGGAGTACATCCAGGGCCAGGCCGAGCACCATCGGACGGTGACGTTCCAGGACGAATACCGGGCGTTCCTGAGGCGGCACGGGATCGCATTTGATGAGCGTTACGTCTGGGATTAGGCCGTCCCATCGGACATCTTTCGCCCTTCGGGGCTCAAGGACTCGGGCAGGGTTACGGATCAATGCCACGGTCGCCGAGGGCCCGAGGGTAGGTATACCCGCGACTCCAGGGGTTTGCACCCCTGGCTACTGACCGCCGCCCCTTCGGGGCTGGCCCCGGGGCGCGATCGGCGGCGCACGACCGCCCGTCCGCGGGCGTGCGCCCCGCGGGCCCAGGCGTCGGCGACCCCGGGCGACCCGGCCCCCCCGGACGCCGCCCCCACGGCACGACACGAGGCCCCGACGATCCTGTCGGCGGGCGACGCGGAGGGCGACCCGGCGCCGCCCCCCGAAGCAATCGGCCCGACCGATCGGAACCGCTGCTCAAACCAGCCCGGTCAGCGCCCCGTCGCCGCAGTAATCGGGGTTGCCGAAGGTCTTCAGGTCGACGCCCATCGCGTGGCCGATCGCCAGCAGCAGGCGGTTGTGCGGCACCTTCTTGTACTTGAGGGCCCGGCCCATCGAGAACCCGAGGCCGTTGCCGACCATCACGAACGGGATGTTGTCCAGGGTGTGCGAGTTCCCCTGCCCCAGCTCGTTGGTCCAGACGATCGTCGTGTTGTCCAGCAGCGAGCCCTCGCCGCCCGGCTCGGGGGTGTCGGCCAGCTTCTGGGCGAGATACGCGAGCTGCTCGCAGTACCAGGCGTTGATCTTCGTCAGTTTTTCCTGCGAGGCCTCGTCGCTGTCGGGGTTGTGCGACAGGTCGTGCTGGCCCTCGTTGATCCCCAGCCAGTGCATCTTGGCCTGGCCGACCGAGTTGGTGTATTGCAGCGTGGCGACCCGGGTGAAGTCGGCCGCGAAGCTGTTCACCATCAGGTCGATCTGCATCCGGCTGATCCGCGGCATGTTGTCGTTGTCGCGGCGGACGCCCGGGTCGAGCTCGGGGACCGGGTGCGAATCGGCCGTCTCGTCGGCCTTCAGCTCCTGCTCCATCTCGCGGACGAACGTGGCCTGCTCGTCGAGCAGCTTGCGGTCCTCCGCCGGCAGGATCGCGCCGACCTTCTTGAGGTCCTCGTTCAGCTCGTCGAGGACGCTGCGGAGGTTCTCGCGATCCTGGCTGCGGCTGTAGAGCTTGGCGAACATCTGGTAGGGGTCGTCGATCGGCGTGACCGGCCGGTTGGGCCCGGTATACACCATCCGCGTCCAGGTGTCGGCCCGCTCGGGCACCATCACGCCGAATTCGAGCGAGCCGAACCGGGTCTTCGTCTCGGGCCTCGCCTGGTAGGCGTTCTTGATCGCCTGGTCGATCGAGAGGCCGCTGGCCCAGCCGGCGGGCGTGTGCGAGCCGCCCTGGATGTTGCCGGGGAACAGCTCGGCGCCGGTGAGCAGGCAGCCCATGCCCCGCATGTGGTTGTCGCCGTCGCCCCGGATCTTGTCGCAGACGCCGTGGAGCGTCAAAACCCGGTCGCGGAGCGGCTGCAAGGGGGCGAGGCTGGCCTTGAACTCGCCGATCTCGCCTTCCTCGTCCGGCCAGAACGTCTTGGGGACGACGCCGTCGGGGGAAAACACGATCACCAGGCGTTGCTTGCGACCGTTCCTCCCCTTGCCGGAGAAGCCCAGGCTGGGCAAATTCCCCAGGAACGGCAGGGCGGCGGCGCCGATGCCGAGGTCGCGGAGGAAGTCGCGTCGGGAACGTCCGTAGGCCATCATCCGGCTCCTCTGCCTTATCCTGCGGTTTCGGTCCGATTATCGGGCAAGGTCGGGGTTCATCGCCACCGGGTTGTCGGGGCGGGCGACCGTGGCGGTCTTCGACAGGATCTCGACCATCAGCTTGCGGATCTGGAAGCCGTTGGCGGAGAACGACCGGGTCAGGTCGCCGAACAGGTCCGACCCGTAGGCCCGGACCGGCTGCTTGACCAGGTCGTGGAAGAGCTGCTCGACGAACGCCTCGTGGACCTCGTCGCTGCCGGCGAGGAACGCGGCGAGTTCGCGGGCGCCCCGGAACGACACGGTCTTGCCGTCGCGGGCCTGGTACGAGCCGGTCGCGTCGATCGGCCTGGCCTGCTCGTCCTTCCGATACCGCCCGATGGCGTCGAACTGTTCCAGCGGGAATCCCAGCGGGTTGATCATGCCGTGGCACGTCATGCACGCCTGGGGGCTGGTCTGCATCGTCACCCGTTCGCGGGTGGTCAGGTTCGGGTGCAAATCGGGGGCCAGCGGCGCGACCGCCTCGGGCGGCGGCCTGAGCGTCTGGCCCAGCACGCCCCGGGCGATGAACACCCCCCGATGGATCGGCGACGTGCCGCCCGTGTACGAGAAGGTGGCCATCAGGTACGGGTGCGACAGCACGCCGGCGCGGTCGGCCGCGTCGAGCTTGACCTTCTGAAACGGGGCGTTTTCGGGCAAATCGGCCCCGTAGAACCGGGCCAGCGGGCCGTTCAGGTAGACCTCGTCGGCCAGCAGGAACCGTCGGAAGTCGGGGTCGTCGCCCCACACGACGTCGTCCAGGAACAGCTCCAGCGAGGTCCGCAAATCGGCCGAGATCGCCCGGTCGAAGCCCGGATAACGCTCGGGGTCCTTGCCCAGGTCGGGCGGCTGCTCGACCTTGAGCCAGGCCATCAGGAAGTCGTGCATCTTGGACCGCGACCGCCAGTCGCCCAGCATCCGCTCGGCCTGCCTCGCCACCTGGTCGGGCGACTTCAGCTCCCCCTTCTCGGCGGCCTGGCGGAGGGCCGGGTCGGGGATCGAGTCCCACAGGCCGAACGACAGCCGCGCGGCCACGTCGAACGGGTCGCCCGAGCCCCGGACCTCCCGGTACAGGAACCGGGGCGACTTGAGGATCAGCAGCAGGGCCCGCCGGAAAGCGACCGACGGGTCGGACGCCTCGTTGAAGACGCGGTCGATGTAGAGCTTCGCCTCGTCGTCGCCCAGGGGCCGGCGGAAGGCCCGGTCGGCGAGCGTTTTGGCCGCCTTGCGGAGCTTCTCGGCGCGGTCGCCGTCGCCCTCCTTCGCGCCGAACAGCTCGCGGAGCCGGGGCATGACGTAATCGGCCGTTTCGAGGGCGGCCTCGGTGGTGGCGCGGTCCCACTCCTTGGAGACGGCGGTGCCGCGCTCGTAGCCGATGCTGCGGTCATCCGGCGGGAACGGGGTGGTGATGACGAACGTTTCGGGGACGCGGCCGGGGATCAGGCAGCGATCGGGCACGGCCTCGGCGGCCCGCCCCGGCGGCAGCCAGGCGAGGCGGATCGACGCCGGCAGGACCGGCCTTTCCTTGTTCTTCTGGGAGTCGTCCACCCCCTGCTTGGCCTTGGAGAACTCCAGGCGGAGCGGATACGGGCGGCCGCCCAGCAGGAAGGCCGAGCCCCGGAATTCCTCGTCGTTGCCCGATTTGACCCAGGCGTCAATCAGCGGCCGGTTCTGATCGTTGACCCACAGCCGGGTGGCGTGCTCGGTCTTGACGACGAACTCGTAAAGGCCGGTCTCGGGCGGGACGACCGAGCCTTCCCAGCGGATCGAAAACTGGTGCGGGTCGGGGAACTTCTCGGCGTCGGCCTCGGGGGTGTTCGTGCCGAAGTCGAAGGCGACCTGCGGGTCGGTCCGGGTGATGACCTTCTCGTTGCCGCGGAAGCCCCGCCCCTTGAAGTATTCGGCCTTCAGGCCCCTCTCGGCGCCGGGGCGGGGCAGCTCGCCGCGGAAGCTGCCGATCAGGTCGGCCAGGGCGTTGCGGTACTGGCGGACGGTGAGCCGCGAGAGCTCGACCCGGGCCGGCTTGTTGCGGGCCTTGGCCAGCTCCGAATAGAAGGCGCCGTGGATGTAGGCGGCCACCTTGTCGGCCTCCTCGCCGACGCAGGTGCCGGGGTCGTCCTCGGGCATCGTCCTGGCGATCAGCTTCGCGAGCTGCGCCACCGACTTGCTGCCGGCCAGCGGCCGGGGGTATTCCTCGGTCCCCTCGCCGGCGGCGCCGTGGCAGCGGAGGCACATCTGCTTGTAGAGGGCCGCGCCGTCCCGGTCGTCGGCGAAGGCGGCCGGGGCACACAGGGCGATCACGAAGGCCGCCAGAGGCAGGCGGGGGCTCGCGGGGGATGGTTTCATCGGGGGGGCCATCCTGAAAAGTCGGGCGGGGCCGGCGAGTTCGGGCGGGACCGGCGGGGATTCGCAAACCTGGCGGGCAGCAAAACTGACGAATTCTATAATGCATCGGCCGGCCTTGTCGAGGCCCTTGAGCCCGGGCCGCCCGGGGCCGGCTTGGCGGGATCGGCCCCCTCCGATACGATACGATGACGGATGAACAGGCCGAACGGGGCCGGAAGCCGGGGGGATCTGGCGATGAACCCGACCGCATCGATCGGCGCCGACGTCGAATATCCCGAGACCGACGGGCTGCCGATGGCCGAGAACACGCTGCAGTTCCGCTGGATCGTCACGATCAAGGAAGGGATCCAATTTCTCTTCCGAGGCCGCGACGACGTGTTCGTGGCGGGCGACCTGTTCTGGTACCCGGTCCAGGGCCACCCGGAAATCCGCACGGCGCCGGACACCCTGGTGGTGTTCGGCCGCCCGCCGGGCGACCGCGGCTCGTACAAGCAGTGGGAGGAAGGCGGGATCGCCCCCCAGGTCGTCTTCGAGGTGCTCTCGCCCGGCAACACCGCCGAGGAGATGCGGAACAAGCGGGCGTTCTACGAGCGGTACGGCGTCCAGGAGTATTACCTCTACGACCCGGACGACAACGAACTGGAAGGCTGGATCCGCGCCGGCACCGAACTGGCGACGGTCGGGGCGATGTCGGGTTGGACGAGCCCCCGGCTGGGGATCCGATTCGACTGGGGCGACGCCGGCCTGCGGCTGCTCCGGCCCGACGGGACCGCCCTGGAAACCTACGACGAACTGGGCGAACGAGCCCTCGCCGAGAAGAACCGGGCCGACGCCGAGGAACGCCGGGCCGCCACGCTGAAGCGGCGGGCCGACGCCGAGAAGAGGCGGGCCGAGACGGCCGAGCAGCGGGCCGAGACGGCCGAGCAGCGGGCCCAGATCCTGGCGGAACGGCTCCGGGCCCTGGGGATCGACCCCGACGCCTGATCGCCATTCCAGCCCCGGCGCGGGGCTCAGGCCACCCGGGCCGACCCGCCCGGCGACGCCTCGCGCTCCGTGCCCAGCACGTCCAGGATCGCCGGCAAGTCGCCACGGCCCCGGAACGTCCCCGAGCATTCGACGACCCGCCCGGCGTAGGCGGGGTCGAGTTGCTTGAGCAGGTCGTGCAACTCCTCCAGGTGGTAGTAGGGGATGGCCGGGTGGAGGTGGTGGGGCGTGTGCAGGTCCTGCCCGTGGACGAACACGGCCCACCGGGTGAACGGGTCGGTGCGGAAGACCCGGGTATTCGTGATCCGGTCGTCGTCGGAATTGGCGTGCTGGTAGACGTCCCGCAGCAGCAGGAACAGCGGGAACGTCGTGGCCATCGGCACGATGTACAGCAAGGTCACGTACAGCACCGAACGGCCGCCCGTGAAGTCCCGCAGGCAGGCACAACCGGCGATGACCGCCGTGAACCAGGCCAGCCGCAGGGCCGACGCGAACCTCGGCGAGTACGGCTGGCGGAACGGCGACCGGAACAGGGCCCGTTCCGGCAGGACCTTCAGGACACCCAGGGCCACCGCCAGCGCCCCGATCGAGGCCGGCACCGCCCAGCGGCCCAGCCCCGAGGCCGACAACGCCCAGAGCCCCGCGTTCAGGCCCACGACGTACGCCAGGCCCAGCCAGGTGGCCGGCCGCAGCCCCTTCGACGCGCCGTCGCCGCCGGGCACGCGATCCATGTAGACGTTGCCGCCCTTGCCGAAGACGTTCACGTACAGGTAATCGGCCTGGAACCGGGCGAACGACGCCGGCGACGTGAACGGCCGGAGCCAGTATTCGAGCACGAACCGAGCGCGGGTCATCGGGAACCGCTCGACCCGCTTCGAGGCCCCCATGTTGCGCAGGTCGGGGTCGCGCTCCGGGTCGTTCACGAACTGGTGGTGCGCCATGTGGAACAACCGATAGAAATGCACGCTCGACCACACGGGGAAGAAGCAGAACAGGTCGCCGATCAGGTCGTTCCAGAACTTGTCGCGCAGCAGGACGTAGTGCGAGGCCTCGTGCCCCATGCCGGTGAGCCGATGCAGGCCGCCGCCGATCAGCACGATCGCGGCCGCGAAGATCGGGAGGCTCGCCCAGGGCGACCAGCCGGCGGCGACCCTCGCCTCGTTGGCCGCGATCGTCAGGGAGGCGATGGCGACCAGCGACAGCCAGTCGACCGCCAGGTCGCGGAGCCCGCGGGCGTCGTCGACCTGCCTCAGCTTCATCATCGAGGCGTGCAGCGGGGCGATCGCTTCCCGACGGGGCTTGGTGCGGGCGTCCATGCCGCGGGTTCCTTCTTCGGGGAGTTCATCGGCCGGGGTCATGGGCTCCTGCTTTTGGCGAATTCCCGGGATCCGGTCAAGGCGAATGGGCCATTTCGACCCCGGCAGCAAGGCCCGTGCCGGGCCGAAGCGATTGGGGCCTTCCCACCGGCGAAGGCGCGGGGGACAATGGCGGCCTTGGACCCGCAACGCCCCCGGAAGGTACCCCGATGAAACGGTCCCTCGCGGCATGGATGGCCCTGGTCGCGGCCCCGGTCTTCGCCGACGAGGCGGTCGTCGACGGCCGACGGTTCGTCATCCCCGACGGCTTCCGGCTCGAGAAGGTCGCCGGCTCGCCGCTGGTCGACCGGCCGATCACCGCCGCGTTCGACGACCTCGGCCGCCTGTACGTCGCCGACTCGTCGGGCACCAACGACAACGTCCAGAAGCAGCTCGCCGACAAGCCCCACCGGATCGTCCGCCTGGAGGACACCGACGGCGACGGCACGTTCGACAAATCGACCGTGTTCGCCGACAAGATGATGTTCCCCGAAGGCACGATGTGGCTCGACGGCTCGCTCTACGTCGCCGCCCCGCCGCAGATCTGGAAGCTCACCGACACCGACGACGACGGCATCGCCGACCGCCGCGAGGCCTGGTTCGACGGCAAGACCCTCACCGGCTGCGCCAACGACCTGCACGGCCCCTACCCCGGCCCCGACGGCCGGATCTACTGGGCCAAGGGGGCTTTTGCGAACCAGACTTATGAAGGGGTCGGTAAAGGGACCTTCAACACCCGCGCCGCCCACATCTTCCGCGCCAGGCCCGACGGCACCGAGATCGAGCCCGTCATGACGGGCGGCATGGACAACCCGGTCGACGTGGTGTTCACCCCCGGCGGCGAGCGGCTGGTCAACGGTACGTTCTTCGTGAACCCCGGCAACGGCCTCCGCGACGGCATCATCCACGCGATCTACGGCGGCATCTACGGCAAGATCCACGACCCGATCTTCGACCCGATCCACAAGTGGACCGGCCCCGAGGTGATGCCGATCCTGGTCCACCTCGGCCCGGCGGCGCCCTCGGGGCTACACCGCTACGAGTCGCCGGCGTTCGGGCCGTCGTATCGGCACAATGTCTTCAGCACCTGCTTCAACCTGCACAAGGTCACCCGGAGCGTCCTGAAGCCGAAGGGGGCCACCTTCGACCCGGAGACGACCGACCTGGTCGCCTCGGCCGACAACCTCGACTTCCACCCGACCGACCTGGTCGAGGACGCCGACGGCAGCCTGCTCATCGTCGATACGGGCGGCTGGTACAAGCTCTGCTGCCCGACCTCGCAACTCCACAAGCCCGACATCCTGGGGGCGATCTACCGGCTCCGCAAGGCCGACTCGCCCAAGGTCGACGACCCCCGGGGCCTCGATATCGCCTGGAACCGCCTCTCCGGCGGCCGCCTGTTCGAGCTGCTCGAAGACTCCCGCCCGGCCGTCCGCGAGCGGGCCGTCCGCACCCTAGCCAAGCGGACCGAGCCGGCCGTCGCCAACGGCCTGCGGGGCGTGTATCTCCGCCTCAAGGAGGAAGCCGCCGGCAAGGCCGAGGACCCCAACTGGGAGGCCCGCCTCGCGTCGATCTGGGCCGCCTGCCGGATCGAACGCGACGCCGCGCGATCGGTGCCGCTGGCCGCGCTCGACGACACCCACCCCGAGGTCCGCCAGGCCGCCCTGCACGCGATCGCCCTGGCGAAGCGCCCCAAGGACGCCCCGGCGCTGATCGCCCTGCTCACCAGCCGCGACCCACACAACCGCCGGGCCGCCGCCGAGGGGCTGGGCCGGATCGGCGACGCGTCGGCCGTGCCCGCCCTGCTCGCGGCCCTGGCGAAGGCCGAAGATCGCATTTTGGAGCACTCGCTGACCTACGCCCTGATCGAAATCGGCGACGCCGACGCGATCCGATCGGCACCAATAGCCAGCGAGAAGGCGAGGCGTGCCGCGTTGATCGCGCTCGACCAGATCGGCGGGGCCCTGGATGCCAAATCGATCGCCCCGGAACTCGATGCCGCCGACCCGGCCACACGCGAGGTCGCCGCCTGGATCGTCGGCCGACACCCCGAGTGGGGGGGCGAGTTGGCCGGCACCTTCCGAACCCGGATCGACGACCCGGGATTATCGACGCCCGACCGCGAGGCCCTCGAAGCCCGCCTGGCGCGATTCGCCAAGGGCCCCGAAATCCAGGCCCTGCTGGCCGATCGGGCCGCCTCGGGATCGCCGATCGCCCGCGTTTCGGCCCTGCGGGCGATGGCCCGATCGGGCCTCCGCGAGACGCCGGCCGCCTGGTCCGACGCGGTCCTGGCCTGTTTGAAACAAGGCGACAGCCAGGCCCAGGCGGTGGCAACCGCCCGCGCCCTGGCCCCCAGCAAGGACACCGGCCGCGCCGAGGCCCAGGCCAAAGCCCTCCTCGCCATCGCCCGGGACGCCAACCAGGCCGAGCCGATCCGCCTCGGCGCCCTGGCCGCTTCGCCGCCGGGTCCGATCGACGACGCCCTGTTCGCATTCCTCCAAACCCAGTGCGACCCCGACCTGACGGCCGACCGCAAGGCCGCCGCGGCCGACGTGCTGGGCCGGGCGAAGCTCACTCGGCCGCAACTGCTGGCCCTGCTGGCGACCGTCCGCAAGACCGGCCCGATGGAGATCGGCCGGTTGCTGGCCGCCTACGACAACCCGCCCGACGACGAAACCGGCCTCGCTTTGATCGACGCGCTCGGCGAATCGCCCGCGTTCGCGGCGCTGCGGGTCGACCAGGTTTTGCCCCGGTTCGCCAAGCTCTCGCCCGAGGTCCGCTCGAAGGCCGACGCGCTGGGCAAGAAGCTCAACGCCGATCTGGAGGCCCAGCGGGCGAAGCTGGAACAATTGCTGGGCCGGGTCGGCTCGGGCGACGTCCGACGGGGCCAGGCGGTCTTCCACGGCACCAAGGCGGCGTGCATCGGCTGCCACCAGATGGGCTACGTCGGCGGCAAGGTCGGCCCCGACCTGACCAGCGTCGGCAAGATCCGCACCGAGCGCGACCTGCTCGAAGCGATCGTCTTCCCCTCGGCCAGCTTCGTCCGCAGCTACGAGCCGGTCACCGTCGCCACCAAGGACGGCCGCGTGGTCAACGGGATCGTCCGCCGGGATACGCCCGAGGAACTCGTCCTGGCCACCACCGCGACCGACGAGGTCCGCATCGCCCGCGACGACCTCGACGAGATCCGCCCCGGCACGATCTCGGTGATGCCCGCCGGCCTCGACCAGCAACTGACCGAGCAGGAACTGGCCGACCTCGTCGCCTTCCTCAAGGCCAGCAACCGCTAGGAGGGCGATCGGCGGGGCCGCTTCGTAGTCCACCAAGCTTAAAACGCCGGCTCACATCTTATCCGGGTGGCACTGGTGGCTCGCCCACCCGTGTTCCGGGATGGCCGGCGAATCGGGCCCAAGCCTGCTCGAACCGCGCACCGGTGGGCAAGCCACCAGTACTACCCGACCGGGGACGGGGGGCAGTCGCGCCGGCGAACGATCGTCCCTCCGGGACTCCGATCCTTTCTCGGCCGATCGGGTGCCGGGGTTTTCACCCCGGCCTATCGACCGTCGCCCCTGCCGGGGCGAAATCGACCGGGAAAACCGCGGCCACCCGCCTGGGCCGACCGATCAGGTGATCGCGAACAGGTCGCCCGGCGCGCCCTCGGCCCCTTCATCCCCATTCCACCGGCCCCGGGCGTCGGCCACGGCGTGCGAGGAGCCGTCGCGGAGCCCCCGGCCGGCCGCTCCCGCGCGGCCGGCGATTCGGGCGGCGGCGAGCACCGGGAAGGCGGCGCCAAAACCCAGGCCGATCCCCGTGACGTACACCGCCTGGGTCGCGAACGCCCAGAGGTCGGCCACCGTGCTGGCCCGACGACCGACGCTCGCCGGCTCGATCGCCGCGAGCTTCCCCTGCGCCCTCAGGTGGCGTTCCTGGAAGTACCGCCAGGCGTCGATCGCCAGGTGGCGGAAGTCCTGGAACTGCCCGTAGGCGGCCAAAATCGCGCCCGCGACCGGGACGAACTCCAGCACGGCGTCCTCGCACAGCTCCCCTTCGAGGTCCTCCATCAGCAGGGCCGACGCCTTTGCTTCGAGCGCCGGGTCGTTGCCCGACCGCTTCCGGTCCAGCAATTCCAGGATCGCCTGCCGACGCCCCGGGTCCGACTCGTGCCCCAGGACGAGCAGGCCCAGGATCTCGGTCCGCGAGCCGGGCCCGTCCATCGGGTCGCCGTAACAATGGCCGATCCGCCGGATCAGCCGGATCGCGGTCCAGAGCAATACCGGCAATTCGAGCACCTCGCCCGGCAGGTCGGCGAAGTCGGCGGCGACCATCTCGGTGAACAGCCCGGCCTCCTCGCGATGCGCCACCTTCCTCGCCAGGCGGTCGCACACCTCCAGCGGCCGGCCCGCCAGCTCGCGGATATCGGCCACGCCCGCCATGTCGGCGATCTCGAACTGGGTCGCCGCCGGGTTGGAACGGTCGCAGGCATACTGCAAGGCCGGCCGGATCAAACGCTCGGGAGCGATCCGCCCCATCGCCTCCAGCGCCGGCCCGCCCAGATGGCCCAGGGCCTCCTCCAACCAGCTCGGCCGGAGCGCCTTCCAGTCGGCGATCGACCGGATTTCCACCCGCTCATAAGGCGTCAAATCTGCCATCGCAAGGCCCCCATCGGACTGTTTCGCCCATTTTGCCAGAATTACCGCCCCAGGCCAACAGGCCCTGCAAGAACAACGCCAGGCTGAAACAGCCGGCACCCTGTTTGCGGTTGGCCGGGGGACGGGGTGCGAGGGCGCCCCTTCGACCCGAGATGACCGGAGGCCGCGACCGATGAACGATCGGACGAACACGCCCGCGACCCGCCGCGAGTTCCTGGCCGCCGGGGCAGCCTCCGCCTTCGCCTCTCGGGCCGTCCCGCCAACACCCGACGATCCCCCGGCGCCGGTCGAGGTGCCGACCATGAAGGCGAAGACCGAGGCCCGATCCGGCCCGCCGCCCGCGCCCCTGCCGCCCGGCAAGCGGCTGGGATTCGCCGTCGTCGGCCTGGGCGAGCTGGCCCTGCACGAGGTCCTGCCCGCGTTCGGCCGTTGCCAGTACGCCCGGCCGACCGCCCTGGTCAGCGGCCATCGCGACAAGGCCGAGAAGGTCGCCGACCAGTACGGCATCGGCCGTGACCATATTTATGGCTACAACGACTTCGACCGGATCGCCGACGACGCATCGGTGGACGTGATTTACATCATCCTGCCCAACAGCATGCACCGCGAGTTCACCGTCCGGGCCGCGAAGGCCGGCAAGCACGTGCTCTGCGAGAAGCCGATGGCCAACTCCGTCGCCGAGTGCGAGGAGATGATCGCCGCCTGCACCCGGGCCGAACGGCTGTTGATGATCGCCTACCGATGCCAGTACGAGCCGCACCACCGCGAGATGATCCGCCTGGCCCGCTCGGGCGAGTTCGGCCCGATCCGCCTCATCGAGGCCACCAACGGCCAGAACCAGGGCCCGGCCGACCAGTGGCGGCACAAGAAGGCCCTGGCCGGCGGCGGCTCGCTGCCGGATGTCGGCATCTACTGCCTGAACGCCGCGCGTTACATCACCGGCGAGGAACCGATTCGCATCACCGCGCAGATCGAAACCGACACGTCCGACCCGCGCTTCCGGGAGGTCGAGGACCGGATCGGCTTCCAGCTCCACTTCCCCTCGGGAATCCGCGCCAGTTGCGAAACCTTCTACTCGGCCCACGAATCCCGTCGCTGCCGCGTGCTGGCCGAATCGGGCTGGATCGACATGGACCCCGCCTTCCCCTACCACGGCCTGAGGCTCAGGACCTCGCGGGCTGAGGGCAAATCCGACAGGATCACCGAAATCCGACTGGCCGAGAAGGACCAGTTCGCCACCGAGATCGACCACATGGCCCGGCGCGTGGCCGACGGGATCCGGCCGCACACGCCGGGCGAGGAAGGCTTGCAGGACATCCGAATCATCGAGGCGATCTACCGGGCGGCCCGCGAAGGCAAGGCGGTCGAATTACCCGCCGCCGGCAGGAAGGACGCCACCCGAGGCCCTGCGCCAACGTGACATCCCAGGCCATATCCATTACAAAATGCGGCGTCCATGGATTTGTAGTCTAGTAGGGTGCGTCATCGACGCACCGTCCGGGTTTCGGCCTTCGACATCGAAGGAAAAGCCGATTTCGCAGGGCACATCATCGACGCACCGTCCGGGTTTCGCTCGCCGCCGTCAGGACGACCGACCCTGAGCGGAACGACAAGAGATCGGTCGCGGTGCATCTCGAGGGCGATCGGGAGCAACCCACGCGGGGAGTCGGCGGGTGGCCGGGAATCCCCGGCGAAGCCCCCCACGAGCGGTGCTCGCCGGCCTTGCGACTCGCCGATGGCCTCGGCCCACGCGTTCCCCGGATGCGTCGATGACGCCCCCTACTCGACCGGCCCGGCGTGGCCATCCCGGGGTGGCTTTCGCGCCAGGTTGTCCGCGGCCAGGAGGGCTCGGCAGGCGTGGGCCGTGGGGATCGTGACGTTCTCGTCGATGCTGTACCAACCGCCGCAGTTCGGGTCGGGGCACCCGCACGGGACGAACCGCAACGGGTGATCGGTCAGGCCCTCTCGCCGCCGGATGGCATTGGCACGTACCTCCATGGCGCGGATTTCCGCGATCGCCGCCGGCGTGAGGAACTTATCCTTGATCCTTGTTTCTTTTTTCATCATCTCACCCTCCACAACGGCCATCGCCGTGCCTTCCGCAGGCGCCTGCCGGGCCGGCTCGACGGACACGCACCGTCCAGGCGGCCATGATAGCAGGGCATCCGCCGCAGCGGCAGCCCCGGCGATCAACCCGCGTCGCCGGCGTCGGGCTTGCGAAGCTTCGGGCCGGTCGCGCGGGGTGGCCGGGTGACGCCATTCCGCTCCCGCCAGTATCGCACGGTGCTCGGCGACACCCGCACCCGCTCGGCGATCTCGCGGTCCGAGAGCCCCGCCGCAACCCAGTCGAGGATCGATTTCCGGTGGCCGTCGAGGTACATGGGATCGTCCGCCGTGGTGTGGGTGCCTCGCAGGGTAGGTCGGGGTCCTCCGCGGCGCGAATTCAGGCCGTGCCGCGGGGGCTCCGGCTCCGCGCCACCTCCAGCGCCAGGCCCTCGTGCCCGATCGCATCCAGGTAGGTGCGCATCAGGATGGCCGCGTGGAGGCCGATCGTCGCCATCATCTGATCCGAGCCGACGTCGGCCGTATCCCCGCCCCGCGCCAGGATGTACTCCTTGGCCGCACGGATGGCCGCGGCATGGACCTCGGGGGCATTCGCCTCGGCACGGAGTTGATTCCCGGGGATGCCGTGGGAGTCGATCGGGATGCCGTGAGGGTCGGTCTTCGCCATCGGATGAACTCCTCCGAATGACCAGGGTCAGCGGCCCCGCCGCCGCGAACCCCAGATGTTACCACTTTCGTGGGGTGCGTCATCGATGCACCATTCGGGATTCGACCGCCAATGTCCAGGACGACCGCCCCTGAGCGGAACGCGAAGGAGAGGGTCGCGGTGCATCTCGAAGGCGATCGGGAGTAACCCACGCGGGGAGGCGACGGGTGGCCGGGGATTCCCGGCGAAGCGCCCCCGTAAGCGGTGCTCACCGGTCTTTCGATCCGCCGATGGCCTTGGCCCACGCGTTCCCCCGGTGCGTCAATGACGCACCCTACTGGACCGCCAAGGCCAACATCGTGCGTATGGTAGGGTCCGCTATTGCGGACCTCCGGGACGCAAACCCCTTGGAGGTCCGCAATAGCGGACCCTACGAAATTCGGGGACGTAGGCACCCGTTTGGCCTTGGCGGTCTACTACTCGACTGGCCCACCCTGGCTCATGGGAGCCTGACGCGAACGATGGTCGGCAAGCCCCCGTTCCACCCGTCCGCCGTTCCCGGGGTCACTCGCCGTACGGGGTTTTCAGGGGGGGCTTGACGTCCGTGGGCTCATGGAAGGCGGGCTGTCACTACTCGTAGGCGGTCTCGTCCTCACCGACCAGCTCCGCTCCCAGGCAAGTGGCCAACGCCCGTGCGGCCACCCAGACCGGATGGCCTTCCGGCAAGCCGCCCTCGAACGTCACGACACCCACCTTGCTTTCCGGGAGAGCGTGCCAGTAGAAGGCCCGCTGCCACCGGCCCGATTCCGGGATGAACACGTCGGCGTCGTGGGCCCGTTCGACACGCTCGTGGAAGAGGCCACCGCGCGGGCCGCGAGGAGTTGACGAAGTACCCCAGCCAGTCGCCCAGCCCGTCGAGAGGGCCGCAGACCGGGCGGACGCCGGGGACCGTGGCCGTAGCCTCAGTCCATTCCGCTAGGCCGTGTTGACTGAAGCTGGGTTAGCCTGGCGGACTACGTGAGCATGATCGCGATCGAGGCGACCCAGACGAAGCCCAAGTAGTTCGCCGCCCGCTTGTCATACCGGGTGGCCACCCGACGATATCGCTTCACCCGGGCGAAATACCGTTCGATCACGTTCCGCTCCCGGTACAGGTGCCGGTCATAGGGGACGGCCTCCTTGCGATTCCGCCGCGGCGGGATGCATGGCTCCGCCCCGGCCGCGCGGATCGCGGCCCGGTTGGCGTCCGAGTCGTACCCTTGTCCGCCAGCACCGACTCGGTCGCGACCCCGGCGATCAGGCCCGGCAGGAACGCGGGCTGTCCGCCGCCTCGAGCCGGTCAATTCCAGGGCCACGGGGTGGCCCAACGGGGTCACGGCCGCATGGATCTTGCTGCCGAACCCGCCGCGGCTGCGGCCCAACGCCTCGGCCGACTGGCCGCCGGTGCCGTCGCCTTTTTTTTGGCCCCCGCGGCGGCGGCCGAGGCGCGGACGCACGAGCTGTCGACGCTGAGCCACTCGGTATCGTCGTCCCGCAACTCGGCCGCGATGCGGGCCCAGACGCCGTTGCGGCACCAGCGATTGTACCGCTGCCACAGGCTGTTGGGCTTGCCGAAGCAGGCCGGCAGGTCGGCCCAGGCGACGCCGGTCTTGGCCAGGTAGCGGATGGCATTGACGAATAACCGGGTATCGTGGCCGACACCGCCATGCCCGCCGGCCTGGCCGGGGAGCAGGTGGGCGATGCGGTCCCAGTGATCGTCGCGGATGTCGTGGCGGCTGAGCATGAGCGACCTCGGGGGCGAGAATGGGCCGCCACGCTATCGCAATTCGCCCAACTTCAGTCAATACGGCCTAGCGAGAGGTGAGAGCGGCCCCCGTCTCGCTCGAAGTAGTAAGCGTGGAGCACGTCAAAGCTCCGAGCCACCTAAAGAATCCATGCAAGTTCGTAGTGCTATGGCGCGTCGCAAGACGCTCCGTTCGCCCGAAAGGAACACACAGACCACCAGCGTGACGACCCGCTTCTCAACCGCCGCCCGTACCCGCCTCGCTCCGATACGTCTTGCGACACACCATACCAACTGCCGGGGGGGCCTGCAGTCGCCCCAAGGATTCTGCCCGGCCACTCGTATGGTCGCAAGGCGGAACCCTCCCCGAAAGCCACGGGGATCCCTCTCCCGATTCCTCCGATTCGGACCTGCCTGCTTTGTTTTGCCGGTTTTAACGACCGATTCCTCCCAGGCTCCGCAATGCCGATCCCCAGGCCCACCAGCTACTTGTAAAAAATTATCCAAATCCCTCATATCGCCTATTTTATCCTGCCGATATCTCCTGGAGTCGCCCAATTCTGCCGAGGAGTTGATCGTTAGGGTCCACCACCATGACACTCCCCATCGATGACCTTGCACCCATCCCCGAGATCGTTCCGCCGCCGAAGGTTTCGCGGCAGGGCCAGGGGGGTGGTCCCAAGACGGTGTTCGGCAAGGAGGCGTCGAGCAAGAACGCCACCACCCATGGGCTTTCCGCCCGGCTGATCCGCACCTTGCCCGACCATTTCGGCCTGGAGGTCGATGATCGGTTGAAGTTCTATGTGGCGTATCATCAGCCGCGGACCGACAACGACATGGACCTGTGCGGGCAGGCGGCGATTGCGTTCGTGCAGCATCGCGAGTCGTTCCGCGAGAAGTATTTTTATTTGCAGATGCGTTCGCAACGGGCCCAGGCGTCCTGGCAGCTCGACCGCGAGGCCGATGCCGCCCTGCTCGGGTTCCGGCTGGCGAAGCGGCCTTCCGTGGTCGCCGCCGAGCTTCGCAAGTCGCTCCATGGGGCGCTCTGGATGCTGGAGCGCTGGGGATACCTCCAGGAGAGCCTGGATGTCGTCGGCCTCTGGCGAGAAGAAGAGGTCCAGCGGGCGTACGACCTGCTCGGTCGCGACGAGGTCGAGCGCGAGCATGACCCCGATCGGGTTTCGAAGGGCACGCTGGAGGAGCGGAAGGCCCTGGTTGCCGCCCAGGTGCGGATCCTGAAAGACCTGGCCGAGGGGCCCCTGAAGGAACTCGACGCCGAGCAAAGGCAGCGGGCCATCGACGGGGACATGTACCTCGACGACCCGATCCTCCGCCGGATCGATCGCTACGGCCAGCGGGCGTTCCGGATCAACCGCGACTGCCTGGCCGAGCTGGAACGCCGGCGGATCGGCCGCGGCCTGGAGGCTTACAACCCCGACGGCTCGATCGCCTCGCCCCCGCCGAGGCCGGGCGACCCGCCCCGGGGCGAACCGAACCCGAACGATCGGCCGGTCTTCTTCCGGATCGACGACCCGCCGCAACCGGCCGCCGCGGAGAAGCCGCAACCGATCCGCAACGAGCCGCGGGCCGAAACCCCGAAGGCCCCGAATCCGGCCAACGATCGGGACGAACGCCGGCCGCGGCCGTCGCCGGAGGAGTTGGCCGAGCTTCGTCGGCAAGCGACGGCCGACCTGCAAGCCCGCAGGCGCGAGCAAGACCGGGCCCGGGCCGAGCGCAAGGCGGCCAAACTGGCCCGCAAGCGGAACCGCTGAACGGCCGGTTTCGCGACCTTGGACCTTGAGGAAGGGCCGACGGCGGACCCGGGCGTTCGACGTCCGTAGGGGGGTCCGAATCACGCCGTTGCGACCGTCAAAATCGATGCGATCGGAACCGTGTTCGGGCCCTTCGGGTGCCGGGATCGTCGGGCGTGCGGCCGATCGGGGGCGATCCGCCCGGTGCGGCGGGCGGCGTTCGACCGATTTCGCCTCCTAGGGGTGCCGGCCTGGCGCGATTGAACTTCCGATGGCGCGGGTCGCGAGGGATCGGCGGATTCGTTGCCATCAAGGATGTGTCCGCCGTGACAAAGGTGGCACTGGTGGCTTGTCCACCAGTGTTCGGGGATGGCCCGCGACGGCAGGACCGCCGGCCCGTCGCGCACTGGTGGGCAAGCCATCAGTGCCACCCAGGTGCCCGAAAATCCAGCGATTTTGGCTTGTTGAGGTCGGCTCAATCGTCGCCGGGCTTGTGGGCCTTCTTGACCTCGTCCTCGGCGAGCTTGCGGACCTCGACCTTGCGGATTTCGCCCGTGCTGTTGTAGGTGGCGAAGCCGAGCGGCTGGTTGCGTCGGGTTTCCATCCGGGTGGTGAGCTGCCGGCCCTCGTAGTTCAGGGCGACCAGCTCCTTGCCGTCGATCTCGCAGCGGATCGTCGTGCCGGTCACGCGGACGCGGAAGCGATACCAGTGGTCGTCTTCATACTTAAAATACTTGTTCGTCTCGTTCTCCGAGGCGTCGGCGCCGTCGAGGCTGGACAGGCCCGTCACGGAGCCGCTCCAGCCGCCGTTGACCAGCGTGATAAACCCCTTGCCGACCGGGAAGGTGCAGGCGGCGAAGAAGTCCTTGCCCGAGGTCCGGCGGGCCTCGTAGGTCAGCTCATAATCGACCGTGGGCAGGTCGGTCCGGGTGGTGGTGACGCCGCTCATCGGCCGGCCGGCGGGCAGCACGATCGCGCCGTCCTGCACCTTCACCTGGGGCGAATTGACGTAATCGGCCGCCTTCCAGCCGTCGAGCGACTTGCCGTCGAACAGGGCCATGGCCCTGGGCGCGTCCTGGGCCAGTCCGAGGGCCAGGGCCAGGGGGATCAGGATCGTCATGGAGAGGGACCCTTCGCATCGCGGGTTCGGGCCGGACCCCCGGCCCCGGGCGCGATTGTATCAAGGGCCCCGTGAAGAGGGGGCGAAGGCCCGATCAGGCGCCCGATTTCCGGATCGGCAGGCCGATCGGCACGACGCGGACCTCGCCGGTGTAGCCGGCCGCCCCGGGTGCACCGAAGCCGACCTTGGCGGCGACGAACGTGGCGGTGATCGTCGCCCGGACCGCCACGCCCAGGGGTTGGCCGGAATCGGCGTCCAGCCCCGAAGGGAGGTCGAGCGCCAGCACCGGCCGGGCCGACCGGTTGATGGCGTCGATCACGGCCGCCAGGGGCCCAGCTACGGGGCGTGTCAGGCCGGTACCGAGCAGGCCGTCGACGACCCAGTCGGCCCCGGCCAGCCAGGCGTCCAGGTCGCCGGGATCGACCTCGCCCGGACGATCGATCGAGGGGATGCCCAGATTGCGGAGCACCCGATACTGGACGCCCGCGTCGTGCGAGAGCTTCTCGGGCGGGGCGAACCAGGCGACCTCGACGTCGATCCCGGCCAGGGCCAGGTGCCGGGCGACGACGCCGCCATCGCCTCCGTTATTGCCGCCTCCGCAGGCGATCCGCACCTTGCCCTCCGGCCCGATCCGTTCGAGCAAGATCCCGGCCGCGCCCCGGCCGGCGTTCTCCATGAGGACGAGGGTGGGCAGGCCGATGGCGTCGGCCGCCCAGGCGTCGACGGCGCGGGACTGTTCGCGGGTCATCGGGGCGGGAATCGGGGGCGTCGGCATCGTAGAATATCCCCGGGGCGTGGGCCGGCTTGACCGGCCTCGACGCCGGCCGCCAGAATACCCGAAAATCCCCTTCCCTTGATCCCGGGTGCCGACCGATGCCGATCTACGAATACCGATGCGAGCCCTGCCGGCACGAGTTCGAGGCCCTCATCCGGTCGTCGTCCGACGTGGCCGAGTGCCCGAAGTGCCGCGGCACCGACGTCGCCAAGCTGTTCAGCGTCCCGGCCGCGGCCCAGGCCGGCGGCAAGGGGTCGTCGCTGCCGATCTGCGGCGACACCGGCGCCCCGATGATGATGGGCGGCTGCGGGGGCGGCGGCTGCCGCAGCGGGATGTGCGGCCTCGACTGAGGTCGGCCCGTGCGCTCTGGCGCGACCGCGACGGCCACGCCCCGGACAACTTGGGCCGCCCCGCGTTGACAGGGCCCGGTTCCGGGGGCATATCCCTACCGACGGAGCCGGTTGCCCGCGCCTCGGGATCGCCCCTTTCGCTCGACACCGCCGCGGGACCGCTTCGGATCGGGATCGGGTTTGGCCCGGTCGAAGATCGGGGCGGCCAGGGATGGTACGCCGCCCGGCCTTGGTAGCGAGCGAGGCCCTCCAGAGAGGCGGGCCGTCGGGATGGGAGCGAGCATGGCGGGCCACGCGGATATCCAGGCAGCCCTGAAGGCCGCGGTGGCCGAGCGGGTCGGCAGCGACCGATTCGGCCTCTGGTTCGGCGAAGGCGTCAGCCTGGGCGTCTCGGGCAATACCCTGCGGGTGGGCGTCCCCAACGGCTTCTTCCGCGAGTGGATCCAGGGCCACTTCGCCAAGGAGCTGAACCTCGCGGGCGAATCGGTCACCGGCAAGGCCCTCAACCTGGCCTTCCACGTCGACACCGAAGTCGAAGCCGAACCGGCCCCGCCGAACCCGGCCGAACCCGAACCGGCCGCGAACGCCAGGGGCAAGCGCAAGGCCGCCGCCCCGAAGGGTCGAAAACCGGCCGCCTCGATTTCCCCGGACCGCCCCGCGCCGCCCTCGCCCCGTGCGACCGAATCCCCTGCCCCGTCGAGCACTTCCGCCCCGGGCCCCGCCGGCAGGCCGCTCCGCCGCCTGGAAGATTTCGTCACGGGACCGAGCAACCGGATGGCCCATGCGGCGGCCCTGGACGTGATCCAGAACCCCGGGGCCAGCTTCAACCCGCTGGTGATCCACGGCGGAGTCGGGCTGGGCAAGACGCACCTGCTGGAAGGGATCGTCGCCGGCCTTCGGATGCGGCACCCGGGCCGCAACATCATCCACACGACCGCCGAGGCGTTCACGAATTCGTTCCTGGAAGCGATGCGGACCGGCTCGCTGGCCACCTTCCGGTCAAGGTTCCGCAAGGCCGACGTTTTGATCGTGGACGACGTCCACTTCCTCACGGCCAAGCGGGCCACCCAGGACGAGTTCCTGCACACGTTCAACGCGCTGGTTTCCCGGGGCGCCGCCATCGTGATGGCGTCCGACCAGCACCCGAGGCGCGTGCCCAAGCTCAGCGACGAGCTGGCCACGCGGTTCCTGGCCGGCATGGTGGTGAAGGTCGAGGCGCCCGACCCGGCCACCCGCAAGGCGATCCTGCGGGCCAAGGCGAATCTTCGGGGGGTCGACGTGCCCGACGCCGTGCTGGCGTTCGTGGCCGATCACCTCCGGTCGAGCGTCCGCGAGCTGGAAGGGGCCTTGAACAGCCTGATCGCCCACGCGTTGCTCGCCGGCAAGAAGCTCGACCTGAACCTGGCGAGGACCGCCCTCCGCGACACGATCCGCCACACCGCCCAGGCGGTGGGCCTGAAGGACGTCGAGCGGGCCGTCTGCGAGCTGTTCCAGGTCGAATCCGACGCCCTGAAGGCGGACGGCCGGAGCCGGGCGGTCTCGCACCCGAGGATGCTGGCGATGTACCTCGCCCGCAAGCACACGGGGGCCGCCTACAGCGAAATCGGCCGGTTCTTCGGCGGCCGGAACCACTCGACGGTGATCGCGGCCGAGAAGAAGGTCAAGGGCTGGCTGGCCGACGAGCAGCGGTCGAACCTGCTCGCCGGCTTCGAATCGGTCTCCGACATGCTGGCCGCCCTGGAGCGGTCGTTGGGGGCGTAGTTACCTGTAAGATTCAGCCGCCGCGAGGTCAGTCGTTTTTGCCTTCCAGCGGCAGATTTCTCCGACCGTCCAGCCTGCTTCCCCCCGATTCAGAACGTAATACCAGCCGGAGCCTGCTCGGAGCCCGCCCCGAAATCCGGCCTGAATCAGCAAATGACCTCCATGAAGGGCCTCTATCCGAAGGATCTTTGCTTTGGATTGGCTCGCTTCAGGCGAAGTAGCCAACACCGCGAGCGCTTCGGCAAGATCGCTGAGGGGTATCCCTTCGATCGGATAGCGAGGCCGATCATCCGGTAAACTCACAGGGCTCCCACTCCGACCGCCCTCCTTGGAATGGTGTTTTCGCCCCGGGAGGGGCGATGGTTGCTAGGCCGGGGCGCCAGCCCCGGTACCGGATCGACACGGAAAAAGGATCGGAGTCCCGGAGGGACGACAGTTCGCCGGCGCAAGCCCCCCCTGTCGATACCCAATCGGCCCCGGCGGGCGACCCGGGGATTGACTGCCGCCCCTCCGGGGCTTGGCCACATCATATGATGGCCTTTCGATCCCCGGGGGTTGTGCCCCGGGCTATCGACCGCGGCCCCTCCGGGGCCCCGAAACCGGAAGTACAAGCGAGGACCATGTCCGTCCCTTGGACCGGTGCGTCGGCCCCGATGATTCGACGCCCCCCCATTTCCATCATTCTCGCAGCCCCGGCAGGGGCGACCGTGGTAAGCCCGGGTGACAACCCTGGGGATCCGGCGGGTTGCGAAGCGTGCCGAGCCCCATTTCATAGCCCCGGAAGGGCGATCGACGGCTTCAATCCCCGAGGAACCGTTCATCGTAAGAGAGTCCATGTCGATCCAGGAACTCGCGGAATTCCTCCAGAAAGGTGGTCGTCCGATGATGCTCCCCCTGGCGGGCCAGGTAGGCCTCGACCCGGTCGAGATGCGAGGCGCTTACCGAGAAGGCCCCGTAACCCGCCTGCCAGGCGAACCCGGCCGAATCCGGGTAGGTCTCGTGGATCCATCGCGAGGAATTGGCCTTGACCAGGCGCATCGTCCCCGCGATCGAGGCTTGCCGGTCGATCGCAACTAGGAGATGGACATGGTCCGGCATCCCGCCCGCCGCCAGGAGGATGCCCCCTTCGAATCGGAGGATCCCGCCGATGTAGGCGAACAGCCGGGGTTGCATGTCCGGCGTGATCAGAGGGGCACGGTTCTTGGTGGAGAAGATCAGGTGATGATACAGGCAGGCGTACGAATCGGGCATGTGCCGATTTTGGCTGGGTGAGGTCGGTCCGAGGCGGGCGACTATCGCCCCGCCGGGGCTCCGATGACCAATCGAATCTTGGCCGCCGTCGGGATACCGGGGCTGACGCCCCGGCCTAGCAACCGCCGCCCCTGCCGGGGCGGCAGAAACGGCCCTACGTCAGGCCCCTCACTTCACTGCGGATAGAGCGGGATCGCCTTCACCTGGAACTCCTCGAACCGGGCGTTGGCCGGCTTCGGGGCCGTGTTGGTGACGAGCGTGCCCAGGTTCAGGCGGGAGGAGAGCCGGACCGAGCCCAGGTTCTTGAGGTCGGCCCAGGTCTTGCCGTCCTCGCTGGTCTCGGCCTTGAGCTTGTCCATCCGGCGGGTCAGGCGGATCCAGGCGCTGTTCCCTTTCCAGGGGGTGCCGGGGGTGGCCTCCTGCGGTTGGCCGTCCTTCCAGTAGTCGATCGCCAGGACCTCGCCGTCCTTGCCGGTCCGGCGCTCCAGGCGGACGAAATTCTTTTCGTCCTGCCAGAGCAGCAACCCGGCCGATTGGGCGGCCTCGGGATTGGCGGTCTCGCCGCGGAAGTCGCCCGAAATCTTGAGCGTGGCGACGAAATTGCCTTCGATATCCCGGAGCACCCTCGGGGCGTTCTGCTTCTCCGGGAACGGCTTCAGGACGTGCGTCCCGGCCGGCACCTGGAAGACGAGCGCCTTGTCTTCGAGCTGGATCTTGCAGTCATTGCCCGGATCGACCGGGTCGCCCCAGCCGGGGAACCTGGGCGTCTGGCCTTGAGCCGAGATCCCGAAAACCGCCGCCGAGAGGCCCACGAACAGGCCGAGACGCAACATGATGGATGCTCCCATACGGCCCGGGACCGGCCGGGATTGGCCGTCATCGGGCCCTCGCTTTCCATGGGAACCCCGATCCGGCCTGAAAGCAACAGGCCGGCGCGCCGACGGGCCTCGGACTGTCGTCTAAGGTGGCACACGTCTTCGGCGCGGCCTTAGGATCGCCGATCTTCGCCAGAGTCCCCTTCCCCCACCCACACCCAGGAGGCCGGGCATGCATTACTTCATCGAGAATCCCTGGCCGTTCATGATCGCTTGCGGGGTCGCCGCGGCGGCCTGCCTGATCGCCTTGCGGGCCACCCAGCAGGGGAAATTCCTGGTCGGCGCCGCGATCGCGGCCGCGTTGGCCGGCTTCGCCTGGCTGGCCGATGCCCTGGTGGTGACCGACGCCGAGCGGGTCGAGGCGGTCGTTTATGGGATGGTCGACGCCGTCCGCAAGGTCAACCCCGCCCCCGACCCGGAATCGAAGGCCAGCCCGGGCGACCGGGACAAGGTCGACACCGGCCCGGTCTTCGAGTACCTGACGAAGGACGTGACCCTGGAATCGGGCGAACGCTCGCTGCCCAGCCTGATCAGCCGGGCCCTGATCCAGAGCGAGCTGCAGAACACCAGGTTCGACTTCCTGAACGTCGGCCAGGTCGAGGTGCAGGTCGCCCCGCAATCGAGGACCGCCAAGGCCCGGTTCCGCGCCCACGCCGGCGGCACCACCGAGCGGGCCTCGTACCGCTACAACTTCCTCACCGACGGCCAGGGAACCGACTGGGAATTCGGCCTCCGCGAGGAGGCACCCAACACCTGGAAAATCATGAGGATCACGGCGGTCCGATTGCCGAGGCAGGCGAACATCCCGGGGCTTTAACGCCCCGGACCCTTCTTGCCGCCGAACACGGCGAGGTAATCCCCCCCGGCGACGCCGTCCGCGTTGCCGTCGAGCGGCCGGGCGGCGGCGTTCCGGATCCGGGAGGCGAATGCGGTCAGGCGATAGAGCCCCGATAGCTGGATCGGGGCCTTCAAGGTCAGGACCACCGTATGCGTGGATGCGTTGTATCGGGCCGAGGCCAGCGGGACGACCGCGTTGAACCGGGCCACGCCCTTGCGGATCGTGCCCGACTGGAGCCGGTAGTTCTTCAAGGTGCCGGCGCCCGAGACGGCCTCGTTGAATTGCAGGGTGATCGCCGTGGCCGTGCTCGCCTTCGGACCCTTGCCGACGCGGGGCGTCATCGATGCGACCGAGGCCAGCGGCGTGGCGACGTTGGCGGTCGCCTGCACCACCTGGCCGTAGCCGCTGCCGCGTTGCAGCGCCACCTGGACCGTGTATTGCCCGGCCGACGCGTAGGTGTGGCCGGCATGGACCGTGATCGAGGAGCCCGAAATCGTCACGTCGGCCGCCTGGAAACCGGTGCCGTCTCCCCAGGAAACCGAGGCCGCGTAATGATCATTGCCCGGCGCGATCGGGTTGTTCGGGTCGCTGAAGGTGGCCAGGTCCGCCTGAAACCCGGCCCCCGGGGCGGCCTGGATCGGCAGGCCCTGGGCGCCGGCGAAGGCCGGGATGCCGGACCCCGGGTAGGCCCCCACGATGTCCCCCTGGAGCGCCGCCACGGCCGGCTTGGGCCGGGCGGTGCCGTCGGCGTTGTTGATGCCGTTCAGGCCCATGTGGGGCTCGTAGGCGTCGATGGTCGACTTCCAGGGCTGGTCGTAGGCCTCGAAGTAGGCGAAGTAGAACGGCGAGCCGCCCACCAGGTTGGCGGCGGCCTGGTCGTGGTACCAGGCGATCTGGTTGGCGTCGGACGCCTGGGCCCCGCCGGCCGACGGGTAGGCGACTTCCTTGGCCACGACGGGGCCGGGGGTGGATTGATGATCCTTCATGTACTGGTAGGCGAACGACACGTTGGTCCACATCGCCTGCGGCGTGCTCGGTTGGTTCCCCCAGAGGAAGTAATCGATGTTGGGGAAGAGCCAGTCGCCCAGCGCCAGCAGTTGCGTGGCGTACGGCGCATTCGACCCGTTGGGCTTGTAATAGGCCCCGCCCGGCTCGGACGTGGACACCGGCTTGCCGGTCGCCTGCTGGACCGTGCCGATGGCCGTCGAGAGCGTCTGGTAGCTGTACCGGTTGCCGATGGTGAGCCCCTCGTTGCCGACCACGAAGGCGTCGGCATAAGGCAGGACGCCGGCCGAGGAAGCCTTGCCCACCTCCGCCGCGTCCCCGGGGTTATAAACCCCGGCGATCACCCAGAGGAATCCCACCGATTTGGCGATCTTGGGCACCTGATCATAGGTGCCTTGCAAGGTGTAGGTGACCAGGCCCCGGAACCCTTCGCGGTAGAGGTTCGTCAGGTCGGCCCGGACGTGGGCCTCGGTCGGGTTGGGGTCGTACCCGGGGGAGTTCGGGTCGTGCGACGGGGCGTAGTCGATCCAGTAGCGATGGGATGTCAGTGCGGTCAGGACCGGCGCGAGGGCCAGGAGTTGCCTGGATTCCAGCAGATCCGGACTGGGTCGGAAGGGGCGTACCGGCCTGGCGCGGCCGAATCCGAGTGGTTGTCTGGCCTGCATGGGCAACTCTCCGGGGAGGTTTCGCGGCCGATTCGCGGGGATCAGCCCCTTCCGGGGGAAGAGGAGGGTAACGACGTACGTGCCACCTACCGGCCCCCGCCGACCATGGCCGGTTCGGTCACCTGGAACGAAATCGTGCCGCCCCCCGGGAAGATCTGGAGATCCTTGGCCCTCGATTCTCGACCATCTTCGAAGACGACCGTGAATGGAATGGCCCCGATCCGATTCTCAACCGCGTCGAGGAGGCTGAAGACCTGGTTGTTGACGATCTCCTCATACTCGTCGAAGAGGGCACGGATCGGCCCGGGCATCCGCCCCGTATCCACTCCCCCGGAAAACCCACCCTTGAGGATCTCGACATCGGCCGTCGCCACCAGGTTCCGATCTCCATCCAGGATCTTGATCGCGCGGCGGGCCATGTTCCGTCATTTCCGCCCGCGTCATGGGCCAATTGCTTTGATCTCTTGATCCCTCCCGGGTGGCACTGGTGGCTTGCCCACCAGTGCGCCCTCCCCGGGGCCTCCCGAAGACACTGGTGGGCAAGCCACCAGTGCCACCCGATACGCACAGTGGGGGGTCGGTCCAGGACACCACCCCCACCTGCTACTTGTTCAACTCCCGCTCGCGGGCTTCCTTGCGGGCCGGGTATTCCATGACGATCAACGAATGCGACTCGGCGTCGTAGGCGTATTCCTGGTAGTAGGGCAGTTGGGGCAGGCGGATGTTGTTGGCCTGGATGATCTGCTCCAGGAACTCCTTCGTGTCGGCCGGATACCGGTCGTTCTGGGCGTGGAACAGGTCGACCGCCTTCTTGATATTCAGCACGGCCGACTGGCCGACGATCGACACATAAGCATTGCCCGCGATCCGGATCGGATCCCGCGAGGCGATCTTGCCGGTCGTCGCCACGCCGCCGCGGGCCTGCTCGGCCTGGGCGTCGCGGACGTCGCTGGTCGTCTTGCCCAGGGTGTCGCGGGGCCTCGACTCCTCGGGGGTCGGAGCGGCCGCGACCGGCATGGACGGGGGCGACGGGGGCGTCTGGGGGATCAACGCCTCCTGGGGGACCGGCGGCGGCGGGGGCGGCGGGGCGTCGGAGGAGGCACTTTCCACGGGAGCGGGGGTCGAGGCCGGGGGCGGGGCCCCGCAGCCGGCCAGGAGGAACAGGGCCAGACCGGTGGCGAGGCGAGGATTCATCGTCGAGGCTCCCCTCGGGCTCAAACGCGGGCCATCGAACTACTGGTTCAGTTCCTTCTCGCGGGCTTCCTTGCGGGCGGGGTACTCGATCACCACGACCTTGTGGTTGGGCGCGTCATAGGCGTATTCCCGGTAGTACGTCAGCATCGGCAACTGGACGCCATCGGGCTTGCCGACCTTGAGGATCTCGTCCCGGAACTCCTGCAGGTTGGCCGGATACTTCTCGTTCATCGCATAGTACATATTCAAATTCTGTTCCACCGACATGAGGCCGATCTTGGCGGTGGTGGGGTTGAGGGCGCCGGCGTAGCCCACGAGCGCGTCGGAATCCTTGAGCGACAGGTCGGCGAGGACCGCGCCCTTGGCCAGCTCCTCCTGGAGGTCGTAGACGTTCTGGGTGTACTTGCCCAGGGTGTCGCGGGGCTGGGCGGAGGGGTCCTTGGGGGCCGGCGGCTTGGCCGGCTCGCAGCCGATCGCGACGACCAGGGCGGCCGATCCGGCCATCAACAGGCAGCGCTTGAGCGGGGGCACGGCGTCGTCCTTTCCGGGGCGATTCGGGTGGGAAACCGGCGTCGGCATGGGGCCTTTCGAGTATCCCCGGGCCGGGCCTCGGGGGCAAGCGGCTCGCGGTTGACCTTGCCAGTCCCGCCCCGGGCGGGTCTAATGGCCCAGGAAAGGCACCCAATCGAGCCGAGCGACCGCGAGTTTTGCCGCCTTTCTCGTGGTCGGGTACGGACGGAGGTCTTTCCCTTGGACGATCGGATCGCGTATCAGGGCATCACGTTCGATGATGTCCTGCTCGAGCCCGCCTTTTCCGAGCTGATGCCCCGCCAGGTGGACGTGCGGACCCAGCTCACCGCGAAGATCGCCCTGAACATCCCGCTGCTGTCGGCCCCGATGGACACCGTCACCGAGGCCGAGCTGGCGATCGCGCTGGCGCAGGAGGGCGGGATCGGCATCATCCACAAGAACATGCCGGCCGAGCAGCAGACGCGCGAGGTGGACAAGGTCAAGCGGTCCGAGAACGGGATCATCGTCGACCCGATCACCCTGCCGCCCGACTCGACGGTGGGGCGGGCCCGCGAGATCATGGCGGGGCACAACATCTCGGGCGTGCCGATCGTCCAGAACGGCAAGCTCCGCGGCATCCTCACCCGGCGCGACCTCCGCTTCCTGGAGTCGAACGAGCTGCGGATCGAGGAGGTGATGACCAAGGACAACCTGGTCACCGCCCACCCGGACACCACCCTGGAAGAGGCCGACCGGATCCTGAACCGGAATAAAGTCGAGAAATTGCTGCTGGTGGACGATGAGTTCCGACTGAAGGGCCTCATTACGATCAAGGACATCGACAAGCTGCACCGCTACCCGGCGGCCTGCAAGGACGGCCGGGGGCGTCTCCGCGTGGGGGCGGCGATCGGCGTCCACGACTACGACCGGCTGGCGTCGCTGATCGACAACGACGTGGACGTCGTCGTGGTCGATTCGGCGCATGGGCATAGCAAGAACGTGATCGAGACGGTCCAGAAGATCAAGCGCGAGTTCCCGATCGAGGTGATCGCCGGCAACGTGGCGACCGCCGAGGGCACCCGCGCCCTGATCGACGCCGGGGCCGACGCCGTGAAGGTGGGGATCGGGCCGGGCTCGATCTGCACCACGCGGGTCGTCTCGGGCGTGGGCGTCCCCCAGATCACCGCCGTGTATCACTGCGCCCGGGCCGCCGCCGGCCGCGTGCCGATCATCGCCGACGGCGGCATCCGCTACTCGGGCGACATCACCAAGGCGCTGGCCGCCGGCGGCCATTGCGTGATGATCGGCGGCCTGTTCGCCGGCCTGGGCGAGAGCCCGGGCGACACGATCATCTATCGGGGCCGGAGCTTCAAGGCCTACCGCGGCATGGGCTCGCTGGGCGCCATGGCCAAGGGGTCGGCCGACCGGTACCGCCAGGACGTCCCCAAGGCCGGGCCCGACGGCCGCAAGATGGTCCCCGAGGGCGTCGAGGGCCGCGTCCCCTACAAGGGGCCGCTGGCCGATTTCGTGTATCAGCTCGTCGGCGGCCTGAAGGCCGGCATGGGCTACTGCGGCACCCGGACCATCGAGGAGCTGCGGACCCGCGCCCGGTTCATCCAGGTGACCGGCGCCTCGGTCCACGAGAGCCACCCGCACGACGTCATGATCACGCAGGAAGCCCCCAACTACTCCAGCGCCGCGTCCGAGAACGACGCCGCGCAGCGTGTCTGAGCCGCATCCCGACTTCGATCCCATCGATCGGTCCGCTTGAAGACGCGTCGCCAGGGAAGGCGGTGCGAATCCCTGTCCGGTTCGTGTCGGCAGGAGTCGAATTCCCGATCCCGACCGGCCATCACCACACCATCCCCACGGCAAACGCAAGGAGGCGTGACGTGCGACGCCCGAGATCGGCCCTGTTCGCGACTTCCCTGGCGGTCGGCCTCGGCCTGTCGGCCCCGATCGCGATGGCCCAGCAGCGGGCCGGCAACGGCCCCGCGCCTGCCCCGGCCGGGGACGCCGGCTCCAGCCCGACCACCACCGACCCCATGATCGCCTCGCGGAGCGCCCGGACGCTGCTCCGCAACGGCCTCGATTACCTGAGCTATCAGGAATACGAGAAGGCCCTGACCTACCTCCGGGCCGCCGAGGGCCGGCCCAAGGAGCTGACCGCCGACGAGCTGGCCAAGCTCTCCCAGGGGATCGACCAGGCCCGCCGGGGGCTCCGCGAGCCCAACCGCGGGCGGGCCCCGGTCACCGCCGCCCGCAAGGTCGGCTCGCCCTTCCGCGACCTCGACCGCAACCCCGAGCCGATCCAGCGGACCAGCGGCACCCGGGTCGTGCCCCCCCGGGCAGCCGCCCCGCTGGAAGCCCCCCGCCGACATTCCCGAGGTCGCCCAGGCGGCACCCGCCCCGCCGCCCGCCGGACGCCCGCGCGGGCAGGTGCCCAACGTGCCGCCTCAAGCCGTTCGCCAACCCGGCGACCCGGCCCCAGCCGGCCCCGATCGCCGCGGCGGCGTCGCCGAGCCGATGCCGACGGCCCCGGCCGAGCCCGAGGTCCCGCCCGGAACCGCCGCCCGTCGCCGTCGCGGCCGCCCGCGAGGAGCCGGCACCGGCCCCGAAGCCCGCCCGCCCGGCGGCCCCGACGGTCGATCCCGAGCTGGTCCCCGCCCAGGCCCCCGCGGCGATCGGGGCGGCCCCCACGATCCCGCTGGCCACGGCCGAGGACGAGCCGGCCGGCCCGTCCGAACCGCCGCCCGCGCTGCCTACCCCCTCGGCCCGGGCCGAGCGCCGCCCCCGCCGCCGGCCGATATCCCGGAGCTGGCCCCGGCACCGGCACCGGCCGAAGACCCGGCGCCGGCCCCGGTCGCCGCCCGCCCGGCCCCGCCCAACCGGATGCCGTCCCGGACCCCTCCGAGCGACTTCCGGTACCCGCCCCTGCCGGCCGAGACCCCGGCGCCCAGCCAGGCCCAGGCGACCCGGCCGGCCCCCGGAACACCCCGGCCCCGGCCCCGGCCGCCGGTCGCGACCAGGCCGACCCAGGGCCGCGCCGCGTCGCCCTCGCCGGCCCCGGCCCCGGCGGCCGAAGAGTTCGACCTGCCGCCCCTGCCGCCGTCGGCCCTGACGGGGAACGCTCGCCGCCAGGTCGCCCCCGAGTTGCCCCCGCTGCCCCGCGACGACCAGGCGAACGGCGTGCCCCGGTTGGACGGCCTGCCCCCGGACGTCCGGGCCCAGATCGCCATGATCGAGAAGCGGCATGCGGAAGAGCTCCGGCAATATGGGCCGGGCGGCCCGCCCCGGGACGACCCCGGCATGCCCGGGGAAGCGACCAGCCGCCTGATCCTCCCCCGGCCGCCCAGCCCCACCGAGGCCCGGCCGATCAAGGCGATCCCCACTCCCGACGACATCCCGGTCTTGAGCCCCCGCGAGTGGACCCCGACCCGCAAGTACTGGGCGGCCGCCGCCACCTGCCACGGGCCGCTCTACTTCCAGGACGCCGCCCTCGAACGTTACGGGCAGGGCGTCGAGCAGGCCCTGGGCCCGATCGGCAAGTACTTCTCGTACCCGATCGACGACCCGAGGCAGTCGAACCAGCGGCGGCAGATCCTCCAACCATTCGCCTCGATCGGCCTGTTCGCCTTCCAGATCGCCGCCTGGCCGATCAACGCGGTGCTCGACCCGCCCACCGAGCCCGAGTACGACCTGGGCTACTACCGTCCGGGCGACCGGATCCCGCCCGACACGATCTACCTGCCGTTCACCGGCGTCGGCCCGGCCCTCCGCGGCAGCCACTATCCCTGAGCCGATCGGTTCGATCGCCCGAGATCCCCGCGAGGCCCCCGGCGCCCACCGACGCCGGGGGCCTCGCCCATTCGCCCCGCTGTCCTCGGCCGACATGTGAATCCAACGTGAATTTTCCGAGCAGTTTAGGTCGGATCGCCTTGAACCGGCCCGGGCCTTGCACTACTCTGAAAGTTGGGGATGGGTCATCGCATCACGCCTCGAGCCGAGAGGGGCCTCCATGGTCTGGCGCAAGGGAAACGAAGGCGACGAGCCGGGATCGGCACAAACGCCCGCCGGCCGCCATTTCCAGCGCGACATGGAAGCCCTCTGGGGCGACGTGCTTAAGCAGGCCGCCCTGGTGGAAACGGCCCTGCAAAGCAGCATCCATGCGCTCTGCCACGGCCGCCCCGACCTGGCGGCGGCCGTCCGCGACGGCGAGCCCCAGATCAACTCCAACCAGGTCCGCATCGAGCGCGAATGCCTGAAGATGCTGGCCTTGCACCAGCCGGTCGCCACCGACCTCCGCCGCGTCGCCGCCCTGCTCAAGATCAACAACGAGCTGGAACGGATGGCCGACCTGGCCGAGCACATCGCCCGCCGGAGCCTGAAGCTCGTGGGCAAGCCGATCCCGATGGCCGTGCTCGAGCACCTCGACGCTCTCGGGGCCGAGGCCACGGAGCTGGTCCGCAACGGGCTCGACGCGATGTCGAGGTCCGACGCCTCGCTGGCCCGCTCGGTGATCGACTCCGACCGGGCGATCGACCGGCGCTCCCGCCTGATCCTCAAGGAACTCAAGCGGGCCATCCGCGACGAGCCCGAGCGGGTCACCACCTGGCTCCGCCTGATCAACACGTCGCGCAACCTCGAGCGGATCGCCGACCACGCGACCAACATCGCCGAGGGCGTCATCTACATCCGCGAGGGCGATATCTACCGGCGGGGGGACCTCGAACCGGCCCGGTCCCCCTCCCGATCGCCCACCGCCGTCGCCCCGGGCCCGGGGCCGGATGGGACCTCAGGGGGCGATCGCTGACCGGCCCCCCGCGTCGACCCGATGCCGGGCCGTATCGTGCGGGGTGGTCGCCGGCGTCATCGGGGCCGAAGCCGAGGCCGCTTCCCGGAGCCTCTGCCGGGCGGCCCGGCGCTTCCGCCGGCCGATCAGCATGAGGTTCCGGGCGTAGACGAACAGCCCCATCCCCTGACCCATCGAGAACGACAGGCTGCCCAGGTGGATGGCGTAGGTCAGCGTGACCAGGCCGCCGCAGAGGCTGAGCCACCAGAACGCCTCGGGGATCACCGTCTCCCGCTTCCGCTCCGACGCCAGCCACTGCACCAGGAACCGGGCCGTGAACACGCCCTGGCCCACCAGGCCGACGCCGGCCCAGACCTTCTCGCCGTCGAGGACCATCGGATTCAAGCCTCCTGCCGGGCCGTTGCCGCCATCGACGGGGCCGACGCGGACGCCCCGCGCGGGTCCTCGGCGACCTCGTAGCGGACGGGCCGCCTCATCAGCCAGGCCACGCCGAAGAGGTCGACCACGACCCGGATCGATCGGTTCCAGATGTTGTAATGCGACTGTCCGTGGCCCCGGGGCCGGTGGTGCACCGGGAGCTGCACGATCCGGCACCCCTCGCGGAGCAGGAGCGGGCCGAAGAAGCGGTGGACGCCGTGGAAGGCCGGCAGGCGACGGGCGACGGCCGCCGGGTAGATCCGCACCGAGCAGCCGGTGTCGAGGATCGACTGGCCCAGGACCGCGTTGCGGACGCGGTTGGCGACCTTGCTGATCGCCCGCTTGGTCCAGACATCCCGCCGTTTCAGCCGCCAGCCCAGGGCCGCGTCGTGGCCCGGGAGGGCGTCCCAGAGCCTCGCCAGGTCGGCCGGGTCGTTCTGGAGGTCGGCGTCGAGGTTGGCCACCCAGTTCCCCGAGGCCCTCGCGAACCCGGCCGAGGTGGCCGTCGATTGCCCCGTGTTGGACGCCAGGCGGATCGGCCGGAGTTCCGGATACGACGCCGAAAGCCGGCCTAGCACCGACCAGGAATCGTCGGTCGAGCCGTCGTCCACCACCAGGATCTCGAAGCCATCCAGGCGGTGGGGCCCGGCATCCCCGCGCGATACCAGGGGCCGGAGTGCCCGGGCGATCTCGTCCACCAGGGCGGGCAGGCCCGCCGCCTCGTTCTTGGCCGGCACGACGACCGAGAGCACCGCCCGTTCGCCAGGGTGCGGGCGCAGGCCGTCTCCGAAACGATTGTGCGACCCGACGCCGACGTGCGGCCCGGGTCTCGCCGCGGGATCGTAGCGGGTGGCCATGTCGCCCACCTCCTTGTCGGTCCGACTGGACTGGGGGTGCCAGCCTTCGGGGCCGTTCCCTGGCCCGACCGGGCATTGTCCATAATCCGACCGGGGCGCCTAGCCCGACCGATTTCGATGGGACCGACGATGAGCATCGCCCCGATAACCCGACGCCCCGCCCCATCGATCGACGTGGCCCCTGCCGAATCGTTGCCGACCGAAAGGCTACAACAAAACCCTTTCAGCATTGGAGTTTACGGCGAAATCGACGTCGATTCCGACGGTCTCCTGGGCAGCATCGAGGCTCAGGGAATCCTCGTACCTTTGGTGGTCGCCCCGGTCCCCGGCGGCTGGGAGGTGGTCTCGGGCCATCGACGCCTGGCCTGCGCCCGGAGGCTGGGGTTCCGGGAAATCCCCGCCACGATCCGCGACCTCGCCCCGGGCGACCCCCGACGGCAAGCGGTGTTGGACTACAACATTCAGCGCCGCAAGAACTTCAGCCAGATGATGCGGGAGGCCGATGCCCTCGAATCGCTGATGGCCGAGGACGGCCGGCGCCGGCGACGGGCGGGGCTACGGCAGTTCCGGGACGAGGACGAGCCCGTTCGTCGGGACCCCGACGAACGGCCCGAGCGGACCGATCGGGCGATCGCCCGCAGGATCGGCCTGGGCGGCAAGGACCTCTACCGACAGGGGCGGGCCGTTTGGAAGGCGGCCGGGGGCAACGACCCCCGCGCCCGGGCGGCCGTCGGCCAGATCGACGCCGGGACCAAGACGATCCACGCCGCCTACAAGGACCTCCGACGGCGATCCCGATTCACGGCCGGGTTCCGCCCCACGCCCTACGACGTCTGGGCCTTCCGCCACGACCCGGCCTTCGGCGTGCCCCACCCGGGCTCCATCCCCCCGGCGATCGTCGCCCACGCCCTGCACTATTTCAGCCGGCCCGGCGACCTGGTCGTGGACCCGATGGCCGGCGGCGGCACGACGCTCGACGTAGCCGAAGCGATGGGACGCCGATGCCTCGCGTACGACATCCACCCCGTCCGCCCTGATATCCGCCGACACGACGTAAGGAATGGCATCGCCGAAGAAGCCTGTTCGTGCGACCTGATTTTCTGCGACCCGCCCTATCACACTATGCTCGCGGAAGCCTGGGGCGTAAGCGGGATTGCCGAGCAACCGCTTGCCGCCTGGAATCATTTTCTCGAGAACTTCTCGCGAAACTGCTACGCCGCTTTACGTCCAGGAGGATACGTTGCGCTTTTGCTGGCGAACCAGACCGAGAAGGACCTGCCCGCGGGGGTCGGCTATCTCGATCATGGGTTCCTGGGTTATGCCGCGCTCGCGGCGGCGGGGTTCCGGCCCGAGCGCCGGATCAGTTGCCCGATGCAGGGGGCCTACCTGCCCCAGCATGTTCGGCGGGCGCGGTCGGACGGCCGCCTGCTGGGCCAGGTCCGGGACCTGCTCATCATGCGCAAACCGTTACCCGATCAGCAATAAACTCCGGGCAGGCTATTCCGATTCGGACCCGATGGCCATCTCGTAAACCCGGCCCCGGACAAACGGGTTCGTGAGGGTCGGGTTGTTGCGAACCATCGGCGGCGGGAGGGTCGCGATCGCCTGGTCGATGAGCTTCTGGAGTTCGTCCCGATCGAGGTTGTTGAGGAAGACCTCGATCGCGGCCTCCTCGGCGGCGCGGGCCGCCTCCTGCCGGATCCGAGTCGTCCGCTCCCGGGTCCGGCGCACCTGTTCTTCCAGTTCGCGCTGCCGAAGTTTCAACCGGCTTTCAACTTCCGGCAAAAGGGCATAGCCCTCCTCGATCCCCGCGCGGATATATCCGGGCGCGTTCTGGAGCCGCCCCTGGCTTTTCAGGTAGATCGCGTTGAGGAGGACCCGGGCCACCGCCTCGGGATCCTTCTGTCCGGCGAGTTTCTCGGCGAGCCGCCGGGGGACGCCCTGGTCCGTCAGCAATTCCTGGAGGTCAACGGCCACCAGCAACCGGCCTTCGGCGGACAACCGGAATGGCGTCCCGGGTATGGGAATGCTGGCGGTGTCTTCTCTCGTTGGTATGGGATCTCGTTCGGGCCCACCGCGGGGGCCGCGGGGGCCGACGAACTGGGCCTCGACCCCCCAAGAATCTGGGACACCCGGGGAGGGGACCCCTAAAGAATCTGGGACGGTTTGCCGGGGGTCCCCTAAAAAATCCGGGACAGTACCCGCGGTTTTCTGGGACACCGGCTTCTTGCCTGCCCCCTTCTCCCGGGTCGGCGGGGCCTCGCGGATGATCCGATAGGCGGTCGATCGGCCCTTCGACTTGCTGGCCGCCAGCAGGCCGGCATTCACCAGTTCTCCGATCGCGTCGAGGACGGTCTGGCGGCTCAGGCCGGCTTGCTTGGCGATGGTGCGGATACTGGGGTACGCCCAGCCCGTGCCGAAGTCCGCGTAAAGGCCGATCGTGAGATAGACCTTGATCGCGGAGCCGCCCAGGTCCTTGAACGCCTCGGAGCGGAGCAGGCCATGCTCCACGCGGAAGAAAAACGGGTCCATAGAGAATTCTTGGCTTTCCCGGGGCGGATGGCCTGGCGATCGGTGCGTAAGCGGGCGTCGCGGCTCAGTCCGCGCTGTCCGGCGGGTCGGCGACGTAATAAGTCTTGACCTTGCCCCGTTCGTGGGTGGTCGAGACCACCAGGCCGAGCGATTCCAGGCGGGCCAGGCTGTCGATCACCGTCGGGCATGACAGCCGCGTCCGGTCCATCAGCTGCCGGAGGCTCAGGGCCACGCTCCGATCCGGCCGGCCGTCGCACGCCTGCAGGACGACCAGATAGACCTTGATCGCCTCGCCCTTGATGCGGGCCAGGTAGCCCCGGTCGAACAGCACGTGCTTGACCCACTCGGCCTGTTGCACGGGCATCGCCATCGCCACGGCCCACCCCCTCCTTGATCGCGATGAGACGGCTCTCATCGGCCGGTCAGGTCAGGAGGAACGCGCCCGGGGGATGCTTCCCTTGCGATCCGGCCCCGGGCCTTCTCGGCCCGTCGCGGAGCGGCCTCCATCACGAGGATATCGGAACCGGGGCACCCCCGCTGCAAAAAAATCGCCCGTTTTGCCGCGCCCGCCCAGAGCAACTCGCGGCGGCGGTTGGCAACGGCCCGGGTCGCGGGATATATTGGACCGTGACGCCCGGCGGGCGCGGCCCACTTTCGCCCCTTCGCCGCACCCGAGACCCTTCCGCCCTGCCGGCCTGACTGCCAATCGACTCGTGCGGGGAGTGCCTCCGATGCCCACCGCGGGGAAAGTGCTGACGATCCTGATCATCCCGGTGGCGATCGCCTGGCTCGTGCTGGCGGCGATGGCCACGCAGTTCCACCGCAACTCGGGCGAGAAGATCCAGAACCTGGAGAAGCAGGTCGAGGCCCTGGCGGGCAACTACGAGACGCCGGGCGAAATCGGCAAGCTCCAGGCCCAGGTCAAATCGCTGAAGTACCAGATCACCGCGACGCAGAACGACACCCACCGCCAGACGACCCTGCTCCGCGAGCAACTCTCGGGCGTCGAGAGCCTGGCGTCCCTGGTCAAGGAAGATCTCGCCCGGGCGCAGCTCCTGGTCCGGGACAGCCTCGAGCAGGAGGAACTCGCCCGCAAGATCGCCGAGCGCCGGACCCAGGAGAAGGCCGACGCCGAGAAGGCCGTCGCCGACAACCAGGCCGTCCTGGAGGAGATCCGCCAGGTGGACGCCCAGCTTCGCGAGAAGCGGGATGCGCTCTATCGCGACTTCAAGGCGGTCCTCGCCGAGAACAAGCAGCTCGTCGCCCGACTGCTCCAGGCCTCATCCAACAACTGAGCCGGGCCCGCACCCCCGCTTCCCGTTCTGGGCATGAGTCTCAACCGGCCCCGGCGGCCCGTCGATTTCGGCGGGTCGACCGGGGTCCTGCGATGAGGGCCTGCTCGTAGGCGTCCCGGTACCGTTCCAGGTTCCGCTCCATGCCGAAGTACTCGCGGGCGACCGGGCCGGTCGCGGCCGAAAGGCTCCGGGCGAGGTCGGGGTGGCCCAGGACGTCGAGGACCCCCTCGGCGATCGAGCCGGGATCGACCGCCGTCAACCGGCCGGCGCCGGTCGGGCCCAGCAGGGCCCGGTAATCGGCGAAGTCGGTCGCGACGATCGGCCGGCCGGACGCCAGGTAGACCGCCAGCTTGCTCTGCACCGAGTAGTTTTCCCGGCAGGCCAGGCGGGGATGGACCAGGACGTCGGCGCGTCGGGCCAGGGCGGCGACCTGGTCGGGGGTCCGGCCGGTCAGGACGATCAGGCGATCGCCGAACTCGCCGAGCTGCCGTCGGTAGGCCTCGCCCGCCTCGGCCGGCCCGCCCACGAGCACGCAACGGGCCTGGGGAGAATCCCGGAAGACCCGCGGCAGGGCCTCGATCAGCAGCGGAACCCCCTGGTTGGGGTGGACGATACTGCCGATGTACATGACGACCCGGTGGTCGGGGCCGACGCCGGGGATCTCCGCGGGCACGCCGTCGGGCGGGAATTCGGCCAGGTCGATCCCCGGGTAGATCACGCGGACGCGGTCGGCGGGCACCCCTTTTTCCTCGACCATCACGTCGCGGACCGGCTCGCCCAGGGTGATGACCATCGCGGCCGAGCGGAAGACCCGGCGCTCCAGCGCGATGTAGGCCCGGAACTTCGTCCCCCGCCCCAGCCGATCGCGCTCGACCTCGTCGCCCAGCAGCGAATGGACCTCGTACACCATCGGCCAGTGGTTCAGGCGGCAGGCGGCGTAGGCGCGGGTGGCGCCGCCGTAGTGCTGGGCGTGGACCAGGTCGAAGCCGAACTCGCGGCGGATCCGCTTCAGGCCGGCGACCCAGTGGGCGGGCGGCAGGGTATAGAGCGGCATCCCCTCGAAATCGCCCCGGGTCGGCCGCCCCCAGGGGGGCCGTGCCGAGAGGTAGGCGAGGGCCACGGCGGTGCCGTTGTCCCGCAGGGACCTGGCAATCTTGATCGGCAGCATCGCCGTCCCGTCGTAATCGCCCGGGATCGGGAACGAAGTGACCAGCAGGATGCGCATCGGGCGGCTTCCCTTCCTCGGTGCATCGTCGTCGCGGTCCATGCTCGGGCCGCGAGCATAACCACCCCCGGCCCGCCGGGGAACCCCGGTTCGGGATCGAATTCAAGCCGGCGGGGCCAGGAGGGGCAATTCAGCCGGCGCGTACCAGCCGATTGGCGAGCGCCCGCAGTTCGTCGTCGAGTTTGGCCAGGTCGCCCAGGAACTCGGCCGCGTCCTTGCTGCGGTCGTCGGGGTTTTTGCGGGTGCGGAGCCTCGCCAGGTAGGCCCGGAACCCGGCCACCCGGGGCTTTTGCATCAGGTGGTAGGCCAGCAGCCAGTCCTGCGCGTAGGCGAGCTGCTGGGCCGCCTCGTCGCCCTGGTTGCCGCCGGCCAGGTCGTCGTCGGTCAGGAGGCGTTCGCAGGGGATCCATGCGGCGTTTCTCGCCAGGGCGAGTTTGAGGCCGTCGATGCGGCCGCCGTTGATGCCGCCGGGGGTGGCCTTGCCGGTCGGCTGGCGTTCCTCGGCCAGCATCGCCAGGCCCTCGCTGATCGCCACCGGCACGTCGGCCGATCGGTCGAGCAGGCCGCAGTTGTAGGTCCACTGGTGGGTGGCTTCGTGGACCAGCGTGATCGTGTTGGCCCGGGCCGCCAGGGCCTTCGGTTGGCCGGCCCCCGGCCCTGGCCCCGCCAGCTTCCGGTAATCGAACATCGTCAGGCGGTTGGCCTCGACGTCGTAGAGGCCGGGCACCGCGGCGTCCCGGTCGATCCCCAGGAACTTCGTGAACTACTCCTCGCCCGCCAGGATCACCACCACCTGCCGGCCGGCCGGCTGGGCGACCTCGGCGAACCCCTTCGCCTTGAAGTAGGCCAGGCAGTCGCGGGCGACCAGCTCGCAGATGTTCAAGGCTTCCTGGCGATACTTCGCCGGCGCGTCGCCGATCGCCACGTAGTTCTTGGTCCGGGTGACCTGGAACGGCCCCAGCCCGGCTTCCCGGGCCCGGGCCTCGGCCTCATCCAGGCCCGGTTCGCGGGGTTCGCGGTCCTGGCCTTGGGCGATCGGCAAGGCCAGGCCGGCTGCACAGGCCGCCATCCATTGGCGGCGGCTGGTTTCGCAGCGGTCTGGAGGAGATTGGGTGGCACTGGTGGCTTGCCCACCAGTGTTCCGGGTTCCCCCCTCGCGGGGCGCACTGGTGGGCAAGCCACCAGTGCCACCCGGACTGGGGAATGACCCCTGGCTCGTGTCGGGCGATTGACCTCGGGCGATCCGGTCGGATATCGTCATCGGGTTGCGCCGCAGGGGTTCGTTCACGTTATCGCCGGGGCAAAGGGGCCTCGCGTCCCGACCGGGTTTGTTTGAGGCCGAGGATGACCAGCCGCGACCGCCGACCGCCATTCTATCTCGGGATCGACCTCGGGGGCACCAACGTCAAGAGCGGGGTCGTGGACGACGCGGGCCAACCGCTGTCGTCGTGCAGCCGGCCGACCAGCGCCGAGCTCGGGCCCGACGCCGGCCTCGAAACCCTGGCCGAGGCCGGCCGCGAGGCGGTCCGCGCCAGCGGCCTGGGCTGGGACCAGATCCGCGCCGTCGGCCTCGGCTCGCCCGGCACGATGGACCTGGAAACCGGCTACCTGCTGGAGCCGCCCAACCTGCCCGGCTGGGACAACCTGCCGATCCGCGACCGCCTGGCGCAGATGCTGGAGAAGCCGACGATCCTCCAGAACGACGCCAACGCCGCCGCCTACGGCGAGTTCTGGGCGGGCGCCGGCCGGGGCGCGAAATCGCTGGTGATGTTCACGCTGGGCACCGGCATCGGCGGCGGCATCATCGACCACGGCCGGATAATCGAGGGCCGCAACAGCCACGGCGCCGAGCTCGGCCACATCATCATCCAGATGGAAAACGCCCGGCAATGCTCGTGCGGGGCGTACGGCCACCTCGAAGGCTACGCCTCGGCGACCGCCCTGGTCGCCCGCGCGATGGAGGCCCTGGAGCGGGGAGAAACCTCCTCGCTCCGCGACTGCCTCAAATCCGGCGAGATCACCGCTCGGGCCATCAACGACGCCGCCGACGCCGGCGACCACCTGGCCAAACGCCTGATGCGCGAGACGGCCCGCTACCTGGCGGTGGGCGCCGTTTGCCTGATGCACACGATCGACCCCGACATCGTCCTGTTCGGCGGCGGCATGATCGCCGCGGGCGAGCCCTTCCTCGACGCCATCCGCGCCGACATCCAGGGGATGGCCTTCCCCACCCCGGCCGCCAGGACGCGGATCGCCTACGCCGAACTGGGCGGGGACGCCGGGTTCATCGGCGCCGCCGGGTGCGCCCGGATGGCCTACCCGCCGGGGACGGCCGACCCGGCTTGAATGGATCGCCCGCGAAACGAGGCGGCCGGGAAGGTGGGGGCGAGCCCAGCTTCCCGGCCGGTTTCATTCCAACCGAATCAGGCCCGATTCGTCGAGCCGGTATACACGTAGTCCCGGTACGAGGGGTACTGGGCGTTCGCGTTGTCGGTGTGGACGATGCGGATCGTGTTGAGGTTGGCCGACGGCAGCTTGGCCGAGCGGAGCAGGCCCAGCATGTTGGTGTCGTTGGCGATCACCTGCAGGTGCGACAGCTTGTTGGCGATGTCGGCCTGGGTGTCGGTCGATTGCACCTCGAAGTGGCCGACCGTCACGTGCCAGGAATCGCTGGACTTGCCGACGATCCGGCTGATCGCCTTCTGGTCGTCCGCGCCGAACTCAACCTTCAGGTACAGCTCAGGGTCCTTGCCGGCGGCCGTGTCGTAGGCGAAGTGCAGGCCCTGGAAGTTCAAGGTGTTCGACGGCTTCGCCGCCCGGGCCAGCATCGCCTTCAGGTCGCCGCCGCGGGCCGAGAGGACCGCGTCGAGGTCGGTCGATTTCGAGAACAGGTGGTCCACCTGGCCGGTCTGCGAGTCCTGGTGGTCGAGGAAGCCGGCGTCGACCGTCGTATGCACGTTGTTGCCGACGTTGGCCGTCCAGGCCGCCTTCCAGCCGCGATCGGCGGCGATCTGCCCGACCCGCTGGTTCAGGCTTTTCGCCAGCGATTCGACCGCATTGGGCATCGCGAAGACCGGCACGTACGAGCCCGACTGGAAGCTCGCCGAGGCGTCGCTCACGCCCGAGGTGCCGACGATGTTGGACATCTTCTGCGAGGCGATCTTCAGCAGGTTGCCGACCGACTGGTTCGATGCGCTGCGGAACCGGGCCAGGATCGGGTTGAGGTAGTTGCGGTCGGCGTCCTCGATCTCGGTGGGGTTCGACGGGGTGTCGTAGCCCCACATCGTCAGGTTCACCTTGCCCGCCATCATCGCGGCCAGCCGCTGCATCACGTAGACGACCGTGCGGTTGTTGTAGAAGACGCCGGCGCCGATCGGCCCGGTGTGGATGCGGATCGGCTGGTTGCCGCCCATCGAATAGGCCAGCGAGAACCCGGCGTAGAACGTGTTGAACAGGTCCTTGACGATCGGCAGGGTCGCCTTCGGCCCGGTCTGCGACAGCTTGGGCGCCGCGATCGACAGCACGTTGATGTTCTGCGCCGCGGCCAGGGGCACGTCGGCCGCCTTGAGCTGGTCGACCGTGATGGTCCGCCAGGCGTCGTTCTTGGTGGCGGCCGACGAGATCGCCATCACGCGATTGACGTTGCTGAAGACCCAGGGGGTCGGGCTGCCCTGGAGCACGCCGGGATTGTTGCCGGTCCGGGTGATGATCGGTTTGGGCAGCGCGGCCGCGTTGGCCAGTTCGGGCGTCTCCAGGAACATCGTCTCTTCCTGGACGAAGCCGTTGCCGAACACTCCGCCGCCGAGCTGCTTGTTGGCGAAATCGACCCAGAACTGCGTCTTCTCGGGGTAGGCGGACGGGGTGTAGCTGTAAAGGCCCGCCTGCACGTCGCGCTGGATCACGCGGTTGGCGTTGAACTTGAGCTTCGAGAAATAGGCCGGATCCTTGCCGGGCGCGATCGCGAACGCCGACGGATTGGCCAGGTGGGTCGCCCGCATGTTCGAGGTGGTGCCGACCAGCTTCTTGTAATTGGCCAGGGCGTTGTCGAGCAGCAGCGCCTTGCGGCCCTCGGGCACCTTGCCCTCGTCATACTTGCCGGTCCGCTTGTCGTAGCCGGCGGCGTTCTTGAGCTGCTCGACCCGCTGCTTCAAATTGTCGTAGAAGTTGAAGTTGATCGCCGCCCGCTTGCCGACCGCGGCGGTCGTCGCGTCGACATGGACGGCCTTCTCCGCGTGGAGTCGGGCCACCTCGACATGGCGCAGGGGATGGGCCACCCCGGAACTGAGCAGCGAGCGGACCTCCAGGGCCTCCGGGGCCCCGACCACCGGGCGCAGGCGGTTCCTCGACGAACGACCACCACGGTTCGCGCTGCTCATGAACTTCGACTCCGAAGGCGCAAGTATCCCGTTGCGGGTCGAGCGATGACCCGAACCGGCCAAGGTAAGTCCAGGCCGAAACGGCAACCCATTTTATCAGGTTTGCCCGAATTCACAAGAATCCGCCCGTTGATCTCGACCGACCATCATGGAATCGGTGATGTTCGGGATGAATCCATGCGAGCATTCGAGTTCGCAAGCATCCTAGACGTCACATTATGCAAGGTCAAGGATAGGCGTACGAAGGAAGCGACCTGCGCATGGCGGTCGCGCGACGGGCGGGGTTGGGGCCGGATTACGAGGGCGAACCGGCGAGCCAGTCGTCGGCCAGATCGGCGGCGGCCTCGCGGTCGTGGTCGAGCGCGATCAGGTGGTCCGATCGTTCCAACCATCGGAGCTGCTTCCGGGGCGAGCCGAGATGGTCGTACAGCCAGGAGGCGCCGGCCGGATCGACGACCGAATCGTGGCGGCCCTGAAGGATCAGGGTGGGGGTTCGGATCGAGGGCACGGTCGGCTTGACCTGCTGGATCAATTCCAGGGCGCTCACGGTTGCCCTCAGCGAGAAGGTGCGGAATGCCTCGGCCTCGCGGATGGCCCGGCGGCCGATCCGGTCGCGGACGGCGGGGGTTCGCCTCGGGACGTGGGGCAGGATCCGGGCGATCCCCCGGAGGTAGCGATCGGTCGGCACGGGCAGGCGGGCCAGGTGGCGGACCCCGAGGAACGGGGCCATCAGCACCAGCCGATCGACCGGGTATCGCGACGCCAGCCAGAGGGCCAGGGTCGCGCCGGTCGAGAAGCCCAGGACCGAGACGGGCCGGCCGATGCGGGCCAGGGACTCGAAGGCCTCCGAGGCTAGCCCAGTCCACTCGGGCCAGCCGGCCCGGCCCATGAACGGGCCTGGGCCTTCGTGGCCGGGCAGGACGGGTGCCCGTACCTCGATCGACCGGCCCCGGAGCCGGTCGAGCAGGTCGCCGAACTCGTAGGGCCCGCCGCCGAGCCCGTGGAGCGCCAGGCAGGCGCTCATGGCTGGGGCTTCGCGCCCCCCGCCTTGAGTTGCTCGCGGGCCCGGGCGTATCGCGAGACGGCCGGCAGGTCGGCCTTCCAGGTCGGTTCGTTGGGGTCGTTGGCCAGGCCCAGCAAGGCCAGGGCGACCATCCGATCGACCTTGGCCATGTTGTCGTAATCGACCTTGTCCCAGTGGTCGCCCGGCTGGTGGTAGTCGGGGAAGATGAAGCTGGTGCAGACCGAGTGGGCCGGGATGCCCAGGTCGGCCAGCGCCTGGTTGTCGCTGGCGCCGAAGAACTGGGCGCTGTTGCGCGGGTGCTTCTGGATCTCGATGCCGGTCGCCTTGCCGGCCAGGATCAGGGCGTCGACCATCGTCGAGTAGTCATATCCGGTGACGGAGACCGCATTGAGGCGGGCGCCCTCGGTGTCGTCGGTCCGGCCCATGTGCTCCAGGTTGACCTGGGCGACGGTCTTCTCCAGCGGCGCGATCGGGTGCCGGCCGTAGTACCGGGAGCCGAGCAGGCCCTTCTCCTCGCCGAAGAAGCAGACGAACAGGATGCTCCGCTTCGGCTTCGCCTTCAGGCCGGCCAGGGCGGTGGCGATCTCGATCACCGACACGGTCCCGCTGCCGTCGTCGTTGGCCCCGTTATAGATCCGGTCGCCGTTCTGGGGCTCGCCGATGCCGACGTGGTCGTAGTGGGCCGTCAGCAAGACATAAGTGTCCTTCAGGGTCGGGTCGGAGCCGGCCAGCTTGCCGACGACATTGCGCAGGGCCACCGGCCGCTCGACCGGGGCTCCCAGCTTGAGCTCGATGGTCGCTTCCTGGCCGTCGGCCAGGGCCTGCCGGATCGCCTCGGCCGCGGCGGCGTCGTGGATCGCCAGGCGCTTGGGGCCCTGGGGGGCCCTCATGCCGCCCCGGGCGTTGGCCTCGGGGTCGATCAAGCGGCCGCGGCCCAACCCGGCGGCGGCCGCGGTCGGTTCCAGCGTGATCGCCAGGGCCGGCTTGAGCTTCAGCAACTGGTTGAAGAACGGGCCCGCGGCCCGGGGCTCGCCGGGCGGCTCGACCACCACCGCTTTTCCCTCGACCGAGTCGCCGGCCGCTTCGAGGTCCTTCTCCGCGAGCTTCCGAATGGCGACCGGGCCGACCTCGAACGGGCCGGGCGAGGGCAGGCTCACGCGATCGGCGAGGATCGTCCAGGACTTATCCCCGACCTTCACGACGCACGAGAACGTGGCCGGGTCGGATTCGGCGACCTTCCAGCGGGCCACCTGGAAATAGCCTTCGTCGCCGGCCGGCTCGATGCCCGCCTTGCGGAACTGGGCCGCGATGTACTCGGCCGCCAGGTCGAGCCCCCTCGACGGCGTATCCCGCCCTTCGAGCAGGTCCGAGGCCAGGAACGACAGGTTCCCCCGCAGCGAATCGGCCGAGATCCGCCCCAGGACGGCTTCGGCCTCGGGCGAGGGCGCGGGGGCCTGGGCCCTCGCCCCGACTCCCGCCGCCAGCAACACCAATCCCACCCATCCGACCCGTCGCGCTCGCAGCATTGGGACAACCCCCGGTGACTTTTCCCCGATCACGGAAGGGTCGATGATCCGGGATCGCTCCCGCGATTGCCAGGGTAGCATCCGCTCAGTCCGGCTTGGCCACCTGGAAGTAGCCCCAGATTTCGGCGGCCTGGCCATCTTCCAGGGTCGCATCGACCCGGTAGCTGACCGGAGTCGGCCGGTCGAACGTCTTGAGGGGGACGCTGGTCGGCGGCTTCCCTTTCGCCTGGATCGGGATCGTTTCCCAGGGGCCGAACAGATCGGCCTGGACGCGGACGCGGAGTGCTTTCACTTTCGCCCCTTCGGGCCAGGTGAGGTCGAGCGAAACCGGCTCGCCCACCTTGGGGGCTTTCGGCGATTGGAGTGCCGAGAAGGTCGAAAACAGGTCGTGGGAACGGTCGGGCTCGCCGCCCCCGCCCAGCTTGCGGCGCTGCGACTCGTTGAGCCGGGCCTGATGGATCCACCAACGGTACTGGGCGGTGCCCATCACCGAGTCGTCGCCGGGCTCGGGGTGCGGCAGGCCGATCGCGTGGCCGATCCCCTCGTGGTAGACGACGCAGTCGGAACCGCTGTAGGGGACCCGCCAGCCGTCGGCGCTAACCAGGCCCATGCCGTAGCCGGGCCTGGGGTTGTAGATCGCCCGGGCGCCGCCCGACTCGGCGCCGGGGAAGTGCCGGCCGTCGCCTCCGATGTGGCCTTCATGGACTTCCTGGCCGTCGACGAGGCGAGTCCGCCGGAAGTCGTCGAGCTCCCGCCAGTTGATGTCGCTGAATACCAGCAGGATCGGGAAGCCGTCGGCCTGGTCGGGCTTCCAGCCCAGCAGCGATTTGACCTCGTCCATGGTGCGGAAATAAGTCGCGTTCTGGTCCCCCTTGCGGAATTCGGACGAGGGATGCTCCGAGACCAGGGGTACGGGATGGAGATGGGGAACGATCCGCGAGACGCCGCCGAGTTCCCGGTCGTGGAAGGCGGCGATCCGCCGGAGGAAGTAATTCGCACGATCTTCCCAGTCGGGCAGCGGCATGCGGTCGGCCGGCACGAAGTAGGCGACCGTCAGGTTGATGGTGCCGATGTCGTGGCGGCCGTCGAAGGTCCGGGGGCCGTCGGCCGGCGTGGCGGGGAGGATCAGGGCGAGGAGGGCGAGGATTGTCATGGGCGGTCGGGTCCGGGGCCGGGAGGTCGGGGTGCGGTCCAATCTAGCTTCGCCAGTCGTGCAGGACCAGCGACCGCCCGACCCGCTGGATCTGTTGGTAGTGGGCGGTATTCCCCGTGACCAGTTCCAGCCCGTTCGCGATCGCGATGGCCGCGATCATGGGATCGGCCCGGCCGATCGGCCGGCCGGCCCGCTCCAACTCCCCTTCGATGCGCCCGGCCAGTAGAGCGGCGTCCTGGTCCAGGGCCAGGATCTCCAGCGAGGGGATGGCCGACTCGAAGGCTCGCAGTTGCCCGGTCGCCCGCTTTTTGGTGAGCCCCCGGACGATTTCCAGGACGGTGACGACCGAGATCGTCTACCGCCCGAACACGGCCAGGTAGGCCGACCCGTTCTGCAAGACGGTCGGATCGATCCCCTTGCCCAGTTCCGAAAAAATGTCCGTGTCGAGCAGGGCCTTATTCACCGGCCGGGAGCCTCCAGGGGCGTTCCTGGCGGATCTCCATCACCTCCTCGACGACTTCGTCCAGCAGCCCGGGGGCGTCGCCGAAGATCCCCAGGATCGGATCCGCGGCGCGGGCGGGATGGGTGCCCTCGGGCTCGTCGAGCACAGTGACGCGGACCCGCCGCCCGGCCAGTTCCGGGGCCATGCGGGCGATTTCCTCCCAGGTCCCTTCGATCGTCTTCGGTCCCATTTCGACCCTCAGGTTGATAGGTTCTGGTCCAAGGGCACTCGCAAGGCCGCTTGCCGGCAGCCTGGTCAAGTAGATTGATCGGAAGTCAGGAAGCTGAGGTTCAATAGGTGTCGGACGACTTGTGCGTCTCGAAGGCGATGGGGAAAAACACTGCGGACTCCAGCGTGCTGAGCGGCCAGCGATAATGCGGGGCGTGGACCCAGGCACCCCAGTATCGACCGCAGGTAGGGCATCGGAATAAGAACCGCCTGTTCGGCAAGTCTGCCGCCAACTCGTCGAGTCGGGCCTAAGCGGGCGGACAGGGTCCTCCCGACTTTCCGTTTTCGGGGCCCCGGGGGGGCCGCGGTCGACAGCCCGGGGTGCAAACCCCGGGATCGAAAGGCCCTTATATTTGGATGCTAATCCCCGAAGGGGCGGCAGCCCGCTGCGCCGGCGAACTGTCGTCCCTCCGGGACTCCATTCTTTTCCTCGGCCGGTCGGCTGCCGGGGCTGGGCGCCCCGGCCTATCAACCGCCGCCCCTGCCGGGGCGAAAATGCAGGAAAACCACGGCCACTCGGTTAGACAGGATCGCGCAGAACGAGCAAGGATCTGCCAGAGGCGGTTCGGCTCGTGCTGATTGTCGAAGCCAGTTGAGAAGCCCCACTTTACTTGCCTCCACGGCCTAAGGCATCTCTTCAACACGCTCCCTTATTGTAGCGTCGGCCGACGCGGATTCGCAGGGCGGCCGGATCGGGGGCGGTCCGATCCCGATTGTAAACCGGGCCGCGGCCCGAACCTTGGTCCTGCTCCTCCGACGGATAGACCAGGATCTCCTCGACCTTCGGCGTTCCCGAACCCGTTGTTGCATAGCGTGCAGGTATCGCCCTTCCAGATGTCGGCATGATAATAGGCGAAGACGATGATCCCCTGGAGGCCCTTCTTGGCCAGCTCCTCCTGGGTGGTGTTCCCGGGAATTTCTTGGCCCCCGTACTTGCGGTCGAGGTAGGCCCGGGAGGTCGTACACGCCGTAGATGTAGGCTTTCTTGTCGTCGCCCGCGTGGGTGCGGATCTTCTTGTCGTCCATATACGGGTTGGCGAGGCCGCCGCCGGCCCAGGCGATCGGCTTGCCGCCGTAGTTCAGGGCCCGGCTGACCCGGATGGCGCAGGTGTTCTTGTAGGCGGTGAACTTCTCGTCCTCGAAATTCTTGCGGACGACCCCGCCGACCAGGACCGCGACGGCCGCGCCGTCGAGCTTGCCGTCGGGGTAATTCTCCAGCAGTTTCTGGAGGGAGGGGACCTTGGGCATGGAGGGGCTCCTTACGCGGACACATCGCTAGCAGACGAAGGCATGCCCTCGCCGCGTCGCAGCGCCGCGGGCGTCGTTCAGGGCGGGATATTCACGGCCGGGGGCGGCCTTTGTGACGGCCCCGGCCGGGGTTCAGGCCGTCCCCGGCAACTCCTTGCGGAACCGGAAGCTGGTGATCTCGTAGCCGAGCCGCCCGTAGAAGGCGTGGGCGGCCCCGAGTGAGCGGTTGCTCGTGACCTCGACGAGCCCGCAACCGGCCCCGGCCAGGTGGCGTTCGGCCGCCTCGACGAGCGATCGGCCGATCCCCCGGCCCCTCGCCCCGGGGGCGACCACCAGCGCGGTGATCCGGCCCACGGGCGTCGGCCGGTGCAGGACCGGCGTGATGTGGACGGTCGACAGGCCGAGCACCCGGCCGTCGATTTCGGCGACGAGCACGAGTTCGCCGGCTTCGTCCATCGATCGGAGCCGCCCGGCGATCGTGCCCGGTTCGGCCGGGAAGCCGAGTTCGGCGAGCAGGCCGGCCAGCTCCGGCGTATCCTCGATCGTGGCCCGGCGGATCATGGCTCCGCCCAGGGGGTCAGGGGTGGAGGTTCCAGTTGACGTGGAGCTGGGAATTGTCCGGGTTCGTCTTGTTGACTTGACCGGCAAAAACCCTGGGGAACTGGCCCGAATACGTCCCCAGGTCGATCTTGGGCGAGAAATACGCGGTCGCCTTGTAGGACCGTTCGTACAGAGTCTTGCCGTTGAAGGTCAGCTTGCGGGTGACCGTGATCGGGACGTATGGGTGATAGGTACTCGCCTGGATGCTGTTGGCGGAATCGACCGAAAATCGCAGGGGATAACGGATGGTGGTGTGCAACGATCCCTTGTAGGTCTCGGTGTAATAGCCGAACTTCCGCACGCCGTTGATGTCGATGAATCCGTTGCCGCCGGTCGCCTCGTAGAAGGTCGCGTTGTGGTTGACCTGGCCGTTGGCGTTATAGGTTTGATCCTCGGTGTTGTGGATGACCACCTTGATCGGCCCGGCCGGGCCCTGGACCGTCACGTCCTTATCGAGCTTGGCGTTGATCGTCCCGCTACCGTAGCGGGCGGCCTCGCGGACGTTTGCGTGCGAAGCGGCCGGGGGGGATGCCGAGAGCAACGAACGGTCTTCAAGCCCGTCGATCGCCGGCCGAACTCGGCGGATCTGGCGCGATCGCTTTGCGGGGATGAGCATCGTCGCAGTCCTCCCAGGTGCCATACTTGAAGCAGATTCACAATACCTACCGAGTTTGATTGGATCGATGCAGAAAGTCAAGCAATCGACTCAGCCGAGCCGGACATCGCTCTGGGCCTCCAGGGCCGCCTGCAACTGGTGGAAGGGCCTCGTGGGGGACGGGTCCCTGCCGACCTGCGCGACGTCGCGATCGCCCGGAGGCCCGATCCGGCCGTTCGACTTCGCGGGCGGCGGCGTTGCCCCTACTCGGCTGGGCCGAGCGGCTCGACGGTGCCCAAGAAGAGGGCGAAGTCGCGTCGGGGGATCACGGTGGCGCCGTTCCGCGACCCCAGGATCGTGAAGCTGAAGTTGAGCGCCAGCATCACCGCCTGGACCAGCAAGACCAGCGAGATGCCGGCGATGAAGGGGGCCCAGCCGGGGATCAGCCAGGGCGTCGCCAGGCGGATCGCCAGCGAGCCGACCAGCCCCGCGACCGACAGCAGGCCCAGGACGACCGCCATCATCAGCAGGCGGACGCCGATCACGTCGCTATAAACGGCCATGGCGCTGAGGCCGTGGACCACCAGGGACACGAAGTTCATGCTCGAATGGCCGTCGAGCCGCTTCGCGCGGCGGGTCGGCACCAGGACGTACGGCTGCCGGGAGCGGAAGGCGGCCGCCGCATAGTGGTTCCAAAGCTCGCTGACGACCACCAGGCTCGCCAACCGGGCCCGGGGGATCGCGCTGAAGTTGCCGACCTTCACCCCCTGCCCCGTCAGGATCCGGTGGATCCCCTTGTACAGGGTGTAGAAGAACCGGAATTTCCACGACTCGGACCGGCGGGCCCGCTCGGCGAAGACGATGGAGCGTCCGCCTTCGGCTTCGAGGCGGTTGAGCAGCCGTGGGACATCGTCGGGGTCGTCCTCGCCGTCGGCGTCCATTACCACAACGGTTTCGGGCCCGATCCGGTCTTCCAGGTAGGCCAGGCCGACGGCGATCGCCCTCTGATGGCCCAGGTTCCGGCGGAGGTTGAGCAGTTCGACCCGGCCCAGCGACCGGAATGGGCCCGGGACCTGCCCGGGCGAGGGGGCGCGCGTCGAGCCGTCGTTGACGACCAGGACGTCGGCCCTCCGGCCCGAGCCGGCGAGGGCCCGGTCGAGCTTCGGCAGGAGGGCCGAGAGCGACGGCCAGTCGTTGAAGACCGGCAGGAGGATCACGATCGGTTCGCGGCCGGGCGATTCCATCGGGGCTTCCTGGCGTGCCGTCGCGTCAGGGCGCGGCCTGCCCCTCCCGGGATTTCGCGGGCGCGGGCGCATGCGGCCGGCCGGCGTGCGGTGCCGCGGCTTCGGGCGGGGCGCCGCGGAGCATCCGGGCGAGGCCGGGCCGGAGCCTCGATTGCCGGGCCGCCTGGTAGGTCCACCAGGATCGGGCCACGGCCAACTCGCCCGAGATCCGCCGGAGCGGGTTGCCGGCCGGGCCGGCCCAGGCGAGGTCGTCCTCGTAGCCCCGCTCGATCAGCCATCGGCCGCAGAACCGCGCGAGCAGGGCCCGCTGTCGGGGCCGGGCTTGCTCCCGCCAGCCGCCGATCCGGCCGTCGCGGACGTGGTTCCAGTGCAGGAGCGTATGGTTGTCGCACCGCTGGACGTTGGTCGGGTCGGTCAGGTCGACCCCCTGCTCCACCAGCTTCCGGCCCAGCTCGCGGGTCCGCTGCCGGTTGGCCTCCAGCGAGTATTCCGCGGCGACCGCCTCGGCCTCGCCCGAGGCGAGCCGGATGCCCAGGAACGCGGCCAGCTCGCGGACGCCGCCCGCCGGGTTGTCGAGCAGGCTTTCGTAGCGCTGGCTAAGCCGTCGCTCGCGGGGCTGGGCCGTCCAGCAACGGTCGTTGGCCAGGATCTGGTGCAGCATCCCCTGCCGGACGATCCCTTCGAGGGTCGTCCCCCGCTTGTGCGCCAGCGAGAAGGCGACGTCGCGGAGGTCGCGATAGGCGTAGAGGACCAGGGCCCGTCCTTGCTCGAGCGCCGGCAGGAAGCGGGGATCCTCGTCGTGCGATTTCAGGATCGCCCAGCCGCGGCCCGGCCCGCCCGCCCGCTCCATCTCCCGGAACGCGGCCCCCGGCACATACCCGAGCCGTCGGGCCGACCGGTGCCTCTCCAGCAGGTGACTGGCGACCTCATATTGCCAGGTCGAGCAGGCCCGGTACATGCCCACGCACAGGACATACATGGTCCGCCCATCTCCCAACGACGCGGGGGTCCAGAAGACGGGAGGGTTGTCGCGGATCCGGGGATTCCTGTCGAGGCCAGTTCCCCCCGTCGCGGCATCGGCACTTCGGCAGGGGCGGCGGGCAACGGCCCGCCGCCCCGCGCGGGTTCAGGCGAGCGGGGCCTTCGCCGCCCGGCGGCGGGCCGCCGCGGCCGCGACGCCCAGGCCCATCGCCAGGCCACCCAGGGCCAGGGTCGATGGCTCGGGCACCGGCTGGAAGTTGTAGGTGACGTTGGCCTGCTTCGAGCCGTCGATCACCACCTTGTCGAAGTAGCCGACCTGGTTGGGATTGTTCGATCCCAGGCCGATGGCGACCTCGTAGAGCGTGGCGCCGGCGAACCCGGAGTTGAACTGCGAGAGCCAGCCCGAGAGCGTCAACTGGGTGCCGCCGCCGTTCCCGTTGGGCTGGCCGAAGCCGCCGGTCGTCCAGAAGGTCCCGGTGGTGGAGTTGATCGACACGGTGGTCCAGGTATCGGTGGGCACCGGGCCCGACAGGTTTTGATACGGCTCGTAGACCAGCGAGGTGAAGCCGCCGGTGGAGAAGTTGAAGAACCGCAGCTTCAACGACGGGGCCGGGGTGGGGTCGCCGCCGGCCTTCTTGTAATAGGTGTAGTTGAGCGACAGGGCATTGAGCACGGTGCCGGCCAGGCCGAAGTCGTTCTGCACGCCGACCTCCGCCCGGGAGGCGATGGTGCCGTCGGTGGTCAGCTTGGCGGCGCCGGGGGGGAGCGGCTGGTTGAACTCGAGGTTGCCGCCGGCGCCGGTCAGGTCGACGATGCTGGCGACGCCGCCGGAAGCGACGCCGGACTGATACCAGACCCCCGCAGTGGGGGTGGCGGAGAACGGGGCGAACGTGTTAACGACGACGTCGGCCGGGGCCGGAAGGCCGTTGGCGAAGGGGGCCATCGCCAGGGCCAACAGAGCTACGCGGGACAATCGCATGGAAGGGCATCTCCATCTTCAGAAGGCCAACGGCCCCGGCGGCGGCCCGCAGTTGGGCCCCGCGACACGGCGGCCGCGAGCGGTTCCAGAGATATGCCCCGATGGGTCGCCACGCAAATGACGTGACGAGATGCCACGGCGGTGTTGGCGCCGTGCCATGCGATGTTGACGATCGGGAACGCGGCGCGCGATTCGCGACGCCGCGATGCCCTCGCCAAACCTAGCGGACCGCCTCCACCTTCGCGAAACCGGCGTCGATGTACTGGCCGCCGCCGGTCTGGTGGCAGTGGATCGCCATCGTGTTGCCGGTCGGCTTCAAGGCTTCCAGGGCTTCCTGGCGGATCTTCAAGGGCTGGTAGTCGCTGGTGTAGCCGCCGACCTTCGCGGCGAGCACGCCGTTCAGGTAGATCTCGGCGTCCTCGTCGTGGTGGACCATCAGCCGGATTTCCCCGCCGGAACGGAAGTCGGCCGGCAGGTCGAACGGGCGACGGATCCAGATGTCGGCGGTTTTCCACTCGGTGCGGACGACCGTGCCGGGCGTCCCCCGCGTGCCGAAGCCGCCGAGGCCCAGCTCCCAGGCCGAATCGTCGAACCCGGCGGCCGGCCAGGTGTCGGCCGGCTTCTCCATCGTGTATCGCCAGGTGATTTCCCGCTCCCGGGCGTCGGGGACGACCGAGACCCAGGCCTTCCGGGCCGGCATCGGGGCCCAGTCGTTGTCGATTTTGGGGGCCTTCCCGGCCCATTCGGCCCAGGTCGCCTCGTCGCAGAGCGGCCGGATGAACAGGCCGCCGATCACCGGCCGGGCGTACATCCCGGCGTTCTTGCCCGAATCGGCCCAGTAGTAGTCCGAGAACGGCACGCGGTCGGGCGTCTCGTTGGCGAACTTCCAGAGCGGGTCGATGAACTTCTCGAATCCCGCCCGGTCCGGCGCCAGGCTGGCCGTCCAGGCGGTCCAGTCGGTCTTCGTGAACATCTTCCGCGAGTCGAGCGGCAGGCCGTACTTCTGCATGACTTTGGGGTAGAAGGCCAGTTCCCTGGCGACGACCTCGGCCGGGAAGATGTCGAGCTTGAGGATCTTGTCCCAGACCAGGTTGTATTTCTGGCTCCAGGTATTGCCGGGGTCGAAGGTGAGGCGGTAGTGGTCGCCGGCGTCGGCCATCGTCATCCACTTGCGGGCCATCTCGCGGGCCATTTTTTGGTATTTTTCGGCGGTGGCGGCGTCGCCCCGCATGCCGGCGAGCTGGCCGTAGCAGGCCAGGCCCAGGTCGCCTTGATCGACAGGTTGGCGTTGCGGGCCAGGTGGGCCGGCGAAGTCGCCGGTGCAGAGCGGTTACCGGGTCGAACTCTTCGCGTTCGAGGTGAGTTGGCCCACTGCGTCAGTTGCGGCCAGAAGCCGCGACGCGTAATCGGCGTTGCCGTCCAGCCGGGCGATCGCCGCGACGCAGAGTTGCCGCCTCCTCGACCGGCATCTGGGTTCTCCTCGGTCCGCTCGCCGCCGCCGTAAACCTGGCCGGTCGCGGCCGGGTAGGTGCCCAGGTCGTGCGGGGCGAACGGGAACTTCCAGCGCCTCGAGGCGGAGTAGGCCGGACCGGCTCGACGGGTCGCCTTCGCTGTGCCGCGCGGGTCGAGGCGCAGCAGGTGCGGGAACTGGGGATAGAGCACGTCCACCGTGGCGATGCAGCCGTTGGAAGTGTTCTCCTTGGGGAACCAGAGCGGATAACCCTTCGAGTCGGCCACTAGCTTCGAGCCGGCCAGCGACTGGCGGTGCGCCAGGGCACACAGCGTCGCGTACCGCTTGCCACCGACCTTTTCCAGCATGGCGGCCAGGTCCTTGTCGAACTCGGAGCAACGCTCGGCGATCTCGCGCCCATCCTTCGAGGCGGCCTGGAGGGCATCGCCGATGGTCGCCCCCGACCGCTTCCAGTAGGCCTTGAGCGGCTCGTCCATGGAGTTGATCGCGACGTCATCGTCGTAGGCCAAAAGCAGCCGGGCGCCCCGGCCGCGGACGCCCTCGGCGTCGAGCTCGGGCATCTCGACGACGGCCGCCAGCATCGCGGGCCGATCGCCGGCCATCCGGGGGCCGACATCGTCCTGCTCGGGGAGCTTGCCGCCCTTGCGGAAGGCGTCGACCAGGGCTTCCTGCGAGCCGATCGCCAGTTGGTCGCGGCCGAACGAGGTGGCCAGGTAAAGGTGGCCCCAGTCGATCCGGGTGAAATCGCCCCGGCGCTCCAGTCTGGCCTGTTCGACCGTCCCCAGCTTCAGGGCCCGGATGTCGCCGAACTTCTCGCGCGCCCAGCCCACCATCTGGCCCGGCTCGTGGACGGTCAGCAGTCCTGAGGCGCCGAAGAAGACCGACGCCTTGTGGGCCTTGCCGTCCTTCGACCGGGCCCCCCAGTTCACGTAGGTGACGGGCCGGGCCATCAGGTCGAGATCGGCCGGCAGGGCCGGCGTGAGGAACGACAGGCTCGCCTCGACCTCGGCGTCCTCGAATCGCGCAGTCGTCTTGGTCGCGGTGATCTCCAGGCCGACCTGCGGCAAGGCGGGGATATCCTTCGGCTCGTCCCCCAGCACCCGATAGGTCTTACCATCGACCCGGATCAGGCCGACGAGCGGTTGCGGCGCGAGCGTCCAGTGACGGGTCGCGTCGTCGGTCAGTCTGTCGGCGTTGGACCAGACGCTGAAATAGGGGTCGTGGACCACCAGCGGCACGCTCGGCGGGCGGAATTTGTCGTCGGCGTGCACGTGGGAGAATAGCGGACTCATCGCGGCCAGGGCGGCCGCGATCGTGGGCAACCATCGCATGGGAGGAACCCCTACGGCAAGGACTGGGGAAAGCCCCATCGTAGGCGACAGGGGACCACGCCGCCACGCCCCGCCTCGCGGGGATTCAGGCCGAAATGGCCGATTCCCAGTACCCGAAAGTCTCGCCGTCGATCCCCCAGCGGCCCGAATCGCGGAGCCCCTTCAGGGCCTCGAAGAAGGCGAGCGATTCCGCCTCCAGGCCGAGCGTCTTCAAGCAGGTCAAAACCCGGGTGATCCGCAGCCAGTTGTGGTTGGGATACCGCCAGAGGTCGGACTTCGCGTCGAAGTCATCGGCCGGCACGACTCGATCCCCCTCCCGCTGGAATCCCAGGAAGGCCAGGAAGACGTCGAACGATCGGCGGAGGTTGTCCCGCAAGGCTGGATCGTCGCGGAAGGCGGCGATGTCGGCTTCCTTCAGGGTCGGGGCCGACGGGTTGAACTGGCTGATGGTCGTCAATGGGAACAGCCACTGGATGAAGTCGTGGTGGAATTCGAGTTCATCCTCCGAGAAGGCCCAGACATCGGCCAAAAGCCGTCCCGAGCCGTCCCGGCCGGTACCCCGGTAGAAATCGATCAGGCGGGACATCGCGGGGCCTCCTTTCGACCGGCCCGGCGCCGATCCCATGCCGCCAGGATGGCCGCGACCAGGGCGGCGGGCAAGAGGGCGAGCAGGCGGCCCGCGATCTTCAGGAACGGGTCCAGGGTCGGCTCGCCCCACCGAAGAGTGGCCCCCTCCTCGTCCAGGATCACGGCGTGGACCCATCGATCCGGGTGGGCCTCGATCCACTTCGAGTACGATTCGTCGAACGACGACCGGGGCAGTCGCGTTTCCCCCTCGCGATGGGGGCCGATCCAGTCATGGGCCCGGATCAACGCGGCGTGGAGCGGCGTCCTCGCGGCGGATGTCGGCGTCGACGGCGACCAGGCCCGCAGGATCGCCACGGCCGCGAACGCCAGGGCTGTCCAACTCCGCCGGGCGATCCCCCAAGGATCGCCGCCCCCAGGCCGATCGCCTCGACGCCAGGATCGCGACGGCCCAGGTTTCGGTCGATCCCCAGCGCGATCGCCACCGCCAGGGCGGGCGACCAGGGCCATCCAGGAGGCGATCGACCGGGGCATCGTTCAGGACGGCTCCAGTTCCAGCGAGGCGAGCGGCTCGCCCGCGTCGGCCTGGGCCCGCCGTGCGGCGGCCAGGCATTTTCGACCGTGCCGGGGACGGTTGCTCGCTCTCGGCCAGGCGGAGCCGCCTGCGAGCCATCGCCGATCAGGCGTCGCGGACGGGTGGCGATGGTGCCGACGCGATTGTATTGCGGAACGGCTGGCCTTCATGTACTGACGATCAGCCGCCGACGGTCGAGCTCCAGGCCGTCCCACGTGCTGAACCGCCGAGTTGGCCGACATGAAGGCCGCCCCGAGCCGCTTCTCGACGCTCCCGGTGATCATCGCCATCGCCGCGACCATCCGGCCCGAATTGGTCAGCATCAGGACGGCCACGCAGGCCGCCGCCGCGACATCCTGACCCGGCCGAAGTAATCGAGGTGCGTGATGAGCATCACCGCCGCCGACATCAAGTGCCACGATCTGGTAGACCCTCAGCTTGCCGAACCGATCGGCCAATCGGCCGATGATCGGCGAGCCCACCAGCGCCGTCAGGCCGCCGGCGATGAACAGGATCGGCAACTGGTCCTTGGTCAGGCCGACGTTCGCCACGAAGAACGTGCTGATGAACGGGATCACCGCGAACGAGCCGAACATTAGCACGACGATCAACGCGAACGCCCGCAGGTGATTCGAATGCGTGAAGGCTTCGAGCCGGGCCAACGTCGGCGCCTGCGCCCGGTTCATGTGGCCGCGGAGCGGCGGCATGGTGATCCACGCCAGGGTCAGGGGCGGCAGGCTGAGCGCGGCCAGGACCAGGAACGGCGTCTGCCAGCCGAAATTGGTCCCCAGCGCGATCCCGACCGGCACGCCGACGACCGACGCCAGGGCGAACGCCGACATCAACGTGCCGGTATGGCCTCGCTCGGCCGTCGGGGAACACGTCGCCGACGATCGCCAGCGATTGCCCGCCCAGGATGCCGCCGAATGCCCCGGTAAAGATCCGGCCACGCCAGCAGGCCGGGTACGAGTTCGCCAGGCCGCAAAGCAGCGTGCCCAGGATGAAGCCGACATAAAGCGTGAGGAACGCCGCCTTGCGGCCGAACCGGTCCAGGAAGGCGGCCGCGGCGATCCCGGCGATGCCGGCCGCGTAGGTGTACGACGCCATGATGTAGCCAAACCGGCCGGCGTCGATGCCCAGCTTCTCGGTCGTCCAATTCCGGGTCGAGCGGCATCACGATCATGAAATCGACGATGCTGGTGAACTGCACGGCCAGGGTCAGCAGCAGGAGCCGTTCTCGACCCAAACTCCCGTCCGCCTGGGCGTTCTCCCCGCCCCCGCCGCCATCCTCGAAAGGACGTCCATGCCTCGCCGCCCCATCCGCGGGGCGCCGTGGACGTTCCGACGGGATGGTCGGGACCCGGATATCCAGGGGCCGGGTCAAGGCGGAGCCTCGCGGCGTCGCCGCCATCACGCTAAAGTCATCCCGGGAACCCGCCCGAATCCTCTCCCCCGCGCCGGCTCCCCGGCAACGATCCGAGGAGGCCGAACCATGCGTCGTCGCGACTTGCTCAAGGCCGTGGGGTCGCCGCCCTGGCGTATCCCGCGGTCGGTGGGGCCTGGCCCTATGCCGGCGAGAACTGCGGGTCGGCCTGATCGCCCTGGCTGGTACGGTAAGGCCGGATTTGCTCCGGCTGGTGCAGGTCTCGCCGATCGAGGTCGTCTCGCTCTGCGACGCCGACAGCAAGATGCTGGCCGAGGCGGCTTGCTCGTCTCCACCGCCAGGCCTCCTGGAAGAAGAAGCCGCGGACCTACCCGATTACCGCAAGATGCTGGCCGAGAAGGACCTCGACATCGCCCTGATCGCCACGCCCGACCACTGGCACGGCCTGCCGATGATCGCGGGCGGTCGAATCGGCCGCGACGTCTACGTCCGCGAAGCCGATCAGCGTCGACATCGCCGAGGGGCAGGCGATGCTGGCGGCCGCCCGGAAGCACAAGCGGGTCGTCCAGGTCGGCACCCAGCGTCGGAGCACGCCCTACCTGATCGAGGCCCGCGACCGGATCATCAAGGAAGGGAAGCTCGGCTGTCGGCATGGTCGAGATCTGGCCGTTGTCATCATGGTGGAATAACAGCAACCGCCCGACACCAACCTGCCCGAATACCTCGACTGGGAGATGTGGACGGGCCCCGCGCCGATGCGCCCCTACAACCCGATCGCCCACCCGAGGGCTGGAGGGCCTTCACGGAGTACGGCAACGGCATCGTCGGCGACATGCATCCACATGCTCGACACCGTCCGTTGATGCTCGACCTGATGGCCCAAGTCGGTCAGCTCGACCGGCGGCATCCTCGTGCGGAAGCAGGCCAAGGCGAACATCGCCGACACCCAGGAGGCGACCTTCGACTTCAACGGCCTCCGTGGTCTGGCAGCACCGACCTACGGCTCCACGCCCGACCCTGGCACCCGTGGGGCCTGACGGATCTACGGCGGACAAGGGCACGCTCAAGGCCAGCGTGATGGGCTGGGCGACTTCATCCCCCAGGGGGCGGCGACCCGGTCCACGTGGACGTGAAGTACGAGTTGGAAGAGTACTCCCGAGGACAAGACCGAGAAGGACCTCGATATCGTCGCGGCCGGCGATCCGCGGCCACATGAAGGACTCGGCGGCGATCGCCCGCGAGGCAGCCGGTGGCCGACATCGAGCAGGGCACATCTCCACGGCGAGCTGCATCCCGGCCAACATGGCGATGAAGCTGGGCCGGACGCTCACCTGGGACGCCCAGGCGGGTAAAATCGTCGGGGACGACGAGGCCAACAAGCTGCTCGCCAGGCCATACCGGGCGCCGTGGGTCCACCCCGGCAAGGTGTCCTGAAGGCGGGCGATCTCCAGCGGTGGAGCCCTGCATGTCACCCCGACCACGAGAAGGAAACCGCGACGATCCCCGCCGGCCGGCGACGGCCAGCCGGCTCGAGATCGCCCGGCTGTTCCTGAACCAGGGCCATTGGGACCGAGGCCGATTACCTGGCCCTGGATACGAAACGCCTGGTCGAATTGAAGGACGTGCACGTCGAGGTGCTGCCGATGCCGACATGGCCACCAGCAGATCGTCGGATTCCTCTACCGGCCATCTGGCCCATATTGCCGCGAATGACCTTGGCCATGCCGATGGCCCCGTGCCTGTCCGCCTCGGCCCCGACAAAATCCGCGAGCCCGATATCGTCTTCCTGCTTGCGGAACATGCTGATCGAATCGGCAAGCAGGTTTTGGAGGGTGCCGACCTGGTGATGGAGGTGGTCTCCGAGGATCGCCGCCGCGACCTGGTGGAGAAGCGGGCCGACTACGCCGAGGCGGGCATCCCCGAATACTGGATCATCGACCCGGAGATCAACGGATCACGGTCCTAACCCTGCGGGGAGGCGCCTACGAGGCCCTCGGCGAATACGCCCCAGGCGACGGCGGCATCGACCCTGCTGCCCGGCTTCGAGGTCGACGTGGCGGCCGCCCTCAACCCGCGGCCCTGATCCTCGACCCGCCTCAGAGCGAAACCGGCCGTCCTTCCCGGGCCGCCTGCTTCTCGGCCAGGACCAGGCGGATCGTCTCCTCGCTTCGAACGGTGTGATGATCGGCTCGACCTTCTCCCCCGCGATCTGGCGGGCGAAATGCCTCGACCTGGGCGCGAGCAGCCGTCGCCGGCGGGCAGCTCGACGCGCACGGTTGCTTGTCGGCCGTCAGGATCTGGAAGTTGGGCGTTCGCGAGGTCGTACAGGATCGTGGCTCAGGACCATCGCGAAGCTCATCTCGAACGAGAAGCCGGGGGCCATCCGCCAGGTACTCTCGGCGACGATCGACGGGCCGTCGGGGTATCGGTACTGGGTGGCGATGTACGTCTGGGCCGGGTCGGCCATGCTGCTGACCGACTCGGGCATGCCGGCCAGGAAGTGGACGTAATCGGTGTCGTGGATGTGCAGGTCGAGCGGCTGGCCGCCGCTCCTCGATTCGTCGGCGAACCAGCTATCGGGGCTCCAGCCCGGCATGGCGCTGTAGCGCCGAAACGAGGCCGCGACCAGCTTGCCGTACCGGCCGCCCCGGATCAGGTCGCGGGCGACGGCGTATTCGGGCCAGAACCGGATGCAGTGGCCGATCTGCAGGGCCTTCCCCGACGATTCGGCGGCCGCGATCATCCGGTCGCAGTCCTCGACCGACAGCGCCATCGGCTTCTCGCAGAGCACATGCAGGCCGGCGTTCAGGGCCTTCACGGTCGCGTCGGCGTGCAGGAACGTGGGCAGGGTGATCGAGACCGCGTCGACCTGGCCGCTCTTGAGCATCTCGTCGAGGTCCGAGAAGACCCGGAGCGACTCCAGGTCGATCCGATCGGCCGCGCCCGAGACGTTCCCGCTGACCGCCTCGCCGGCCGCGGCCAGGGTCTTCGGGTTCGACTCGCAGACGGCCGTCACCTTCGCCCCCGACAGCGACGACCAGCAGCGGTAGTGCATCCGCCCCATGAAGCCGAGGCCCACGATTCCGACGCGGATCATCTCGCCATCCCCTTCCTCGCGATGTTTGGAGAAGGGCCCCATCTTACGGCGATCGCCGCCCCGAGGGTAGCCGCCCGCGGTCAGCCGTCGGAGTCGGCGATCGCCCGGCGGATCGCCTCTTCCACCCCGACCGGGCGGATCGCGAACGCCTCCCGGGCCGATCGGTCCCGGACCAGAGTGGGATTCTTCAACCCCTCGATCAGGTGCCGGCCGACCTCGAACTTCGTCGGCGTCACCAGGGCCAGCCAGAGCCCCGACAGGTAGGGGGTGAGCACCGGCACGAAGATCAGGGCCCGCTTGAGCCCCTTCTGCCGGGCGTATTCGCGGACCAGGCCGGCGTAGGTCACGACCTGGTCGCCGCCGATCTCGAACGTCCGGCTCTCCCCCGGGGGCAGTTCCCGGGCCGCCAGCAGGTAGGCGAGCACGTCGTCCACGGCGATCGGCTGCGTCTCCGTCGTCAGCCATTTCGGGCAGATCATGACGGGCAGGCGGTCGGTCAACGACTTCAGCAGCTGGAACGATAGGCTGCCGGCACCGACCACCATCCCGGCTCGGAATTCGATGATCTCGACGCCCGAGGAGCGCAGGATCTCGCCGACCTCATGGCGGCTCCGCAGGTGGGGCGAGAGGTCCGGGTCGGAGTCGTCCCCCAGGCCGCCCAGGTAGACGATCCTGCGGATTCCCGCCTTCCTGGCGGCTTCGGCGAAATTCGTCGCGGCCCGGCGGTCGTCGGCCTCGAAATCGGCCGATCCGGACATCAGGTGGACGAGATAATACGCCGTATCGACTCCCTGCATCGCCCCTTCCAGCGACGGGGCGTCGAGCACGTCACCCGCGGCGATCTCGGTCGATCCGGCGGCCTTGGGCCGCAGGGCTTCGGGCTTGCGGGCCAGGCAACGGACCGCAACTTGCTGGCCTTCGAGCATCGGCAGGAGGCGGCCGCCGACGTAACCCGAGGCGCCCGTCAGCAGCACGATCGGGCGGTTGGCTCCGCCCGGATTCTCCGGTTGTATCATCGCGTGCAATCCAGGTCAGCTACGGTTGGGGAACGGGCCGGTTCCCGGTTAAGTTCCGGCCGCGGCCCCGAAGTCGCCGGTGAGAGGGACGAGATCGGGTGGTAAAGTCGTCAAGGATCTGGTCGTTTCGGAAACCGTCCCTCGATGTCCTCCGCCGGATCATCGAGTCGCCGGCCGAACTCCCGTTCACTTACGGGGCGGTCGGCTCGACCGCCGGGACGCCTCCCGACGGCTACGTCGTGGATCGGACCCGGGTGAAGCTGGGCGAGGGCGAAGCCGTCTTCCGGTCGGCCGTCTCCGCCCTGAAGCACTGGCGGCAATTCGACCTCGGCTGGGTCGAGGTTTGGCCCGCGGACAGCCCGATCGAGCCGGGCCGGCTTGTCCTGGTCGTGGGGTACGCGGCGGGCCTCTGGCTGCACAATCTGTGCCGGATCATCTACGTCATCGACGAATCCGACCGATTCGGCTTCGCGTACGGCACCCTGCCGGGCCACATGGCCAGCGGCGAGGAACGGTTCCTGATCGAATGGGACCATTCCGACGACTCGGTTTGGTATGACGTCCTGGCCTTCTCCCGGCCCCATCACTTCCTGACTCGCGTGGGTTACAAGCTGGTCCGGCGGTTGCAGAAGCGGTTCGGCCGGGAATCGTCGGCGTCGATGCGACGGGCGGTGGACGGGGCGGCCGTCAGCTAGCTGAGGAAGGCCCGGGTCAGCTCCTCGATCGCCCCGTCGGACATCGGCGTCGGCCCCAGCGGCTTCGCGTTGATCGCCCTGTTCGTCCTGTTCAGGACTTCCAGGCGATCGAAGGCATCCAGGACGCTCATGCCGCAGACCTGGACGCCGTCGTTGTCCAGGATCAGGACCAGGTTCCTGGGCGAGAGCAACCGCGACGTTTCCAGGCCGTCGCGGTGCAGGCCCCGGCGGTCGGTCTTCCTCAGGAAGATGTAGCAGCTTTCGGGGATCGTCCGGGCGTCGAGCCGGGCGTCGGTCACGCTGAAGGCGGTGGCGTTCACCGAGGTAGGCGTTCACGTCGCCTGGATGCCGGTGCCGCGCGTAGATCGCCCGGTGATTGGCGGCCGAACAGCTCGGCACCAGCGATTCGGCCTGACCCTCGCGGACCAGGACGACCTCGTCGATGTCGATCGACTGGCGGGTCCTGGCGGTGGGGGAAGTCGAGGACGCATCGGCACTTCCAGGCGGGCGGAGAAGGCCCCCTGCGTGCTGATCATCAGCCGCTGCCGGCACCGGCGGACGAACTCGGCGACCTGCCGCCGGGCTCCTTCTCGGGGCTGGAGGGGGCCGCTTCCTTTCCCAATCGCCCGCCGAGGGGGAGGGGCTCAGGCGTTCGATCGTGGCGTCGTCCAGGTAGCGATTCCCCCAACGCCGACGCCTTGATGATCGTCTTGGCGCGAACTCAACGCCCTCGAACCGCTCGAACGCCTCCGGGAACGTCGCTGACCCGTGACGACGCCGTGGATTTCTCCCAGGACGTGGACCCCTCGGCGAACGCGGCGGCGATGTTCCGGCCCAACGCCTCGCTGCCGGGCGAGGCGTAGGGGGCGAAGCCGACCGGCCCGCGAACGCGACCAGGCCTGGGGCAGCAGCCTCGGTGTCGGGCACCTTCCGGCCGATGCTGAAGGCGACCAGGGCGACCGGATGGGCGTGCACGATCGCCCGCAGGTCGGGTAGTGCCTCGTAGATCGCCTTGTGGAAGGGGAGTTCGGAGGAAGGCCGATGGCGGCCGTCGATCAGGCGGCCGTCGAGGGCGATGCCGATGATGTCGTCGCGGCGGAGCGACCCCTTGTCGATCCGCGCCGGGGTAGTCCAGATGGTGCCGTCGGGGTCGCGGATCGACAGGTTACCGCCGACGTGGTGGTCATCCGGTATTTGTAGATGCGTTCCATGGTCCGCATCAGCGTCGCGCGGATGGACGGGTCGCGTGCCCTGGACATGGACGTCGCCCTCGGCCTCGCTGCCTCCCGCATTACATGATCAGGGCGCTCCAGGCCAGCAGGGCGTTCAGCAGCGGGCCGGCTCGATCGCCTGGGCCTGGTCGGCTTCGAGCGGCGGAGCGGAACAGCCGCTTCTGGCCGACGCACCGGGTGACCCGGACCAGGGTAGGCTTGCTGGCCTTCGATCGAAGTCGTCCACCGGCTCCAACCCCGGAACCATCTCGCCGGTAGCACTGCGGGCTCGACCGGGTTCTCGCCCAGGGTGATCAGCAGGCCATCATGGCCGACCCAGGGCTCAGGGCGGGTCCAGGCTGGCGAAACCACCCAGGCGTCCCCCTCGTTGTAGCAGAGCACCGGTACCGCGTTGTCCAGCGGGCGAGGTGGCCTGTGGTACCACCGGCGGCGAAGACGAACGTGCCGTCGCCGAGCAATCCCCGGTCGCGGAGCCGATCACCACCTGGTCCCAGCCGTACGACTCGGCCGTGGGATCGGCCGTCGCGGGCAACAGGCCGATCACCAGCGCCCGCGGCGGGCCACCCCTGATGGAACTGGCCGACGAGCAGGACTCCCATGAGGGTCGGCACGGACAGGGCCAGAGCAGCCCACCGGCCCCGGTTGCAGGGCCCAGTGCCGGGCCAGTTCTCCCCCGGCATCGGCAGCATCGTGACCACGCCGATCAACGACCAGTGCGGCGGACCGGCCGGAACAGGCCGACCAGCGTGACCAGCCCCAGCGGCGGTTGGCCAGGATCATCAGCGGTTTCTCGAACCCGGTCGCCCCCTCAGGCCTCGCCGCCAGGCCGAACAGCACGATCATCGCCGCCAGCCAGATCCAGGGCGTCCAGGTAGAGCGCTGGCCTTGACGGCCCTCGAAGACCAGGTCGATCGGGGCTGCCACGAGCCGACCGCCCGGCCCCCCTGGAACCGGAACGATCCCCAGCCGTGCCGATAATTCCAGAAGATCACCGGCGAGAAGAGGACCAGCCCGATCGCGGTCGCCAGGTACGGGCCGGCGCGACGGAACCAGGGCCGCCAAGGGGCATGCCAGAGCATCGCCAGCACGACCCCCGCCGGCAGGAGCAGGGCGTGGTACTTGCTGAGCATCGCCCCGCCCCAGGCCAATCCCGCCCAGGCCCATCGGCCGCTCGAATCCCCCTCCAGGGCGATCATCAGGCGGTCGATCGTCAGGAGCCAGAAGAACAGCAGGGGGCCGTCCGGCAGGGCGAACGTGCCGGCCGCCAGGCCGTAGTAGGGGGCGGCGTTCAGCGCCAGCGCGGCCCAGAACCCGGCCCATTCGCCGTAAGCCCTGGCCGCGATCCGGGCCAGCAGCCAGGCCGATCCGGCCGAGAGCATCACGAAGCCGAAGCGCGGGCCGATCCAGGAATCGAGCCCGAAGGCGGCCATGCCCAGGCGTTCCACCCAGGCCAGCATCGGCGGGTGGTCGTGGTAGCTCCAGTCGAGGTGGACCGCGTAAAGCCAGTGGTACGCCTCGTCGTTGCCCGGCCCGATGCTCGCCGCCATCCCCAGGCGGGCCAGGGTCGTTGCGGCGATCAGGGTCGCCAGGGCCCGCTTCGCCCCCATAAGTCCCCTCGCTCCCATTCCGCGAAACCGCGGCGGATGATGGCCGGTATCGTCCGGAATGTCGAGGTGACTCCGGCGAATACCTCGCCGGGAAGGCCGCGCTCGAACGATCGCACCGGCTGGGGGGGCCGTCATGTTCCTCCCCTGCCCTCCCTTCCCAATCCACCCGAATTGTTATGGGAATGCCGGCCATGAACTTGCCGAATGGGGCGTCGATCGATCGCCGGCGATTCCTGGCCCTGGCCGGCGCGGGCGCCTCGATGGCCTGGCTGACCCCGGTCGGCCGGATCCTGGCCCGTCGGGCCGAGCGGGCCCGTTCCCGGGCGCAATCGGTCATCTGCCTCTGGCTGGGCGGCGGCCCCAGCCAACTGGAGACGTTCGACCCCAAGCCCGGCAGCAAGATCGCCGGCGGCACCGGCGCCATCGACACGGCCGCGAAGGGCATCCAGCTCGCCGACGGCTTCGAGCAGCTCGCCGACTCGATGGATCGCGTCGCCCTGGTCCGTTCGCTGGTCAGCCTCGAAGGCGACCACGAGCGGGGCGTCTACCTGATGAAGACCGGCTACCGGATGGATCCGAACATCGAGTATCCCTCGATCGGGGCGATTTGCTGCCACGAGCTGCCCGCCGGCTCGACCGACATCCCCCGGCACATCTCGATCATGACCCCGCAGTGGGCCGGCCGGGGCGGCTTCTTCGGCGGCGAGTACGACGCGTTCCAGGTCGACGACCCCCGCGGCAAGCTCCGCGACATGGCCGCCCTGGTCCCCGAAGGACGCGACCGCGCCCGGGCCGGCGACCTGGACCTGCTGGAGCGGACGTTCGCCCGGGGCCGGAAGGCCCGCGTCGACGCGACCCTCCATCGCGACACCCTGGCCCGCGCCCGGACGATGATGACGTCCGAGCAACTGAAGGCGTTCGATGTCTCCGAGGAGCCGGAGGCGGTCCGGCTCGAATACGGCGACACCCCGTTCGGCCGCGGCTGCCTGGCCGCCCGGCGCCTGATCGAGGTGGGCGTCCGATGCGTGGAGGTCACGCTCTCGGGCTGGGATACGCACGTCAACAACCACGAGATTTGCCGGGGCCTGGTCAAGGCGCTCGACCCCGCCTTCGCCGCCCTGCTCCGCGACCTGGAACGCCGGGACCTGCTCGATTCGACCGTGGTCTTCTGCGGCGGCGAATTCGGCCGGACGCCCAAGATTAACCTGGCCGGCGGACGCGACCACTGGCCCAACGGCTTCAGCATGGCCCTGGCCGGAGGCGGCATCCGCGGCGGCCTGGCGCTGGGCGAGACCGATCCCGAAGGCGTCAAGCCGCCCGACAAGCCCCAGAAGATCGAGGACCTGCACGCCACGATCCTGGGCGCCCTGGGGATCGACCCCGCACGCGAGGAGATCGACCCCCGGACCAGCCGGCCGATCAAGCTCAGCAGCGGCAAGGCGATCCCCGAGCTGCTGATGGGATGAGCCGCGAGGCCCTGGCCGCGGCGAATCGAGCGGGTTAGGATCGGCCATCCTGACCCGACCCGATCGGCCCGATGGCCCGGTGATTCCCTTGGTTCACGGCGTTTCCGCTGCGGAAAAGAGCACCGATCCGGGGCCGTCGCACGCGCCGGCGTGGGCCTGGGGCCTCTGCTGGCTGATGTTCGCCTCGACGGTCCTGAACTACATGGACCGCCAGACGATCGCCCTGGTCAAGCCGAAGATCCTCGACCAGTTCGCGATCAACAACGAGGCGTTCGGCTGGGTGCTGGCGGCGTTCCAGTTGACCTACGCCTTCTTCCAGGTACCGGCCGGCTTCCTGACCGACCGCTGGGACCCCCGCCGGACCTACGCCGGCGCGGTCGCCTGGTGGTCCCTGGCCGGCGCGATCGCGGCGTTCTCCCCCTCGCTGGGGTTCCTGATGGCCTGCCGCGCCCTGCTCGGCGTGGGCGAGTCGTTCAACTGGCCATGCGCCTTGAAGGTGACCGGCCGCGTGCTGCCGCCGGCCGCCCGGGGCCTGGGCAATGGCATCTTCAATTCGGGCGCGGCGGTCGGCGCGATCCTGACCCCCTTGATCGTGCCGCCCCTGGCCGGGGCGTTCGGCTGGCGGGTCACCTTCCTGGCGATCGGCCTCCTGGGGGCCGTCTGGATCATCGCCTGGCTGCTGCTGACGCGAGGCCCGGCCGCCGGGGCGCTGGCCGCCGATCCGGCGCCCGAACGCGCCGAGGGCCCCGGGCCCAGCCCGATGGCGATCGGGTCGCTGGCCGCCCTGGTCGTGGCCTCCCTGCTGCTGGCCTCGACGGCCTGGCGGTTCGGGGCCCCGGCCCTCTGGTGGGCCGTGGCCTTTTTGATGGTCGGCCTCCTGATCGTCGCCCGGATCCTGCCCGAACAGGCGGGGATCGGCTGGCTCACCGACCTGGGGCATGTCGTCCGACGCCGGCGATTCTGGGTCCTGGCGATCGTGTCCAGCAGCATCAACGTTTGCTGGCACTTCCTGGTCAACTGGCTGCCCGGCTACCTGCAGGACGACCGGAAGTGGGAATTCGTGGTCGGTGGGATGCTCAGCGCCCTGCCGTTCATCGCGGCCGACCTGGGCAACATCGGCGGCGGCGCCCTGTCGCTCGGGTTGGGCCGGGGCCCGATGGGGCCGACCCGCGCCCGATTGCTCGTGATGACCGGCTGCACCGCCCTGATCGCCTCGGGGGCGGCCGTCGGCTTCGTCCGCAACGACGCGCTCGTGATGCTCCTGCTGGCCCTGATGGCCCTGGGTACCGCCGCGTTCATGGCCAACTACTTCGCGCTCTGCCAGGACGTTTCGCCGCGGCACACCGGCCTGGTCGTCGGGATCCTGGGGGGGCTCGGCAACCTGTTTGCCGCCGGCTTCTCGCCCGTGGTGGGCCGGATCAAGGACGAGGTGGGCACCTACGCCCCCGCCTTCCAGGTGGTCGGCCTGCTACCGTTCCTGGGCCTGGCGGCGCTCTGGCTGGCCTGGGGCCGCGAGCCGGTAGCCGACGGCGATTGAGCCTCGGCTGGACGGATCGCCGAACTTCTGGCATCATCCCCGCCCGATCACCGCGCGGAGGGCCCGTCGGCCCTCGTTCCCCTCGGAGCTTTCGGATCGGCAACCCGATCTCGGGCCTGTGACGCCCGATGGGGGACGAGATGATGGGGCGAACCCTCCTGAAGGCGACCCTCTCGGTCGCGGCCGGCTGCTGGTTGCTGTCGTCGGGCGTCGGCTGCGTGCATTCGAAGTCGCAGGCCCGGCCGTCGTCGCAATCGCAAGAGATCCCGTCGCTAATCGACCCGGACGAGGATTCGCCGATGGGCACGCGGACGCTCATCAAGGGCGCCAACCGCGCGAGCCGATCGCCCGGCGGCTGGAGCAGCCAGGCCAACGAGATCGAGGATCACCTGGGCGTCCGCTGAGAAACCCGGACGGATCGAATCGCCATGATGCCGGGCTGGCTTGAACGGCTGATCGGCCGGTTCCGCAGGCCGGTCCGGCCCGGCGACGCCGCCTGGACCCGCTGGTTCGGCGGCCGCGGCGAGCGCGAGGCCGCCCGCCACCTCCGCCGCAAGGGGATGCGGATTATCACGCAGGGATACCGGACCGCCCGCGGCGAGATCGACCTGATCGCCCGAGACGGCCCGCTGCTGGTGTTCGTCGAGGTCAAGACCCGCCGCCGGGGCGAGCCGGCCCGCGCCGTCACGCCGGCCAAGCAGAAACGGGTCGTCCTGGCGGCCTACGAGTTCCTCCACCGCCACCGGATCCCGGCCACCCAGGGATGCCGGTACGACGTGGTGGCGATCGTCTGGCCCGATGGCGAGGGCCCGCCCGAGATCGAGCATTTCGCCGATGCGTTCCGGCCTGGCCCTCGATTCGGGTAGGGGCTCGGCCTTCAGGGTCGCGCGTCTGATCGCAGATTCCCGCGGGGCATCCCGGCGATTATTCTGAGTAGGCCCCTGGACGAGACGCCGGCGCATCGAACTCTTGAGGATGCCATGCCCTGCCCGGTCCGCAAGCGAACCGCCTTTTCGCCTTCGTGTGAGCCGCTCGAAGGCCGCGCGGTCCTTTCCGCCGCGACGCTCCGATCGGCCTCGCGTCAGGCGGTCGTCGCCGAGTCTCGGCGGCCCGACGCGGCACGATATGAAGCCGCGGTCCGGGCCGTGATGGCCGAGTATCACGTCCCGGGGGCGGTCGTGGGAGTCTGGGTCCCGGGGCGTCGAGGCTGGTCGGCGGCGACCGGGGTGGCCGACGTCACCACCGGCCGGCCGATCTCCCTGGGCGATCGGTTCCCGATCCGGAGCATCACCAAGTCGTTCACCGTTACGGCCGTCCTGCAATTGGCCCGCGCGGGGAAATTGTCGCTGAACGACCCGATCTCGCGATACGTCGCCGGCATCCCCAATGGCGGCCGGATCACGCTGGCGGAACTCGCGGGGATGCGGAGCGGCGTCCAGAATTACACCGTCTCGCCGATCTTCCTGGAACAATTCGTGGCCGACCTGGCGCGGCCCTGGATGCCCCGCGAGATCGTCGACACGGCGATCCCGGGCTCCCCCGTCTTCCCCCCGAACGCTCGGTACAACTACAGCAACACGAATACGATCCTGCTCGGGATGGTCGTCGAGCAGGTGACCGGCCGTCCGCTCGGGGCCGTCTTCCGATCGAAGATCTTTCGACCGCTGGGGCTGTCGCAGACGGATTACCCGCAAGCCGCGACGATCCCGTCCCCGCATCCGACGCCTTACGAGGTCGATCCCGCGACCGGCGCGACCGAGGTGATCCCGCCGCTCAACCTATCGGCGTTGGGGGCCGCGGGCGGCCTCGTCTCGTCGCTCCGCGACCTTCACCGCTGGGGCCAGGCGCTCGGCACCGGCAAGCTGATCGGGCCGAGGCTCCATCGACTCAGCGAGCGCCGGGCGACGCCGGCGACCGACGGCCCCGAATACGATGCCTACGGACTGGGGATCGGCCGTTTGAAGGGCTGGTGGGGCCACACCGGCGAGGCCCTCGGCTTCCAGGCGGCCACGTTCTCCAACCCGAAGAGCGGCGCGGTCATCGCCGTTGCCCTGAACTCCAGCCAGCCGACGAACGTGGCCGCCGAGATCTTCAAGGCGCTGGCCGACGCGACCCGCCGCCACTGATCCATCCCGAAACGGCGGCGGCCATAGGCATCGGCCAGTCCGCTCTCCGCAATGCCTCGGCTCATTCCAGGGGCCGATGCTCGTAATACAGGCTGAGCGCCCGGACCCGCTTCACCTGGTAGGCGATCACCAGGCCGGTCACCGCAAGCGCCGCGGCGAAGACGAAGTGGGCGTAGGGGGATTCGGGCACTTCCCGGGTCTGCAGCGACTCGATCAGCACGAGCAGGCCGTAGGCGATCACCGCCGTGCCGGTCGTGAACCAGACGAGGTGGTCGCGGAACCAGAGCCCCGAGGCCGCCACCAGCAGGAAATAGCCGGCGACCAGGGCCGTTGCCAGGCCTTCGTTGAAGTAGACCAGCGCCGTGAAGAAGGCCACGTCGGCGGCCGCCCAGGCGAAGCGGGGCAGGTCCTTCCAGCGCTCCCGGCGCAGGGCGGCGCGGCAGAGGATCGAGGCCAGCGCCCAGGTGAGCGCGATGGCCAGCGTCTTGCGGACGGCCGACGGGTCGTACCGGGGGCGGCTGAGCACGGTGATGTCGGCGATCACGATCAGGCCGCAGAGCGCCATCGTGCCCAGGCGGCACGCCAGGGCCGGCTCTCGGCGGGCCATCGTGCGGATCCGCCGGGCCAGGTTGGCGCGGCGGGCCTCGACCTGCTCCCCCTTGAGGAACCGCTCCAGGTCATCGGCCAGCGCGTCGGCCGAGGCGTAGCGGTCGCCGCGGGGCTTGCTCAGGCATTTCAGGCAGATCGCCTCCAGGGCCGCCGGGATCTCGGGCCGGAGCTGGGCGGGCGGCCGGGCCTCCCCCTCGATCACCTGCACCAGGGTGTCGAGCGGGTTCTCCTGGCGGAACGGGGGCCGGCCGGTGAGCAGTTCATACAGGATCGCGCCCAGGGCGTAGATGTCGGTGAGCGGGCCCACGTCGGCGTGCCGGCCGGCGGCCTGCTCGGGGGCCATGTAGCTGGGCGTGCCGACGATCGCTCCGGTGCCGGTGGCGCCGTCGTCGCCCGAGAGCATCTTGGCCAGGCCGAAGTCGCTGACGTGCGGGTTCCCCTGGTCGTCGAGCAGCACGTTCGAGGGCTTCAGGTCGCGGTGGACGATCCCCTGCCGGTGCAGCAGCCCGACGGCGCGGGCGACCGTCAGGACGATCCGGGCCGCCTCCATCGGCTCCAGGGGGCCCCTCCTCTGCTCCAGCAGGCGGGAGAGGCTGGGGCCGGCGATGTACTCCATCGCGAAGTAGTGCTGGCCGAACGTCTGGCCGACCTCGTGGATCGCCACGATGTTGGGCGACCGGAGCTTGGCCGCCGCCCTCGCCTCGGCGTAGAACCGCGCGACCTGCTCGGGGCTGGCGACGTGGCTGGCCAGGATCATCTTGAGGGCGACGAGCCGGTCGAGGTCGAGCTGGCGGGCCTTGTAGACGACCCCCATGCCGCCTCGGCCGAGCTCGCCCAGGAGCTCGTACTTGCCGAAGCCGATCCGGCCGGCTCGGTCGTCGCCTTCGGCGGGCGGGTCGCCTCCGGAATGGGCGCGGGTCGGCCAGCTGATCGTGGGCGCCGCGGGCTCCCGGGCCTGGCCGTTGGCGGCGATCGAGCCGCCGTCGGCCGCCACCACCATGCCGAGGTGGCGGGCGTGGTGGGGAGGTTCGATCGCCCGTCGGATCTCTCCCGACGGGCCGTCGCGGGGCTGCTCGGCCGGAATCGGCTGGGTCATCGGATGGGCAAGGCGGGGGACATGGGTGCGTCGTCAGGCTATTCTGGCCGACGGGCGGCGGCTCTGCCATGCCCGACCGGCCCCTTTCCCGGCGGACGCGGTCATCATACAGTGGGGTCCGGCGGGCCATGCCTCTCCACCCCGACCTACCAGCGACGCCGGACGCGGCCCCGCCCCGCGACGGCGGGGAGCCCGATCCGCCATGCGACGTATCCTGCCGATCCTCGGGGCCGTGGGCCTCACCTGGGCCGTCGGCCTGGGCTTCGCCTGGGCCGCCGCGGTCGCCGACCCGATCAAGGTGCTGGTGATCACCGGCGACAACGTGCCCGCCCACGACTGGCAAGGCACCACCAAGGCGATCCAGGAGATCCTGTCGGACAAGTCCAAGTTCGACGTGGCCGTCACCGAGACGCCCGCCAAGGACCTCACCCCGGCCAACCTGGCGAAGTACGACGTCCTGATCCTCAACTACCGCGACACCAAGCCGACCGCCGACACCACCTGGTCCGACGACAACAAGAAGGCCCTGCTCGATGCCGTGAAGGCGGGCAAGGGGCTGGTCGTCCACCACTTCGCCTCCGCCGCCTTCGTGAACCCCAACTGGGAGGAATACGAGAAGGCGATCGCCGGCGGCTGGCGGAAGCAGGGCTACCACGGCCCCAAGCACGAGTTCAAGGTGAAGAAGTCCGACGCCTCGCACCCGATCTCGGAAGGTGCCCCGGCCGAGTGGGGCCACTACATCGACGAGCTCTACTCCAACTCCTTGATGGTCCCCGGCAGCGTCGTGCTGGCCACCGCCTACGCCGACCCGGCCTTGCCCAAGGGTACCGGCAAGGACGAGGCCGTGATCTGGGTGAACCAGTACGGCCAGGGCCGCGTCGTGAACAACGTGCTGGGCCATGACGTGATCGCCATGGGCGACCCCAAGTACCGCGAGTGGTTCCGCCGGGGCGTCGAGTGGGCCGCGACCGGCAAGGTCCAGCCGCCGGCCGCCAAGTGACGTGACCGCCGAGACCGCCGGCGGGGAGGGCCTGGGCCGATGTCCTCGACTCACCCGCCCGGCCGGCGCGACTACGGCTCGGCCCGCCTGACCCGCCACGCGATCGAGCGGTTCGTCGAGCGGTTCCACGTGCCGCCGGGCGAGGCCGAGGCCAGGCTCCGCGACGCCCTCTCCCGGTGCCGTCGGCTGGGCAGGAACCCGGAGAACGAGGCGATCGCCGCGCTGGCCCTGCACGCCGGACGCGTCCTGGTGGCGATCTTCCAGCAGGGGGCCTGCGTGACGGTCCTCACCTGGCCCCAGTTCGAGCCCCGCCTGGGCGAGTTCGGCCGCGCCCGGATGCCCCGCAAGCGGGGCCGGATGCTCCGACGCCTGGCGCCGCCCGGCGAGGCCACCGGGCTACCGGGGGAAGGGTAGCCAGGACTTGAAGAACCGGACCGCCTCGGGCGCCGCGGCCCGGATGTCCCACACGTCGACGCCCGCTCCGAGCTGGGCCAGGACGTATCGGCCCAGGCCGAACTGGCCGATCGCCACGTAGCCGGTGACGAGCTGGCCCAGGCCGAACGCCAGGCCGACCGCGAGCTGGCCGATCGCCAGGGCCCCGGTGGACGCCTGCCCGAGCCCCAGCAGCAGGCCCAGGGCGAGCTGGCCGATCGCCACCACGCCCAGCGACGCGTGGCCGATCGCCACCACGCCCACCGCCAGCCGGCCGACCGCGATGAACCCGGTCGCCACCACGCGGCGGCCCGTCTCGGGGCAAGGGCCGTGGGTATAATGGATCAGCGGCAGGCCGAAGACCTGCCGGTTATCGACATATTCCTGGAAGAGCTGGCCGTTGGGATAGACGAACCGCCGCCACGTGCCGTTGGGCGTCTCCTCGACCTTGTAGCGGACCTCTTCCAGCAGCAGGTTCTTCACGGGGGTCTCCCGGCTCAGGCCCATTTGAGGGTGCGCGCCTCGTCGAACGAGGTGACCCCCGCCGCGGCCTTGGCCAGGGCGTCGCCCATCAGGCTGGGGGTGCCCGCCTCGCGGATCATCGAGCGGACGTCGTCCTCGGGGGCACCGTCGGCGATCGCCCGGCTCAGGGCCGGGTCGGCGATGGCCGCCTCGAAGATGCCGATCCGGTCGAAGTAGCCGGTGCCCCGGCAGTGGTCGCAGCCGGCCGGCCGGTTGAGCTCCTCGGGCGGCTCGACCCCCTCGGCCCGGAACGCCAGGGCCTCGGCCGGGGTGATCGCCGACCGGCGGGCGCATCGTTGGCAGAGCCGACGGGCCAGCCGCTGCGAGATCAGGCCGGTCAGGTTGGCGCCCAGCGACTCGTTGTCGACGCGGAGGTCGCGCAGGGCGGTGACCGTCGAGGCGGCGTCGCGGGTGTGCAGGGTGGCGAACACGAACCGGCCGGAGCTGGCGGCCCTCATGGCGATCTCGGCCGCCTCGGCGTCGCGGATCTCGCTGACGAAGACCACGTCCGGGTCCATCCGCAGGATCGTCCGCAGGCCGCGGGCCATCGTCAGGTTGTGGCGGGGGTCGACGCCCACCTGGCGGATGAACGGCAGGGGGAACTCGATCGGGTCCTCGATCGACACCAGGTTCCGCCCGCCGTGGCCGCCGCTGACGTGGCTCAGCAGCGAGTAGATCGTGGTCGTCTTGCCGGCGTTGGTCGGCCCGGTGATCAGCAGCAGGCCGTCGCCCGATCGGAGCATCCGGTCGAGTGCCGTTCGGGCGTGTTCGGGCAGGCCGAGCGACTCCAGGGGCATCACGATCCGGTCCTTGCGGAGCGTCCGCAGGGCCATCGCCGTGCCGCCCTGGACCGGCGACGAGGTCAGCCGGACCTCGACGTCGGCCAGGCTGGCGGGCAGGTCGAGCCGGCCCTCCTTGGGCTCGAACGGCTCGGTGATGTCGATCGAGGCCATCACCTTGAATTGCTGGATCAGGGGCACGGCCACGGCCGCGTCGAGCGTGCAGAACGGCTCCAGGCGGCCGTCGATCCGCAGCCGGACCTGGTATTCGCCCGGCTGGCCGGGGTCGATGTGGATGTCCGTGGCCCGCAGGACCAGGGCCCGCTGGAGCAGGTCGATCGACGCCGAGGGGGCCGGCTCCTCGCCGTCGAGGACCTGGAACTCGGTCGTGTTGCCCCCCGGCGCGCCCGCCCGGCCCCCGAAGGACCAGCCGGGGGGGGTCGATTGCTCGTCCTCCCGCTCCGCCTCGTAGCCGCCGCTGTAGGCGATCGAGCCGGATGCCTCCAGGTCGCCGAGCAACCGGCCCGCCTCGGGCGGCTCCAGGTCGAGCTCGCGGCCGAGCGCGTAGACCATCCGCCCCCAGGTATCGGGCCGGCCGCCCTCGAGGCGTTCGCCGAAGTTGTCGACCAGGGCCCGGATCGCCCGGGTTTTCGACCGGCTCCGGGCGTCCTCGTCCCCGTGCCCGGCCTCCCCGGCCCCGGCGTCGGCCTCGCCCCCTTCGGCCTCGGGGATCGGCACTTCCTCGCCCGCCGGCCGGACGATCATCACCGGGCAGGGCGCGTGCCGGATCACCTGCTCGGACACGCTGCCCATCACGGCGTAGGCCAGGCCGCTCCGGGCCCGGGTGCCCATCACGATCAGGTCGGCCTTGATCTCGCGGGCGTAGGCGACGATCTCCGCCCAGGGCCGCCCCTGCCGGACGGCGCAGACGACCGGCAGGCCGTCGAGCGCCGCGGCCTGCGCGGCCCGCTCGAGCCGGTCGTGGAACTCCCGGGCCCGTCGCTCGGCCTCGTCGCCGCCGGGCAGCGACAGCCCCGGGTTGGGCGCCGCGTGCAGGACGTGCAGCTCGGCCCGCGTCGTGGAGGCGAGCTCCCGGGCCTTGTCGATCGTGTCCCGGGTGACCTCGCTGAAATCGGTCGGGATCAGTATCCGCTGCATCGTGGCCATCGTAACCCCGCGGGCGGTGCGAGCGATCGTGCCGGCCGCGTTCGCGGGGCCATCGCGGACCCGCGGGCGGCCTCCCTCTGGTTTACCGGAACGCGCGGCCCGGCGGAAGGGACTGGCTCATGGGCGGGCGGGCTCCTCGGGATCGGCCGCGCCGGACGGGATCGACTTGGGGGCGAACCCCAGGATCACCCGGCAGGGGGCGTTCTCCAGGACGTAACGGGTGTTGGGCGCCAGGGCGCTGGTGTCGCCCCGCCGGTAGACGCCCCGCAGGCTCATGAAGATCGCGTCGAACTTGCCGGCGACCGCGGCGCGGACGATCTCCTGCCCCGCCTGGCCGCGGGCCTCCAGGTGCGCCACCTCGCGGCCCAGCTCGCGGGCCCGGTCGATGCCGCGGCGGACCACCTCGCGGACGGTCGCCTCCTCCTCGACCAGGTCGCCGTCGCGGTCGGTGTCCTCGATCACGTCGATCAGCGTGACGCTCACCGCCGGGTCGAGGAAGCTCAGGACCGTGTCCAGGAAGTCGGCCGACAGCGGGCTGCCGTCGTACGCCAGCAGCAGCTTGCCGACGCCGTGCCAGCTCGCCCGCAGCTCGGCCAGCATCCGCACCGCCTCGGCATTGAGCTGGCCGGGCCTGGGCACCTGGCTGCCGCCGGCGATGTCCAGGCGGACGTCCCGCCCCCGGCCCAGCACGCGGAGCGTCATCGGCTGCGGGTCGCCCTTGCACACGTTCATCCAGTACAGGGCGATCATGTCGAGCTGGTCGTCGGGGCTGAACTTGTTCGAGGCCCCCATGAACAGCTCCTGGGCGCCGATCATCCGGGCCGTCTGCGCCATGGCGAAGAACGGCTCGTTGGTCGGCACCACCATCGTCTTGACCGGCTTCCCCTCGTGCTCGGCCATGTTGACGACGGCCGTCAGCAGGGCCCGCTCCTCCTCGGTGATCGACGGCGTGAAGTCGCCGCTGGCCGGCGGGATCACGCCGGCCGTCATCACCACCACGTCGGTCGTCTCGGGGTCGGTCTCGCCCAGGCAGACCCGCAGCATGTCCAGGTTGTGCGGCGACCGGATCGACACCAGCTTGCGGAACGGCAGCGACAGGCCCAGGGCCTGCGAGCTGACCTGCTCGGACTGCTCCTGGTTGAAGTGCTCCAGGTGCTCGTGATGGCCGTCCTTGCCGGCCCTCCGCTTCTTGGCGTGCTCGGTGAACCAGAACACGGCGAAGAAGGCGGCCGTGAAGCCCACGCCCGAGAGCGTCGCCACCTCCTTCGTCAGCAGGTTGGCGACCGCGGCGATCGCCAGCACGAAGAAGACCAGGGCGATGCCCACCGGGTACTCGTACTTGCCGGCCTTGATGTTCAGCGGCACCTCGTATTCGCGGTGCCCCGGCTTGTTGAACCGCAGGACCAGCATCGAGCCGGTCATGAACACGAAGCTCCAGACCACGCCGAACGCGTACGCCTCGCCCAGCGTCAGCACGTTGCCGCGGCTGGCGACGATCGTCACGATCTGCATGATGCAGACCAGGTTGATCAGCCGCGAGGTCGTCCCGTATTTCGGGTGCGGCTTGAGGAACCAGTCGGGCAGGACCCCGTCCTCGCTGACCCGGTTCAGGACGCCGTTGGAGCCGATGATCGCCGTGTTCACGGCCCCCGAGAGGATCAAGGAGCCGACGCCCACCACCAGCGCGTTCAGGGCCAGCTTGGCCCACCGCGGCCCGACCACGTTCATCGCCAGGCCGCCGATCAGGTTGCCGGCGTACTGGCCGGTCCGCTGGTCGTCCGGGATGATCATCACCGCGAAGAAGCTGATCAAGGACGTCAGCATCAGGCTATACACGAACACCACGAACGCCGCGCGCTTGAAGTTCCGCAGCTTCGGGCTCTCGACCTCGCGGTAGACCTGCGCCAGCGTCTCCTCGCCGCTCATCGCCAGGATCGAGTGGCCGAACGCCACCGTCACGCCGATCAGCCCCAGGATGCCGAACCAGTGGCCCGCCATCGACTCGGGCCGCAGGTTCCTGCCCAGCCTCGTCTCGCCCAGGAAGCCCAGCGGGTCCACCTGCTTGCCGAACGGGTCCGGGATCATGTGCCCCTCGGCATCGACCTTCTTGGACAGGTCCGGGATCGCGGTCGGCAGTTGCCGCGTCTCGGGCTGGAGGATCAGCGTGGCGCCGCACCAGACGATCATCACGGCCCCCATGACCGTGGTCGCCCCCATGATCCGCAACGCCTGCGTGCTCGACTCGTGGATCCCCCGGATGTTCACCCGCCAGAAGTAGATCGTCACGCCGATGGCGAAGATCGCCGCCAGGTAGTTCTGGTACCGGACCAGCACGCTGTCGGTGCCCAGCCCCAGCAGGTCGTTCAGCAGGCCGACCAGGTATTGCCCGGCCGACGTGGCGCTGATCGGCCCGGTCAGGATGTAGTCGAACAGCAGGGCCGAGACGGCCACCCGCGCCGGGTTGTTCCCCAGCGCCTCCTTGACGATCTTGTAGACCCCGCCCCGGACGAACATCGAGCAGCTCTCGATGTAGACGCTCCGCACGGCGTAGCTGAACAGCATCACCCCCAGGATGAACCACGGGGCCGCCTTGCCGATCTGCGACTCGACGATGCCGCCGATGTAGTACGCGGTGCTGGCCAGGTCGCACAGGACGATCGCCGCGGCGCGCCAGAACGAGATGAACGTGAACATCACGCTCGTCACGACCAGCACCTTGCCCGCGCCGCCCAGCCGCCTGGCTGTCACCGTCGCCGTCCTACCCGCCTCGCCGCTGCTGCCGGACGTGCTCATCTGCGTGCCGGGCCCCGGGACCTGCGCCGCGATCGGCCCTCGGCCGGCCCGCGGTCGCGGGCCAATCCCGTCAAGAGCGTCGCCACGCCTGCGGATCCCCCGGGCTCGATGCCCCAGGAATCCAAAGGTGCCCATCATACCGGGGCGGCGGCCTTTACGGTCAAGGGACCGCCGGCCGGCTCGTCGCGACTTCGCGCCCGGACCCAGGAGATCCACCATCGGTCCCGCCCGCCATCGAAGGATCCCGAAGAGGTACGAAACGCGTCCTGCGGGCCCGATCCGCCGACCGGGTGCGGACCCCGATCGCCGCCCCCGTTTTTCGGGGGCCATTTGTGCCGACTTTGCCGGTCCTGAGCCGCCCCTCAGCGGGGCGGTTCGGGCTCGTCGGGCGGCTTCGGGGCCCCCGGCGGCGGCATCAGCGACGTTTCGCCGCCGATGATCCGCTTGCCGCCCTTGCCGTCGGAGTCCACCCCGCCCCACGTCGCCGCCGAAATGCCTTGGTTTTCAGAGGCTTGCGCCATCTCGGCGCTCATCCGGCATCCGTTTCGGGAACTGGGGTCGTAGTACCGCTGCTCCCGCATCATGATGCGGATCATCGCCTCGAGCTGGTCGTACGGGCACAGCGAGGCCAGCGAGTCGGGCAGGTGGATCCCCAGCGGGCCCACCTTGAACATCACGTCGTACTTCTTCTGGACCGCGCCCATCCCCTGGTCGTACGCCGACATCAGCCGACGCCGGATCGCCTGGAATCCGTTCAGGTTGCGGTAGTACGCCCGCTCGTGCTCGTCCTGGTACCGCTTCAGCTTGCGGTACTCGTCGGACAGCAGCAGGATCAGGTCCGGGTCGCCCGGGGTCGCGTCGACCCGAGCCAGCTCGCGCTTGGCCGCCTCCAGCTCGTGCCGCAGTTCGGAGACGTGCTTCATCACCCAGGTCGTCAACTGGCCACACTCGGCCTCCAGCCTATCGAGGCCGGCCAGGTACTCGTCGTACTCCGGGTCCTGGCCGCGGCCCTTCCGCGTCGCCCGGAACTTCTCGAGCAGCCCCACCAGGCGGGCCGGCGCCTTGGCCTGCGAGTGCAGGTAGGCGAATACCCGCGCCTTGGGCGACCGCAAATTCTTGATGCTGCACTCCGGGTCGAGGTCCTTCAGCAGGATCTCGTAATGGTCGCCGTAGCCGACGCCGAACGGGTACTTGTTCCGTTCCAGGCGCTCCCAGAGGAACAGCGAGGCCTCGATCCGGGCGACCTTGGCCTCGGCCGGGGCCTTGCGCCGGGCCTTGTCCTGGTCGATCAGGTCGATCGCCAGGCGGCCGATGGCCCGGTTGCACTTGCTCCACATGAACCGCGACTCGGTGCAACGCTCGGCCGCCTCGATCTCCTCGGGGACCTCGGGCCGGAGGTTGGCGAACTGCTCGCCGCGGACGAGCTGGTATTCGGCCTCCTCGGCGGGGGTCCGCTTGGTGGCGGTGCAGCGGTGCTTGCTGGAGTTGAGGGCGGAGATCTCGTAGCCGGAGAGCGAGGCGGGCCGGGGGATGCCCAGGTCCTCGTGGGGCCGGCCCTGGCGGAGGACCTCCTGGCACCCGGCGCCGGGCGGATCCTCGGCCATGGCGATCTCGCGGCGGGTCTTGCCCGGCAAGATCGGGAGGTTCAGGAACTGGCCCTTGGGGCCGCCATGGTCCGGGGGGAGGGGGCCATTCTGGAGCAGCGACATGATGCGAAACCTTGTTCCAGGAGCGAACGCGAGGCGTCAGGCTCCTCTCAAGGACCGCACGGCTCCTCCCCTCGATGGTTGGCCGCATGGATGCGAGCCGCGATCGGGGATGGGAAAACCCATCGTGGGTAATATGGAGGATCGGATTGGGGCGTGCCGGGAATCCCGGGGGAAAATCCGGGCTGGGGATCCGGTCCCGCGGAAGGTCGGGGTTCTATCGGGGCGATCCACGGTCGAGTTGCCGATGGAACCGGCTTGCTCGGGCGAGACCCCGTACCGGATCCGGGCGTTTCCCCCGGGACTGCCTCGACGGGAACCGCCCGAGCCGGCGTGATTTCCTCGCGGGCGCTTCGTGCCGGGGTCACGCCGGTGGGGCTAGGCCGTATTGACTGAAGTTGGGCGAATTGCGATAGCGTGGCGGCCCATTCTCGCCCCCGAGGTCGCTCATGCTCAGCCGCCACGACATCCGCGACGATCACTGGGACCGCATCGCCCACCTGCTCCCCGGCCAGGCCGGCGGGCATGGCGGTGTCGGCCACGATACCCGGTTATTCGTCAATGCCATCCGCTACCTGGCCAAGACCGGCGTCGCCTGGGCCGACCTGCCGGCCTGCTTCGGCAAGCCCAACAGCCTGTGGCAGCGGTACAATCGCTGGTGCCGCAACGGCGTCTGGGCCCGCATCGCGGCCGAGTTGCGGGACGACGATACCGAGTGGCTCAGCGTCGACAGCTCGTGCGTCCGCGCCTCGGCCGCCGCCGCGGGGGCCAAAAAAAAGGCGACGGCACCGGCGGCCAGTCGGCCGAGGCGTTGGGCCGCAGCCGCGGCGGGTTCGGCAGCAAGATCCATGCGGCCGTGACCCCGTTGGGCCACCCCGTGGCCCTGGAATTGACCGGCTCCGAGGCGGCGGACAGCCCGCGCCTGCCGGGCCTGATCGCCGGGGTCGCGACCGAGTCGGTGCTGGCGGACAAGGGGTACGACTCGGACGCCAACCGGGCCGCGATCCGCGCGGCCGGGGCGGAGCCATGCATCCCGCCGCGGCGGAATCGCAAGGAGGCCGTCCCCTATGACCGGCACCTGTACCGGGAGCGGAACGTGATCGAACGGTATTTCGCCCGGGTGAAGCGATATCGTCGGGTGGCCACCCGGTATGACAAGCGGGCGGCGAACTACTTGGGCTTCGTCTGGGTCGCCTCGATCGCGATCATGCTCACGTAGTCCGCCAGGCTAACCCAGCTTCAGTCAACACGGCCTAGAATAGGAGGCAACCCATGCGAGAACCGCTATCGAGTGCCGATGGCTTCGCCGGGGTCCTGCTCCGGCCCGGCGCCGGCAAACCGAGTGGCGCTCGAACGGCGTGGATTCGGCCTGACCTCGCGTTGCAGCCGGTCCGCCGCGGCGGCTTTCGTGCGATCCACGGTCGTGCCGGCGGGGTGGCCCGCTGAGCTTCATCCTGGGCAGCCCGAAGGACGGCTGAAGGGCCATGGGAAAGCTGCGGAAGTCGGCAGATGGTGGGCCCGGTGCCGAGAAACTCGTCCAGCTTCGCTTCAACGACCCCATCGGTGTCGATTGGGCGCACGCGAGCGAGGGGGCCCTGCTCCTCTACGACCCCGAGGTCGTGACGGATGAGGTGTTCCGGGAGTTCAGCGGCGACGTCGGTGGGCTCGTCGCGGGGGCGCTTGACTGGATGGCCAGCCAGCCTCCCGCCCTCCGGGGTTACTCCCCGTATCCCCACGCCTGCACGCAGCGGCATTCCCAGTTGAGCCGGGCTGAGGTCGCGCGACGACTGGGCCGCTGCGTGCAACTGGGCTGGGAGGGTTCCCTGGCGATGCTCCCTTTTGCCGTCGATATGAACGGCATGGACATCCGGTTCAGGTCGGCGGGGCTTACCCAGGACGAGAAGCGGGTGCAACAGGCCTCCGGGCGCGTTAAGAAGGGGCTGACGACCCTCCGGTGCCCGGGCGCCACCTTCATCGCCCCTCGCGGGCCTCGGCTGGCCGTCACCTGGAGCTGGTCCTTGAGGTTCACACCCGAGGAGAAGAAGAAGTACTTCGGCCCCGGGTCTCAGGTCGAATTCGCGTGGCCCCCCGGCGAGTACCTGGCCAGGGCGTGGGAATTCGACGACGCGGAGGACGAGGACGGCGAAGTGTGCCTTGGTCAACTCGTCGTCCAACTCATCCCGCTCTCCGAAGTCGAAGCGGATCCGGAGGAATAGGACCTGGACCCGCTTTCCCTCCTTCCCTGATCCGGCCCGGCGGACCGGCCTGCCGCGGTGCCCTTCCTTCCATGGGCCAGGCGATCGCCACGGGGGCGGGAAATGCCTGATACCGTGCCGCTCGCCGAGCGAGGCCATCTTCGCCAGCTTGAGGGCGTCGTCGCGTTGCGCTTGCGCTTGCACCGGCGCCGGGCCTCTTGCATCGGGTCGGGGATGGCGAGGCAATGGCACAGGTCGGCGACCCACCCGGCGACCGTTCAGGTCTCGAACAAGACGAGGTCGGGGCGTCCCCTTTCGGGCCATTCGCGGAGCGGGTCCGGGTCGGTGCGGAAGGAGGCGCGGCGGGCTTCGGCTTCGTCGGTGTCGTAAGTGCCGGCGACGCCCTTGAACTGGCCGAGGTCGAGGCCGAGAATGGTCGTCGCCCGCGAGGCTCCTTCGGTGGGCCTGCGATGAGTCGCGACCTCGAGGCTAGCTTGAAGGAGCCATGCGGATTGCATGGATATCTGACAAAGCAGAGACGCGAGAGCTACCATGCTATTCGATCACCACAAAAAGATTAGGTGCATAGCCCAGAGTGAAGTGTATACGTGCTGGGAGGCCTGCGGGCGGATGCTCTTCCTCTGGAAGAATGGCGAGAAAGAGCTGCCCCGATATGAAAAGGCGATCGCCCCATACAAGGCCCTGGGCCGCGGGCTGTACCCGGCGGAACTCGGCGTTCTCTACTGCACGCTGCTCGGCATGAAGGCCAAGCCGAAGGCGAGGTTCGCCATCGAAAAGAGCCCTGTCATCTGGCGGCGAACCCACCCCATCGGCCACGCCATGATTCTCATCGCGCTCGACACCAATTCGTCGAGGTACGTCAACTGGGATCCCTATGTGAGCGCCAGGAAGGTCAGTTTCGACGAGTCGGGAGGCTCAAGCGCGAGTGGCATTATTGGCTTGGCGGAAATCATCAGCGAGAAAACTCTTGACAGAGACGTGGTCGGATCCGTGTGGTGCTATGAGTGAATACGAAGCTCGAAAGCCAACCGTTCGGCGGTTGCACGGGTGAGCCGGCCCTTCCGGCCTCCGCCGGTCGGCTCCGCCAGGATCTCCGACATATCGACGCGTACGATTGCGTGAACGGCCTCTACGACTGGATCGACCGGCCCGACGAACTGCCCGAGTCCATCAGCATCGGTTATGACTTCCCGGGCGTCGGGCCGGGCTCGTGGTTCGACAATCCCTTCCGTGGCTGGTATGTATTCGACGGCGCGTTCGTGCGGCGCGCCTTGCGATGCGTTCCATGCACCCGGCCACGTCGCAACCCATGATGGGCGGGCCGCCGCCCAGGTGATCCCATGCGTGCCATCGTGATCGGGTCGGGGATCGGCGGGCTTTGCTGCGCGATCGGGCTGGGGAAGATCGGCCTGGACGTGGCCCTTTACGAGCGGGCCCCGGGGCTCCGCGAGGTCGGGGCCGGGATCATGATCTGGGCCAACGGGATGCGGGCGCTCGACGCCCTGGGGGTCGGCGAGTCGGTCCGCGCCGTCACCCTGCCGGCGTCCCATGTGGCGATGGCCGCGAGGGAAGGCCGCCGACCGCAGGCGACCGCCGAGGCCGCCGCGTTCGAGAAGGAACTGGGATACAGCCCGTTCGTCGGCTTCGTCCACCGGGCCGAGCTGGTCGGGGCGCTGGCGACCCACCTGCCCCCGGGCGTGGCCCGGTATGGGCACGAGTGTACCGGGGTCGAACTGCGAGGGCGGCGGGTGGCCGCCCGGTTCGCCGACGGCCTTACCGACGAGGCGGACCTGCTGGTCGGGGCCGACGGCATCCGGTCGGCGGTCCGGGCGTCGCTGTTCGGCCCCCACGTTGCGGTACGCCGGGTATACCTGCTGGCGAGGGGTTTGCCCAAGGCCGGCGTCGGCCCGGCCCGGCGACCTGACCTTGTGGACCGGCCGGGGGTCGCAGGTCGGCATCAACACGCTGACCGGGGACCGGGTGTACTGGTTCGCCACCCGGAACGCGCCGGCCGGCGCCCGCGCGGCGGACGAGCGGGCGGCGGCCCTGGAGGCGTTCCGCGACTGGGCCCCGCCGCTGCCGGACTTGATCGCGTCCACGCCGGCCGACGGGGTGATCCGCGGGGACATTCTCGACCGCCCGCCGTCCCGACCGTGGTCGGAGGGGCGGGCGGTGCTGGTCGGCGACGCCGCCCACCCGACGACCCCCAACTTCGGCCAGGGCGGCGGCATGGCGATCGAGGACGCGGTGGTCCTGGCGCGGTGCCTGGCCAACGCCGGGGACCCGGAATCGGCCCTGGCCGCGTTCGAGGCCGAGCGGTTCCCGAGGACCTCGGCGGTCACCAACGAGGCGTGGGAATTCGGCAAGTTGCTCCAGTGGGAAGGCCGGGCGAGCGTCTGGCTCCGCGACCTGCTGGCCGGGATGATGATCCGGGCGGCCGGGACGAACAACCTGATCAAGCACGCCCGGTACGAGGTCGGCACGATCCCGGGCGGGCCGGGCGTTGCACCGGGGGCGGCCCGCGCTTAGGCTTTTCCCGGGCCATCCCCCTCTCCCCCCGGATCGGCCGGGGTGAGCGGGCCGGGTGCCTGGGCGGCGGCGCGACGGGGCGCCCCACGCGTCCATGCTGGTTGCCAACCCCGGGGACGATCCGATGCGCAAGTCCTGGAAGGCGGGGGCCGCCGTTCTCCTCGCGGTGCTGATCGCCGCGCCGGCGCGGCCGTGCTCGCGGTTCCTCTGGAACTCCAACAAGCTGGGCGTGTTCGTCGCCCGCACGATGGACTGGCCGGAATCGACCGAGCCGGTCCTCACCGTGTTCCCGCGCGGCCAGGAGCGGGACGGCGGGAAGCTGGGATCCGCGGTGGTGGTCGCGGAGAACCCCGCGCGGTGGGTGTCGAAGTACGGCAGCCTAGTCACGACCGTGTACGGCGTCGGGGCGGCCGACGGGTTCAACGAGAAGGGGTTGGCCTTCCACATGCTGTACCTGACCGCCGCCGACTTCGGGCCGAGGGACGCGACGAAGCCCGGCCTGAACGCCGCGCTTTGGGGCCAGTACGCGATCGACAACGCCGCCACCGTGAACGAGGCCCTCGAACTCCTCGAACGCGTGCAGATCACCCTCACCGAGGCCCGCGGCAGCAAGACGACCGTGCACCTGGCCATCGAGGATGCCACGGGCGACTCCGCGATCATCGAGTACATCAAGGGCAAGCCGGTGGTCCACCACGGCCGGGAATTCCGGATCATGACGAACGACCCGCCCTACGACGAGCAACTGGCGCTGCTGAAGCAGCACGATTTCCGCAAACCAAGCAGCGACACCCCGCTGCCGGGGAACGTCAAGGCGACCGACCGATTCCAGCGGATCGCCTACTACTCGGCCATGCTGCCGGAGCCCAAGACCGAGCGGGAGGCCGTGGCGAGCGCGATCGCCATCGCGAGGAACGTCTCGGTCCCGTTCGGCGCCCCCTACAAGGGGTTCGGCATCTACAACACCGAGTACCGGACCGTGATGAACCTCACCAAGCTCCGATACTACTTCGAGCTGACGACCAGCCCGAACGTGATCTGGGCCGACCTGTCGAAGATGGACCTGGCCCCCGGCTCGCCGGTGATGACCCTGGACCCCGACAACATCGACCTCTCCGGGGACGTGACGGAACGATTCCGGAAGGCCGACAAGGCCCCTTTCTAGCCGGATCCGCCCGGTTCGGGAACGCCATGGAACACCTCACCTTCCTCGCCGTCCTGCTGTTCGGCCCCCTCGTCGCCCCGCGTGCCGACGATCCCGTGCGCGTGCTCGTCTGGGACGAGCAGCAACCGGAGCAGAAGAGGGCCTACGGGGACAGGTTCCTCGGCGAGACCATCGCGGCCCACCTGGCGAAGCGACCGGGCCTGGCCGTGAAGTCCGCGAGGCTCGACGACCCCGACCAGGGCCTCGGCGACGCGGCGCTCGACCAGACCGACGTGCTGGTGGTCTGGAGCCATGTCCGCGTCAAGGATCAGGACGACGGGCGGGCGGAGGCGGTCGTGCGTCGCGTGCTCGACGGCAAGCTCGCCCTGATCGCGCTGCACTCGGCGCACTGGGCCAGGCCGTTCGTCCGGCTGATGCAGGAGCGTGCCAGGGCCGACGCCCTTCGGGAAGTGCCCGAGGCCAAACGGGCCTCGGCCCGCTGGGTGTACGCGAACGAATCGCCGTATGGCCGGCCCGTGAAGGCCGACGATCGCCCGACCCCGTGGGTGGAGGAACTCGACGGCAACGTCTGGCGCTTGACGTTGCCGCAGTGCGTCTTTCCGGCGTGGCGGGCCGACGGCAAGCCGTCGCACGTCACCACCCTCAGGCCGGACCACCCGATCGCCGCCGGCCTGCCGGCCCGCTGGGACATCCCTCAGACGGAGATGTACGGCGGGACGTTCCACGTCCCGACGCCCGACGAGGTCGTCTTCGAGGAGGCGTGGGACCAGGGCGAGCGATTCCAAAGCGGCTGCGTGTGGAAGGTCGGCAAGGGCCGGGTCTTCTACTTCCGCCCGGGGCACGAAACCTACCCGGTTTACAAGCAGGCCGAGCCGCTGCGGGTGCTGGAGAACGCCGTGCGGTGGTTGAAGTGATGCCCGGAAGTTGCGGCGACGGCGAATTCGTACGGCCTCGCAGGGATGGGGATAGGCCCCGTGCCGCCTGAATCGGTGCACGGGGCCATCCCGGGCCCGCCGAGGTCACTGGTCGCTCTTGCGGCCTGTGCTCCGGCCGCCCATGTGGTTGGCCTTGCCGATCTCCACGAGCCGGTCGCGGAGATCGCCCTGGGCGTTCTGGGCCTGTTCGCCCTTCTGCCTCTGGCGCATCTGCTCGGCGGTGGTATCGGGGGTGGCATGGGGATTGCCGCCGTCGGGCGGCGTTTCCGGGGGCTGCTGGTCCTTGGGGATGGCATCCGTCAGCTTGTGTTCGCGGAAAACACTGTCCGACATGGCGATGGTCCTCCTGGTTGCGGGGCTTCGGGCCGCCCGCCGGATGGGGGCGTGATTGACAGGCCGTATCCTCGACCTTCACCCCGGCAACCGGCGTGCCGGCCAGGACGGGTCACGCCCGGGGGAGCCTGTTCGATCGGCAATCCGATCGTGAACTGCCTTCACGGTGGCTTCCCATGTGATCTGGGCCGACGACCGCCGCGTCTGCCGGCCGTCCGGTGGCCGTACTTGCCCTATCCCTTCGGCACGGACGAGAACAGGGTTGCGATTCCCTCGGCCATCGTGGGATGGGCCAGGACAGCGTCCCCCAGCGCGGTGTAGGGGAGGCCGGCCAGCATGGCGACCTGGACCACGGCCATCACCTCGCCGGCCTCGGGCCCGAACGCGGTGAAGCCGAGGATGCGGTCGCCGCCCACCTCGATGAGCGCCTTGAGGAATCCTCGCGTCTCGGAGAGCGTCCGGGCCCGCAGCACGGCCTCCATCGGGATCCGGGCGAGTCGGTACGGGACGCCCCGCTCGCGGGCCTCCCGCTCGCTCATCCCGACCCGGGCCAGCTCCGGGTCGGTGAACAGGCAGAACGGCACCTGCCGGCCGGTGGTCACGCGGTCCCCGCCGGAGAGGTTGGCCAGCACCACGCGGAAGTCGTCCTCGCCGATGTGGGTGAAGTACGGGCTGCCGGCGCAGTCGCCCACCGCCCAGACGCCCTCGGCCGTCGTCCGCAGCCGCTCGTCGACCCGGACGTGCCCCCGCGCGTCCGTTTCGACCCCCGCGAGTTCCAGGCCGATGCCGTCGGTGTTCGGCGTGCGCCCCCCGGCGACGAGGAGGTCCGTCCCCTCGATCGTGCCGCGTTGCGTCCGGAGTCGGACCGATCCCCCGGACTTCCCCTCGACGCGATCGACGGCGGCCCCGGTCACGACCCCGATCCCCTCGTCCCGGAAGAGCCGTTCGATCGCCTCGCGGACGTCCGGGTCCTCGCGGTGGATCAGCGCGTCGTTGCGCTCGACGACGGTCACGCGGCTGCCGAACCGCCGGAACGCCTGCGCCAGCTCGAGGCCCACGTAGCCGCCGCCCAGGACGACCAGGTGCCCCGGGACGTGGCCCAGGTCCAGGGCCTCGACGTGCGTCAGCGGGCGGGCCTCCGCCAGCCCGGGGGTGTCGCCGAGCCGGGCGCGCGACCCGGTGTCGATCACCACCGTGTCGCCGCGAAATGTCCGGGCCCCGCCCGCGATGAGGGCGACCTCGAGGGTCTTCGGTGCCACGAAGCGGCCGTGGCCCATGACGAGCTCGGCGCCGCTCTCCCGGTACTTCTCCAGGTGCAGTGCGACCAGGCCGTCGACCATCGCCCGCTTGCGGTCCCGGACGGCGGCCATGTCGACCTTTCGGTCGCCGCCGCCGACCCCGAACTCGGCCCCTCGGCGGACGTATGCGGCCACCTTCGCGGCGTGGATCACGTTCTTGCTCGGGAGGCAGGCGATATTCGGGCAGGCCCCCCCGACATACCGCCGCTCGATGACCGCCAGGCGTTTCCCCCGCGCGGCCAGCGTCCAGGCCAGGAGTTTGCCGGCCGCCCCGCTGCCCAGGACGACCACGTCGTATCCCTCAGGGTGTGGCATCTCCTCTCCTCCTCCTTCGGGCGACCGGCATCCGCAAGGCTCACGGAGCCCGGGGCGGTCGTCACGGGGGCGACAAGGGCTCGATGTCGAGCAGGGTCCCGTTCACGTCGGGGGCGACGACCGGGGGCTTCCCGTCGTCCCGCCTCGGCCGGGTCGGGGGAGGCAATTCGGCCCCCCTCCCGCGCCGGTCAGTCGTGGACGACAACCATCTTCCCGCCGGCCTCGTTGGCCTCCATGACGCGGTGGGCCTCGCGGATCTCGCCGAACCGGAAGACGCGGGAAGGCCTCGCCTCCAGCCGGCCCGCCGCCACGTCCTCGGCGATCTCCCGCAGCGGGACGTCGGAAAGCGGGAAGCCCGGCGTGCCGAAGACGAAGCTGCCGAAGAAGGTCAGGTAGACGCCGCTGGCCATCTGCAGGAGCGGGTTGAAGTCCGCGATCGGAGCCAGGCCGCCCAGCCAGCCGGCGAGGCAGGCGCGGCCGCCGCGGCGGAGCATCCGGAGCGAATCGAGGATGGTGCTGTTGCCGACCAGGTCGAGCACCGCGTCGAGCCCCTTCGCCTCGGCGATCCGCCCGGAAAGGCCCGGCCCCTCCAACTCGGCGCGCCGGACGCCGAGCCCCTCCAACGAGGCGAACCGCTCGCGGTTCCGGGTGGTGGCAATCACGTCCGCCCCGGCGTTGACGGCCAGCTTCACGGCCGCCCGGCCGAAGGCCGAGGTCGCGCCCCGGATCATCAGGGCCTGGCCTTTCGCCACCTCGAGGTTACGGAACAGGCAGGTCCACGCGGTCGCGAAGGTCTCGGGGAGGGCGGCGAGCTCGGCCCAGGGGAGATCCGACTCGATGAGGGCGACGTTCGACGCGGGGGCGCGGGTGTACTCCGCGTAGCTGCCGTTGATGGTCCGGCCGAGGCCCCCCATGAGCGCGGCCACCTTCGCCCCGACCGGGAACTCGCCGCCCGGGCACGAGGCGACGAGGCCGACGCATTCGATCCCGCTCACCGGGGCGGCCTCCGCCCATTCGCCCCGCCGCATGTGCATCTCGGCGTGGTTGATCCCGAACGCCTTCACCTGGATCACCACGTGGCCGGCCTCCGGCTCGGGCTCGGGGATGTCCCGGTACACGAGGCTGTCGAGCCCCCCGAACTTCTCGAGGACGATGGCGCGCATCGCGGGCCTCCGAGGCATCGGAAAGGGGCATGCCCGCCGGGCTGTCCGAGCCAGGCCGACGGGTCGCCCCGGAAGGAACCCCCGGATCGCCGCGGCGATCCGGCCGGCATGCGTCTCGATCGCGAAGCGTCCGGCCCCGAAGGAGCGGCCGCCATCGGCGGGCACCGCGATCGACCTCGCGCGATGTAACCCCAAAGGACAACGCGGGCCGGATGGAAATCGCCGGCCCGGTATCCGGAAAAATCCGGTATAGTGGAGGGAGTAGAACCAGGAGCCCCTCCGGTTCGTCACCGGATCAGATTCTTCAGGCAGGTTATGGAGCGGCCTGCGACTTGTCAAGGTATTCGCAATGCCTGATTCAAGAATGGGGCCCTCGGGTCGCACCCGGATGGGCGCCCGCAGGCCGCCCGCATTCTTCATCTCGGGATCGACCGGCCTCGACTTCCTCAACACCCTGGCCACGCCGGTGGACGTACAGGTCGACTGGATCGATGACGGCGACGGCCTCCTCGCGTGGCTCAGGGAGGCACAACTCGTGCCGACGGATGCCTTGAAGGCCCTGAAGCGCCAGGCGATTCCGGGGGAGCTGGACGGCGTCGCGGCCCGGGCCAGGGACCTGCGCGAGTGGTTCCGGGGATTCGTCCGGGCGCGAAGCGGCAGGAATCTCGGGGCGCACGACCTGCGCGACCTGGAGCCGCTGAACCACTTGCTGGACCGAGACGAGCGGTTCGGACGGATCGTGGCCGGGGCCGGGGGCGAGGCCCCCGCCCTCCGGATCGAAACGGTTCGGCGATGGCGCTCCCCGGAATCGCTCCTCTTGCCGATCGGGGAAGCCATCGCCGAATGCGCCTGCAACCGGGATTTCCGCCACATCAAGGCCTGCGAGGGCACGACCTGCACGCTCCTGTTCCTGGACCGCACGCGAGGTCAGGCCCGTCGATGGTGTAGCATGGAGGTCTGCGGGAACCGGGCGAAACAGGCGGCCCTACGCGACCGCCGGAAGGCAGTCCGGTGATCCCCCCAGCGTGGTGAGGCGGCCGGCCGACAACGGCCCGTGGACGTTCGAGGAGCGGCCCGCCCGATCCCTAAGCCTGGCCCAGAAGCCCGCAAGCGTCGGTGCCCGACGCCCCCTGCCCCTCGAATCCGCCTCAAGTCCGGGCCATTTCCCGTCCGAAACTGTTTCCTGACCAGTTCGGTGGGATTGGCCAGGAACAGATCTTGACCTTTCCAGTGGGAATGGTAGGATTCCGATCGTCTGGTCGGGATCGCTATCCCGGCCGATTTGGGGAGGGTTGCGGATGGACCGTTTCACGCCGAGGGGGCCGCAATCGTCGGGGTCCCGGCGCGGGTCGGCCCTGCTCCCGGCGGTCGCCGCCCGCGACCGCTGTCCGAGGGCCTGATCGGCCCCGGCCCCATCCAGACATAAGACATGCGGGACATTGCTAGCCGCGCTTGTCGCGGCCTCCCCGCGCCACCGATGCGGCCCGTTCCGGCCGCGTCGCCGTTCGCGGTCCGCGCCTCGCGGATCGTCGTCCGATCGCACCGATTTCACGCAGACAAGGAGGATTTCCGATGATCGCCCGTGCCCGTCGAGGTTTCACGCTGATCGAGCTGCTGGTTGTGATCGCGATCATCGGCGTCCTGATCGCCCTTCTCTTGCCGGCGGTCCAGCAGGCCCGCGAGGCCGCCCGGCGGATCCAGTGCACCAACAACCTCAAGCAGATCGGCCTGGCCCTGCACAACTACCACGCGACGTTCGACACGTTCCCGCCGGGGGCGTTGTGGGGCCGGCGGGGCGATCGGACGACGGGCAACAACCGCGATTTCAGCGCGTTCGTGCGGCTGCTGGGCTTCTCCGAGCAGCCGGCGCTGTACAACGCGGCGAACTTCTCGCTGGCCTGCTTCAACGACCCCGATTACGGCGACTGGGTGAATTCGACCACGACGCTCACCCGGCTGTCGGTGATGCTCTGCCCGTCGAGCCCGCCGCCGTCGTGGAATCACGAGGGGTCGGGCAAGATGTTCAATAACCGGCGGGCGCCGGGCGGGAATTACTTCGCCTCGCTGGGCTCGACGCTGGAATTCGCCGGCCAGCAGAGCGGCGGGCCGCCGAACGGGCTGTTCGAGTACGTCGGCGACCTGGGCCGGACGCACGGCATCGCCGAGATCACCGACGGCACGAGCCAGACGATCGCGTTCGGCGAGTGGCGGACCGGCTCGGGCGATTCGAGCAAGGTGACGATCCCCACCGACATCATCTTCCTGGGCCAGTTCCCGGCCGGCACGCAGCGGAACGACGGCTCGCTGTCGATGCCGAGGCTGGCGGCGAGCTTCCCGGCCTGGATCTCGCAGTGCGCCGCCGCGGCGAAGTCGCCCGGGGCCTACCTGGGCAAGAGCAACACGCTGGGGCAGAACTGGTCGCTGGGCCTGATCGGCTATTCGATGGGCAACACGCTGCTGGGGCCGAACCCGCCGTATCCGAACTGCTCGGTGAACGGCAGCGGCACGCTGCAATCGCCCGGCATGATCGGCCTGAGCAGCCTGCACCCGGGCGGCGCGAACGTCCTGCTGGCCGACGGCTCGGCCCGGTTCCTCAAGGACAGCGTCAGCCCGCCGACGCTCTGGGCGCTCGGCTCTCGGGCCGGCGGCGAGATCATCTCGGCCGATTCTTATTGATGGACTCCCAGGAATTCCAGATCGAGGAGGAATCCGCATGAAATCCGAGCTGAGCATCCTGGCCGTCGTCGCCGCGGCGGCCCTGCCCTCCTGGGGCTGCGGCGGGGCGAGCGATGGACCGGAACGCCAGCCGGTCGCCGGCCGGGTGTCGTTCGACGGCAAGCCGCTGGAACGGGGCCTGATCACGTTCCAGCCGGTCGACGACAAGCTGCCGGTCGTCAGCGCCGTGGTGGAAGGGGGCGAGTTCGCCCTGCCCAAGTCGGAAGGCCCCGCGGCGGGCCCCCACAAGGTCTCGGTCTGGGCCCGGAAGGCGACCGGCAAGAAGGTCAAGGACCCGGACAACACCGGCCTGCTGGTCGAAGAGCACCGGGAGCTGATCCCGGAGCAGTACAACCTCCGCACGACCCTGACGGCCGAAGTACCCCCGGGCGGCGAGAAGGCCCTGGCGTTCGAGCTGAAGCCGGGGCGGCCGGCCCGGCGATAAGGGTGTCGGCGGCCCCCCCTTCGAGGCCAACGCGGGGAGGGGGCGTAGGATGCGAGAAGGGCGGCTCATGATGCGCCCTTCTCCTTCATCGATTCACGCTCCGCGTCTTCGGCCTTTTTCCGCTCCTCCTCGGGCAAATCGTGCGGCCAGGGCCGGTACGGTATCGTGCGGCGATAACGAGCCTCGGGGAAATATCGTATCCACTCTTTCCAGGTGAAGTTGCGGTTAGCCTTGCGCTCCACCTTCTGTCGCAAGGAGGCGGGATCGACATCGAAGAAAACCACGTTAGCGGGTTTGCCGCTGTTAAAGTTGACGCCTACGGCAAGGCGTCCCGCGCCGTCGAACGCCACCCCATTTACAGTCGCTCCGCTCACCTCAAAGGGCGCAGATCTCATTCGTTCTCCACGCGATTCGAAGAGCACTACACCGCCACCAACGCCGCCGGGGACATTGTAAGCCGCGGCACATCGCCCATCGCGGTCGAAGGCCACGCCCACGACACCGCCCTCCTTGACCAGCAGCGGCTCCTTGGGAGCCCGGTCACCCGCGGCGTTGAACAGCACTACCCCACCGTAGTAAATAGCGGCGAAGCGGCCTTCGCGGTCGAAGGCCACACCCTTGACACGGCCCTCATCGACCGGAAGCGGTTCCGGAGTCGTTAACTCACCCTCGGCGTTGAAGAGCACCACCCTACCGACGTCGCTGCGGGAATTGTAAGCCGCGGCACATCGACCTTCCGGGTCGAAGGCTATGCCGGCGACATCGCCCTCCTTGATCAGCAGCGGCTTCCTGATCGCCGGGTCACCCACGGCGTCGAAGAATACCACCCCGCCACCCTCGCCGCCGCCGACTCCGTAAGCCGCAGCACAGTGCCTGTCGCGGTCGAAGGCCGCACCGATGACACTGCCCAACTTGACCTGCAGCGGCTCCTTGGGCGTCCGTTTACCCTCGGTGTCGAACAGCACCACACCTCTGGGGTAAGTCGCAGCACAGCGTCCGTCGGGGTCGAAGGTCACGCCGGTAACAGGGCCCTCCTCGACCTGCAGCGGCTCCTTGGGCACCTGTTCACCCACGGCGTCGAACAGCACGACACCGCCGGCGGTGCCAAAGCCGGGGGCCACATAAGCCGCGGCACATCGCCCGTTGTGGTCGAAGGCCAAGCCGGTGACACGACCCTTCTCGATCACCAGCGGATTCCTGGGCGTCCGGTTGCCGCTGGCGTCAAACAGCACTATCCCGCCCTCGTAGGCCGCAGCGCATCGCCCGTCGCGGCAGAAGGCCACGCCGATGACATGGCCCTCCTTGACCAGCAGCGGATCCGTGGTTTCCGGCTTACCCGCGGCGTCGAAGAGCACCACACCGCCGCCGACGCCGCCGCGGGCATTGTAAGCCGCGGCACATCGCCCGTCGCGGTCGAAGGCCAAGCCGGTGACATGGCCCTCCTCGACCAGCAGCGGCTTCCTGGGTACCAACTCACCACTGGTATCGAAGAACGTTACCCCGCCGCCACCGACGATACCGTTGTAACCAACGGCACATCGCCCTTCGGCGTCGAAGGCCACGCCAATAACATCGTCCTTTTCGAGCACAAGCGGCTTCGTGTTTTCCGGTTTACCCTCAGCGTCGAAGAGAACCACACCACCGCCGACGCCGCCGTGGACATCGTAAGCCGCGGCACATCGCCTGTTGCGATCGAAGGCGACGCTTTTGACAGGGCCCTCCTTGACCAGCAGCTTTTTCGGCGCCAACTCAGCCTTGGCGTCGAAGAGCACTACCCCGCCGCCGCCGGGAAAGCCAAAGCCCTCGGCATTGTAAGCCGCGGCACATCGCCCGTCGCGGTCGAAGGCCAAGCCGGTGACAAGGCCCTCCTTGACCAGCAGCGGCTCCTTGGGCGTCCGTTCACCCTCAGCGTTGAAAAGAACAACCCCGCCGCCAACAGCGGAGTCGCGGGCCACGTAAGCCGCGCCAAATCGCCCTTCGGGGTCGAAGGCCACGCCTGTGACACGGCCCTCCTCGATCAGCAGAGGCTTCTCGGTTGCTCGCTTACCCTCGGCGTTGAAGAGTACCACCCCGCCCCCACCGGAGCGGGCGCGGTAACCGACAGCGACGCGCCCGTTGGTGTCGAAGGCTACGCTCGTAACATACCCCTCGGGAATTTCGAGAAATTGGTCGATTTCGGGGCGGTAGTCGAAGGTACGTTGCAGGCTGTCCCGCGCCTCAAGCGTGTCCGCACGCGACAACGCCTCCAGGACTAGGAGCAGCCCTGTGTCCAGCCGCTCTGGGCGAACCGCATCGGACAGTACGGCCAGGCGGCGCGATTCGGCAATCCGGGCGTTCGCCTCGGCCTTGGCCTGCTGTGCCTTCGCCAGTGTCTCGTTCTGCTGCGCCTTCTCCCGGGCCGAGTTGGCCCACCAGCCCGTCCCGACGGCCACGGTGGCCAGGATGCCCGCGACGACGGCGACCATCCGGAAGCGGCGGCTTCGGCGGCGTTCCTTCTCCAGGTCCTCTTCCGCCCCTTTCTGGCTGGCCGCCAGGAACGCCTTCTCGATCCCGCTCAGGTCGTCCGCATGCCCTCGGGCCCATTCGCTGGCCACGGCCAGCCTTGCGCCGGTGAAGAGGTGATCGCCCCGCTCTTCTGGGGCCGCGTCGGCCCATTGTTGAGCCGCCTCCGTCAGTCGGCGATGGATACGCAAATTTTCGGGGGCCTCTTCGATCCATCCCCGAAGCTCCTTCCAACCGCGGATCAAGGCCTCGTGCGCCACCTCTACCGCGCCGTCGGCCGCGCCGGTACGGTCGGTGGTGATCAGGCGGGCGTCCCGATCAGCCAGAGCCTGGACGACCTCGCGGACTACCGCCGCCTGAGTCGGGTCGTCGGGCAGCAACTCGCGGTACGAGACGCGACGCTTCGTGTCCTCGGCCCCCTCCCCGGGCTGCACCAGCCGCAGGAAGATCCGCTTGCACACCTCCCGCTGCTCCGGCTTGAACGACCGGAAGACCTCGTTGGCCCGATGCTCGAGCGCCCCCTCGATGCCCCCCAGGGCGTCGTAGGCCCGCAGCGTCAGCTTTCGGACCTCGCGCTTCTTCCAGACTTCCGTCAGCGCGAACTGCAAAAGCGGCAAGGCCCCGGCCTGCCCCTCCACCTCGGCCAGCATCCGCTCGGTCAGGGCCGGCTCGACCTCGCAGCCGACGAGGTATGCGGGCTGTTCGATCGCCTCCCGCAGCTCGTCCTCGCGCATCGGCCCGACCTGGACCATGTGGGCGCCGAGGGCGTCGTTGAGCCTCGGGAACGGGGCACAGGCCCCCAGGAAGTCCGACCGCATCGTGAAGACCACCGCGACCCGCCCGCCCGGCCGGGCCGAGGCGTCCAGCAGGTTGGCGAGGAAGGACTCCCGCCACCGCTCGAACCGGGATTTCGCCGGGTCGTCCCGGGGGCAAAGGGTGAACACCTCCTCGAACTGATCCACGACCACCAGAAGCCGGACGTCCTCCGGCTCGTCGCCGAGGGCGAGATGGGCGTAGCGGTGCAGCCCATTCTCGTCGGCGACGAGGCCATCGATCAGTTCCCGAACCTGGCCCAAACTGGCCTCGGCCCCGCCCCGGAGGCATCGGGAGACGACCTTGATGGCCAGGCTCTCGATCGGATTGTCGCCCGGCCGCACGACCGCGATCTTCCAACGCTCGCTGCCGTCGATCGACCCGGTTCCGAGCCTCGGGATCAACCCCGCGAGCACCAGCGACGATTTGCCGCTCCCCGACGGCCCCAGCACCGCCAGGAGCCGCATCCCTCGCGACGAGCGGACCTCCCGACGGAGGTCGCTGATCAGCCAGTCGGTCAGGTTTTCTCGGCCGAAGTAGAACCGCGAGTCGTCGGGCCCGAAGGCCTCCAGCCCCCGATACGGGCAGATCCCCTCGTCCCTCCGCTCGACGGCGACCGGCGGCTTCTCGCCCGTGATCCCCCAGATCAGGCGGCGGAATTCCTTCTCATCGTCGAGGGTTCTCAGGAATTCGACCCACGAGGCGTTGATGAGGAATTCGAGGTGCGCCACCTCGCCCCGCCGGGGCCGCTCTGCGCCCGGCAGCAGGACCGGGATCACGTGGAAATTGGCGTCGCGTACGCGCTTGTCGATGGCGACCTGCAACTCTTCCTTCTGCCACGGCCCCAGGCCATTGGGCCCGAGGAACATCACGCAAACCTTGCTGGCTCGCAGCGCCTCGGCGAGCCCCGGCTGGAACTCCCTCCCCGGGGCCAGCTCATCGGTTTCGAGATAGGGGGTCAGCCCCTCGACGCGGAGCCGCCGGGCCATTTCCTCGACGGCCGGTCGATCCTGCGAGTTATAGGACAGGAACGCGTCGAAGCGTAGGGGTGTCGGCGATGACATCGGGCTAACTCCATCGAGAGCTAATCCTGGGGCCCAGCGACCGAGATCATCCCGTCGCGGCGGCGGTCCATGCACAAGGGGCCCTCCCTGTGCAGGGCCTTCACCCTGCCGTAGGCGACATCGTCAAGCCGGGCGTGTCACCTACTGTCATCTGGAAAAATCGCATCATCATATGTTGTAGTCGGGCACGAAGCCGGCCTTGCGTTCGCGTTCGGCGCGGACGAGGTCGGCGAAGCTGGTGCGGTCGACGACGTTGGAGATGGCCTTGCGGACCTCGCCCCAGACGCAGAAGAAGGGGCACTGGCCGGGGAATTCGCATTCCTTGGGGCGGGACACGCTGACGCAATCGACCGGCGCGATCGGGCCGTCGATGGCGCGGATGATCTCGCCGACGGTGAGTTCCTCGGCCGACCGGGCAATGAAGTAACCCCCCTCGGAGCCCCTCCGGCTGGCGACGAGGCCGGCCCCCTTCAACTGGTTGAGGATCACTTCCAGGAATTTGAGGGGGATCCGCTGGCGCTCGGCGATCTCGGCCGCCTTCAGGGGGGCGGGGTCGGCGTGATCGGCCAGCGCGTAGAGGGCCCGGAGGGCGTAGTAGCACTTCGCGGAGATCTGCATGGATGCGGTTCGACCCGGACGCCTCGACCTACCCCGTGCCGGGGCCGCGATGGCACGACCCTCCCTGGTCCCCGGGAGCGTTCGATTATGCAGGGGGCGGGCCGCGGCTGTCGAGGGGGGCGCTGGAACGCATCACCCGCCGTCGATAAGATAGCTCGGATGTGTGCCGCGATGGCTCGCTCCTGCCCGATGATGAGGGATAGCCGAGATGTCCCAGGCCGCCGACCGCCCCCTCCTGTTCGGCCTGCTGGCCCTGCAAACCGGCCTGATCCGCGAAGGCCAGCTCATCGAGGCGTTCCGCGCCTGGATGCTCGACAAATCGAAGCCGATCGACGATCAACTGATCGCCCTGGGATACCTCGACGGGGCCCGGAAGGCGGCGATCGATGCGCTGGTCGGGCTCCACGGCGACGACCCGGTGACGGGCCTGGCCTCGATCCCGGTCGGCGCGTCCACCCGCGTGCAACTCGCCTCGCTCGCCGACCCCGACCTCGACTCCACCCTGTCGAGGACCGCCCCCGAGGCCGAGGCCGAGGCCGAGGCCGTAGCCCAGGCCCAGGCCGATGGCGCGGCCCGGGACGATGGATCGACCGCCGACGGCCGGCGGTTTCGCGTCCTCCGGCCGCACGCCCAGGGGGGCCTGGGGGCCGTCTACGTCGCGCTCGATTCGGAGCTCAATCGCGAGGTCGCCCTCAAGCAGATCCTCGACAAGCACGCCGACGACCCGTCCAGCCGCGGCCGATTCCTGGTCGAGGCCGAGATCACCGGCGGCCTGGAACACCCCGGGATCGTCCCGGTCTATGGGCTGGGGACGTACGCCGACGGCCGCCCTTACTATGCCATGCGGTTCGTCCGGGGCGAGTCGCTCAAGGAGGCGATCGCCCGGTTCCACGGCGACGGCGCCGGGAAGGCCGACCCCGGCCGGCGGTCGCTGGAATTGCGCCAGTTGCTGCGGCGATTCACCGACGTCTGCAACGCGATCGATTACGCGCACAGCCGGGGCGTGCTGCACCGCGACATCAAGCCGGCCAACGTGATCGTCGGCAAATACGGGGAAACCCTGGTCATCGACTGGGGCCTGGCCAGGGCCCTGGGCCGCTCGGACGCCGAATCCGACGAACGGACCCTGATGCCGGCGTCGTCCGGCGGCTCGTCCGACACGCGGCCCGGCCAGGCGCTGGGGACGCCCGCCTACATGAGCCCCGAGCAGGCCCGCGGCGACCGCGAGGCGGTGGGGCCGCGGTCCGACGTGTATTCGCTGGGCGCCACGCTGCATTGCCTGCTGACCGGCAAGGCCCCGTTCGAGGGCCCCGCCGCGGCGGTCCTCCAGGCGGTGATCCGCGGCAAGTTCCGCCCGCCGCGCGCCCTCGACCCGAGCATCGACCCGGCCCTGGAGGCGATCGCCCGCAAGGCGATGGCGACGGACCCGGGCGACCGCTACGCCTCGTGCCGGGCCCTGGCCGACGACCTGGAGCGCTGGCTGGCCGACGAGCGGGTCGGGGCCTATCCCGAGCCCTGGACCCGCACGCTCAACCGCTGGCTGGCGCGGCACCGGACCGGCGTGACGGCGGCGGCGGCGGCCCTGCTGGTGGGCCTGGCGGGGCTGGGGACCGTCGCGGCGGCGGAGAAGCGGGCGAACGACAGGCTGACCGCATCGAACACGGCCCTGGACCGGCAACGCAAGCTCGCCGAAACCCGCGAGGCCCAGGCGATCGAAGCCGTGAAGCGGTTCAGCGACGTCGTATCGGACAACCCGACGCTGAAGGATTTCCCCGAATTGCAGGACCTCCGCAAGGCGCTGCTGAAGGAGCCGCTGGAATTCTTCCGATCGCTCCGCGAAAGCCTGCAAGCCGAAAGCGACACCCGGCCCGAGTCGCTGGAGCGGCTGGCTCGCTCGGCATTCGAGCTCGGGCGCTTGAACGACCAGATCGGCGACAAGTCCGATGCGATGATCGCGTACCGCGAATTGATGGCAATCTATCGGAAGCTGGCCGGTGACAACCCCGCCGTCGTCGAGCACCGGGCCCGCCTGGCGGTCGGCCACAATAACCTCGGCCTCCTGCTGAGCGATACTGGCCAGCCCGAGGCCGCCCGCCTCGAGCACGAAGCGGCCCTGGCGATCTGGCGAAAGTTGGCCGACGACCACCCTGCCGTCACCCAGTATCAGAGCGACATGGCGGCCTGCTACATGAACCTTGGAACCTTGCTGCGCCCCACCGGCCAATTCGACTCGGCCCGCCGTGGGTACGAGGCGGCCTTGGCGGTCTGGCGGAGGCTGGCCGAAGACCACCCCGCCATCACCGAGTATCGGGCGCGCCAGGCGATGGGCCACCACAATCTCGGCCTCCTGCTGAAGGACACCGGCCAACCCGACGCAGCCCGCCGGCAGCATGAGGCGGCCCTGGCCATCCAGCGGAAGCTGGCCGCAGACTACCCCACCGTCGCCCAATATCAGAGCCAACTGGCAGCCAGCTACCACAATCTCGGCAACTTGCTGGGCGCCACCGGACAAGCCGACGAGGCCCGCCGGGGGTACGAGGCGGCCCTGTCCATCCAGCAGAAGCTGGTCGTAGACCACCCCGCCGTCGCCGAGTACTGGGCCCTTCTGGCGAACATTTACAATAGCTGCGGCGCATTGCTGTCCGTCACAGGCCAATCTGGAGCGGCCTGCGAGCGGTTCGAGGCGGCATTGGCGCTCCGGCGAAAGCTGGCCGAAGACCACCCGAGCGTCCCTCAATATCGGAGCGACCTGGCGGATAGCCACTTGAACCTCGGCCTGCTGTTGCGTAACACAGGCCAGACTGATGGGGCCCGCCGGGAGTATGATGCGGCCCTGGCGATCAGGCAAAGGCTGGCCGCCGACTACCCCACCGTCGCCCAGCATCAGTCCAGCCTGGCGGCCAGCTACAACAGCCTCGGCAACTGGCTGCTTCTCTCCGGCCAGTCCGACGCGGCCCAGCAGCCTTTCGAGTCGGCCCTGGCGATCCGGCGGAAGCTGGCCGACGACCATCCTGCCGTCACCGAGTATCAGGCCAGCCTGGCAGCTAGTCAGTATAACCTCGGCCTCCTGTTGCTTCATTCCGGCCAACCCGACGCGGCCCGTCGGGAATACGGGGCGGCGTCGGCGATCTATCGGAATCTAGCAAATGTCCATCCCGAATCGCCCGAGTACTTCAGCGGCCTGGGTGCGACGCTCAATGACCTGGCGTTGACCGACCTGGACGCCAGGCAATTTCCCCAGGCTCGCGACCGGCTCCGCGAGGCGATCCAATGGCAAAGGAATGCCCTGTCCGCGAACCCCCTCAACCCAACCTATCGCCAGTTCCTCTCCAACCACTACACCAACCTGCGTCTGGCCGCCGCCGGCCTGGACGACGCCGTCCTGCTCGCCGAGGCCGAATCCGGCCTGGCCGAGCTGGCGGCGAGCGATCCGAGACTCCAGACCCTCGACGCCCGCCTGGCGACGGTCCTCCAGGGCGAAGACCCGAAGGACAACGCCGAGCGGCTGGCCCTGGCGCAGCGGGCCTACGACACGAAGCGCTATGCCCTCGCCGCGAAGCTCTGGGGCGAGGCCCTCGAAGCCGACCCCATGCTTGGCGAGGACCGCCAAGTCCAGCATCTTTACAACGCCGCCTGCTCCGCCGCCCTGGCCGCCTCGGGTGCGGGGATCGATCCGCCCGGTGATGATGCGGAGAAAGCGCGGCTGCGCAACCAGGCCCTGGCCTGGCTGAGTTCCGAGCGGGCGACCTGGTCGAAGCTCCTGGAATCGGCCCAGCCGCAAGTTCGGGAAACCGTCGCGAAGATCCTCCAACACTGGCAACAGGACACCGACCTCGCCGGCGTCCGGGACGAGCAGGCCCTTCGCAAGCTCCCCGGGGAGGAACGATCGGCCTGGAAGGAACTTTGGGCGGGCGTCGCCGAGTTGCTCCGCAAGGCCGAGTGAGGACGGGCCGATCAGCCGAACAGCGATCGGACGGGGGCCTCGAAGCCGGGGAGGATGTCGGGGAACGTCAGGGTGTCGTCGGGGCCGAGAGTGGTCGGCGGGGTGTCGCCGCGATAGACATGGGCGGATTGGGTGTCGTCGTCGAGGATCAGGACGGCCGTCACGCCGGCGCCGAGGTAATCGCCGATCTTGGCCACGACGTTGGTCCATCGATCGCTGGGCGAGAGCACCTCGACGACCAGTTCGGGGACCGCGGCGGTGAGGCCGGTCGGCCTGTCGCCCCTGGGTAACCGGTTGTAGCTGTAAAAGGCGACGTCGGCGCCCCGGACCGTGTCGGGATTCCGTCCGGTGATCACGCCGGAGTCGTTGGTCAAGACGCGTCCCAGGTCGTGGCCTTGCAGGAACAGGCGCAGGAGGAAACTCGCCTGGCAGCAGGTCAGTCCGTGGCGTATGCCGGGTTGGGTCATGGCGACGATCCGTCCCTTGACGAGTTCCTCCGGATAGCCCGGATCGGGCCGGGCCGCGAATTCCTCGGCGGTGATCGGCGGCGTCGGTGGGGCGATGGGGCTGGCCGTGCTCATCGGGCGGGATCCTCCGGGGCCTTCCGGCCCGGTTCATTCTGATCCCTCACGCCCCGCCCGGCAACCTCGGGACTCGGCCGTTCGGCCGGCGGGTGCTGGCAATGGCGGGCGGGTCGCTACAGAATGGGGGCCGTTCGATCTCCCCACCCCCTCCGGCTCGATACGGGCCCGGCCATGGCGACCTCGCGACGAATCTGGTTGGCAACGGCCCTCGGCGGATCGGCCGCGGCCTCGGCGGGCTTCTGGGCCTGGTCGTGGCGAGGGCGGAATCGGCCCGCTTCGGCCGTGTTCGAGGAGGTCGCCGACGGCCGGCGGGTCGTCACGTCCAACGGCCTGCCCGACCACGCCACCGGCGATTATCCCAACGCCCACGACCCGGTGCCGATCCGGTCGCAATCGCTCCGGTTCGAGATGCCCGAGCGTCCCGAGGCGGCCGGGTCGTCCAAACCGCTGGCGATGTGGCTATTCGGCGTGGCCGTCAATGGCGTGCCGTTCGACCCCTCCGGCCCGTTCTGGAACCGCGACGGCGGCAGCGGCTGGCAGTTCGAGGTGATGGCGCCGGCCAATTCGGTCGCCCTGGGGATCGACGCCAACCACGCCCACACCCAGGGCCGGGGCCAGTACCATTACCACGGCCTGCCGACCGGCCTGCTCTGGTCGCTCCGCCGACAGGAGCCCGAACGGCCGATGCTCCTGCTGGGCTACGCCGCCGACGGCTTCCCGATCTACGGGCCCGAGGCGCCTTCGAGGGCCGACGACCCGAAAAGCCCGCCGAAACGCCTGATTTCGGGCTACCGGCTGAAGCCAGGCCGGCGCGGCGGCGGGCCGGGCGGCCGCTTCGACGGCACGTTCGTCGAGGACTTCGTCTACGAAGCGGGCCGGGGCGACCTCGACGAGTGCAACGGCCGCACCGGGCCGACGCCCGAATATCCCGACGGCACTTACTATTATGTTTTGACCGATGATTTTCCTTATATTCCCCGATTTTACCGGGGCGAGCCCGACCCGACGTTCCGGCACGGCCCGCCGCCGGGCGTCTCGCCGCCGGTCCCGGGCGAACTGATGCGCTACCGGGGGACCTGACCCCGACTTCCGACCGATCCTCGCAAGACCGACCTCGATCCAGATCCACGGAGATTCCGAGACGATGACCCGATCGACTTTCCGACCGGCCGCCCTGCTGGCCGCCCTGCTGGCCCCGGGCCTGGCCGCTTTCGGGCAGGTGCCCGACGGCTATACCCCGCTGTTCGACGGCAAGACGCTCGCCGGCTGGCACGGCCTCAACCCGCACAGCCCGCCGCTGGACAAGTTCCTCAAGCTCGACAAGGCCGAGCAGGACAAGAAGGTCGCGGAGTGGACCGAGGACGCCAGGAAGCACTGGTCGGTCGCCAACGGCGAGCTGATCAACGACGGCAACGGCGCCTACCTCGCCACCGACAAGGACTACGGCGACATGGTGATGGTCATCGAGTACAAGACCGTCGCCAAGGCCGACAGCGGCATCTACCTCCGCGGCAACCCGCAGGTGCAGATCTGGGATTACACCGAGGCGGGCGGCAAGTGGAACATCGGCGCCGACAAGGGCTCGGGCGGCCTCTGGAACAACAGCGCCGGGGCGCCGGGCAAGGACCCGCTGGTCCTGGCCGACAGGCCGTTCGGCGAGTGGAATTCGCTGAAGATCATGCAGGTCGGCGCCCGGACCACGGTGTACCTGAACGGCAAGCTCGTGGTCGACCACGCGATCATGGAGAACTTCTACGAGAAGGGGCAGCCGCTGCCGGCGAAGGGGCCGATCATCCTCCAGACGCACGGCGGCGAGATCCGCTGGCGGAACATCGGCATCAAGGAGCTCTCGGCCGATGAGGCCAACTTCATCCTGTCGGCCCGCGGCAAGGACGGCTTCTCGCCGATCTTCGACGGCAAGACGTTCGACGGCTGGGCCGGCCCGCTCGACAACTACGAGGTGATCGACGGCGCCATCCGCTGCAAGGCCGGCAAGGGCGGGACGATCTACTCCAACAAGGAGCTGAAGGACTTCGCCGCGCGGGTCGAGTTCAAGCTGCCGCCGGGCGGCAACAACGGCCTGGCGATCCGCTACCCGGGCCAGGGCGACACGGCCTATACCGGCATGTGCGAATTGCAGGTGCTCGATAATGATTCGGACAAGTACGCCAAGCTGGATCCGCGGCAATACCACGGGTCGGCCTACGGCATGGCCGCGGCCGCGCGGGGCTACCTGCGGCCGGTCGGCCAGTGGAACTTCCAGGAGGTGACGGTGAAGGGCTCGAAGATCAAGGTCGAGCTTCAACGGCACGGTGATCCTGGACGCTGACCTGTCGAAGGTGACCGATTACATGGCCAACTCGCCGCACCCGGGCAAGGACCGGACGTCCGGGTTCTTCGGCTTCGCCGGCCACAACGACCCGGTCGAGTTCCGTGCGGTCTCGGTGAAGCCGCTGGATTGAGTCGCAACCTTTCCCCGAGACCCGCCAACACCGGGGGTCTTGGGGAAGGGAGTTTGCTGTACCATTCACCGTGCTTACCGCGGCATCGCTCGGCTTCATTCGGCGGGTACCGTTCGGTTGCCTATGCCGGATAGGCGTGGTCGGGCTGCTCTTGTGCCCATGCCCTCAGCTCGAAGCTATCAGGGTGCCCGAAGAGGGAACCCGGTACGAGCCCGTGCATTTCAACGAGATATCGGCTGCCATCCCGCTCCACGAATCTCATTCGGACATCCGAAGTCTCGTAACTCTCGCCGGCATCGATCGCGAAATATGGTTCCCCTGTGGGCTCGTCATAATCTCCCGCCAGCTCAAGTTCGACGCCGGTATAATCGTCGGCCTTCGTCAGCGGCAGGGGCGCCGCCTCCGCGTAGAGGTTGACCGCGCCGTGCAGGAAGATAGGCTCCTCGGGATTGTCGTTGAGGCACCGCCCGCTGAAGTTGAAATCCCAGCCCGGCCCCGACCAACTCTGGGTGATGCGTCGGAAGGTAGCCGAAGCGACGGCGAACTCGAAAAGCCCGATCCGCATCCGGTCCACCGCGATCATGCGCGTCGAGTCTCCGTTCAGGTCGCTCGCTCGGCGCGAAGCCGTAATAACGCAAGCAGGTCGGCCAGGTCGACCATGCCCTCGGCCTCGGCCTTCTCGTGATCGGTCAGGGGGTGGCTGGCATCCTGGCGGTCGAGGAGGGCCTGGAGCCGGGACTCGACGGCCGCCGGCAATCGGAATCGGGCCAGGTCGTCGGGCAGGTCCAGGTCGATGGTCAGGGTCATGGGCACCTCCGTCCGGGGGCAGGCTTCCCCCGCTCCCAATCTACGCGAGCTATTGCCCGTTTCCCATTCGGAAGAAGGCCGCGTCGCTTGTGGGCGGGGGCCCCCTGCCCTATGATGGTCTCCCGTCGAAGGCGATGTGCGGCTCGGGGGCCGGTCGGCGTATGAAGACGATCGATTATGTCTATCGATTCGACCCCAAGAACCCCAGCACGAAGCCGCCGCCGCCGGATTCGGAGGCGGCCCGGGGCAGCCTGGAGGCCGGCAACCGGCTGTTCGCCAAGTGGATGGATAGCTGCCGGACCCGCTCGCTGACCCAGGGGGACGAGCCGGCCTACGTGGTCCAGTGCAACGGCCTCGAGGTCGGCATGCCCCGCGACCAGGGCGAGGTCCCCAAGCAGACGCCGTTCGCGGTGGTGCTGGGCTGCTCCGACGCCCGCGTGCCGACCGAGATGCTGTTCGGCCAGGGGTTCAACGACCTGTTCGTCGTTCGGGTGGCCGGCAACGTGCTGGACGCCGCCTGCATCGGCAGCATCGATTATGCCGTCGAGACGATGAACCAGAGCGTCCGGGTGGTCGTCGTGCTGGGCCACAGCGGCTGCGGGGCGGTGACCGCGGCGGTCGATGCCTACCTCCGGCCGATGAAATACTGGTCGAAGTCCACCAGCTCGGCCCTGCGGTCGATCCAGCAGAAGCTGTTCGTCGCCGTCCGCGAGGCGGCCAACGGCCTGGAGGAAGCCTGGGGCCCCGAGGCGCGCCACGCCGACAACTACCGGGACGCCCTGATCGAGACGGCCGTCTGCATCAACGCCGCCCAGTCGGCCTTCTCGCTCCGCGGCGAGATCGAGATGACCGGCCGCTGGGAGATCGACGTGGTCTTCGGGGTCTACAGCCTGAGCAACCACCTGGTCTGCATGCCGAGCAACCCCTACGGGCCGCCGGACGGCGAGAATGTCCGGCTGGCCCCCGCGCCCACCAACCCCCGGGAGTTCCGCTCGCTGGCCCTGCAGATGGCCGAGATCCTGGGCCGCAAGCAGGCCAGGGGATTACCCGGGACCTCGGCCCCCCCACCGGCCGAGGACGGCGGCCCGTCGCCGCCCTGATCCGGCCGATCCCATCCCATCCCCGGGCCGGGGCGTACGCCGCCCCGGCGCCCCGGGCCGACCGGCAAGACCCCTCCCCCCGCCGGCACGGCACCAGGACGCACGCCCCTCACCCGAATCCGGCGGGTAGCCGATCCATCGATGGAGAGCCCGACAGACTCGCACGAACCGGCCGGGGGCCACGGGGGCCAACCGGCATCGACGGCCGATCGCCTGGTCGCCCTCATCGAGCATGCCGCCCACCTGCTGCCGGCTCAGGGGCCGATCACCGTCTTCGTCCACCACAACACCCTGCACGCCTTCGAGGACCTGCCGTTCGACGAGGCGGTCCGCAAGGGGGCGCACGTCTTCGGTTGCCACCCGTACCTCACCGAGGACCGCTACCGGGCCAAGCTGGTCCGGGGCCGGATCCGCGTCGACGAGCTGCGGGAAGTCCTCGAGCAGGACCTGGGCGAGGCGGCCGACGAGCCCGTCCCCGCCTTCGGCACGCGGATCGACCTGCGGATGGCGATGCTCCAGTACCCGCTCCGGGCCGGGCCGGCCTCCGAGCTGGCCTGGTACGTCGCCGAGACCGACGCCCTCCGACGCGTCCGCGAAGAGGCGTCCTCGGCGGTGAGGATGCGGCTCCTGGCCGAGACCCGACGCTGGGCGATGCGCGACCTCCGCCGGGGCGCCGACCCGCTGCGAAACGGGGGCGGCAACGGCCGCGGCCAGATCCCGGCCGGGCTCGCCGAGCTGCTGAGGCGGTTCGGCGAATCGCGGATCGAGTCGTGGACCGACGATGAATGGGAAGGCTTCACGCTGCAGGCCCTCTGGCGGCTCTGCTGCGACGGCGTCCGCGACCTGCCGCCGCCCGCCGCCGGGGCGGAGCCGATCCGCCATCGCGACCTCCTCCTGGAGGCCGCCGGCGTCGATCCCGACGGCCCGGTCCACGAGATCCTGATCCGGTTCTGCGCCGCGTTCCTCGACCAGGGGCTGGCGCAATGGCGGCTCCCCGGCCGGGACGACGGCTTCTACCGGTCGTTCCTCAACCTCTACCGGCATCCGCCCGCCTTGCCGGTCGAATGGCTGCGGTCGCTGGCCGTCGAGCTGTCGCGCCTGGCCGATTCGGGGCTCGGCCCTCGCGAGTCGATCGAGGAATCGCTGGGGCTGCTGGGCGTCGCCGAGGACCAGTGGGAAGCGTACCTCTCGGCCACCCTGCTGGCGGCTGCGGGGCTGGGGGATGCTCCGGCAGATCGAGATCCGGGGCGATCGCGCCGTCCGCCCGGTCCCCGCCGGCACGCTCGTCGAATTCCTGGCGATCCGCCTGGTGCTGGACCGGCTGTCGATCGCCCATGCGGCCGCGCAGGCGATCGACTATCGCGGCCCCTGGCCGGCCTCCGGACCGTGCTCCTGGGCCGGATCTCGGGCCGCGCCGATGCCGGGGTCGAGCCGAGGGCCTTCGCCATCTTCCAGCTCGCGCAGGTCGCCGGGGTGGCGCCCGACGCCCTGTACCGGATGGATCCCGCCGGATGGGCCCGGCTGGTGGCGGAGGTCGAATCGTTCACCAGCCTGGAGCGCCGGCGGGTGTTCCACCTCGCCTACGAGCGCCGCTTCTACACCCAGACGCTCGACGCGATCGCGCTGCACGCCCGGCGCACGCCGGGCGGCGGCGGGGAGGCCGCGGCGCCGCCGGGCCCGCCGCGGTTCCAGGCGATCTTCTGCATCGACGAGCGCGAGGAATCGACCCGCCGCCACCTGGAGGAGCTGTCGCCGGGCGTGGAGACGTTCGGCACGGCCGGCTTCTTCTCGGTCCCCATGTATTTCCGAGGCGTCGAGGATGCGCATACGTGCCGCTCTGCCCGGCGGTGATCCGGCCGGGTCACTGGGTCGCCGAGCTGCCGCTGGAGTCCGCCGCGGCCGGTCGATGGCCCGGCGGGCCCTGGGGATGGCCCGGCACCGGATCCACACCGGCACGCGGACGTTCGCGGCGGGCGCCGTGCTGTCGGCGGCCCTGGGCGTGCTGGCGTCGGTGCCGCTGGTGGCCAGGACGCTGTTCCCCCGCGTGACGTCGCGGATCGGCGGGCATTTCCGGCGGATCGTCCACGAGGTCCCGCGGACCCGCCTGCGGATCGAGCGCACCGCCGCGGAGCCGGGCCCCGACGGCGACGGCATCGGCTTCGACCCGGGCGAGATGGGGGCGATCGCCGAGAAGGTGCTCCGCGAGATCGGCCTGACCACCGGCTTCGCCCGGCTCGTCCTGGTGATCGGCCACGGCTCGAACAGCATGAACAACCCGCATGAATCGGCGCATGACTGCGGCGCCTGCGGGGGCGCCCGGGGCGGCCCCAACGCCCGGGCCCTGGCGATGATCCTCAACGACCCCCGGATCCGCGGCCGCCTCGCCGCCCGGGGCCTGGAGATCCCCGAAGGGACGCACTTCGTGGGGGCGATGCACAACACCAGCAGCGACGCGATCACGTTCTTCGACGCCGACCTGGTCCCCGAGGGCCACCGCGAAGCCTTCGAGGAGGCCGGCTCGCTGCTGCGATCGGCCTGCGAGCGGGACGCCCACGAGCGGAGCCGCCGGTTCCAGCTCGCGCCCCTGACCCTGTCGTTCGCCGCGGCCAAGCAGCACGTCGAGGCGAGGGCCGAGGACCTGGCGCAGGTCCGGCCCGAGTGGGGCCACGCGACCAACGCCGTCTGCATCGTGGGCCGGCGGTCGCTCACCCGCGGCCTGTTCCTCGACCGTCGGGCGTTCCTGACCTCGTACGACCCCGACCGGGACGACGCCCAGCGGTCGATCCTGGGGCAGATCCTCTCGGCCGTCTTCCCGGTCTGCGCGGGGATCAACCTGGAATACTACTTCTCGTACGTGGACAACGCCGGTTGGGGCAGCGGCACGAAGCTGCCGCACAACATCTCGGCCCTGCTGGGCGTGATGGACGGCGCCGCCAGCGACCTGCGGACCGGCCTCCCCTGGCAGATGGTCGAGATCCACGAGCCGGTGCGGATCCTGTTCGTGATCGAGGCGGACGCCGAGGGGATGTGGAAACTGATCGGCCGCAACCAGGCGGTGGGCCGGCTCTGCCGCAACGGCTGGGTCCGCCTGGCGACGATCGACCCGGCGACCCGGCAGGTCTCCGTCTACCAGGAGGGGGAATTCCTGCCGTATACGCCCCAGGCCGAGGCCCTGCCCCGGGCCTCGTCGTCGGTCGATTGGTATCGCGGCTGGCGCGAGCACCTGGAATTCGCCGAGATCATCCCCCCGGCCGCCGGGGAGGAAGCCTGATGGACGACGCACCGCAACTGGTGGCCCTGCTGGGGATGGTGGTGGTCGTCGCGCCGATGGCGCTGACGATCGTGCTGGGGCTTTCGTCCCTGCTGGATTGGAAGATGTCGGAGGCGGCGACGACCCGGGTCCTGCAGGCGGGCACGGTCGCCGGCCTGGTCGCGGCCGTCCTGATGCTGGCCTACATGCTGATCGACGGCACCCGGCACGTCGCGATCGAGCTGGGCGACTGGGTCAACGTGCCCGATTACTTCCACTTCTCGGTGAAATTCGTGTTCGACCGGCTGTCGGTGCCGATGGTGATCCTGTCGTTCACCCTGGCCGGCACGATCGGCGCGTTCGCCTCGCGATACATGCACCAGGACCGCGGTTTCAACCGGTTCTTCGTGCTGTACACCCTGTTCGTGCTGGGGATGGTGGTGGCCTCGCTCGCCGGCACGATCGAGACGCTGTTCGCCGGGTGGGAGCTGGTCGGCCTGTCGTCGGCCTTGCTGGTGGCGTTCTTCCAGGAACGCCCGGCGCCGCCCCGCAACGGCCTCTGGGTCTGGGTCGTCTACCGCGTCTCCGACGCGGCGCTCCTGCTGGCGGCGGTCGTCCTGCACCACCTCCAGGGGGGCGGGGACTTCGACAAGCTGATCGGCCCCGGAACCTGGCCGGAGGGGGACGCCTACCTGACGGGCCAGCAGGCGCTGGTGGTGGGCGGCTTGCTGCTGATCGCCGCGGCCGGCAAGTCGGCGTTGATCCCGTTCTCGGGCTGGCTGCCCCGGGCGATGGAGGGGCCCACCCCCTCCAGCGCGGTCTTCTATGGGGCCCTGTCGGTCCACCTGGGGGCCTACCTGCTGCTGCGGGTCAGCCCGCTGATCGAGCTGTCCCCCTGGCTGCAGGTCGCCGTGGTGTCGCTGGGGCTGGCGACCTCGCTGCTGGCGTACCTGGCCGGCAGCGTGCAGACCGACATCAAGTCGGCGCTGTCGTTCGCGTCGCTGGCGCAGGTGGGGATCATCGTGGCCGAGGTCGGCCTGGGATTCCGCTACCTGGCGCTGGTGCACCTGCTGGGCCACGCCTGCTTGCGGACGCTCCAGTTCGTCCGGGCGCCGACCCTGCTGCACGACTACCACACGATCGAGAACGCGATCGGCGACCACCTGCCCCACGCCGACGCCCCGTGGTCCCGGGTGGTCGCGGCGCGGGTCCAGCGGTCGCTATACCGCCTGGGCCTGGAGCGGGGCTACCTCGACGGCCTGCTGCTGGGGCTGGTCGTCGGGCCGTTCCTGCGGGCCTTCCGGGCCTGCGACGCGCTGGAACGCCGCTGGACCGATTTCCTCGGCGGCGGCGCCTCCTCGCGCGAGTCGGACCTCGTGAAATCGCAATTCGGCACCATCGACGAGTTTTCCTGAGTTGAGCATGCTGCAATTCCCCTGGCTGGAAACGGCGATCGGCCTGTCGGCGGCCGGATCGCTGGCGGTCGGCCTCGTCCGCAACCCGGTCCGCGCCGCCCGGCTGGGCATGGCGATCACCGGCGTCGTGTTCGCCTGCACCTTCCTGGCCTGGCTGGGGTTCCACCTCGGCGTGCCGGTCGAGGGGGGCCTGGCGGCCCGATGGCCCGGCCCGTCGGTGTTCGGGCTCGACGACCTGAGCGCCCCGCTGGTGCCGGCGGTCGCCCTGCTCCACTTCCTGACGTCGATCGCCACGGCGAAGACCCGGATGCGGTATTTCGCCGCCTCCTGGTCGCTGGCCTCGGAAACGATCCGTCTGGCGATGTTCAGTTGCACGGCCTCCTGGCTGCTGGTCTTCCTGCTGGTCCTGTGCACGCTGCCCCCCTACTTCGAGCTGGTCAACCGCGGCCGGCCGACCCGCGTCTACGCCCTGCACATGGGCCTGTTCGCCGCCCTGCTGCTGGTCGGCTGGTCGGCCGTGTCGCTGGGCGGGGGCCGCGGCTGGCTGTCGGCCCTGGGGGCCGTCCCGCTCCTGCTGGCGATCCTGATCCGGTGCGGCACGGTGCCGGCCCATTGCTGGGTGGCCGACTGGTTCGAGCACGCCTCGTTCGGCAACGGCCTGCTGTTCGTCGCCCCCCTGGCGGGCGTCTACGCGGCCGTCCGCCTGGTGCTGCCGATCGCCCCCGGCTGGGCCCTCCACGGCATCGGCCTGGCGTCGCTGGCGACCACGGTCTACGCCGCCGGCATGGCGATCATCCAGCGCGAGGCGCGGCGGTTCTTCGCGTACCTGTTCCTCAGTAGCGCGTCGCTGGTGCTGGTCGGCATCGAGCTGGTGACCGAGATCTCGCTGACCGGCTCGCTCTGCCTGTGGTTCTCGGCCATCCTGTCGCTGGGCGGGTTCGGCCTGACGCTCCGGGCGATCGAATCGCGGTTCGGGCGGCTGTCGCTCGACGAGTACCACGGCCTGTACGACCACACCCCCGCCCTGGCGGTCGGCTTCCTCCTGACCGGCCTGGCGTCGGTCGGCTTCCCGGGAACGTTGGGGTTCATCTCGACCGAATTGCTGGTCGACGGCGCCGTCGAATACAACCTGTCGATCGGCATCCTGGTGATCGCGGCGGCGGCCCTGAACTCGATCGCGATCGTCCGGGCGTACCTCCGCCTGTTCACCGGCAAACGCCACGCCTCGACGATCTCGCTGAAGATCGGCCTGCGCGAGCGGGTGGCCGTCCTGACGCTGGCCGCCTTGATGCTGGGCGGCGGGCTGTACCCCCAGCCGGGCGTCTCCACCCGCCTGAAGGCGGCCGAGGCGCTCCTGGCCGAACGGGCCCGGCGGACCGGGGCCCTCCCGCCCCAGTGGCCTCCCGAAGGCCGGGATGAACGGCCGTAGCCGGGCGTGAAGTTCCGAGCGACAATCCGTGGGATAATCCCACTTGAGCGATTGTCCCGCTTTGTGCTAAACTCCCCGGGTACGAGGAGGGGGAAGCGCATGCGTACCGAAATCCGCACCACCGACGCCAAGGCTCGGCTGGTGCTCCCCAAGGCGTTCGCCAACGCGACGGTCATCGTCGAGCAGGTGAGCGAGGCCGAGATCCGCGTCCGCCGGGCCAAGGTGGTGGCCGAGGACGATCTGCCGTTCGCCGAGGAGACCGCCGTCCCGCTGTCCGACCGCGACCGCGACCGGTTCCTGGAATTGCTGGCCAACCCGCCGGCCCCGACCCCGGCCCTGAAGGTCGCCGCCGCCCGCCACAAGGCCCGCCGTGGCTGAGTGGACCATCGAGCCGTTCGGCAAGCAACACGACCGGGCCGCCTTCTCGTGCGGCCGCCCGCCGCTCGACGAGTTCCTGCGGGGCCACGTCAGCCGGTATGAGAAGCGGAAGCTGGGCAAGACGTTCGTGGCCGTCCCGCCGGGCCAGCCGCAGGTGATCGGTTTCTATACCCTTGCGGCCGGGGCGGTTGCATTCGAGCACCTCCCGCCGGGCGCCTCTCGAAAGCTGCCGAAGCACCCCGTCCCGGTCGTGCTTCTGGCCCGCCTGGCGGTGGATCAATCCGCCCAGGGGCGAGGGTTGGGCGAAGGGTTGCTGCTCGACGCCCTCCAGAGGTCGCTGGCCCTATCCGCCGGCCTTGGGGTCTATGCGGTCGAGGTGGATGCCCTCGACGACGTTGCGGCGGCGTTCTACCGCAAGTACGGGTTTACGGCGCTTCTGGATAACCCATTGCACCTGTACCTGCCCATCGCGACCGTCGAGCTGGTACTGGGATGAGTCGTTGCCACCTTCGGTCATGCCGACGGCTTGAATTGCCGCAAGGTAGCGGGCAGGTTGCGGAAGTCGGCGGCATCGAAAGCCTCGCGGTCCTGTCGCCAGGCGAGGAAGCCCTCGATGCCGCGATGGATAATCGCTCGAATCGATGACCGTTTGTCTCCGGTCGCGTTGATTAACGCTTGCGCCTTGACGGTGCTGTTCTCCTCGCCATAGCCGAAGTAATTGTGCAGGACGGCCAGCATCATCGCGTGTGCTTGCGGCGGGCTGAAACCGCGGTGCTGGCTGAGCACGTGGACCCCGCCAAACGCATACGCCGACAACACTTGTTTCTCCATGCCATCTTGCACGAACACCTCTTCACCGGCGTGGCATCGGACGTCGCGGCAGAAGGCAATGAGGCAGTCCACGCCGTCCTTGATCTCGGCCGGGTCAACGGACTTGGCGGGCTCTCGCTTACGGCCGAAGAGGGAATCGAGGAAGCCCATCTCTTGCATCCTCCGCAGGGGGCACCGCCGGTCGAACACCCAACCTCGGCGGACTACCCCGCGTAACTTGCCCGGAATGTACACGCCTGGCTCGGAACGTGTTACTTGTTTGCCTGTTTGAAGCATTTCATTCGACGCTGGTTGGCACGGCTCAGACGTCGATGCCGACCGACCGCATCAAGGCCAACGCATTGCTGTGGCCGACCACGCCGGGGCGCATCCGGTAGTCGAAGTGCATCTCGCCCGAGTCGAAGTCGTCCTGGAAGTGGGCGTTGACGGCGGCCGGGCCGCGGCCCTCGGCGAATTCGGTCAGGGCGAGGTCGTGCGTCGTCGCCAGGCCGATCGCCCCCAGGTCGAGCAGCTTGCGGAGGACCGCCTCGGCGCCGATCCGCCGGTCGTGCGAGTTGGTGCCGTGGAGCAGCTCGTCGAGGAGGAACAGCAGCGGGATCGGGCCCGACGCGGCCATCCCGGTGAGCTGCCGGATTCGGGCGATCTCGGCGTAGAACCGCGACTTGCCGGCCTGCAGCGAGTCGTGGACCCGGAGCGTGCCCCCCGGCATCATCGGCGACAGCCGGAACGACGCCGCCCGGACGCTCGCGCCCGCCTGCGCCAGCACGACGTTGATCCCCAGGGTCCGCAGCATCGTGCTCTTGCCCGACATGTTCGAGCCGCTGATCAGGATCAGGCGGGGCGCGTCGCCGCCCAGCCGGATGTCGTTGCGGACGCACCGGTCGGGCGGCAGGAGCGGGTGGCCCAGCCCCTCGGCCTCGATCCGCGGGGCCGGCCCGTCGGCCAGTTCCGGGGCGACATCGTCGGGGTTCTCGAACGCCGAGGAGGCCAGGGCGCAGAGCGCCTCGAACTCGCCGACGGCCGCCAACCAATCGGCGACCTCGGGCCCGTTGCGGGCCCTCCACCGCTCGATGGCGAAGGCCAGGCGGGTCGACCAGAGCATCGCCGCCGCGATCGGCGCGAAGGCCGGGTTCTTGCGCATCTCCAGCCAGGCGATCAGCCGCCCCAGGTGGGCGATCCGCCCCGAGGCCGGCTTCGAGTCCGATCCCAGGCGGGCCCGGATGGCGACGAGCCGGGGCGAACGGAACTCCTCCTCTTCGATCCGCCGGAGCAACTCGGCGAGGATCGCCAGGTCGTGCCCGGCCCGATCGACCGTGGCCGAGACCTTGCGGACCCGCGCGCCCATCGGCCAGGAGAAGGCGACCTCGACGATCGCGGCCACCAGGAACGGCCCGGCCGGGGCGAAGCCGAACATCCAGGCGGCCAGCAGGGCGACCCCCAGCGTCCCCAGCACATGGGCCGCGACCTCGGCCGCCCTCGACGACAGCAGGCGAGGGGCGCCCGCCCAGGCGGCCATCGCCGAGGCGTCGATGCCGGCGCGGACGTCGTCGCCCATCAGGGCCATCTGCTCGCGGAGGTCGAGCCGGGGCCGCAACTCGGCCACCGCCCCCTGGCGGCCGAGGACTTCGGCCGGGTCGGCCGGGTTGCGGAGCCAGTCGGCCAGGGTGTCCTCGCCGGCCCGGGTCCTCGCGGTGCAGAGCCGCTCGAACAGCGATCCGGCGCCGAAGAGGTCGAGGTCGGCGGCGTACGGGTGCGATTCGTCGAGGTAGCGGTCCCCTGCCTCCCCCTTGCCGGCCCACTGGCCGTCGATCCGGTCGAGCCCCCGGCCGTAGAAATCGGCGGCGCGGAGGGCTTTCCGCCGACGCTTGTCGACCTGGTCATGGACGATCACCAGGGCGACGAACGCCGACGCCGGCACGGCCAGCCATCCCCAGGCGATCCGCTCCATCCACAGCGAGAGCCAGGCGACGGCGGCGCCCGCGGCGAAGATCGCGAGGCGGGCATCGCCGATCCGTCGGTCCGCAAGGCCGAGCCGTTCGGCGGCCGCCCGTCGGACTTCGAGGCGACGGGCGTAGGCTTCGCGGGGCCCCCTTCGGGGCATGGGCCGGGCGGTTCGCTCATTTGACGCGGACCACCAGCAGGGTCCGGTCGTCGCCGGGGGTGGCCGCGGGTGAACGCGTCCAGGCCGTCCAGGACCGACCGGATCAGGGCGTCGGCGCCGTCGTGGCAGTGGCCCAGGACCTCCTGGAGTCGGTTGACGCCGAACAGGCGGCCTTCGGGGTCGTTGGCGTCGATGATGCCGTCGGTGTAGAAGATGATGTCGTCGCCCGGGGCCAGTTGCAGGGTCGAATCCTCGTAAGTGTACCCCTCGAACAGGCCCAGGGGCAGCCGTCGGGCGCCGTCGAGCTCGCCCAGGGCGTTGGCCCCGCACCGCCGGAGCATCGGCGGGTTGTGGCCGGCGCACGAGTAGGTCAGCGACCGGGACGAAGGATCATAAATACCGTAGAAGGCGGTGACGAACGTGCCGTTGTCGGCGGTGTAGCGCGCCGCCAGGTGGTGGTTGAGGAAGTTGAGCAGCTTGCTGGGCAGCTCGGGCGAGCCGGGGTAACTATGCGCGATGCTGTGCGTGACCGCCATGAGCACGGCGGCGGGCGTGCCGTGGCCCGAGACGTCGGCGATCAGCAGGCCCCAGCGGCCGTCGGGCAGGTGGAAGAAGTCGTAGTAGTCGCCGCCGGCATAGCGGGAGGTCTGGTAGAAGGCGGCCAGGTCGAGCGTCGGGATCCTCGGCAATTTCGAGGGGAGCAGCGACGTCTGGATGTCGGCGACGATCTTCAACTCCCGCTCGACCAGGTCGTAGGCTTTCCTCAACTCGCCGGAGAGGACGAGGTTATGGGTCGCCCGGCCGAACAGGTTGCTCATCCAGACGTACTGCGGGAACTCCTCGGGGTCGAACGCGGCCGGCTCGCGCCGCAGCATGATCGCCATGTTCATGCCGAGGCCCTGGTCGTAGTTGGGCACGGCGACCAACGACCGGTACCCTTCGAGGTGCTCGGCGGCGGGGTCGGCGGGGTCGATGGCGAGGTCGTCGATCAGGCGGGGCTCGTCGCCGTAGAGCAGGTCGCCGAGGAAGCCGCGGTCGAGGATCGGCAGCCGATCCTTCTGGCTCCAGGGGTTGATCTCCTCGGTCCAGAGGCTCGACCGGGTGATCCGATATTTGGGCGCCTCCAGGTCGCGGCGGCTGAGGGCGATGTAACCGTCGACCGGCATGATCTCGCGCATCCGGCGGCCGTAGGCGCGGACCATCTCCTGGGGGTCGGTCTGCCGGCTCATCTCGCGGACGGTCGCCACGACCTGGGCCATCCGCTCCCGCCAGGTGGGGGCCTCTGGTGGCGCGGTTGCAGGCTCCTGGGCGATCGCGGTCGGGTTCATGGCCGGGCCTCGTCGAGGTTCGGACGCCGGGTGTTGCGGGCATTATAGCCGGGCCCGCAACCGGATGATCGGGCCTACCGGTTCAAATGTCAACCGCTCGGCAAGAGGGGCCGGGTCGTGAACGGCGGCGGGGGCGGCGGGGCTTCCGGCCGCTTCTCCCAGAAGGCGACCCAGGCCGGCCAGGGGATCGGGTTGGCGTCGAGCCGGACCCGGGCCGCTTCGGCTCGGGCAGGCGTCGCGTCGGGACCGGGGCGGAATCGGGCTGCTCGGCCATCGGCAGGCGTGGGGGATTGCTCCAGGTCATAGAGGATCTCGACCTCGCCGTCGCCCGGCCAGGCGACCAGGCCGCGGTCGTCGATGTCGAACGGGTTGGGGGCCAGGTCGGCCCGCAGCCAGTCGCGGACGAGCTGGGCGCCGGCCCGGGCGTAGAGCCCGGCCAGGGCCGCCTCGACGACCGGGCGGCCCGTCGGCAGGTCGCAGGCCGATCCGGGCCCCAGGCCCAGCCAGCCGGGGCGTTCCAGCGAGGCGATCAGGTAGCCCGACTGGGCCTCGAACGCCAGGCGGGCCGGCTGGGTGCCGGGCGGGCCGGCGAGGTCCAGGCGGATCCGGTTGGTCGAGGTCGAGACCCCGGCCACGCGGACCGTCGGCCCGCACCGGGGGAGCCCTTCCCGGAGGTAGAACACCAGCCGGCAGCTCCAGGAAATGGGCGAGCGATTCCTCGGCGTGGCGGATCGCCTGGAGCGAGGCGGTGGCGGGCCCAGGCATTCCCCCCGAGGGGCGCGCTCGGCCTTGCGGAGCCGCCGGTAGAGCTTGGGCAGGGTGCCCCGAGTGCAGGCCCGGCTTGAGGAAGGCGCCGATCGTCTCGCCGTGCGAGCCGACCATCGCCGCCCGGAGCTTCGGCGACCGGTTGGCCTCGTAGAGCCGCCAGTTCTCCTTCAATTCCCAGACCAGGAACCCGGCGATCCCCGGCAGGAAGAAGATCGTGATGGCCGAGAACCCGTAGGCCAGCCACTTGCCCAGAACGGCTGGGCCGCCCCGGCGATCACGTACGACAGGGTCGGGATGACCGGGATCATCAGCTTGGCGGCGACCGTCACGGTCGGGAAATGCTTGATCGGGTTGAGCGTGGGCTCGACCATCAGGTTCACGTAGATGCGCATCACATAATGCACGGCGGCCCAGGCCTGGCCCAGGACCGCCTTGAGCATCAGCGTGGCCTTCCGCTGGCCCGACCGGAACCGCAGCCATTCGTCGACCGAATACAGCAGCCGCTCGGTCTGGTGGATCACCCGGGCGAAGAAGTCCATGACCGTCCGGTAGGCCGACGGCAGGCTCTGGTGCAGGAACCGGTGCCAGCCCCGCGCCAGGTCGTCGAAGAGCATCTCCTCCGCCTCGCGGACGACCCGGGTGCTGAGCATCGCCGCGGCGGCGAGGCCCGCCAGCAGGCCGGCCGCCAGGACGCTGAAGCCGCGATCGCCCAGGGCCCGGGCGATGCTGACCGCCGCCGAGCCGGCCAGCAGCGGCTTCAATATGTAGCGGATCGCCAGGGCCAGCGGTCGGCCGGCCAGCAGGTCGCGGACCCAGGGGCGATGGAGCACCCAGGCCGGCAGCTCGACCAGGGCGGCCCGGGCCGGCTGGAAGACCACCCGCAGCACCGCCACCGTCGCCTTGCGGAACGACGGCGAGTGCATCAGGCCCAGCAGGAACGCCCCCAGAGCCAGGACGGTGACCGGGTCGATCAGCTCGATGTGCGGCGGGTGCGACCGGTGGCGGAGCCTGGCGACGACCAGCGCGACGATCGCCAGGATCTCCTGGAGGGCCACCAGCGCCCCGTAGGCGCAGCCGAACGGCAGGGCGGCGTAGAGGGTGAGGAACCGGCCGGTCCGCGTGCCGAACGCCAGGGCGCTGACCCGCTGGAGCAGCCGGAGGTAGACCTCCCCCTTGCGGTAGACGCCGTCGAGCGAGATCGCCAGCTGCCGGTTGGCCCGGAGCAGCGGGTCGCCCTGGATCAGGCCGACGGGGTTGGCGATGTCGGGCAGCTTGACGTCGCCCCTCGACATCGCGTCCCGGACGTCGCCCATCGTCAGCTGGCCGAAATCGACCAGGCGGTCGAGCAATTCCTCGACGCTGTTCCGCACGCTGACCCGCTCCGGCAAGTTGGAGGGCAGCCAGCCGGAACGCTCCAGGGCCCGGGAGATCAGCGGCCGGAAGCGGTCGCGGAGGCGATGCTCGGCGTGCTCGACCGCCTCGCGGAGCAGGGCCAGCCCGCGGATCCGGTCGGCCGGGTCGATCCGGGCGATCTCCAGCCGGCGGGTGGCGGCGCGGAGGTGCTTGAGCATCAGCACTTCGCGCTGGTTGGGCAGCCGTCGGGCGATCGGCCGGCGGCCCATCGAACCGATCCAGCCGAGCAGGTCGGTGGCGTAGACGTTCCGCTCGTGGTCGACGCAGACGGTCTGCAGGTCGTACAGCAGGCGGGCCTCGACCGGCCAGATCCCCTGCGACGCCGGCCGGAGCAGGGCCAGGAGCAGCTTCCGCCAGGCCGAGGCCTTGGCGTCGTCCAGGTCGAGCGCCGCGCGGAGCCGCCTCACCAGGCGATTCAGTTCCTTCTGGGCCTCGGACCGGGCCTGGACGGCATACCGGGGCGGCTCGTGCTCGGCGGCCCGCCACCGGAAGATGGCGGCGCGGACCACGTTGCCGTGGGAGGAGGCCCGTTCGGCCCGGGCCGTCAGGCGATCGGGGCGGACGGCGGGGGCCACCGGCTCGTGCGTCCCCGTCTTCGATGGCGATTCCGGGGCGGCCTCCGGGCCGATCGGGGGCAACGGCCCGGGCGCCCCGTCGGGCCGTGTCCGGGCCAGCCAGGCGGCGGCGTCGACGTCGCCGGCCAGCAGGGCATCGACCCGTGTCGGCTCGCCCAGGCCGGGGAAGACGGTGACCAGGCGGCCCGGCTCGAAGTGGCGGAACCCCAGGTAGCAGGCGACGAATTCGGCGTAGGCCATCCGGTCGCCCGGCGATCGGGGCAGCCGCCCTTCCTCCGACAGCACCGAGCGGATCTCGTCGAACTCCCCCTGGCCGCGCCGGTCGATCCGGCGCCGGGCGGCCAGGCGGGCCGCCTCGCCGTCGCCCAGCGCCCGGTAGGCGAAGAGCCGGACCCTCGCCTCGAACCGGAGCCGCCAGGCGTGCCGGAGCCGCTCGGCCGGGGATAGGCCCAGCTCGTCGTCGGGGCGGGCGATCAGCACCACCACGTCGTCGACGGGCGGGCCCAGCTCGTCGGCCTCGAGCAGGTCGGCCGCCTCGGCGGCGTCGATCGCGTCCGAGGCCAGCCGGGGCATCCGCATCGTGAACCGTCCGGCGCCTCCAGAGGGCGACCACCACCCGCCGGACGACCCGGGGCGCGACCAGCCGGGCCCCCGGGTCGGCCGCCCGGACCGCCGATTCGAGCGGGATCGGGCCGATCGACGTGGCCCCGGGTTGTGGCAGGACGCCGCCGTTCATTTGGTCGGGGCCTGGGGCAGCCAGCCGTCCAGGATCGCGGCGACCCGGCCGGCGGCGTCCTGCTGGACGAAGTGGCCCGCGCCGGGGATCGTCACCAGGGTGAACTCGGCGTCGACCCATTTCCAGGTGTCGTTCAGGGCCCCGGGCAAAAGCGCCGGGTCTTGAAGGCCGTGGATCATCAGGACCGGGCACTTGACCGCCGGGAAGGCGTCGGCGGGGGGCTCCTGGTACGGCTCCTTGGGGAAATTCGCCTTGTAGTAGTTCAGCATGGCCTCGATCGACGACCGCTCGAACGCCTCGCGGTAGGCCTCGCGGGCGTTGTCGTCGCGGACCCAGGACGCCAGGGCGCGGGGGGTGAGCGCCCTGGCGGCGTCCGGGTGCTGGAAATCGCGGGCGTACTGGCTGGCCTTCTTCTGGTCGGCGTCGCGGGCCAGCTCGCGGGAGAGGCCGCGGGGGTGCGGCAGGTTGAGCACGGCCAGCCGCTCGACGCGCTCGGGCTTGTGCATCGCCAGGTTCCAGGCGACCAGGCCGCCCCAGTCGTGGCCGACGACGATGGCCTTCTCGCGGCCGAGGTGCCTGATGACCGCCTCGACGTCGCCGGTGAGCTTGTCCAGGGCGTAATTCTCGACGCCCTCGGGCTTGTCGCTCCGGTTGTAGCCCCGCTGGTCGATCGCGACGACCCGGAACCGTTTCGCCAGGGCCGGCATCTGGGCCCGCCAGGTGTACCAGAAGTCGGGGAACCCGTGGATCAGGACCACCAAGGGGCCCTCGCCGGCCTCGACGTAGTGGATCTTCGCCCCGCCCGAATCGGCGAACCCCTCCTTCCCCAGGCCGTAATCCTGGCCCTTCGCCGGCATCCCCGGGGCGACCAGGGGCAGCAACAGGGTCATCGCGAGGCGGTATCTCATGGGGGAGGTCCGGGTCCGCCGGGCCTTCATTGACCCGGGCATCGGGTGATTGTATTCCGGACGCTTTCCCGGAGGTAGAGCATGACCGCGATCCCGTCCCTTCTGGCCCTGCTCTCCGCGGCGATGCCCCCCCCGGCCCCCGACGATCGCCGGCCGTTCGCCATCGAGGTCGTCGACGAGGCGACCGGCCGGGGCGTGCCGCTGATCGAGCTGTCCACCGTGAATAACATCCGGCTGATCACCGACAGCGCCGGGGTCGCCGCGTTCGACGAGCCCGGCCTGATGGGCCGATCGGTCTTCTTCCACGTCAAGGGGCACGGCTACGAGTTCCCCGAGGATGGCTTCAAGATCCGCGGCAAGGCCCTGGACGTGCAGCCGGGCGGCGCGGCCACGCTGAAGGTCCGCCGCAGGAACGTCGCCGAGCGGCTCTACCGGGTCACCGGCGGCGGGATCTACCGGGATAGCCTGCTGGCCGGCCGCCCCTCGCCGATCCGCGAGCCCGCCCTGAACGCGCTCGTGCTCGGCTCCGACAGCGTGGTCAACGCGATCCTGGGCGGCAAGCTCCTCTGGTTCTGGGGCGACACCAACCGGCCCTCGTACCCCCTGGGCAACTTCCACACGCCGGGGGCCACTTCCGAACTGCCGGAAAAAGGGGGCCTCGACCCCTCGATCGGCGTCGATTTGACGTACCGGATCGACCCGAAGACCGGCTTCGCCGCCGAAACGGCCCGCCTCCCCGGCGACGGCCCGACCTGGATCGGCGGCCCGGCCGTCCTCCCCGACCGCGACGGCAAGGAAACCCTGTTCGTCCATTACGTGAAGATCCGGCCGCCCATGGAGACCTACGAACGCGGCCTGGCCCGGTTCGACGCCGGGGCCGGCAAGTTCTCGCGGGACACCGTTTTCCCGCTGGACGGGCCGGTCAAGCTGGGGGTGGTGCCGACCTTCGTCCAGGAAGTCGCGGGCCGTTTTTACGTCGTGTACGCGACGCCGTACCCGTTTTTACGCGTTCCCGCGAACGCAGACGCGATCCGCGACCCCGGCCGCTACGAGGCGTTCACCTGCCTGGAACCCGGCACGAAGCCCGACGAGGGGAAGGTCGAGCGGGCGGCAGACGGCTCGATCCGGTACGGATGGAAGGCGGGCGCCTTCCCGCTCGGGCCGTCGGACGAGGCGAAGCTGTTGAAGTCGGGCGCCTTGAAGCCGGGCGAGGGGCTCTGCAACCTGACGGACATCGAGACCGGCAAGCCGGTGATCGCGCACGGCGGGTCGGTTTGCTGGAATGCCCATCGGAAGCGATGGGTGACGATCTTCACCGAGGCGTTCGGCGGGCCGTCGTTCCTGGGCGAAATCTGGTACGCCGAGGCCGACACGCCGCTCGGCCCCTGGGCCTATGCCCGCAAGGTCGCCACCCACGAGAAGTACAGCTTCTACAACCCCAAGCAGCATCCCTACTTCGACCAGCAAGGCGGCCGGATTATCTACTTCGAGGGGACCTACACCGCGACCTTCTCGGGCAACACCGACCCGACCCCCCGCTACGATTACAACCAGCTCATGTACCGACTCGACCTCGATGACGCTCGACTGAACCTGCCGGTGGCCATCTACGACCTGGGCGGGGGGCAATACCGGGCTCGCTCGCCGGGCCATCCGGTCGCCTGGTTTGCGTTGGAACGGCCGACTTCGGGGACGGTGCCGATTTATGAGGAAGGCGGGTTGCTGAAGGCCGGGAACCCGCCCGAGGGCCGCGAACCGATGTTCCACGCCCTGCCCGTTGACGCCGCCGATCCCCCCCCGGGCACGGCGTTGCTGTTCGAGGAGGGGAAATCGTACGCCCTGGAAAGCGAAAAGGCCCCGGGCGGGGTCCGCCGGGGGCCGGTCGCGAGGGCCTGGAAGAATCCGGGCCGGGTTCTCTTGCCGGCCGATGCCTTACCTTGAGGTCCGTCGGGGAGAAGGCCGGACGTTGGTCGCGGGGGGGTTGGGGGAGAGGTCGGGGACGTCTTCCCGCGGGACGGGAAGCTCATCCAGGTGGGCGTCCTCCAGGTCATCGGGCGAGATGAACGGATCCCGGCCGTCGGCGACCCTGGCCGGGTTGAACGCGCCCCGACGGGCCGGCGCCGCGTCTCCCCTCGGCGACGAGACCGGGGCCTCGCCCATCACGCGGATGCTCAACTGCCGGGTGAGCGCCTCCAGGCGGTCGAGCTGCTGCTTGGTGGTGGCTTCCAACTGATGGACGCGGTTCTCCAGGGCCGACAGGCGGCTTTCGATCGAGCTGCCCCGGGGCGCGTCTTTCGCCGGTTCGGCGGGTCGGGCCGGTTCGCGGCGCGGAAACGAGGGCGCCAGCACCGGATCCTGGGCGGGCGCGGTGCGGCGGCCGTAAACGTCGTCCGGTTGGGCCGGCGTCCGGAACAGGGGCGGCGCGTCGTTGCGGGCGGTCCGTTCCAGGGCGCTCAGGACGCGGTCGAGCTTCTGTTCCAGCGATTGCAGGCGGTCGGCCTGCGGCACCATCGCGGGAGGGGGGCCACCCGGCAGGAACGGCGTCCCGGCGGGGGCCGGCGGCGAGGATGGGAAGGGGATGGGCGTGGCGGTCGGTGCGGGCGTGGCGGTCGGTGCGGGCGTGCCGGTCGGGGCCGGCGCAGCCGGCGACACGGGAGGTAGATCGAAACCCGGCTTCGTCGAGGTCGGCGGGATGGCGGGCGGCGGCAGGGGGGGCCCCTTGGGCTGCTCCTGGGCATTTACGGTGGGCAAGGCGGTCGGGGCCGGCGGGGGCGCGGGTCTGGGCTCGGTCGGTGCCGAGCTCGACGGCAAGGTCGGGGCCGGATCCTGGACCAGTCCCGACGCGGCCACCGCCACCGTCCCCAGGCCGACCGCGGCCGCGGACGCGATCTTGATCAGGTGGATCATCGACAGTTCCCTCAGGGTGGAAAGCGACAGGGCGACCGACGCCGGGACGACCCCGGCCGCGATCAGCCCGCCTTGCTGGAAGTTCAACGCGGCCGAGGCGGTGATCGCGGCCAGCTTGGCCGGCACGATCGCCGCGGGCGAGGCCACGGCCGCGGGGTCGAGCCCCAGCCTCGACAGCCGTTCCCGGAGCTTTTCCCGGCCGCGGGCCTGCCGGCTCTTGATCGTGCCGGCGGGGCAGCCCAGGTGCCGGGCGGCCTCCTCGTGGCTCAGGCCCTGCAGGTCGCAGAGCACGATCGCCTCGCGGAGCTTGCCGGGGATCCTCGCCAACTCGCGGTCGATCAGGTCGCGAAGCTCCGACCGTTGGACCAGGTCGGTCGGGTCGATCTCGGGGGTCATCCGGGGGAGCAGGGCCGCTTCGCGATGGGCCCGGCGCTCGCGGTCGCCCCGGGCCCGCAGGCAAACCCGCCGGGCGACCCCGTAAAGCCACGGGCCCAGCGATTGACCCCGCACGCCCCGGGCCCGCTTCGCCAGCACCAGGAAGGTCGCCTGGAAGGCGTCGTCGGCCTGGTGGGGATCGCCCAGGGCCCGCCGGCAGGTCGCCAGGACCATCGGCCCGTGGCGGGTCACCAGGGCGGCGAAGGCCAGCTCGGAGATCACCCCCAGGCCGGCCGAGAACCGGGCGAGGAGCTGCTCATCCTCCAGGCCCGCCACCGAACCGTAAACGAACAGGGCCTCGCGCAGGATCGCGGACGTCGCCCCGGTTTTCATCGCGGTTAGGCCCCCCGGCCGATCGCCCCAATCTCGACGCCTCCACCCCAGATTGCCCGACGGCAGCCCCCCGGTTCCCCGAAAAAAGCCGAAAAAAGGTGTCGGGTACCTTTTTGACCTGGAAGACAAAAAGGTACCCGACACCTTTTTTGGGCCGGCCCCCCGTCAGGGCCTTTCGCCGGCGGCCCTGGCCAGGTTCCGCTGGAGGATGCTGTACTGGACGGCGACGGCCGTGTAGATCTCGCGGGACCAGTACTGGGGGGAGTGGCCGCCGGTCGATTCGGCGTAGACGTGGGGGATGTTGTGCTCGGCGAGCAGGCGGGCGAATTCGCGGCAGCCGCCGATCAGGAAGTCCTCGGTGCCGCAATCGACGTAGATGTGGGGCAGGTCCTTCTTGGGGACCTTCAGGACGAGCTGGAACGGGTCGTGGTCGGCGGCGTGCTCGACCTTGGCGAACATGGTGCCGTTGGGGGTCCGCTCGGCGGGGCTGTCGAAGTGCTCCAGGCCGATCTCGGGGTTGCCGTTGTCGTTGGTGCTCCGCTTGAGGAAGGCGAGGATGCCGCTGTTCTTCCCGTTCAGGGCGTCGGCCATCATCCGGGGGATCGTCAGGGCGCCGGACTGGCTGCCGATCGAGCAGAACATGTCGGGGTGGCGGAGGCCCAGCATGATGCCGCCGAAGCCGCCCATCGACAGGCCGTTGATGGCCCGGCCCTCGCGGCGGGCGATTGTCCGGTAGTTGGCGTCGACGTGGCCGATCAGGTCCTGGATGATGCAGTCTTCCCAGGCGTTCTTCTGGCCGTCCTCGCTCTCGGCCCAGTTCACGTACCAGGAATTGCCGCCGTCGGCCATCACCACGATCAGGTCGAGGCCGCGCGCCGCCTTGGGGGCGCCGAGCTTGGCCCAGTCGGTGTAGTTGCTGGTCAGGCCGTGGAGCAGGTAGAGCACCGGGTAGCGCTTGTCGCCCGACTTGTCGTAATCGACCGGCAGGCTGATGTTGTACTTGAGCGTCCGGCCGACGGCGGCCGAGTCGAAGGCGATCGTCTTCACCTCGGGGATGGGCTCGGCCGCCGGCTTCTGGGCGATCGTCGGCGATACCGCCAGGGCGCAGGCCAGGCAGGCCAGGGGCGGGGCGAAACGCATCATGGACGGGTCTCCGGTTCGGTAAAGGCTGCGGGCCCTTCCGAGGATGTCCGGCGGGCCCCCGGACCGTCAAGCGGCGCCGCCGTCGATCGCCCGGTTTCGCCCTCCCCGGGCCCGCCCCCGCCCGCTATGCTTGGGCCGATCGATCGATCGGATCGACCAGGATGCCCGTGGTCAACCCGTGGAGGACCCCCCGATGGCCGCTTCGATCGCCGACCTGACGCCCGAGCAGGCCCAGGCCGCCCTGCTCAAGTTCTACGAACTGCTGCCCGCGTCGATGTGGGGGGGTGCCAAGCCGTCGTGGACGGCCCTCGACGGGCTCGCCGAGGACCTCGAATCCGAGGCCGAGTCGGGGGATTCGGCCGAACTGGCCCGCGAGATCGCCGCCGTCCGCAACGCGGCCTCGGCCGACCCGGCCCGTCGGGGCGAACTGGCCAGGATCCTGCTGGCGAACGCCTCGGCGATCGAACCGCTCCGACCCTACCTCGATCGGGCGATCGAATCGGCCCTGGCCCCCAAAATGGTGCCGATCCCGCTGGTGATCGGCGCCGTGATGATGGCGGTGGCGGTCATGCCCAAGGTGACCTCCTCCACCGGCAAGGAGGGGGAAACCCGGATCGAGATCGACCCGACCGGCAACCTCGTCCGCCTGATCGACGCGCTCCGGGAGTTCGTCAAGGAGGTGCCCAAGGACCTGGTCGCCGGCCTGGTGAAGGGCGCCTCGAATGTCGGCGGATGACGCCTCCCGGTTCCAGGACCTCCGGCAGCTCCTGGACCGCCTCCACCGGGAAACGATGTCGGCGTTCGGCGCGATCCTGTCCGACCCCGACGGCGCCGGGCGGAGCCTCCTCGACCTGGAGGAGAGGGCCGACGCGGACCTCGCCCCGTTCCAGGACCTGATCGCCCGGTACCCGCCGATCGGCCCCAACCTGGTCCGGCCGGTCCGGCTGGCGATCCTGCAAGGGATCGGCCGGTGGGCGACCCTGCAAGGCCGGTACGACGACGCCATCCGATCGATCGACGAGGCCCTGCGGCAACTCGCCCAGGATGGCGGTCCGGAGGCCGGGGCCGAGCGGGCCTCCTGGCTCGACCTACGCGGCGACCTCGAACGCCGGCAGGGGCGGTTCGACGAGGCCCGTACCGCGTTCGACGAGGCCCATCGGCTTCACCTCGAAGCGGCGCAGTGGGGGCCCGCCATCCTGGCCCTGTCGACCCGGGCCTCGTGCGACCTCTCCCGGGACGACGGCGACGGATTCCTCTCGGGCATGGAGGAAGCGATCCGGCTGGCCGAACGCCACGGCCTGGCACAACGGGCCGGCCTTTTGCGCCGCGACTTGCTCCGGTTTCGGATCGAGACCGACCCGACCGGCGAGGTGCTCGAAGGGGCCTTGAAGCTCCGCCAGCAGGGGAAGCTCCGCGAGGCCCTGGGCCTGGACGACGGCCAGTTGGCCCAGGTCGTCGCCGAGATCCGCCAGGCCCGGCAAGATCCGGGCGCCGCCCGAGAGCACAGGAAGGCCCTGGAAAAGCTCCGCCAGGCGGTGGCCGACGACCCCGACGACATCCCCGCCTGGAATCGCCTGTCGCTGGCCCTGAAGCAGCAGGCCGAGGGCCTGGAGGACGACCAGCCCACGTTGGCGATGGACATCATGAGCGAGGCGATGGCGATCGCCGACGAGCGTGTCCGCATCCCCGAGGTGATCGCGACCGTGCTGGGCGGGTACGTCCGGATTTGCGAGCGGCTCGGCGACGAGGAAGGGCGTTCGCGGGCAATCGAACGGTTGCGGACCTTCGGTGCCAGGGACGTGCTCTTCCAATCGGGAATGGATCGCGCGTTCGTCCGGCTCCGCCGGGGCGAACCCGAAGCGGCGAGGGAAGCGATCGAGGAAGTCGGCGACCTGGCCGATACGCCCGACGATCGTCGCCTGTTCTCCATGACCCGGATCGTCGTCCACCAGCAATTGCCGGGCGGCGAGCCGACGGCCCTGGAATTGAGCCGGCAAGCGATCGCCGAGGATGGGCCGTTCCATCCCGACGCCTTGAGGGGCGGCGCCGGCGCGGCCTCGCGATGGTCCACGCAACTGGGCACGTCGCAGGGCATCCACGGCAACGCCGCCGTCCTGCTGGGCAGGGCGGGGCGATTCGGGGAAGCCTACGTCGCGGCCGAGCAGGTCCGCGCCTTGCGATTGCGAACCCGAATGGCCGACGCGGGCTGGATTGACGATCCGGCATCCATGATAAATCGGGATGCGTTGCTGGGAATGCTCCGCGGGGGCGCGTCGGCGATGGTGCTCTTCTGGGTCGGCCGCGAACGGACGCTCGCCCTGGCGATCGACCCGCTCGAACAGGGCGATCCCCCCTGCACCGTCATCGATCTGGGCCAGGCCGAATTGCGATCCTGGGCCCCCGCCGAGGCCGGCAATGGCTGGTCAGTCGGGGCGATCGAGGCCCTGGGAGGGCGATTGGCGCCGACGCTCCGGGACGTGGCCCGTCGGGTCGGCGAACGCGGCGGCGTGTTGTACCTGGCGCCCGACTCCGGACTCTTCTCGGCCCCGTTCGCCGCCCTGCCGCTCGGCGACGGCCTGGTGATGGCCGACCTGGCGGCGACCGCCGTGGTGCCCGGGGCGACCGTCTGGGCCTCCTTGCGCGATCGCCGAAAGGCCGAATTGCCTTCGAATCGCGCGGTGGCCAGCGCCGGCGAGGCTGCCGGCCCCGGCGGCGGCGTGATCCGGTTCCGCGACCAGGCCGGGGCGGTGGCCCGCCGGGTCGGGGCGCGATGGGTCCTGGAGGAAACGACCGGTGCCGAGCTGCTCGAAGCGGCGGCGGGAACCGACCTGCTCCACCTGGAGTTCCACGGCCTCGTCGAGCCGACCGCGAGCGGCACGCTCTCGGCCTCGGCGCTGCGATGCGCCCGCGACGAACCGCTGACGGCCGACGCGATCGCCGATCGCCTGGCGGGGAAGATGCCTTCGGCCTTCGTCTTCCTCAACGCCTGCATGTCGGGCCGATTCCGCGGCCGGCTGGGGGGCGAGGTCGGCGGCCTCTGGGAGGCCTTGCTCCTGGCGGGCGCCACCTCGATCGTCGCGACCCTGCACGAGGTCGACCCGGGCTCGGCCAGCGACCTCGCCCTGGCCTTCTACGAGGGCTGGTTGCATGTGGGCCTGGGCCGGGCCGAGGCGCTCCGCCGGGCCCAGCTGGAGGTCCGGAGGACGAGGCCCGACCCGGCCCGCTGGGCGGCCCATCTCCTGATCGGCGACGGCGCTTGAGGCGGCCGATCCGCGGCCCCGGCCCGAAATCCGCGCCGCCGGTGAACGGAGCCGCCTCGCGCGCAGTTCATCAAGAATGGTGACTGCGTGTTGCATGGCAAGGGTGTGGATCCGTGCCGAGGGGCGGGCTACCCTGAAGCCTGACAGGTATGGATTCCGCCTGATTCTGAGCCGGCCGCGACGAATCATGCGAACCAGAGTAACCCCTTCAGGAGAACCCCGGATCGGGGCGCGGGAGGCATTCCATGGGGCGCGCGATGGGACGACGGGCTCTCGGGATCGCCCTCGCCGCGGCGTTGCTGGCCGCGGGCTGCTCGCCGTCGGAGCCGCCGGTCCATTCGCTGGAGGAGGTGCAGTCCAAGAAGGGGAAGTTCGAGGCCGGCCCCAGCAAGGCGGACCTCAAGAAGGGCCGCGCGGGTACCCGGACCGGTGCCAGGCCCTGAAGCCACGCGATGCGCATCGCATCAACCCCGAGACGAGTCCAATCCCTGCGACGGAGTTCGGACGATGAATCGCCGAGACCCAGCCTCGCGACGGGGCTTCACGCTGATCGAATTGCTGGTGGTGATGGCCATCGTCGGGGTGCTGATCGCCCTGCTCCTGCCCGCCGTGCAGCAGGCCCGCGAGGCCGCGCGGAGGATTCAGTGCACCAACAACCTCAAGCAGATCGGCATCGCCCTGACCGCCTACGAGGGCATCCACGGCTGCTATCCGATGGCCATGATCATCGTGCCGGAATACGTGCTGAACTCGCAGAGCTTCCTCGTCAACCTGCTGCCGCACGTGGAGCAGCAGGCGCTCTACAGCAGCTTCAACATGAACGTGAACGGGTGGGCGGCCGAGAATTCGACCGTCTGGGGGGTTCAGGTGGGCACGATCCTCTGCCCGAGCGACGGCGACGCCCGCATCCCCGCCCGCTTCGTGAGCGGGTGGGATCGCTCGACCGTCATCACCACCCAGCACAACAGCTACGTCGCCAACGCCGGGACCTGGTTCATCCGGGCCTACACCCCGCAGGGGCTGCTGCAGCAGAACGGGGTGCTGTACCGGTACAGCTCGGTGAGGATCGCCGACATCACGGACGGCACCAGTAACACGATCGGCGTCGGCGAGCGCGCCCTCGGGTTTTATGAGCCGCAGTATCGCTGGTGGTACAACTGGTGGGTCAACGGCTGCTATGGCGACACGATGTTCACGTCGCTGGTGCCGATGTTCGCCGCCCGCCGGATGCCCGACGTGACGCCCGACGGCCTGGGCAACGGCGCCTGGGGGAACGACACGTCGAGCATGCACCCGGGCGGGGCGAATTTCCTGTTCATGGACGGATCGGTGAGGTTCCTCAAGGACTCGATCGACACCTGGATCCCCGACAAGGTCACCGGCCTGCCCCCGGGCGTCACCTTCGACGCCAACGGCGTCTGGCGGATCGCCCCCAACGCCAAGGTGGGCCTGTACCAGAAGCTGACGACCCGCAACGGGAACGAGCTCATCAGCCCGAACGCCTACTAGGGCCGAGCGATTCCCGATCGGATCGACCTCGATCGCGTGGCCTGCCAGCCAGCCCCGCAGGGGCTGCCGCGGATGCGAGGGCACGAGGAGGCGCGAGGGTACCACGGTTCGCGCCTCGCCCGCCGATCCCGGGGTTGCGCTGCGCTTCACCCCCGGGCTATCGACGGTCGCCCCTTCGGGTCTGCACACCTGATCGGTGGGGATGGGCGGCGGGGGGATCGGGCGCCAGGGCCGCCTCGATAGCTTTGGGGTTGCTTGGGGATGGTCGAGGCTTGGGGTTCGGCCAGGGTCGTTGCGATTGGCGATGGCTCCGAACCATCTCAGGGCTTCGTGGTGGCCTCGTAGACCCGGACGGTGTGGTCCCAACCGCCGGAGGCGAGCCGTTCCCCTTTCGGATCGAACGCCACCGCCATGACGCGATCCGTGTGACCCTTGAGCGTCAGCGTTTCCTGGCCGATCTCGGGGTCCCAGACCTTCACCGTGCGGTCGCCGCTGGCGGTGACGACGCGGCGGCCGTCGGGGCTGAACGTCAAGGCGTAGACCGGCCCGAGGTGGCCGACGAGGCGGCTCAGCTCGCGGCCCGTGGCGGCGTCCCAGACGCGGGCGGTGTGGTCCTCGCTCGCCGTGGCGATCCGGCGGCCGTCGGGGCTGAAGGCGACCGCCTGGACGAAATTCACGTGGCCGGCGAAGGTCCCCCGGACCCGACCGGAGGGGATGCCCCAGACGTGGACCTTGCGATCGAGCCCGCCCGCGGCGAGCGATCGTCCGTCGGGGCTGAACGCGAGCCCGTAGGCCGGGCCCTGGTGGCCCCGCAACGTTCCCTGGGGTTCGCACGCTCACGCCGGTAGCCGGATCCCAGATCAGCACGGACCCATCGGCCCGGCCGAACGCGATCCGGCTACCGTCGGGGCTGAAGGCGATCGCGACGAGCGGGCCCTGTTCCGGCCGGATCGTCCGTTCGATCGCCCCGCCTGGGAAATCCCAGAGCCGGATCTCGCCCGCTTCGCCGGCCGAAGCCAGCCGCCGGCCGGCCGGATCCCAGGCGAGGCTGGACACGGCCTCGCCTGGGATTTCCAGGGTTTGATGCACCTGGCCCGTGGCGGCGTCCCGGATTCGGATGACTGGGTCGCTTCCCGCCGAGGCTAGCCAGCGGCCATCGAGACTGAACGCGACCGCGGCCACCCGGTCGCTGTGGTCGCGGTGGATGATCGGTTCGCGACGGGTGACGTCCTCCCGGATCGTCAGCGTGTCTTCCTTGACGGCGGCGAGGTGGCGGCCATCGGGGTGGAACGCGATGAGCCCCGTGTTCGCGGGCGCGACGGCGAGGACGGACCACGATGTGGTATCCCAGATACGACCCTGGCCGGAGGGCCTCTGCGCCGCGAGGCGATGACCATCCCGTGAGAATGCGATCGTATCGACCTGCTCGCCCGACCCTGCACCGATCCCGACGCCTGTGGCCGTTACACCTTGATTGACCGGCTCATAACGCACACCTTCGGACGCAGCCCTCAAGGGCTGGTCGATCTCCAGCCTCCGAGGGGTGAAGTCGTCCAGGTCCCAAACCCGCAGGAACCGCCCCTCGCCGACCACAAGCCAGCAACCGTCGGGGCTGAACACGGGCCCCACGGCCGTTTGCCCCGGGGTCATGCTCAGTTCCAACTTCTCCACCAGCTTTCCGCTCTCGGAGTCCCAGATCGCCATCCCCTGAGGTCGGCCGAAGTCAGGTATGCACGCGTACCAACGCCCGTCCGGGCTGGCCCCGATGAGGCCGTCGAACCCGTCGTTGGGCAGGGTTCGCAGCAATTCGCCGGTCTCCGGGCTCCACTCCGCGATCCCCCAGCGTGTTTCATTGGTGATGAGCGCCCGGCTGTCGGGCCGAAAGGTCGCCTTGGGGTGATGGTCGAACTCCGAGAGATGGCAGGTCGCGCGGCCGGTCACGGCGTCCCATACTCCAACTTCCCACGTCTGATCCGCGATCGCGGCGACCCAGCGGCCATCAGGGCTGTACTCCAACCAACCGATCGCTGCAGAAAGGCCGGTTGCGGTTCGCACGCTCACGCCGGTAGCCGGATCCCAGATCAGCACGGACCCATCGGCCAGGCCGAACGCGATCCGGCTACCGTCGGGGCTGTAGGCCGTGCGATTGATCCGGACTCCCTCGGCCACGCGGAACGTTTGCGGGCGGGGGTCGCAGAGCGTCGCCAGGTACGACCATTCGAAACCCCGGAACCGGGCGTTCTCGGGCCCCCGGTAGCGATCGAGCAGTTCCTCGGCGCGGGGGACGGCCTGGTCGCTAAACTGCTGTTGGGCCAGCTTCATGTCGGAGGCGAACCGCTCGCGCTGGGCGAGTTCGAGCGCCCGGTTCAGGTCGAGGGTGAACCAGGCCCAGCCGATCAGCAGGCAGAGCAGCGACGTGATCACCGCGCCTGCCAGGGCCGCCGGCGCGGGCCGGCGGCGGACCCACTTCGCCAGCCGCTCCCAGGCCGGCACCGGCCTCGCCGCGATCGGCCGGCCTTCGAGCCAGCTCTTCAGGTCGTCGGCCAGGTCCTCGGCCCGGGGGTACCGGCGGGCCGGTTCCTTTTCCAGGCATTTGAGGCAGATCGTCTCCAGGTCGCGGGGGATCTCGGCGCGGACCGTGCGGGGCCGGGGCGGCGCGGCCTCGGTGACCTGCTGGATCAGGCGGTCGCGCCCGTTGGCGTCGAACGCGGGGCGCAGGGTGAGCAGCTCGTACAGCACCAGCCCCAGGGCATAAAGGTCGCTGCGGGCGTCGGCGTCGCCGTCGAACCGCTCGGGGGCCATGTAGCGCAGGGTGCCCACCACGTCGCCGGTGTGGATGATGTCGGCATCGGCCGTCGCCTTGGCCAGGCCGAAGTCGGCCACCCAGACGCCGCCTTGCAGGTCGAGGAGCAGGTTCGACGGCTTGATGTCGCGGTGCAAGATCCCCTGGTCGTGGGCATAGCCGAGCGCGTCGGCCGCCTGCCTCATTACCCTCGCCACCTCGCGCCAGTAGGGGCGCTCCGCGGCGTGCCGGCCCGAAAGGCCGGGCAACCCGGGTGGAGGCTCCGCGGCCTCCGGACCCGCGACGGGTTGCGCCGCGCGGGCGGCCCGATCGAGCGTGATGGTCCGGGCGTTGGCCTCGTCGATCGGCCCTTCGGCGGTGCTCTGGTCCCCCGCCGTATCGATCATCCGGGGGTATCGGCCGGTGGTCAGGGCCTGGGCGACCGCCACCGTGACGGGGTCGCCGACGCGAGCCGTCGGCGAGGCCTCGGCGCCGGCCCCGGGCTCGCGCGCGGGCGGTTCGTCGGCGCGGTGGAACTGCCGCAGCTCGGCGATCACCTCGTGGAGCCCCCGGCCGTGGATGTACTGCATGACGTAGTAGTGCAGGCCGTCGGCCTCGCCGACGCCGAACACCGGCACGATGTGACCGTGGTGCAGCCGCGCGGCCGACCGCGACTCGCGGCGGAACCGCAGCAGGGCCTGGCGGTTGACCAGCGACGCCCGGGGCAGCACCTTGAGCGCGACATGCCGGCCCAGGCTCTCCTGCTCGGCCTCGTACACGACGCCCATGCCGCCCTCGCCGATCATGCGGAGGATCCGGAAATCGCCCAGCCGGTCGGGATGGGTCACGCCGCCGGCCTGCGGGGGTTGGGGCATCGGCCCCGGCCCGGCCGACTTGAACTGCTCCACCGCGGCCAGGGCGGGGAACAGGTCGCGGATCTCGGCGGCGAGCGCGGGATGGCGATCGGCGTATTCGGACACCGAAGGCCGCTCGCCGCGGCGGATCCGCTCGGCGAACTCGTCGGCGAGCAGCCCGAGCGGGTCGACGTCGCCGCTGGACGTGTGGCCGGGGGATCGTCGCGAATCGGTGGACATCGGCGTCTCCGAGGGCGTCGGGGCCGGTCAGGGGTCGAGGAAGCCCGGGATCGCCGCGAGGATCTCGCGCAGCCGCTTGAGCGCCCGGAGGTAGCGGTTGCAGGCGGCCGTCTTGCCGATGCCGAGCAACTCGGCCGTCTCGGAGTTGCTCAGTTCCTCGAAGTGGCGCAAGGTGAGGATCTCGCGGTCGATCGGCTCCATGCTGTTGAGCGCCTCCTGGAGCCGCAGCTTGGTCTCGGCTCGCTGGACCGCCTCGGCCGGCGAGGTGCAGCGGCCCAGCAGCAGGGCCGCGAGCGAGGCGGAGGTGGCCTCGGGCAGCGCCCCTCGGTAGATCGAGATCTCCTGCCCGGCCGCCCGCATCTTCGCGCCCAGGTGGTGGCGGTGGAGGATCAGCAGGCGCTGGGCGGTGAGGTAGCGGATCCAGAGGTACGGGCTCATCGACGGGTTGGCCGCGTACTCGCCGGCCCGGCGGAGGGCGTCGATCTGGGCCTCCTGGAGCACGTCGGACGGGTCCACCCGGCCCTGCAGCCGCCGGTCGAGCCGGACCTGAACCATCCGGCGGAGCCGGTCGCGGTGGCGGGCGAACAGCGCCACCAACTCATCCGCCGTCACGCCGCCGGCCTCGGCCATCGCGGGCGCCCCGAATCGAGGAGCGGGGCGCCTGCGCCCCATTCCGATGATAACTGCGCCCGGGGCCGCGCGGTTCACATCGGGGCGCGATCTTTGGAGGCAGGGCCGATCGCGGCGAAGGCGCCGGGCCGGCGCCGCGACCTGATCCGGCCGGTTCGGTCCGGGCGCCTTTACTTGCCCGCCGGCGCGCGTTAACTATGGTCGGATGGCCGGCGGTGCGACGCCGACCCGCTCCCGCCCGTAAATCGGCGGCAACGGCCGCCCCACCCTTTTCCTCCGCGGAGGCATCGCCGATGACCGATCCCAAACCGACCCGCGACGGGCTCCATCGCCGCGAGTTCCTCGGCGCCGTGGCCGGCGCGGCCGCGGTGGTCCCCACCATCGTCCCGGCGTCGGCCCTGGGGCGCAACGGGTCCGTCGCCCCCAGCGAGCGGATCGTCCTGGGCGCCATCGGCATCGGGCCCCGCGGCGAATTCGACCTCAAGTGGATGCTGCAGAACAAGGACGTCCAGTTCGTCGCCATCTGCGACATCAAGAAGGGCCGCCGCGAGGCCGTGAAGCAGATCGCCGACAAGCACCACGGCAACAACGATTGCAAGAGGTACGCCCACATGGGCGAGTTCCTGGCGACCCGCCGCGACATCGACGCCGTGCTGATCGCCACCGGCGACCGCTGGCACACCCTGGCCGCGATCCTGGCGATGCGGGCGGGCAAGGACGTCTACTCCGAGAAGCCATCGTCGATGACGATCGCCGAGGGGCAAGCGGTCGTCGATACGGCGCGGAACACCGGCCGGATCTACCAGACCGGCGTGCAGCGGCTCAGCGAGCCCAATTTCGTCGCCGCGATCGAGCTGGCCCGTTCCGGCAAGCTCGGGCCGATCCAGAAGGTGTACGCCCACATCGCCCCGTGGGACGACGCCCTGATGCGGCACGACTGGCTGCCCGCCCAGCCCGAGCCCTCCCGCGACGAACTCGACGACTTCGACGCCTGGCTCGGCCCCTGCCCGATCCGGCCGTACAACGCCGAGTACGTCGCCGGCAAGTGGCGCGGCCACTACGATTTCCACACCTCCTGCATCGGCGAGTGGGGCGCCCACACGTTCGCCCAGGGCCAGGCCGGCATCGACGCCTTGAACACCTCGCCCGTGTCGTACAAGTACGTCGATAACATCTCGGGCGACGGCATGGTGACCACGTTCGCCAACGGCGTGCAGATGATCCTCCAGCGCGAAGGCTGGAAGGGCCCCTGCGGCATGAAATTCGAAGGCCCCGAGGGCTGGGTCTCCTGCGCCGACAACTACAAGACGGCCGAGGTCTCCTCGCCGTCGCTCCTGGCCGAGGCCGACAAGCTGGTCGCCGCCTACAAGGAGCGGACCGGCCGGTCGCTCGACCACGTCCGCAACTTCTTCGACTGCGTGAAGTCTCGGCAGCAGACGGTCGCCAACGCCGAGGTGATGCACCGATCCATGTCCACGGTGCATGCGGCCAATATCTGCATGTGGCTCAAGCAGGACCTGAAGTACGACCCGAACAAGCAGGAATTCGTGGACAACCCCGCCGCCAACCGGTTCCGCAGCCGGCCGATGCGGGCCCCCTACACGATCTGACCACGGGTCGCACGCGACGAGAAAAGTCCGACGGCAGGATGCCTGTCGGTAAGCACGAGGGGCCGGCAGGGCGATTCGATTCGCCTCGCCGGCCCCTCGGCGTTGCGGCCCGATCAGGTCGTTTGCGCCCCGCCCTCGCCCGCGTCCTTCCGGCGGAACCGGAAATCGCAGTGCGAGGCCCCTTCCATCAACGTTTGGGTCCGGGTCAGCTCGATCTCGGGGCTGAACCCTTCCGCCAGCGCGAAATCGCGGACGCAGGAGAGGCTCGATCCCAGGTCGCCCAGGCCCAGCGAGCGGTACATCTCGGCGTACTTGCACCGCTTGACGTTGAAGTCGAGCCGGTCGTCGGACTGCTCCAGCAGGTCGATTTCCAGGGCACCGCCGGCCGTCCACATGTCCAGGCATCGGGCGAACGCCCGCAAACTGGCTTCGCCCAGGGTTCGCGCCATCTCGGCCCCCGATTGCCGGGCGAGGTCGGCGATCACCCGGCGGACGACCTTCAAGGTCGCCTCGTCGCCGAATTCGGCCCGGAAGGCCCCGATCAGGGGGCCCACGATCTTCGCTTCGATCTCCCGGCGTTCCAGCAGGGTCGGGCCCGATCCGAGGTCGGCCATGGAATTCTCCTTTTTCACTGGATTGCTGCGTGGATGTTCCTATTGTATTGAATGCTGGAATACGGGTCGTCGTCTTGAGGATGGGCGGAGGAGTGGAAGACAATCCCTGGGGAGGTCGAAACCATGGCGCTTTGGTTGCTGATCGGCTGCCTCGGTTGCGGGATGGTCGCGGCGTCTGGGACGGGGGTGGTCGATGAATCGACCCGGGCCCAGTACGAGCAAAGGAAGCAGGCGGCGAAGCTGGACTCGGCCTCGCAGGTGGCTTTGGCCCTCTGGTGCGAACAGCACGGGATGAATGCCGAGCGGAACCGGCACCTCTCGCTGGCCGCCCTGCGGGACCCGGACAACCCCCGGATCCGCTCCCTGATGGGTCAGGTCAAGGACGGCGACGGCTGGAGGCGGGCGGAGGAGGCGGCCGCCGGCCGGGCCGCCGACCCGATCCGCGAGGAGTACCAGTCTCGTCGAGCCCGCATGAAGGATACCGACGACGACCACGAGAAGCTGGCCGACTGGTGCTCGAAGAACGGCCTGGATGACGAGGCCGACGCCCACCTCCGCGCCGCGCTCCGGCTCGATCCCGGTCGCGCCTCGGCCTGGAAGAAGTTGGGCTACAAGCGGATGGGCGGGCGCTGGGTCAACGACGAGTTGCTCGCCGCTGAGAAGGCCGAGGCCGAGGTCCAGAAGCGGGCCGATGAAGCCTGGACCGCCCGGTTGAACGCCCTCCTGAAGGACTATCGCGACCCGACGAAGAAGGCCGAAGCCCTGGCCGCCCTGGATGAGATCCGCGACCCGCGCGCCGTACCGGCCCTCTGGAAGCAGGTTGTGGTCGGCAAGAACGCCGACGCGGAGCTGGGCGTCCGCTTGCTTTCGCACCAGGACACGCCGCAAGCCTCGCGTTTGCTGGCGATGATGGCGGTCTGGCACAACTCGGACCGGGCCCGCAACCAGGCGGCGCAGGCGCTCCGCTGCCGCGATCCCCGCGAATTCGCCGGGCCCTTGGTCGAGCTGATTGGCTCGCCGATCAACTACGAGGTCCGTCCGGTGGGCGGGCCGGGGTCGCCGGGCGTCTTGTTCATCGACGGGGAACAGGCTTATCTACGGCGGACCTACTCTCCGCCTCCGGTGGTCGGGCCTGAATCGGGTCTGACAGTAGTCAATGGTCCCGACGGTATGCCCGCACTACTGAACCAGGTTGAAGTTGCCCGCTTGTCCCGATCACCCCTACGATCCACGGGCTTCTTCGACGGCGGCATGGACCCGCAATCCGTCTCAATGATCTCGGCGATGTCCGGGCTCTCCGGCACCGGCCTGGGGATCGAAGGGGTCGCCCGCAATCCGGCGATGGCCGTGGGCCGTCGTGACCGTCAGCAGGCCCAGGACGACCAGACCTTCTTCCACCTGGCACAACAGCGGACCCAACTGCTAGTCCTGGAGAGCATGAAGACGGCCCAGGTCGCGCAGGCCCAACTCGCCAACGACGTCGCCCAGATCGAGCAGCGTAACGAGCAGATCCGCACGGTCAACGCCCGGATTTACCGGGTGCTCGGCTCGTTCGCCGACATCGGGCGGGATGCCGGCCGTGATCCCTGGCGCTCCTGGTATCAGGATTCGATCGGCTACCGATACGACCCGCCCCGGCCCGCTGACCCGGGCGACAAGCCGGTGATCGACCAGCCTGTGCCGATCGCGTACCAGCCTCAGATCCCCGCTGGCCTCAACTTCGACCCGAACCGAGGCTATACCAGCCTCCCCCCGTCCAGCGGTGGTCACGGTGCCTGCTTCGCCGCCGGTACTCCGGTCCACACCCGGGGCGGCCTCGTGCCGATCGAACAACTCCGCATCGGCGATCAGGTGCTCTCGCTCGACGCCCGGACCGGCAAGCTCGGCTACAAGCCGATTGTCGTCGTCCTGCACACCCCGCCGTCGGAGACGCTCAAGATCCGGTCGGACGGCGAGACCGTCGTGGCCACCACGATCCACCGGTTCTGGAAGGCGGGACAGGGCTGGTCCCTGGCCCGCGACCTCGCCGAAGGCGACCCGCTCCGCGGCATCCGGGGCGTCCACGCGATCGAGTCGATCGAGCCGGGCAAGACGATGCCGGTGTTCAACCTGGAGGTGGCCGACAACGGCACGTTCTTCGTGGGCAACGCCGGCTGGCTGGTCCGCGACCACACCCTGCCGGACCTCCGCGAACGCCCCTACGACGCCGAGCCCGAGAAGCCAGCCGGGACCGTCGCCGGACGTTGACACGACAGCCCCGAAGATCCAGGGTGTCAGGGACCTTCTTCATCAAGGAGGTCCCTGACACCTTTTGTTTTCCTCCTCGAGGCATGAAACGGCCATGCTCGACCGCGTGCGAACCGGCCCGGAGGGGCCCCAGATCGGCGGCGTGCCGCCGGCCGAAATCCTGGACAGCCTGGAAGGCGGCGAGGCCCCCGATCGCCTTGCCGCCCGACTCGGCGTGAAGCCGATCGACATCCTCGCGGCCATCGCCGTCGCCGGTTTGGGGGTCGGCGAGGACGCCCAGGGGCCGCCCCTGGCCACCTCGAATCCGCCCCGGCCTCGCCTGGCGGGGGCGGTCAGCGACCGGGCCCTGGCCGCCTTGCTGCCGGATGCCCCGGTGCTCGCCCGCTTGAACATCCGGGCCGGCCTCTGCCAGGCGCTCGACTTCTGGGAATCGAGCCACCAGGCGGCGCAGGAGGCCGACGACCGGGGCGAGAAGGAGTTCTCGGCCTACTGGCACGGGATCGCCCATCGACGCGAGCCCGACCCCGGCAACGCCTCGTACTGGTTCCGGCGGGTCGGCCGCCACCCGCTCTTCGCCTCGCTGGCCCGCGCCTCCACCCCGCTCCTGGCCGGTCCGACCGGCTCATCGATGGCCGATCGCCTGATCCGGGGCGGGTCGTGGGATCCCTTTGCCTTCATCGAGGCCTGCACCCGATCGCGCCCCGGCACCGCCGAGGCCGCCCTCGCCCGGAAACTTCAGCGGCTGGAAATGGGAAAGCTGCTCGAAGCCACGATCGCCGGTGCGATCGCGCCTTGAGCAGCCGTCCGGTGTCGATACCGTTCCTCCCCGGCGAATCAGGCCGCGACTTCGCGGTTCCGGCGGGATCGCCAGGCCTGGCCGGCGGCCATGACCAGGCCGATGCCCGCCAGGAGCACGCTGGAGGGCTCGGGCACGGGGATGACACCCACCGGGGTGCCGGTCGGCGTGACCGGGCTCACCCGGACGCTGTGGTTATCCGACTCGAAGCCCGTCCCGGTGTTCTTATTGACGAACACGATCGAATCGAACGTCGTGCCGTTCGTGCCGAAGAAGTTGAGGTAGAGATAGGGCTCGGAGGTGTTGACTTTCGGGTTCGTGTTCGGGTTGCCGAAGTACTGGCTCTTGGTCCCGCTGGGCAGCGTGTCGAGGAAGTTCAGGACGGAGGCGGCATCGAACTTGGCGATCACCGTCGACCCGCTCTTGAATTGCAGCTCGTTCTGGGCATCCACGGCGCCCCAGTAGAGGCCGAAATAGGCCATGGGCCCGCTCAGCGCCAGGTTGACCACCGTCGTCGGGGCGCTCTGCGAGCCGACCGCCATGTACTGCGTCTGGTTGGCCCCGCCGAAGGTGTCCGGCCCGTTGATCTTCAGGCCGGGCGAGGCGGCGGTGTAGGTGCCGATCGGCGAGGTGAGGTTGGTGTACGACCCGATCGCGTAGGCCGGGAAGTCGAAGTTCATGGTGGTCACGCCGGCCACCTGCGAACTCTGGACGCCGGGGGCCTCGGCGGTCACCGCGATGTCGGCGAGGCAGGCCGCAGGCGCCGCCAGGACGAGGGCCAGGACCGATACCTTCTTAGCTAGTTGCAGGAAAGACATGGAGGGACTTCTCCGATCGATGGGAATTCCATGAACCACGTTCATGAGTCCGTTCGTTTCATGACGAACGTGCACTCAACCTACCCCCCGGCCCAGGCTCGCCGGACGCATGTTCCATGGGATCATCATCGGAGGTTGCCGGGGCTTCCCAGCCGATTCCCCGCGGCGACGGCGCCGTTGCCTTGAGGGATCATCGGTGCCTCGCGGGATCAGTTCGCCGGCCGATCCCGGCGCCGGGTCGAAGGCGGATTCCCGAAGTGGCGGGCTCCGGGACGCGGGCAATCGGCCCCCGGCCGTTCCCGACCCCACCGATGCCTCGCCCGCGTTCTACCCGCTCGCCCCGCGATGCGGGCCGATCGGCCGTGTCAACTCGTTGCCGAATTCCGCGTCGATGCTCGATCGCCCCGGTCGCTCGCCCGAAGGGATTTGCGTGCGGCCCCCGACGGCCGCCCGACTTCGGGGAATCGAGCCACCGGGCGGCATAGGGGGGCGACGGGCGGGGCTTGTCGGCCTACGAGGCCCGCACCCGGGGAGGCCGTACGCGATCGGAGGGGGGTGATGTGATGGCGGGCTGACCCGCCTTATCCCGCGAACCGGCGGAGGACCAGCGTGGTGTTCTGGCCGCCGAAGCCGAAGCTGTTCGACATCGCCACGTCGATCGCCCGGTCCCTCGCGGCGTGCGGCACGTAATCGAGGTCGCAGTCGTCGCCCGGGCGGTCCAGGTTGATCGTCGGAGGGGCCACCCCGTCGCGGATCGCCAGCAGGCAGGCGATCGCCTCGACGGCGCCGCCGGCCGCGATCAGGTGGCCCGTCATGCTCTTGGTGCTCGAGATCGGCAGCCGAAGGGCCCGCTCGCCCAGGGCCAGCTTCAGCGCGTGCGTCTCGACCGAGTCGTTCGCCTGCGTGCTCGTCCCGTGCGCGTTGATGTAGTCGACGTCCTCCGGGTTCAGGCCGGCATCCTCCAGCGCCAGCTTCATCGAGGCGACGGCGCCCCGGCCCTCGTCGTGCGGGTCGGTCAGGCGGAAGGCGTCGGCGGTCGAGGCCTGGCCGGCGACCTCGCCCAGGATGGTCGCGCCCCGGGCCCTGGCATGTTCCAGCGATTCCAGCACGAGCATGCCGGCCCCCTCGCCGATCACGAAGCCGTCGCGGTCGCGGTCGAACGGCCGGCTGGCCCGGCCGGGCTCGTCGTTCCGCGTCGACATCGCCGTCAGCAGGATGAACCCGGTCATCCCCAGGGGGTGGATCATGCTATGGACGCCGCCGGCCAGGATCACGTCGGCCAGGCCGTCGCGGATCATGTCGGTCGCCTCGCCGACCGCCTGCGCGCCGGCCGAGCAGGCCGTCAGGCACGACAGGTTCGGACCCCTCGCGCCGAATTCCGACGCCACGTGCGCCGCCGGCGTCCCCGGCTCCTGCTCGGCCTCCATCAGGGTGTCCAGGAATCCCACGCCCTCGCCGGTGAACCGCCGCGTATCGACCCGCTGGCCGTCCCACGACTTGTGGACCAGCGACGCGAACCGCAAGAAATCGGCCTGGCCCTCGCCGCAGCCGAGGTACACGCCCAGCCGCGACCGGTCGATCTCCCGTCCTTCGAACAGCCCCGACTGCCGGACCGCCTGGGCCGTCGCCGCCAGGGCCAGCACCGTGTTCCGGCCGAACCCCTTCCAGCGGGCCGCCCGATCGCCCCCCAATTCCGAAGCCAGGTCGAACCCCTTCACCTCGGCCGCGATCCGCGTCGCGAACGTCGAGGCATCGAACAGGGTCACCGGCCCGACGCCGCCCCTCCCTTCGCGGAGCGATTCCCAGGTCGATTCCGTATCCAGGCCGATGGGCGTGACCATGCCCATCCCCGTGACCACCACACGCTTCCCCGATCGATTCATGGGACGCCCCCGTTTCGAACGACTCGATTGCCATCCCGCTCAACGCGGAAAGCACTTTCCGAATGCCTTCAAGAGCCGGATCGGCCCCCGGACGCGGATCTCCCGCCGGACCAGCGCCCCGAGGAGGCTCCGATCGCCCGACAGCACGCCCAGCCAGGCGTCCCCGTCGGCGGTGATCCGCAGGTCCGCCGCACCGACATGCCCGTCGGAGACCTCCAGCTTGCCGTCCCGGATCGTCACGGTCGCGTCGGCCGGCTCGCGCCCGGTGAACGCGAAGTGATACACGGCCGAGAGGCCCTTCGAGGCCCCCCGCTGGAACGTCAGGCGGAGGCCGAACAGGAAGCCGCGGATCGAGGTCGCCGCCAGGCCGCGGACCCGACGGATCCGCTTCCAGGGGAACCGCCTGGCCACGTGCGCCTCGGCATCCGACCCGGGGACGACGTAGACCGGCTCCTCCTTCGCCTTCAACGGATCGACGACTTGCTCCAGGAACCCCTTGCGATCGTCCAGGAAAGGGCCGATCACCTCGTCCCCCGCCGGGCAGGCCGCGACGCAGTAGGCCGCCTTGTAGTTCGCCTCGAACGACAGGCTCTGCCACATCGACGCCGACTCGCCCGCCGGCACCCGCCGCCGATAGTCGCGGCCATCCTTGCTGTCGGCGATGGTCGATACCCAGTCCGTGAACCCGTTCATGAACTCCCGGTAATTGTGGGTCGCGCAGGCCGAGAAGTCGAAGTGCCCGTCGGCACCGATCGCCCCCACCGGGCAGGCCGCCACGCACAGCTTGCACTCGACGCAGGGATTGTAGTCGATCGCCCGCGCCTGGGAAGCCACATCGCGGCCCACCAGGACCGTGCCCAGAACGATGAAGCTCCCAAAAACCGGGTGGATCACGCACCGATGCAGGCCCATCTGGCCCAACCCCGCCGCCACCGCCACCGGCTTGTGCGCCACCACCCAGATCCGCCCCGGATACTTGTCCATCTCCATCGGGAAGGCCGATGGCGGGTTCAACGCCGCCACGCCCGTATCGCCTGCGCCCGCACGATCGCCCGGGCGACATGGTTCGCCTCATAGCCGGCATGGAACCCCGGTTCGCCGACGACGCCGGGCTTCGGACCGGCCCGGATGGAGCCGGCAGACGAAGCTCACAACGCCCGGGTCCCCGGGAATGCCGCCAGGATCTCGGCCCGCTGGTCGTCCAACTCCGGCCGATCGATCGCCACGAAGCCCACATCATCGGCCCTCGCATCCAGGCAAAGCTGCCGGCAACCAGGCCGCCTCCAAAGGGCCCCGGCATCCGACGCCCGGCTCGCAGCCCGCTCGCGATGGCGGAGGACCGTCGGATGTCTGTCCAGCTTCGACATCGGCAGGCCCTGCTGTACCTGCAACCAAAGGATCGCGACGGCCGGGACGCCCGGCCGGGCGAGTTCAGGCGGACGCCTCCCCGAATCGGAGCCGCCCCGCGATCTCATGGATGGCCGCCGCTGTCGCCGGTCGCGCAGCGGCCTCGGCCTGCCGCCCAGCGGGAGAGCGGCGATGGTGTCCGCACCGCCTGCTGGTCTACCTGGCCGAGGGGCAACGAGCCTGCTCGGCCTCGCCGCGACCCTGGAGCGTCGCGCCGAAGCGCCGACGATCCAGCGCCTGGTGACCTCGATCGGCCGCTTCCACCCGCTGCTGCGACGAAGGCCGGCCTGGCCGAGCGGAGCTCTACGGCCGAGCGCCTGCCGCGACGGTCGCCTCGCCTTCATCGAATGGGTCGAACTGGGGCCGCGTGCATCGTCGGCATTCCACCAGGTATCCTCGGTGTCGCCCTTCAAGGAGCCCGACAAGGCAGCATCGTGGGGTATCGTCGAGGCCTGGCGCAACCTGGACTGCTTCGGCCGCCAGCGCATCCGGCGGCTGGTTGCCGAAGGCCTGGCGGCCTGGCCCTGGGATGCTCGCACGCGCGCGAGGGCCTATTAAAACCTCGAAGGCGGACGGGCCTGCTCTGGGCCGAGGTTGATATCCTGCTCCGGTGCGATGGGGGCTGACAGGCGGATAGCCTGACTGCCTGCCCTGCCCGCCAGGGATACGGCAAAGCTTGGCGAGGGATAAGGGCATGGGAAGGAGGGCCAACGGGCTCGATTGAAAGCCGCGGGGGCCGAGCCGAGCGATGAAGTCCAGGGTGGATTGTGCCGAAGTTAGCAACAGGTTGCTTTGTGCGCGGGTTCCCTGTGAACTGACGGGTTGCACGGGAAACGTGGGCCGTGCGGAGGCGCGTCCGGCCGCCCCGCAAGAGGTTTGGCGGGGTCAGGCTGGCCGCCGGAGGGAGAGGCCCGTCCGTGATGGACCTGATCAAGAACGGTGATCGCGAACCGAAACGCGGTGTCAACTTGCTCGTGGGTTGCGGGGAGCACCTCCCTGGCGGCCGCGTTGGTCCTTGCCGCACCCGCGTCGGGCCAGCAGAGCCCGATGGCGCCCACGACCCCGATCAATCCGCGGCCCGCCGGCCCGACTGCCGCCGCAACTCGGCCCAATCCCGCCGATGCCCTTCGGGTTCCCTGCCGCCCAAGTTGACGATTGGCCAGCCCATCGGCGTGACCCGGGCCGTGCTGCCCGCGAACATGCCGAATGCGGCCCCGTCCGCGCTGCGGACATCGACCCGGCAGCAGGTCCCGCCGCCCCCGATGCCGGGCAGCGAAACGCCTCCCCCATTGCCGCCGATCCCCGGCGGGCCCGCTGCCGGCAACCCCGCCGAACCGGCCCGCGTCGGATGAAGGGATCGAGGTGGTGCTGGGCCCGGCCGCCGAGCTGAACCTGGTGGTCGGCCGGTCGAAGCTGATCGACACGAGGCAGCCATACCCGCAGATCCTGATCGCCAATCCGGCGGTGGCCGACGTCCAACTGCTGGACCGTGAAAGTCCTCAATTGTTGAACCTGTACGGGTTTCCGCTTCGGTTCCCGACCACGCTCACGCTGTTCGACCCGGCCAACCGCGATCGGGCTCCGCCAGTTCGTGATCTCGCGACGATCGACGGACCCGACCTGGAACGTCGGATTGCGCAACTGTTCCCCGGGGCCCAGGTTTCATACACCAGTCCGGCTCGCAGGTGATCCTGGAAGGCCAGGTGCCGGATAGCGCGGTGATGGCCGAGGTCCTGCAGGTGGCCGAGGCCGAGCTGGCCGGCAGCCAGGATGCGGCGCGTTTGTACCGGGCGGCGGCATGCCGACCGGCCCCGCGGGCGATCCTTCCCAGGGGGGTGCGTGGTGCCGGGCGGTGCCGGCGGGCGCAAGCCGGGGCAGGCCGGGGCCCAACGACCATCGTGGTCGGCGGCCAGGGCGGCGGAAGTGGCGGCGGGATGGGCATGGGCGGCGGCCTGGCGGGCGCCGGCGGTGGGGGCAATATCCTCCGCCGGGGCGGCGGCGGCGGGATCGCCCCCGGGACGATCATCAACCGGGTCCATATCCCGGGCCCCCGCCAGATCATGCTCAAGGTGAAGATCGCCGAACTCAATCGGACCGCCCTCCGCCAGATCGGCGTGAACTGGCAGGCGGGCAACCTGGGTACCCGCGACTTCTTCCGCACGAACATCGGGGCCCTGGGGCCGGTCCCGGGCCTGTCGGCGGCGGCCAACGACGTGAGCCAGACCCCGCAGCTCGTCGGCATCTTCGACAACCGGAAGTTCTTCCTCTGGGTCGAGGCCCTGAGGCGGAACAACCTGGCGACGATCCTGGCCGAGCCGAACCTGGTGGCGCTCGACGGCCAACCGGCGCGGTTCCAGTCGGGCGGCTCGTTCCCGTTCCCCGTCCCGCAGGCGAACGCGGGCGGCGGCACGGCCATCACGATCCAGTTCAAGGACTATGGGGCGCTGCTCGAATTCTTGCCGACGATCCTGCCGGGCGACCTGATCCGCCTGGACGTGGAGCCGGTGTTCAGCCAGCTCGACGAGATCAACGGCATCGACGTGCTCGGCACCCGCGTGCCGGGCATCCGCGAGCGGCGGGCCCGGACGGTGGTCGAGCTCCGCGAGGGCCAGACCCTGGCGATCGCCGGGCTCCTGCAGAAGACGACCGACGCCGAGATCGAGCGGATCCCCGGGATCGGCGACCTGCCGGTGTTCGGCCAGCTGTTCTCGAGGAGCCGCGTCGAGACGGTCGAGACCGAACTGGTCGTCCTGGTGACGCCCATCCTGGTGGCGCCGGCCGAGGCGGGCGAGATCCCGGCCGCCCCGGGCGATCGGGTGTTCGAGCCGAACGACCTGGAGTTCTACCTGCTGGGCCGGCTGGAAGGGAAGACGGGCCACCCGTTCCGGGCGTCGACGGCCTATCTCGACCCGTTCGGCATGGCCCCCCACATGATGAAGAAGCACTTCGACAGCGAGGCCCGGTGGGTGGTCGGCCCGCACGGCCACGCCGATTGATCGGATGGGGAACCGAAGCAGCCAAGGAGGTCGCCGATGCACAGGAGCGGGGCGATATTGCGGGGGGTCGGCTGGGCCTTCCCCCTGCTGATGACGGGCGGGCTCCTGGCCGAGGCCCGGGGCCAGATGGTGACGGGCGGGCCGCCCGTGCCGGGGCCTTACGGGGCGCCGGCCAACTACGGGCCGCCCCCGCCGCCTCCGCCCGAGGCGGTGATGTACAAGAAGGGCTGGTTCAAGGACTGGCCCTGGAAGCGCGAGAAGCACTACCAGTACCACGACAACTTCGCCGGCTGGCCCCAGTACTTCCCCGAGCCGCCCCTGGGCAGCTACATGGCGGCCATCGACGCGGTGAACATCAACAAGGCCGACCCCCACCGGTTCATGGTGTACCGGTCGGATTTCGTCGGCGACACGACCACGCTCAGCCCCTCCGGGGCGCAGCGGATGAGCCTGATCGCCGCGCGGCTGAACGGCTGGCAGGGCCCGGTCCTGGTCGAATGGACTCCCGACAAGCAGGGACTGGCCGAGGCCCGGCGGAACGCGGTCGAGGGCCTCTTCCGCGGGGCCGGCATCCCGCTGGCCGCCAACCGCGTGCTGCTCAGCCCGGCGCCGTTCCCCGGCGGGTTCGGCTTCGACGGCGTGAACAACTACGACAACGTCATCGTCCGCAGCCAGGACGCGGCGCGGACCTTCTCTCGGACGCCGGTCCCGCAGGCGACCCTCCTCGGGTCGGGAGGACCCTGATATGAATGAGATCCGCGGTACCCGGATTCGGGCGGGCGTGCTGGCGGCCCTGGCGGCCTCGGCCCTGCTGGCGGGGCTGCCCGGCTGCCACATGCTGAACAAGCGGAAAGCCGCCAGCCCGTCGCCCCAGGGCTTGCCGGCGGGGTTGCCCGCGAAGGCCGCCAGGCAGGCTTCGGCCGCCGAATCGCCCGACGTGGTGATCGACGCCCGGTCGCGGCCGGACGGCCTCAAGCACCGGCTCAACGCCGACGAGCAGGTCAAGGTCCACACCGACCTCGCCCGCGCCGCCGAGGCGCAGGGCGATATCGATGCCGCGCTGGACCAGTACGAGAAGGCGCTCAAGGCCATCGCGACGACCGCCCCGAAAGGGCGGTCGTCGTCGCTGGCGATCGCCGAGGCGCAGGTCCATCGCCGCAAGGCCGGGATGCTCGACCGCGCCGGCCGCTTCGACCTGGCCGAGTCGTCGTACAAGAAGGCGATCGCGCTCAACGGCAAAGATCCCCGCGCCTGGAACGACATGGGTTATAGCTACTACCTACAAGGCAAGTGGGACGAGGCCGTGACGGCCTTGAAGAAGGCGCACGAACTCGACCCGAAGGATGAGCGGGCCGCCGTAAACTACGGCCTGTCGCTGGCGGCCACGGGCAAGGCCGAACAGGCCTTCGAGGTGATGAGCAAGACGGCCGGCCCCGCCGCCGCCCACATGAACGTCGGCTTCGTCCTAGCCGCCTCGGGCAAGAAGGATCAAGCCCGCGACCACTTCCAGGCCGCGCTGAAGATCGAGCCGACCATGAAGAACGCCGGGGTCGCCCTGGCCCGGCTCGACCACGAGAAGGCCGACCCGAACACCGCCCTCGCAGCCGCCCCGATGCCGAACCAGGCCCCTGCCCAGCCCAAGGCGGATGGGACGATCTTGAGGGCCGTCCACAACGGTCCTTCGGCGTTGCCCTGAGGCGAGGTTGCGATGGCGGATGGCCGGATCCAGGGGGTCGTGAAGCGCCTCCCGACAGGCGTGGGTTCCCTTGGCGGCGCCGACCCCCTAGGGTGGAGGTAGCCCCGCACGAGGAATATCCCATGATCCGATTGCTGGCCGCCCTGCCCTTCGTCGTCCCCGCCATCGTCGCCGCCCAGGAAGCCGCCGGGCCGGGCGAGTACGACCCCGCCCGGATCACGCCCGAGATGAAGGCCCAGACGGAAGTCATCGCCAGGGCCCTGGAGGGCCTCACGCCGGCGGGCTTCGCGCAGAAGAGTCGCGTCGAACGCTACACCCCGGCCAACCTGTACGAGAAGATCAACGGCCGGTCGGAATTGTTCCACTCCTATGATGTGGCCGGCATGACCTTCGTCACCTTCACCAAACCGGACGACCCGGCCAAGTTTATCGACGTCTACCTCTACGACATGAGCACGCCCCTGGGCGCCTTCGGCATCGATTCGGTCGAGCGCTCGCCGGGCGGCCAGGCCCTCGCGATCGGCGACGGCGGCCACCGCGACCGGGCCGATCTCTTCTTCCGCAAGGGCCAGTTCTACGCGACGATCCTGACGTCGGGAACCGACGCGGGGGTCCAGAAAGCGGCATCGACCCTGGCCGATACCCTGGCGAAGCGCCTGAAGGGCGAAGTGGCGGAGATCTGGGGCCTCGCCGTGCTGCCGGCGAAGAATCGGGTCGAAGATTCGGTCCAGTACCTGATGGTCGACGCGCTGGGCCTCGACTTCCTGACCAACACGTTCACCGCCAGGTATCGCGTCGGCGACGCCGAGTTCACTGCCTTCGTCGCCCGCTGCAAATCCGCGGACCACGCCGCGGAAGTCCTGGCCAAGTACAGGGCTTACCTCGAAGAATCCGGGGAGAAGGCCGAACCGGCCAGGATCCAGGGGAAGTCGGTCCTGCTCGGCGACGTGGGCGGCGGTTCCTACGACGGCGCCTGCCAGGTCGGCAGCATCATTGCCGGGGTCACGTCGGTCAAGGGCCGCGACGCGGCCGTCAAGGCCATGACCTTCCTTCTCGATGGGCTGACGATCTCGAAATGACCGGGCGGGGGAGCCTTATCGCTCGGCCGGGCGTTGCCGGGTACCACAATCGCCTTGGGTGAGACCCGGCGACCCTGACGCAAGCGGGCGATCGTTCGATCATCGCCTTCACTTTTGGCCGCCCCTGTGCACGCACTCACGCAGCTTCACATCGACCGAACAGATGTGGTCACGGATCCAGTTGCCGAGGATGAGTTCGAGCTGGACCACGTCGATGCTCTGGATGCCGGCCTTGTCCATCCTCTCCTCAATCTTAGCGAGTTGGGCCCGAACCTCGTCGTGTGCTGCCTTGTTGGTGGCGGCTGCCGGGCACCGGCAAGCGGCCATGCACGCCTCCTCCTTCGAGAAGTGCGCCCGGGCGTACTCGTTCAGGAACCGCAAGGTCTGTCCGATGGCCTCCTTCCCGTGCGCATGGACCACCGCGTCGTGAAAGCTGTTGAATCGCTTGATGAGTTCTTGGTGCTGGGCGTCGATGTCAGGGACGCCCGTCGTCATCCGTTGTTCGTCCCAGGTGATGGCCATTGGCTACCCCGAACAGAGACGCCTCGCCCTCGAGGCCGGGACCGCTGCAACCGGTCATTTTATCGCAGCCGGGCCGGCTTCGCGCTAGTGGGCTGGTGCCGAATCGTACGAAGGCCGTCGATGACAAGGGCCGTACCTGGCAGGGTGCCCGATCTGCCGCTTTGTACTCGAAAGCCCCCATCCTAGAAGTGGGAAAGTGAAGTGGGAAAGTGGGACATTCTGGATTCTATTTCTTTAGAATGACAGGGTGGCCCGATTGTCTGCTTGATGCAGATCGGCCGCGCCGGGATCTCGGGCCTCGAAGGATCCCGAGGCCGAGATAGCGGAGGGGAGAATGAGCTTCGCCGGCCCGCCGTCGCGGGTGTAAGATCGTCGGTGAGGGCTCCTCGATGGCCGAGCATCGGGTGGAGGTGATCGACCGGACTTACGCCGCGATCCTGGCGGCGAAGACGCCCGCCGAGCGGGCATCGATGATCGCGGACTGCTATCGATCCGCGCGGGCCATCATGGCGTCCGGGGAGCGGATGAGGCACTCAACGCTGACCGAGGACGAGATTGCCGCGGCCGTTAGCCGGAGGATGATGGATGGAGCAACTTGACCTGGTACGCCATGCGATCGAGATTCTTGAACGGCTTTCGATCCCGTACGTGCTCGTCGGTTCCTGGGGAAGCGGCATCTACGGGGAACCCCGTTTCACGCGGGACGTCATACCGTCATCGATTTGCCGATGGCCGCCGTGCCGGCGTTCTGCTCCGCGTTTCCCAGCAGCGAATAC
>JAXMBD010000004.1:0-176259 GCA_046350035.1 Isosphaeraceae bacterium | reverse complement strand
GCCGATGACATCCTCCCACTGGATGGTGGCGACCGGGGCCGCCGTGGCGATGGGCTCGTTATGGATCAGCCCGGCGGCACGGAAACGGGCCGCCTGGGACGGAACTTCCGTCAATTCACCCGCCGACCCGGGATGCACCGGGGTGGGCCGATCGGAATCCCACCCCCTGGGACCGGATTGACGGGTGGTCTCTTCGCCATCCCGTTCGCCCGCAATGGCTTGCGGACCAGGAAAGAAGGCCGGGGGCACGAGCGGACGGCCGCGCGTCGTGGCCTCAACACAGGCTTCTTCCCGGCCCGGGGTCGCGGGCGATTCGCAGCAGGTTGTCGATCCCGGCCGACGAAACGGCAAGGGCACGAGCCGGCCGGAGATCCTTGAGCGTCGGCTTGTTTTCGAAACGGGCCTCGCGGTACATTCGTCAACGAACCATCTCTCCGCTGAGGACGAAGACGGCCCTCGGGATTCCCGGTCCATTGACGAACGACGGCTCCGATCCCCGCGTTTACTTCGCCGCCGAGCGGACCTTACTCGCGTGGGTCCGGACCGGCCTGACGGTGATGGGGTTGGGCTTCGTTGTGGCCCGGTTCGGGCTTTTCTTGCAGGTTCTCCGCCGGGACGCAACGCCCCAGTCCTCGATCGGCTCCACCCTGATCGGCGTGGGGCTCGTCGTCCTCGGGTCGTCGGCCGTCGCGATCGCGGCGAGGCAGCACGTCCGTTTCTGCCGCGGGATGCCCGCCGGATCGCGCCCCCAGCCCGATCCGATGGCCACCTCGGTCGGGCTGGCGATCGCCCTGGCTGCTGTGGGCCTGGTCCTGGCGGGCTACATGCTTTGGCGGTCGTCCCCCGCCTGATCGATGCGGCTCAGGGCAGGATGTCGCGGAACAGGATACGGTAATCGAGGTCCTGGGCCAGTCGGGCCTTGAGCGCCAGCCGGGCGTTCAGATCGGCGGGCATGCCGGGGATCGACGGCGGGAGCCAGTTGTTCCAGAGGTTGCGTGCGGCCCCTTCGGTGCTGGCGATCGGGAATGCCGGGGTACTCGGGTGCAGCCTGGCGAAGATCTCCCACTCCTCTACGAGACCCTGCATTCCCCCGACGAAGATCCCGGCGGCGAACTCCTGGGATGAGATCATCTCGTTCCGCATGGCCGTCAGGCTGGCCTCGCGGCCCTGGGGGTCGGCCTTCGTCCAGGTGAGATTGGGGAACTTCTGGGCCACCGGAGGGATCGACGCACGGAAGAACTCGGACTGGTAGATCCGGACGTTGTCGATGGCCTGGAGCGAGCGGGCGGCGTGCTCGACCAGGGGCGAAATCGCGGGGTGTCCGCCGAAGACCAGGAGCCGCTCGCGGACCACCTCGGCGACGAGCGCCCGGATCGCATCGCGGATACCGACCGGCTCGGGCGCGTACTTGTCGAGGTCACGCTCCGGCACGCTGGCCGCCAGGAAGATCGGTGGTTTGCTCATGGTTTGCCAGCCATTCCCGCAGTTGTTCGGTGCGCAGCGTCTTCAGTTCGCTGTTCTTGTTCAGCCAATTGAGGAACTGGAGCCGGTCTTCGAGTATACCGAGGCCGTCGAAGATCAGCCGGTAGGGCTTGAACAGGTCCACCGAAGGGGCCTGGGAGAGTCCGGCCATGAGCTGGCGTTCCTGGTCGTAGATCAGGCGGGCATCGGGCAGGCCGACCACCGGGACCGCTTCGGAGACCACCCGGCCTTCGCGGAGGATCTGCACGGTCTTCCCGGGCTGGACGTTCAAGGTGACTCCGGCGCGGCCGGCCTCGGCCCGGATGTACGACAGCACGCGCATCCGTCGGGCGCCCAGCGACCGGATCCGGGCCTGTTCGGCGAGGTCCGCCGCCGCTTTGAGTCCCTCCCCGGTCAATTGGGCCCCCGGGCCGATCATGTTCGATGGGTCCGCGAAATGTGCCGGCTCCAGCGGAAACCGGAAGCTGAATTCGGTCCCCGGCGTCGGTTTCGATCGACGCCGACCGGGCTGGCTGGGATCCTCCTCGGTCCAGAGCAGTTGCAGGACACCCAGCTCCCAGCTGGTTCACGAGCGAGAGCTCCTCGTGGACCCAGACCGAGCTGAGCGCGTTGGGACTATCCAGCAGGACGACGAGGTCGGTATTCGCCAGGCGATCGCGCAGGACCTCCTGGAATGGCACTCCCCGCTCGACGGAGGCGGTATCGAGGAACGTCTGGTAGCCGCGATCGAACAGGACGTGGGCGAGCTGCCGGGCGATGCCCTCCGAATCGGTCCTTTTGTAGCTGATGAACGCCTGGCGCGCTTCCCGGGTGAGGCCGAAGGCCTTGAGGTAGTCGCCGACCACCCGGGCCTCATCCCATTGCGTCCCGCCGATCGGCCGCAACGGGGCGGGGATGTCGGCGCTGAATCGGGTGATGTCGCCAACCAGGGGGAAGACCACCGCCCCCATGTCCATCAGGGACTTGAGGGCATCGAGGTGCTCGGCCTCGCGTTCGAACCCGGCCGGCCCCCCGTACCAGGCCCCGACCAAACTGCAACGGGCGCTGAGCTTGCGGAGATCCTCGACCCCGATGGCGCAGAAGCAACCATCCGGGTCGAGGTCCAGCTCGCGGAAGCCGTCGCGCAACGGCTTCTCATGCCGGGCCGCGAATTCGCCGGCCCCCGGGCCGAGCGTGACGAGTTGATACTGGTAGGCCACGTTCAGGCTCCTCGGCCTCGACGGCTCAGGCCCCGGCGGTCTGCTTGTTGCGGGCGTGCCGGGCATCGGTGGGCCTGAGCAGGACCTCGATGTCGCATCCGAGGTCCCCCGGTTCCAGCGCGATCTGGAACTGGTTGGGCACGAAGTTGTCGCGGCGGACGCCGTTGACCTTCAGGCCGCAGATTTCCAGGTCGTCCTTGCCGAAGAAGTCGGGCAGGACATTGACCGATCGCTGATGGCTGTTCTCGTGGATCTTGAAGTGCATGCAGAAGACGTCGTCGTCGCGGCGCTTGTGATAGCTGAAAGCGCGGTTATAGGCGTGGGCGAGGTAGTTGAGTTCGAACGAGTGATAGCCGGCGATCGCGTGGCCACCCTTGTCGCTGTAATTGCCGGCGATGACCGGGACGCCGTCGGCGGTCACGCGGAAGAAGACGCTGGCGCGGTCGCGATCGATGAAGAACAGGTTCCAGAAGGCCTCCATCTCGCGGGCATGCTGGAGATAGTCCGGATTGCCGGTGTAGCCGGCCATGATCAGGTACGCGAGGATCGCCTGTTCCTGCTGCCAGAAATCCTTGGTGTTCCCCCAGGCGAACTCGACCGGCCGACCGCCCCTTGGCTCGCGCTCGACGGCGTCGAAGCAACCGCTGCGGAACTGGTCGATGCCGACCTTGCCCATCCGGTCGCCGAGCGTGGTGGCGACCTTCATCAGCTTCTCGGCCTTCGACCCGTCGCCGCGGGTGTTGTAGTAATTCGCGACCCGCGTCAGGTTCCAGGCGATCTTCAGATTATGGCCGACCACGGCCCGGTTCTGCTGCCAGCCCCAGCTGTGGTCGGGCTTCCAGTCCGCGTCATACCGTTCGTTGACGTACAGGACCTCGGGGTTGGGGTCGAGGAAATGGTCGGCGATCAGGTTGGAGCAGGTCTCGAGCATCTCGATGCAGAGGTCGCGGAACTCGCGGAGTTCGCCCTCGCGCCCGTTGGGCAGCGGGTCGAGGGTGATGATCAGGTTGATCAGGTAGGCCGGCAGGTGGTCGCCGATCGAATTCCAGTTCTTGCGGGACCGGTTCGGACCCAGGGTGGTACTGTGCGGGCTGAAGGTGGTGTAGTCGATGTGCGAGTAATAGCTGCCGTCCTTCGGATCCCGGTAGAACTGGTTGAAGCTGGCGATCGTGCGCCGGATGTCATGCAGGACTTCCCAGTCGGACGAGATCCGGTAGAACTGGGTCATGCCGGCGAGGGCATAGATCTGCTCGTAGAGCGGGATGCTGCCGACGTCGTCGGGGTTCTCGGAAGGGATGATCTGGCGGACGCCGTACTTACCCTTACGCCGCCCGAACGCCCAGAAGCAGAAACGTCCGTCGGCCGACAGGCTGCGGAAGGCGTCCCGCTGGAACTCGACGCCGGCCCTGGCGGCGCGGTAGAACCGAATATCGCCGCTCATGAGGTAGGCCGAGGAGAGGCCGTAGATCAGGCGGGAGAGCGTGGCCATCTCCTGGATATTGTCGTCGGTCGGCAGCCCCAGGATATTCAGGTTGGTCTGGTAGAGCGCCGAGAAGTCGTCGATCTCGTAGCTGCGCTTGTCGTGGAAGAGGTCGTTGAGCCACTTGTCTCCCATCGAGGAGATCTGGGTGACCCACCAGTGGGTGTGCTCGAAGAGCAGGATATCGAGCTGAGAGTAGAGGTAATAAACGGTCTTGACGTCGTACCATTCCTTGTCGCCGCTCGTCTGATAGATCCCCTCCGCGGCGATCATCTTCCCGGGCACGGCGTACTTGCGCAGCTTCGCCGCGAGGGGCCCTTCCTGGGGCGCCGCGTCAGCCGCCTCGGCGACCGCAGCGGAGACGCGGGGCAGGAGCATCGGCGGCATCGGGAGGTCATCGCGGATGACCTGCTCGATGGATCGGTCGTCGATCCGGTCGCGGTCGAGCCGGTCGAGGTTCTGGAGTGCCGTGAAGAAGGTGTTCTCGGAGATCGATGCCGTGACGACGTCCCCGCCGCGGGTCTGGATCCGAAAGGAGGGCAGGGGGCCGCTGGTATCGATGTCGAGGACCTTCCCGAGGATCGACATGTGCTGCGTGAAGTTGCGGATCATGGCGGGGCTCCGGGGAGGTCGTTGCGGGAGATGGGGGTTCGTTCTCGTGATCGGGGTTGTCAGTTCGGGGCGACCCGTTGCAGGACGATAGCCCCGTTGGCCGGGATCACCGCATGGATCGAGCCGCCGGGCGTGGGGATGTCGGCCCCGTAATTGCCGACGTTATCGCCGCCGTACCGGTGGGCGTCGGTGTTGAAGATCTCCCGCCAGGTCCCGCCCGGGATCGAGCCGGAGGCGACCGTGTAGCCGGCGTCGAAGGGGCGGTTGTTCAGGCTGGACAGCACCAGGAATTCTTCGCCCGCCCCCCACCGCCGCCAGGCCAGGACGCGGTTGCCGTCGTGGACATGGATCACGTCGATATTCCGGCTCCGCAGACCCGCCCGCGCCCTCCGCAGGAGGATCAGGTCGCGGTAGAGCGCGAACAGGTGTCGGCCCTGGCCGTTCCGATAGCCGATGAGGTCCTCTCGGTTGGCGAAGATGCGGTCGTAGAGGAAGTCCTTCTCGAAGCCGACCTCCTCGCCGAACAGGAACATCGGGGTGCCGGCCGAGAGGGCGGTCGCGGCGAACGCCATGCGGCACCGGGCCTCGGCAAAACGCCGGGTCGAATCCAGCAAGGGCGCCCCGTTCACGGCCACAACGATCGACCGCTTGGTCCCGCGGGAGTTCCCCGCCTCGTCGTGCGATTCGTTGTAGACGATCCGGTCGCCGCCGCTGGCGCCCAAGGCGCCGGCGAAATAGCCCATCGCCAGGGCCCGGTCGTCGCCCAGGCCGGCCGTCTTGATCAGCTTCGCGTAGTCGCTACCCTTCTCGGTATCGCCCATCAGGTGGTGGTAGAAGTCGGCATACCAGGCCTTGTCGAAGCCCAGGCCGCCCGAATCGGGCGGCTGCGTGACCTTGTCCCACCCCGAATGGTCCTCGGCGGTCAGGATCACCCTGGGGTTGATCAGTCGGAGTGTCCGGGTCAGCTCGCGGAGGAACTTGGCCCCGAACTGGTTCACGACCGGCAGCGGGCGGCCATCGGCATGGAGGACGTTGTAAGAGTGCATCGAGGTGGTCTGGTCCACCCGGAAGCCGTCGACGTGGAACTCCTCCATCAGCATCGCGGCGCTGCTGATGAACATCTTGCGGACCGTCTCGTCATGGAACCGCGGCGAGAAGCCCGTGGACATGTTGTCCACGTAGCCGCCGAGGTCCCGATCGGCGGGGGCGACGGCGTGCTGGAAGGCGGGGTAATCGGACGGCCGCCCCTCGTACCAGTCATAGGGGTTCTTCGTCACGTCGGCCGTGTCGTAGAGCCACTGGGCCCGCCCGGCGTTGGGCGTGTAATGGTTGTAGACGACGTCGAAGATCACGGCGATGCCGTGGCGGTGGCAGTCCTTGATGAAGTACTTGTACTGGTCCCGCCCGCCGCCGCTATATTCGATGGCGAAGTAGTGAGACGTGCCGTAGCCCCAGTTCTCCTCGCCGCTGAACTGCGACATCGGCAGGAGTTCGACGGCGTTAATCCCCAGGTCGGCGAGGTCGCCCACCAGCGCCCTGGCATCCTTCAAGGTGCCGGGGCCCTGCTTGTTCGGGCCTCCCAGGGCCCCGACGTGGAGTTCGTACAGGATCAGGTCATCCACCCGATGGGGGGGCGAGTGGGCCCCTCCGACCCGGTCGTTCTCGTCGGCCCAGAATTCCTCCGAATCGAGCCAGTCGGACTCGGGCCATTCGCCCCGGGGATCTTCGAAATAGCCCGTGACCTTGTCCGCATCGACCACCACCGAGCAACTCACGGTCCCGTCGAGGTCGGACACCAGGCCGAAGTATTGCCCGCCGCGGGGATCCTGGCGGCCGCCGCCGACCTGGCATCGCGAGTAGATGTCCGTCTTCAGGACGACCGAGCCATCATCCCGGGTGACGCGAAACATATAGGGCTTGTGGTCGAAATCGGTGAAATTCGCCAGCCGGGGGTCGTTTTCGTCGGTAACCCAGACGCCATCGGGCCCTTTCGTCATCGCCAAGGGGCCGCGGCCCGGGTGGATACCGGTGCCGTCGTCGGCGACGTAACCGCCGGCGATCGAGCCGCGGGGCATCGGTGTGTCCCTCGGGGCATGGCCCCGGTCATCGGCATGGAAGAGGGTACCGAAGACCACCTCGACCGCCCTGGCATTCGGTGCCCAGGCCGAGAATCGAATACCCTCGCCGTTCGTGCCCTCGCGCGTGTTCTTTTGGGCGCCCAGCCGACGGACATGGGTCAGGTAGTAGATCTCGCGGGCGACCGCTCCGGGGGTCGGCGTGCTCAGGACGAAGCTCCGGGTCCGTTCATCGGAGTGCGGGTCGTTGACCTCGGTGGCGATCCCCCATTGATCCTTGCCCGAGGGGCCGTCGAGGATCACCCCCCAGCGGAATGTCCAGCCGACCTGGGCCGGGTCGAAGCGGGCCGAGGCTCGGTATCCCGGGCAACCGTCGGGGCCGATGAACCCCACCATCGACAGGGTCGACCAGTCGTCCGAGTAGCGGCCCGAGCCGTCCCAACTCCCCCGCAATCGGACGTTCGAGAAGACCTCCCGCTTCAAACCCGGGAGGTAGAAGAACTGCACGAGGACGCCCGATTCGGCGGAGTTCGACGATTCATCCGGCATGATCGGGGGGCTCCCCAGGACAAACGAGTCGAATTCAACAGGTTTAACGCATGCGTCGCAGAATCGTGCGAGCATCCGGGCGATTGCCGGCCGTCATTGGCCACAACGGACGCCGATCAGTTCGGGGTGCACGTCCCCTTCGAGGATCACATCCAGCAAGAAGGGGCCCGGATGGGAGAGCATCCTGTCGATCGCCGGCCCGACATCCTCGGGCCGTTCGACGCGGGCCGAGGCGATCCCGTAACTCTCGGCGATCGCGTCGAACCGCAGGGGGGGTTCCGAGAGGTCGAAGCTGAGGGGGTAATCCCCGGGCTGCCGGCCCCGTTCCCGCCAGTACGCCAGCAAGTTGATCTGGAGGAGCCGGTACGACCGGTTATTGCAGACGACGAATTTCACATCGAGGCCGTGGCGGACCGCCGTCCAGAGGGCCTGGATCGTATACATCGCCCCACCATCCCCGGTGAAGCCGATGACCGTCCGATCCCTGTGCGCGATCTTGGCGCCGATGGCACCCGGGATGCCGACGCCGAGCGAGCCGCCACGGGTGATGAAATAGCTCCGGGGCCGGCCGGGCCGCAGGTAACGGGTCAAGGGGGGCGAACTGGTCAGGGCCTCGTCGAAGACGAGCGCATCGGCCGGCAACCGGGCGGCCAGCTCTCCCGCGAACCGGGAGAACGCCAGGGGATAGGCGTCGGCACGGGCCCGATCCTGCGCGACCTGGGCATTGTGCCGGTCCAGGCCGGCCTGGGCGATTGCTCTTGCTCGGGCTCCCGCGGCCTGCGCCTGTTCCTGGTTCGCCCGGGCCTTGCAACGCTCGTTGACGAGTTGCAGAGTCCGCTTCGGATCCGCGACGACCCCGATGTCCACCGGATGATTCTTGGCGATCTCGTAGGCGTTGAGGTCGATGTGGACCGAGCGCGAGCCGGGGGCGAAAATCGGGCCGAGCTCGGGGAACACCTCCGGGAGCATGTAAGTGCCGCAGATCAGGTTCGCGTCGCCCTTGCGGGTCGTGGGGAGGCTTTCGTAGCCGAACATGTGCCCGGTCATCCCCTGGTAGAGGGGGTGCCCGAATGGCAAGTTCACCTCACCGGCGTCCGCGGCCCAGACCTCGGCGCCGATCGTCTCTGCCAGAGCAACCAGTTCGTCCTGTGCGTCGGAGTCGGCCACGCCGTCGCCGACGAAGATCATGGGCGTCCGGGCCGCCAGGAGGATCGAGGCGATCTCGTCGATCGTGGCCGGATCGGGGGCAACCCGGGTCGAGGGGATCGAGGTCGGACGGACTTCCTCCACAACCGGCGCGTCGAGGATATCCACGGGCAAGCAGACGTAGACGGGGCCCTTGGGCGGCGTTGATGCGATCTTGATGGCCTTCCGCAGGACCCGGAGAAGCGACGAGGGCTCCTGGACCATGGTTGCCCATTTGGTCACCGGCTCGGCCATCTTCACGAGGGGGCCGGCCATCTGCGCGTCCATCGCCTGGTAGCGGATCCCGGCGTCGCCGCCGATCACCACCAAGGGCGAATGCCCGCGATGGGCCTGGTAGAGTGCCCCGATCGCGTTACCCAGACCCGGCGTGCTGTGGATCTGCACGGCCGCGGCCTTGCCGGTCGCCCGGGCGTAGCCGTCGGCCGCCAGGACGGCGACCGACTCCTGCAAGCACAGGACGTAGTGCAACGCCGGGTATCCGGTGAGCGCGTCGAGGAAGCCCTCCTCGGACGTCCCCGGGTTGCCGAAGAGGTGCGTGAAGCCGTCGGCCAGGAGCTGTTCGAGGATCGCTTGATTGCCGGTCAGGGTCGCCATGAGTCCTCCGGATTGCGGTCGCCATCGAACGGCCGCCCGATCGATCACCAGCCGTATCGCCGGAGCCCATCTTCGAGGACCTCGACCACTTTCTGGCCGGTCAGGTAGGAATCGGGGGTGGACCTCCCGGTGATGAACGGATAATCGACGATCACCGAGGTGGCATGCCCGAAGTTGCCGATGTAGGCGCCGTCGGGGCCGGTGGCATCCCGCAGGATGAATTCGAGCGGGTAGAACGGCGGGCCGAAGTTCACGTAGCCGTTGCCGAAGCCGTTGTCGGTGCCGTCGGCCGCGTGGTTGCCGGCGAACCCGGTCCCGGTCTTGTAGTCGTATTCGAGGCAGTGGCCGGTGACCCGCTTGCCCCAGATGATACTCTTGCGATCCTCGGTGCTCCTGGCGAAAGCCAGGCAGGCGACGCCGTAGCACTCGGCGGCGACCGGCTTGCCGGCCCGGTAGAAGCTCAGGATCATGTCGTGGACGCGCTGGTTGTTCACCAGGTCGACCATCGGCCCGCTTCCGCCGACGATCACGATCGCGTCGTATTCCATCAGGCGCGGCTGGACCGCGTCGACCGCCCGATTGTAAGCCTCCATCTTGCGGACGAAGCTGGCCTCCGACCAGTAAGGCCGCTCGGGCATGAGTTCCTGGATGCTGATCGGGTGGTCGAGCCGCTTCGATTTCTCGGTGCGGGTTGGCGAGGTGTCGTTGATCTCGCGCACTTTCCTCGCCACTTCCTCGGTCGTGACCGGGCGGTTCAGGGGCGGGTCGACGTAGCTGGCATCCATGCTAGGGGCCAGCGCGATCGGGCGCTTGCCGGTAGGTGTGGCGAAATCGACCTGATACCTGGCCTCGTCGAACGTCTCCAGCGGGCCTAGCAATTCCTCGCCCCAGTAGCCCCATTCCGAGAGCAAGATCAGGACTCGCTTGCCCCCGCCCGATGCGGGCCTGGCCGCGGGCGCCGGCTTAATCGCGGGCCCTTGCTCGATCGCGACGACCCTTTCGGCGATGGCCCGAGCGAGCGCCCCGGCCTCGTGGTACGACTCGCCGGTGACGAGATCGCCGTCGACGACCACCTTGGTTTCCGAGGGCGTATAGAGGCCGCCGGCGTTGTTCACGTCGGCCAGGACGACCGGATGGCAGATCACCTTGCGACCGGCGAGCAGTTCGGGGGTCGGCGTCAGCAGCCAAAGGCCATGGCAGAGCGCCCCCTTCACGATCCGGGGGTTGCGCATGGCCCGCCCGAAGAATTGCACGGCGGGCGACGAGCGGACCATGTCGGCCGTGATCGGGCCGGACGCGGGCGGGTCGAACCATCGGAGCCGGACGCTCGTGTAGTTCGCCGCCATGATGACGGCGCAATAATCCTCCAGGTCGACCTTCTCGAAGTCGATCGTCACGTCCATGACTTCGAGGTAGTCGCGGGACGCCTCGAGGCTTCCCTTGTAATTATCGACGTCGCTGACGATCGTCTGCTTATCCAGGGATGCCCCGGGGTAGGTCAGCCGGGTCATGTAGTGGACCTCGGCACCCAGCTCCCGGAACGTGGAGTTGTACGCACGGATCTCGTCCGGGACGTACTCGTTCTCGATCAGGATGGCTACCTTCTTCCCCTGGAGCGACTGCGTACTCATCGTGTACTCCCCGGGATGGAGCGCGCAAGGTCCCCGCTGTGACCACATATCGTGGCCGCACAGGCCTCTTATCGATCCAACGTTTCCTAACGATCCCCGCGCCGACCCGATCACCCGATTTTCGAAACCCACCTGCGCGTCGCGGACGGGGTCCGAGTTTAAGCGGGCGGTCCGCAAATCCAAGCGAAAAATCGAAAAAAAACCGAAAACGTGCCATACCCAGGGCCCCGGGGCAAGATGGCGTGATCGGGACGACCTTGCGGCGAGGGCTTTCGCGCCGAATCCGGCGATTTCCCGTCCCAGGATGGCTCGTTGTTACGTAAGACGAACCGAATCCGAGGCGGTTGCCTCGCGGCCGCCGACCGATATGATGGGTTCGTCCCAGCACATTCGTGCCGGATCTGGCGGCACTGCGAACGGCCCGTTGGCGGCCGGAGGTCCCCAATCCCCATGCCCGGTTTCGTCAACTCCCAAAAGCCTGATATTTTCATCAGTTACGCCCACGTAGATGACCAGGTCTTCGGCGACGAGCAGCAGGGCTGGGTGACGAGGCTCGCCGACGACCTTCGGAAGATGCTGGCCATGCGGCTGGGGCGGCCCGAGAACTTCGACCTGTGGATGGACCACCAGCTCGACGGCAATTCGGCCGTCACGCCGCTGATCGACGGCAAGGTCGCCGATTCGGCGGTCTTCGTCCTGGTCCTTTCGCCGGGGTACCTCGGCTCCATCTGGACGGCCAGGGAGCTGGAGGGATTCCGAGCGGAGGTCGCCCGCCGGACGTCCTCTTCCGGGCGGATCTTCCTGGTCGAGTTCGACGACTTGCCGCGGCCCGAGGGGCTGTCCGACCCGCGGGGGTATCGGTTCTGGAAGCGCGATCCGAACACCAAGAGGCTGGCCCAGATCGGCTTCCCGACGCTCCTGCCCGAGGACGAAGGGACCTATTTCCGCCTGGTCACCGAGCTGGCCGTGGACGTGGAACGCGAGCTCCGGCGGCTGAAGACCACGGCCGCGGTGCCGGGGCCGCCCGTGGGTATCGAGGCCGATCGGCCGCTGCCCCAGCCCCCCCCATCGACCGCTTCGACCGGCCCGGCGGTGTACCTGGCCGATGTGACCGAGGACCTGGAAGACCTCAGGGATCTGGTCAAGAACGACCTGATCCAGGCAGGCCATGCCATCCTACCGAGCACGATCTACCCGGCGGATCCCGACGCCTACGAGGCCGCATTCCGGGCCGACATCGCCAAGTCTTCGATGTTCGTCCAGCTCCTGAGCGAACTCCCGGGGAGGAAGGTCCGCGAAGACGGAAAGCGACGGGTGGCCATCCAGCTCGACTTGGTCGCCTCCGGCCGGCCGGACCTGCCGATCCTCCAGTGGAGGAGCCGCGACCTCGACTGGCGTCGCGTGAATAACCCGGCACATCTCGATGTCCTCAAGGGGACGGCGATCGAGGGCAGGCCGCTCGAAGTGATGGCCGTGGACATCGAGGAGTTCAAGGCGACCGTCAAGGCGAGGCTCGCGAAGCAGAATGCGCCCGACCCCGGGTTGCCGCCCGCCCAGGATTGTTACCTTTTCATCAACGCCGATTCGGCCGATCTGGGCCTTTGCGCCGAGGTCGCGAGGTACGTCGAGGACAACTGGCCCTGGTTGGGCTACTTCCCGCCCCGGCAGACGGCAGACCCGCAGGAGGCCCAGGAGTACATCGAGGACAACCTCAAGACGTGCGACGGATTCATCGTCATCTACGGGCAGGCCGATCGCGACTGGGTGATCGCCCAGCTCCAAAGGGCCCGCCAGGTCTCGGCGTTCCGGGATCGCCGCATGCTGAAGGTCGCCATCTATGAAGGGCCCCCCGAGGACAACAAGGCGAATCCGATCGGGAGGTTGCCCCGCATGGTCAAGCTCGACTGCCGGCGGGGCCTGAACCAGGCCCACCTCGGCCAGTTCCTGGACTCGTTGCGTGCCTGATCGGCGGGAACGGGGGGCTCCGATGGTGATGACGGCGGACGACGAGGCAGAGTATCCCTACCCTGGGTTGAGACCTTTCCGCGAGGACGAGGCCTACCTATTCTTCGGGCGGGGGCGGCAACGCGCCGACCTGCTCACCCGCCTGAAGACCCGGAACTTCGTCGCCATCGTCGGGACGTCCGGCTGCGGAAAGTCGTCCCTGATCCGCGCCGGACTGATCAACGACCTTAAACTGGGCCTGCTCGGCCCGGGCCGGGTCCGCTGGAAGGTCGCGCTGATGAGGCCCGGCAATCACCCGATCGCCAACCTGGCGGGGGCCCTGCTCGAGGAGAAGGCCTTCGGGCCCTTCCTGCCCCAGATGATGCTCCGGGAGTCGCTCAGGCGGGGGCCGCTGGGCCTGATCGAGCTGCTCCGAGGCTACAGGCCGGATGGCTCGCCACTCCTGGGCGAGGGGGAAAACCTGCTCCTCGTCATCGACCAGTTCGAGGAGATCTTCCGGCTCCGTCGCTCGGCCGAACCCGAGACACCGCCGATCGCCGGCGAACCGGCCGAGATCCCCGGCCGCGGACCGGCCGACGACAACCGACGGAGGGAACGGACGCGGGCCGAGGCCGATGCCTTCGTCGCGATGATCCTGGAATCGATCGGCGAGACGCGGGCCGCCGAACCGGCCGATCCCGCGACGGCGGAGCGGCCGGGGGACACGGCACTTCCATCGGCCCCGGCGCCCCCGCCGCTGCCGCTCTGGATCGTCCTGACGATGCGATCGGACTTCATCGGCGAATCCGCCGTGTTCGCCGGGCTCCCCGAGATGCTGAACGAAGGGATCTTCCTGGCCCCGCGGCTCTCGCGAGACCAACGGCGCGAGGCGATCGAGGGACCCGCCCGCGTCTTCGGCGGGTCGGTCGAGCCGGCCCTTACCGCACAGCTCCTCAACGACGCCGGCAACGGGCCGGACCAGTTGCCGCTGATGCAGCACGCCCTGCTGAGGCTGTGGCTCGAGGCCGATCAGGCGACCGCCCGCGATGAATCGGGCGAGCCGGCCCAACCGATTGTCCTGAAACTGGCCGACTACCAGGCGATGGGCGGCATGGAAGGGGTCATCGACCGGGACGCCGACCGCGCCTGCGGGCAGCTCTCGCCGGCCGAGAAGCGCATCGCCGAGGTCATGTTCCGCCTGCTCACCGAGAGGGGGCCCGGCTCCACCGACACCCGACGCCTGGCCGGAGTCGACGAGGTCTCGCGGGTCGCGGGCGTCTTGCCCGGCCAGGTCCTGCGCGTGGTCGGCCGCTTCCGAACCCGCGACATGAATCTGCTCGTCTTATCCGAAGACTGGCTAGATATCGCCCACGAGAGCGTGATCCGCAACTGGAAGCAACTCGGAGCCTGGGTCGCCGAGGAGGCGAAAGCCGCCGAGATCTACCGGCAACTCCGGGCCGAAGCGATCCGATTCGAGGCCGACCGCGTGCAGGGATTCGACGGGGACTTGCTCCCCCCTCGAATGCTCGCGATCGCCCTTCGCTGGCGGGACCAGCCGGATAACCACTCGGGTTGGAAGCCAGGTCCGGCCTGGGCCGAACGCTACGGTACCCCGGCCGAGTACCTGCTGGTCGAGGAATACCTCAAGAGAAGCGAGGACGCCGACCGCAAGGTCCAGTGGCGGAGGCGATGGATTCGCCGCCTCGCCCTCGCTTCGGCCGGCCTCCTGATCGGCCTTGTCAGCCTCGGGACGTTACTCAACTTCTACATCGAGATCCGTACGCTAAAGGGCAAAACGGAAGACCTGAACGCCCAGCTCAGCAAATCCGAAGAGAAGACGATCAACATCCAGGCCCAGATCAAGAACGCCAAGCAGACGATGCAGTCGCTGACCAAACTGAGCGAGAACTCGACGGGGGACGCCTACGAGGCGTTGGGCCGAGTCCGCGAGAAACTGAGTACATTCCCGAGCGGGGACTCGGATGGGCAGTTCAACGAACTTGTCAGGCTTTACCTGGACGGGCGGGAGAAGGAACTCGTCCGGCAGAATGCCCTGCTGACGTCGCGGTCGCTGGCCTTCGCGGCCCTCAACACCCTGTCGGAGTCGACCCCTCAGGAGGCCGTGCTTCTCGCCGTGGAAGCGGTCGAGGCCAGCTCGGCGATCGCCGGGGCCTCCTCTTCGGTGGCGCTGGATGCCCTGCGTCAATCGATCGCCGACCTGAATGGCCTCCCGCTGATCGGCAAGGATTCGGCGGGAAGGCCGGTGGCGCACAGGTCGGCCGTGAACGGGCTGGTCGTCGGCCCCAATGGCCAATGGGCGGCCTCCGGATCGACCGACGGGAGCGTCATCCTCTGGGACCTAGAGCACCCCGGGATCTGCATGCGAATCGAGGTGGGCTCTCCGGTCGCCGACCTGGGGCTTTCCCCAGACGGCCGTTGGCTGTTGATTCTCGTCAATAGCCAGCCGGCGCGGTTGAGCCCCCTGCCCGAGCGGATCGCTTTCGACGGCGGGCCTCCCGAGTTCAAACTTTTGGAAGGTTACGCTCCCGCCCAGCTGATGCCGATGTTCGCTGCGAACTCGCGATGGCTGGTCCTGGCCGGGTCGGACGGCAAGGCGATGCTCTGGAACCTCCAAGCCTTGCGGGAGGGCCGGAGCCCGACCTCCTTCAAATTCCTGGAGGACTCGCTCGTCATCTACGGCTGGGCCATGAGCCCGGACGGCCGATGGCTTTGCCTGGTCGAGGCCAAGGGTACGGTTCAGCTCTGGCAGCTTCTCGAGGATGGGCCTATTCAACGGCCGGTCCGCAAGAATCGGTCCGACCCGGCGACCCTCCGCAACGTGACGTTCAGCGAGGACGGGCGCCGGATCGCGGCCACATACCGCGATGGTCGGGTCCACATCATCGAGCCCGAGGCCGAGGGCGGGCCCGAGGTCCGCGCCATCGATCTCGCGGTCGATCGCCTTGGCCAGCGGTTACCGAGCGACCCCGACGCCAATTCCACCCGGGAAGTGGTCGCCACCGACGCCGATGGTCGGTATGTCGTGGTCGTCCAGCCCTCGGAGGATGGCTCGGCTTCGGATTTCGTGCTCTGGGACGTGGGCGGCGCCGACCATGAGGCGATCCCGAGGCGGCTCTCGGATTTCCCATCGTTGCTGGGTTCGCAGGACATCCAGGTTTATGGCGGGCGGGACCTGATCGCCAGGAGCCTGGATGGCAGCCTGTGGGCCTGGAACCTGGAACACGCGCAACCGATCCTCGCCACCATCTACAATGGGCATCCCGGGCCAATTCGTGCCCTGGCCTTCGAACCTCGATCGCGCAAGCTCTTTACGGCCGGGCTGGATAACCCCCTGCGGGCCTGGGAGCTCCCTCCGAGCGACTCGCCCTCGAACGCCTCGCCACGCCCGGCCGTCCTGATGAAGGGCCATGATCGCCCGGTAGCGGCCCTCGGCCTGGCCGGATCGGCGGATTTCCCGAAATTGGTCACCGGCGGCGGCGACAGCGAGGTCCGCCTGTGGGACCTCCGCGATTTCCCCTCGCGAATCAGCAACGAACCCCGGATCATCCGGGGCCATCGCGGATGGGACACCGTCACGCGGGTCCCCGGCGGGAAATGGATGGCGGTCGCGGCGGACGGGGAGCCGCCCCGACTTTGGGACATCTGCCAAACCTCGGATGTTGCCGGATGGAGTCCTTACCCCCCGGAATCGACGCGACATCCGCTCGCGATCCCGCCGGGGGTTACCGGCTCGATCGATTCGTTCGTGACGACGGCCGACGGCAACTGGCTGCTGGCGAACCTCTTGACCGGGGGGAAGGGGTCCGAGAACGCCGTCCTGGCCTGGTCGCTGAAGGGCGAGAAACCCAATCCCAGCGGGCGCAGGATCGGCCCGATCGAAGGCCGCGTCGCGTCCGCGTCGGCTAGCGCCGATGGTCGATGGCTTGCCCTGCACTCGAACGTCGATGGCCGGCCGGGTAGCCCGCCCACGGGCGTGTACCTTGCACCGCTGGACGAAACCGGCGGGATCGGCGAACTCCGCAAGCTCGTCGACAGGGAAAGCCCGCAGGGGATCCGGGCGTCCAGCATCTCCTTCGATCCGGATTCGCACTGGCTGGTCATGGCCGACGCCGAGGAACTTCGGTTCCACGGCATCCGCAACACGGACCCGGATCGCGAGGCGTTCTATCGCTTCATCATCCCCAACAACGGCCTCAAGCCCGAGTTCAGCAAGCAAGGGGGTTGGCTGGGCTTCGCAGGCCGTCGGGGCTCGATCCAGGTCTGGCAGATCGGGAGTCGCCCGAAGGCAGTCCGGACGATCCCGGGCAGCGGGTCGCCGATCCGCCAGTTCGCCTTCGACCCGACCGGCCGTCGGATCTTCGTGAGGGACTCCCAGGGCGGTGCCTGGGTTTCCTCGGTGGAGGCGAACGATCAGGAGGACGGGGCGAAGCACTGGTTCGACCTCACGCCCCAGCAGGCCAAGTCGGTCGCGATGAGCCGGGACGGCCGATGGGTGGCCTGGATCGACAGCGAATCCGCGTCCAATCGCGTCCTGGGCCTGCTCGATCTCTCCGTCGAATCGGACATGCCGACCCCCCGAAAATTCCCGCTCAGCAGCCTGACCGATTCCGAAGATCCCATCGAAGGGGATCCGGGCGCCTCGGGCGTCGCGTTTAGCGCGGAAGGCCGGCTCATCGTCATCGGCGGCGGGATGGGATGGCTGATCGATCCTAACCGGCCCCTGGACCCCGCCGTGCTATTCCAGAACCCTGGCAGTTCGATCGCCTGGGCCGAGGTCCGAGACGAAACGGAACTGCTCCTGATGATCGCGGGCGCCGACAACAACGTGCGGATCTGGAACCTGGCCCGCAACTCGGCCGGACGCGACCGACGGCCGATCGTGCTCCGGCACGGCGAGAGCGCCTCGGTCTCCGCTTCAATCTCGCCGGATCGGGCGATCGCCGTGACGATGATCCCGGGCTCGGAGAATGTAGCCCGCTTCTGGAGGCTGAAGGAGGAGAGCCTCAGGGTCGCGGCCCGGGAAGCCGTCGGCCGCAACCTCACCCCGACCGAAGTGAAGCTAAACCTCCCGGGCGGCAAGCAGCCCAAGCCCACGTTCCTGGAGTTGCCGGTATTTCAGGACGAACCCTTCGCCCCGACTCAGAGGCCCTCGACGGCCGCACCGACGCTGAACGCGAAGCAGGCCCGCTGAAGTCGATCTCGCCGGTTCGGTTCGATGGATTGAACGACCGCGGCTGCGACCACGAATTGCGATGTAATACCTGCTATTGCATGGCGGCTCGGATGATCAACCGAAATGTTCTGATGGCTAATGGCTTTTTCCTGACTTTCTGGTTGCACCGCCCGCGGTAGCCCTCCGGATCATACGGGCCCGACGTAGCGTTCGAACAGCTCTCGGGTGCGGGCGGAGTGCTTGCGGACGTCGGCCTCGATCATGGTCACGGCGTTCCCCGGATCCGACGGATCGTAGCCGAGCCGCGAGGCCAGACGCGCGAGCGGCTCGAGTTCCCTGGGGATCTCGACGGAAGCCCGGTTATGGACGATCCGCAGCCGGGCCTCGACCGTGCGGAAGAAGTTGTAGGCCGCACGCAAATCGGCGTGCGTCTTGGGGTCGATCAGGCCGGCGCGCTTGAGCGCATCGAGTGCTTCCCAGACATTCGTCTTGAGGATCTCCGGGAAGACCGCCGCGTTCGCCAGCTGAAGGTACTGGACGAGGAACTCGATATCCACCAGGCCGCCGCGGCCCCGTCGGAAGCCGTGGGGATGTGCGGTCTCCTCCAGCTTCCTCCGCATGCCGAGGACCTGTTCGGCCAGCGTCGGAGTGTCAATCGGTTCGATGAGGATCTCCCGAATCGTGGCCGAGACGTCCCGGCCGAAGTCGCCGCGGGAGTGGATGACCCTGGCCCTCGTCAGGGCCATACGTTCCCAGGCCCGTGCGATCCCGCGGTGATAGTCGCGGAATGCGCCCAGGGTGATCGTAAGCGGGCCGGAACCTCCTAGCGGTCGGAGCCTGGCGTCGGCCGAATAAAGCGGTCCGTGCCCTCCACCTTCCTGCAAGGCCCGCAGGACCCTCTGGGCCACCCCCGAGTAGAATTGGTCCAGAGAGATCGAGCTGGCCGTCGGAGGCGGTTCGGTTTGGCCTTCGGCCTCATGGAGAAAAGTCAGGTCAAGGTCGCTATGGTAGCTCAGCTCGCGGCCCCCGAGTCGCCCCAGGGCGACGATCGCGGATCGGGCCGGGCCGCCGTCGCCGGACCGCCTCGGCCGACCGTAACGTGCGGTCGCCTGGCGGAGCTGGTCCCTAGCCACCTGGTCGACAATGGCCTCGGCGACGTCGGAAAGTTCGCGGGTCACGTCGCGGATCGGCTCGCGCTGAAGGATGTCACGCGTCCCGATGCGGATCAGCTCCTTGTTGCGGAAGCCGAGCAGGATCGGGCCGAGGTCCTCGGCCCCCCGGCAGAGTTCGGACAGCTCCCCACGGATTGCCGAGGCCGGTTGGGCGCGGTCAACGACCAGCGAATCCATGAGATCGTCGATCATGCCCGGGTTATTGATCAGGATTTCCGAGAGGAACTGGCTGGTGGCACAAAGCTCGACGTAGAGCCGGAGGGTGGGAGGATTGAAGCTGAACAGTTCCCATAGCATCGCCTTGGCACCGAGCGAAGCCGAGACTTTCTCGAGGTTATTGAGTGCCATGTCGGGGTCGCTCGTGGCGTCGAGCGCTTCGAGCAGTCGGGGCGCGATCGCGGCGCAGAAGTGGCGGCAGCGGGCCTGGGAGAGGAAGGGGGTCTCTTCGCGGGCCAGGGTCATCAGGTTCCTGTAGGCGGTGGGTGGATCGCGGAACTTGTGCCGCCCCAGGGCGGCGTCGACCAGTTCCGGGGAGGGCTCAGGGTCGAGGATCAGATCGACCACCGGATCCCTCGGCGCGCCGGCGTCGTCGAGGAAAGCATCGTGAAGGAGGTGATTGAGGATCCGACGGTTCAGCTCGGTCTTCGAATTATAATCGGCGAGGAATCGCTGTGCCGGCCCGCAACGATCTTCCCAGGGGGAGAGGGGCGGATAGCCCAGGCGGATCGCCAGCATCCGCTGCCCTTCCGGGTCGGAAGGCATCTGGTGCGTCTGGAGGTCGAACATCGCCTGGAGGCGGTGTTCGACACCCCGAAGGAATTTGTACGTGTCCTCCATGACCCCGCGTTCTTCGGCGCTGAGGCAGCCGACCTGCTCCAGTCGGGCGATCGCATGCAAGGTGTTGGGATGGCGGACGCTCGGATAAGGTCCGCCGTGGAGGAGTTGGAGGAATTGGACGACGAACTCGACGTCGCGGATGCCGCCCCGGCCCGTCTTGACCTCCAGCGCGTTGGTGCCCGCGGAGACGGTCCGTGCCTCAATCTTCCGCTTCAGCGCCTTGATCTCGCCGATCTCGGCGGCGCCCAGGTAGCGCCGGTAGACGAACGGCGCGATCGCGTCCAGGAAGCTGCGGCCCAGATCGAGGTCGCCTGCGACCGGCCGGCACTTGATGAGGGCCTGACGCTCCCAGGTCCGGCCTTGAGTCTCGTAATATCCCAGGGCCGATTCGAGGCTGCGGGTCAGGGCCCCCTGGTTTCCTTCGGGGCGGAGCCGGAGGTCCACCCGGTAGGCCGCGCCCAGCGTCGTGAAATCGGCCAGCAATCGGACAAGGTCGCCCGCCATGCGCGCGAAAAACTCGCCGGCCGAGATCGGCTTCCGCCCCGCGGTGGGGCCGTCGCCCTCGTGGAGGAAGACCAGATCGATGTCGGACGAGTAGTTCAGCTCCTGGCCGCCCAGCTTGCCCAGGGCCAGGACGACGAACCGGGCCAGGGCGCCGTCGGCCCGCAAGGGTTCGCCATGCTTCTCGGAGGTGGCGACGCGTGCCAATCGATAGGCCACATCGACGCAGGCCTCGGCGAGGCTCGAGAGGTCGGCGGTGATCACCTCGATGGAGTGGCCTCGGATGATATCGTTGTAGCCGATCCGCAGCATCTCCCGGTGTCGGAATCGCCGGATCGCCAGCTTCCGGCCGTCATCATTCGTCTCGCGTTCGAGATCGCTCCAGAGGTCGGCGATCAGGCGTTCGCGGGTCCGACGTTCCGGCCCGGATCGCAACCAGAAAATCAGGCCGGGTTCGCCGATCATCTGCTCGCTGAGGTACTGGCTGCCGCTGAAGAGCTGCAGCAGGATCTCCACCGTCCTCGGGTCGAGTACCAGGAGGGCGAGCGAGGCATCGGGCTCGGGGCAGGCCGCCAGGTAGCGCTCGAGGTTCGTGAGGGCCATCCCCGGGTCGGGACAGCCCGGCAGGGCGTGCTCGACGAGTCGGAGCAGGGCAGCGACAAGATGCGTGGGACGGTCGCCCCGGGCCAGGTCGCGCAGGTCGCGGAGCCCCCGATCAACGTCGCGTACGCCCAGTCCTCGCAGCCATCGACGGGCCGCCTCGGCGTCATCGAGCAGGGCCATTGAGGAAGGGAAGTCCGGCATCGGATCAGCCGGACGCCTCCCGGCGTGGCCCCGGACCTGCGGGGGAATGCTGGATGTATCGGATCAGGATCTCGACATCGGGCGTGCTGATCCCCAGCTCGCGGGCGATCGCGCGTTCGTCGGCCTCGTCGCCCAGGAGGGGCGCCACGCGATGGGCCAGGGGGCGGAGGTGATCGGGCAGGTGGGGGACCGGGACGTATCGCCGGTGCAGTTCCCAGGGATCGCCCAGCGTGGGGAATTCCGGCTCGAGCCAGTACGCTTCCCCGCCCCCCTGCAGGAGGCGTCCCAGCCAGTCTCCGAACCCTGTCGCCACGATCCGCGGGCAAGTACCCAGTTCGTCGTCGCCCGAAGCGAAGATCGGGAAATCGCCCCCCGGCCATCGATAGCCGAGGTCAATGCAAACCGTCTCGCAACCGGGGTTACCGAGCTCGAACCAGCTCTCGGGTTGCACGAGCAGGTTTGGCACCCGGGCGAATGGGATCATCGGGCCGATCGCCGTCAGCGGGTGGACCAGCGGACCGTCGTGGCCGTTGAGGCCGTTCGAGATCATCAGCCAATCGCGGAGCGAACCCGGGAGCACATACCCATATCGGCGCTCCCAATTGCGAATGTCGGCCAGGGATGCCGGGGGCCGGAGGGCTTCCGTGATGCTACCGTTGAGGAATCGGCGGCCCCATCCGGGGGCGGGATTGAAAGGGTGGAGATGGGCGGGGCCGCGGAGCGTCCTGAACCACTCCAGCACCCGGCCCTCGAACTCGACTGCGCGTGGGAGATAAGTCATGCCGGGACCCCCACCGCCTCGGTCGTCTCCACGTCGCCGAAGAGCGTGACTGGGCTAGCATCGCGGACCCGGAGCCGGATGGTTCGGCCGATCAGGCGGGGATTGCCCACGAACACCACAATACGGTCGCAGGCAGTCCGGCCAACCAGTTGAATCGGGCCCGTACCGTCGATCTCGCCGGGGTCGCCCTCGATCCTGAGCCCCGACTTGCTCGGGCCCTCCACAAGGATCTCGACCGTCCGGCCGATGAACGGTCGATTCCCGGCCAGGCTCACGGCTGACTGGACGGCCAGCAGTTCAGCGTTGCGACGTCGCTTCACCTCATCGGGCACGTCGTCGGCGTACAGCGAATCGGCCTTGGTGCCGGCCCGGGGACTATACTTGAAGATGAAGCTATTCTTGAAACCCGACCGTTCTACCAATTCGATGGACTTGCGGAAGGACGTTTCGGTCTCGCCGCAGAAGCCGACGATGAAGTCGCTGGACACGGACGCGTCCGGGATCGTGGACCTAATCCGTGCCATCATGTCGTCGTAAAGGGCGATTGAGTACGTCCGCTTCATCCGCCTGAGGACCTCGTCGCAGCCGCTCTGGGCGGGGACATGCAGGTACCGCGAGACCCTGGGCAGGTCCCGGACGGCCTGCAACAGGTCGTCGGTCATGTCGTTGGGGAAGTTGGTAACGAACTTGATCCGGTCGAGGCCGCCCAGGTCGTGGAGGCGGGCGAGCAGGTCGGAAAGGCGAACTGTCCGACCGGGAGCCTCATCGAATCGGTAGCTGTTAACGGTCTGCCCCAGCAGGGTGATCTCCCGGACACCCTGATCGATCAACCGACGTGCCTCGTCGAGGATCTCCCCAGGCGGGCGGCTCTGTTCGGGCCCCCGGACTGATGGCACGATGCAGTAGGTGCAGAACTTATCGCACCCCATCATGATCCGCACGAACGCCTGGAAGGCGCTGGGGCGCATCTGCGGGTCGCGCATCGGGTCGAATTCGGCGAAGCTCTGCGTGACGTGATGGCGCGTGCCCGCGTTCCGGGCAAGGCTAACCGCGATCTGCGGCGTACGCCCTTCCCTCGCGAGTTGCAACAGCTCGGGTACCTTCGCCAACTGGCCCGGCCCGACGACGAGGTCGACATGCGGCGCCCTCCTCAGGACGAGCCCCTGGTCCTTCTGAGCCATGCAGCCCAGGACCCCGATGGCGAGATCCGGCCTTTCCTCCTTGAGATGCTTGATCCTCCCCAGCGCGCTATAAACCTTGTTCTCGGCCTGTTCCCGGACCGAGCAGGTGTTGTACAGGATCGTATCGGCCTGATGGATGTCGTCCGTCAGTTCGTACCCGTGCTGACGTAGCTCGGCGACGACCAGCTCGCTATCGAGCATGTTCATCTGGCAGCCGACGGTATCGATGAAGACCTTGCGCGAAGTCGTCGCAACTTCTCGCGCAGGCTCGGGCGTTTCGGGCATTTCCTCAGGGTCCCGGTCTACAGGCATGTTCGGAGCGCGGATCCCGTCGTCATCCGCGAGAAGGCCCTATCTTATCCGCTCTTCCAGGGATTGAGAACGGGAGTCAAGCGGTTGTCGGCGTGGTTTGGAGAATCACACGCGTCCGTCCCAGGAACGAACCGGCGGCCTGATAGGCCTCCTCAGGCCGGGTCCGCCGACCCTGGATCCGCTCCAGGTCCCGGAGATGCGCCGGGTCGAGCGACCCCCCTTCGACGTGGAACCGCCGGCAGGCGATCAGCAGGCAGCGGAGGCCGGCCTCCCGGTAGCCCTTCGCGTAGACGAGGGCCCGCACACAGGCAAACATGGCCTCATAACAATATTGATTGACATCATCCGCCTCACCGGTGCCCTGCTCCAGGACGGCACGGACCAGGTCGAGGCGATCATCGGCGATCGCTAGAAGGTCTGCGACCCGCCCGGGCGCCTGCGGATCGGAGAAGAGATAGGGGCTCGCCAGGCAGCTTTCCAGCGTATCGACGATGGCCATCGGGAGGGAATCCGGGGGATCAATTCGAGGCGACACGGTCGCCGACCGGGGGGTGCCCACCGACCAACGGCAAGGCGGCCCGGTTCATCGGTTCGAAGAGGAGATGCGGCGCCAGGCTGAGGATCAGCAGCAGTGCGGCACAGACCGCGATCGGCACGGCGATCCCGGCCCCGGCGGGCGAGAGCCCGGCCGACCTCGGCGGCTTGAGGAACATCGCCCTCAAGATCCGGGTGTAATAGAAGGCGGATATCACGCTATTCACCAGGGCAATCGCCACCAGCCAGAGGAAAGTCAGTTGGCCAGGGCTGCCCGTATTGAGGGCCTCCAGGAACATCGACAGCTTGCCGATGAACCCCGCCAGCGGCGGGACTCCGACCAGGGAGAGCAGGAGCAAGGTGACGCAGACGGCCAGGGCGGGCGATCGGTATCCCAGGCCATCCAGGCCGTCGATGTCCTCATCCCCGAGGTCCCGGGCCATCCAGGCGGCCAGGCCGAACACGCCCAGAGTCCCCGCGGCGTAGACGAACATGTAGAACAGGACGGCGCCGGCGGCGGCCCCCCCCTGGTCGATCGAGACAGAGGCGGCCAGCACCCCCACCAGCATGTAGCCGGCATGCGCGATCGACGAATAGGCCATCAGGCGCTTCAGGTTCCGCTGCGAAAGCGCGGCGAAGTTGCCGTAGGACATCGATGCCGCCGAGATCAGCGCCAGGATCCCGACGAACCCCGGGCCGAGCGCCGTACCTTCGCGACCGGCCCAGGGTGCCAGCGCGTGGACCAGGACCCGAATCAGGGCGATGAAGCTCGCCACCTTCGAGCCGCAAGCGATCCAGGCGGAGATCGGCGAGGGGGCCCCCTCGTAGGTGTCCGGCGCCCACTGGTGGAAGGGGACGGCCGCGACCTTGAACCCGAATCCGACCAGCAGCAGCACGACCGCCAACGCGCCGGCCAGGTTGCTCGACAGGCCGCCGCCCTGGTCCGACGCCAACAGGGCTTCGCGAACTGCCTCCAGGCGAGTCGAGCCGGTCATGCCGTAGATCAGGCTCAGGCCGAACAGGAACAGGGCCGAGGAGACCGACCCGTACACGAAGTATTTCAGCCCCGCCTCGGCCGAGCGCCGCCGACCTTGCGCGAACCCGGCCAGCAAGTAGAGGGCGATCGTCATCAGCTCCAGGGAGACGAACACGAGGATCAATTCCTGCGAGGCGACCAGGAACATCATGCCGACGCATGCCCAAAGGCAGAGGGAGAAGAACTCGCCCCAGCGTTCGGTGAACGGCTTGGACATCGACAGGACCACGACCAGGGCTAGCAGCCCCAGCATCAGGCCGCCGAACCATCGCCGGATGGAATCGTTGGCGATGGCGCCCGCCAGGATCGAAGGCGCCGCCTGGTCGTCGCCCCCCATCAGGATCCAGAGCGAGAGGCAGAGCAAAGCGCCGGTCAGGGCGATCCCGCCCAGGGTACTCCGCCGGACCGAGTTGGAGGCGTGCCGCAGGCCGGTCAGGTCGAGCACCAGCACGAAGAGTCCCCAACCGGCAAGGAAGATCTCCGGTGCGAGCAGCCAGAACTCGTCGGGGTTCAGAGGGACGGCGGGGGGCATCTTCGCGTGTCCTGGGTCGGCCGGTCTTCAGCCGGAGAGGGTATCGTACCGATCAACATCGGCGGCCCGCCAACGGCGGTAGCATAGAAGGATCAGGCCGATGCCGACGGCGACCTCGGCCGCGGCGACCGTGATGACGAACAGCGCCATCAAGACGCCGGTCAGGGGGCCCTCCCCCCGGGGGATCGCCCCGTAACGCCAGAAGGCTACGAAGTTGACGTTGGCGGCGTTGAGCATCAGTTCGATCGCCATCAGGACGGCGATCGCGTTCCGACGGACCATAACGCCGAACACCCCGATCGCGAACGACGCGGCGGCGAAATGCAGGAACCAGTGGAGCGGGATATCGTGCGTCATGTACCGGCGCTCGCGCTTGCCAGCTCGGCGGGGGTCTCGGACGGGACTGGCGGAGGGGCCGCGACCGAGTCGTAGGCTTCCCCTGGCCGGGCCGCATCGGTCAAGTCATCGCGCATGGCCAGGGCGACCGCACCGACCACGGCTACCGTGAGCAGGAGGCCGGCCAGTTCGAAGGCGACCGCATGGCGGGTCATCAATTCGTCGCCGATCAGGCGGGGCATCCGGTTGATCGTCATGGCCCGTTCGGGCAACGGGTCGGCAGGGCCAGCGGCTGATGACGGGGGCCGGACCGACTGCGACGACCACGACGGCCTCGACGCGGCCCCTTGCTCGGCCGAGATCGCCCAGGCGAGCACCCCGAACAGGCCGATCGAGACGACGAAGGCCGGAAGGTAGGCCGCCCATCCCGACGGGACGTATTCACCACCCTGGATGTTCCGAGTCAGCATGATCCCGAACAACAGCAGGATCGCTACTGCGCCAATGTAAACGAGCACCTGCATGGCGGCCAGGAATTCGGCTTCGAGCAGCAGGAACATGCAGGCGATCAGCGCGAAGAAGCCCACAAGGTACAGCGCCGCATGGATCAGGTTGCGGGACAGGACCGTCCCCAACGCCATCAAGAGGCCCAGCCCGGCGATGATGAGGAACAGGGTCTGGATCAAGGTAGGCTTGCCCCCAACGGCCGGGCAGCCGCGCCGATCGACGCCGGACCCGCCCCGTAGAGCCGACCGGCACCCCAGGCCGAAACCATGGCGAGCGGCAAGGTTACCGCCCAGCCCATCGCATACGACGCCGTGCCCGTGCGGTGGACGCACTCGTACCAAATCGCGGATAGGACGATGTTCGCCAGGCTGAGAGGGATCAGGAACTTCCAGGCGAACGCCATCAGGCGATCGACCCTCATCCGCGGCAAGGTGGCCCTGATCCAGAACATCAGGAATAGGAACCCCATCGCCTTGATCGCGAAGACGGGCACCAGGATCATGTTGGCCCAGAAGGTGGGGAGGGGGGTATCGCCCAGCGGGAACCGGGTGAAGGGCAACTGCCCGCCGCCAAGGAATAGCAGGGTGGCCAACGAAGAAATGATCACCATTCCCAGATATTCGGCCAGGAAGAACAGGCCGAAACGCATCCCGGAGTATTCGGTGTGATAGCCGGCGATGATCTCCGATTCGGCCTCCGGGATGTCGAAGGGGGTCCGATTCACCTCGGCGAGGCTGGCGATCAGGAAGATCAAGAACGCCAGGAAGCCCGGCGGCGATGCCGCAAACCAGCCGGTTTCCAGCTGGCGGTTGAAGACCGCCGTCAGGCTCAGGCTGCCCGTCCAGAGGATCACAGGCACCAGCGCGAGGACCTGAGGAATCTCGTACGAGACGAGCTGCGCCACGCCCCGCATCGCCCCCAGGAGCGAGTATTTGTTGCGACTCCCCCAGCCCGCGAGGAAGATCCCCAATGAGCTGATGCTCGACGCCGCCACCACATAGAGCAAGCCTGAAGGAATGTCTACAGCCGACAGCCCGGGAAATAGCCAACCCTCGGTGTGGGCGGGGTCGGGCCGTTCCATGCCGAACGGCGCGACTTTCGATGTGCCGGACACGCCGAACGGGATAACCGCCAGTCCCAGCATGCTTGAGGTAAGCAACAGGATGGGCGCTAGCAAATGAACCCAGCGATCGGCCGCGGACGGCACCAGGTCTTCCTTGATGAGCAATTTGAGCAGGTCGGCGATCGATTGCAGCAGGCCGAGCGGGCCAACCCGGTTCGGCCCGACCCGGTCCTGAAACCTCGCGGCCACCTTGCGCTCGCCCCAGACCGTATAGGCCACGATCAGGGGGAAAATCCCCAGGAATACGGCGATCCAGGTAACCCAGGCGATCCACGGGATCGCGAACGGTTCGGCCCGATCAAACGCGGCGGACTGGGCCCACAACGGGCAGGGCCAGGCGACTAGGGCGACGGGCACGGACAACGCAGGCCACTCCTCCCGATCACTCGATTCGGATCAATACCAGCGGATCACGCCACGGGCCCAGGCGTAGGCGAGGGCGATGGCCAGCATCGCCAGGAAGATCAGCATCTCGATCAAGGCGAACGCGCCCAGGCCGCCGTAGGAGACCGCCCAGGGGTAGAGGAACACCGTCTCGATGTCGAAGACGACGAACAGCAGGGCGACGATGTAGTACTGGACTCGAAAACGGACCCACGACTCGCCCGTCGTCCGCACGCCGCATTCGTAGGTGTCGAGCTTGTCCCTGGACGGCTTCCGAGGGGCGATGAGCCGAACGAGAAGCAAGGGCGCCAGGCCGAAGCCGATCGCGCCCAGCAACAGGGCGGCGACGAACAGGTAATTCAGCGCGATCATGGCGGCCCGGCGGGCGAGTCGACCGGCCGGATCTCCGTATTCTCGTCGAGAGTGACGACGGTTAGCTCGCCGTCGTCCTTGCGAAGGGTCACGGTTGGTTGGCGGCAATAGAGGGCCTTGGAGCCCATCTCCATGCCGCCGACCGGCCGGATTCCCTCCTCGACGACGGTACCCTGCGATTGGGTCTTCCATCGCCGGTGGCCGACACGGACAAACTGGACCACGTTCACGCGGGTACCGGCGGGGAACCGAGGCTCGGGCTGGGAAGCGCTGGGGAACATCGCGGGCAAAACCTCATCCTGCGGTGTGATGCCGTATCCTAAACCCCGGCCCGCCGGGCCACAAGGGGCCAGGACTCTGGCATCACCCCGAACCGGCCGATTCGATATGGACGCATTCGACCGATTCGAGTAAGATCGCGGCCCGGGCCCGGGGATCTCTCGCCGACGCAACTCGACCTTCGGAGGTGCCGATGGATCGGCCATTTTCGCTGCTGCTGGTCGAGGACGAGTCGATCCTGCGGGGGCTGGTCGCCCAGTTCCTCCGCCGCGAGGGCTACCACATCGTCGAAGCCGAGGACGGCGTGGCGGGCCTGGACCTCTTTGAGAATTACGGGCCGTTCGACGTGGTCGTTACCGACCTGATGATGCCCCGGATGGGCGGCCTGCAACTCTGCGGCGAGATCCGCGCAATCGCCGCCGATCAGCCGATCGTGGTCTGCAGCGCGGCCTTCTCGCCCCAGCCCGAGCAGATCCTCCTCGATCTGGGCATCGACGGTTTCCTGCGGAAACCGTACCACCCGGAAGCCCTCCTGTCGCGGCTTCGCCGCGAACTCGGCGGACGACGCCGAGACGAACCGGCCCCGGCCCGCAAGGTCGGATAGCCGCAGGCCGGGCCGCGGTCGCCCTGCGGAGTGGCCATGTCGGGCCAGAAGTCGTACAATGAATGACCTCGATTCGGGACGCAGTGGCTCCGCGCGCCGCGGGGAGGGATCGTCCCAGGCCGCTTCACCCGACCCTGAAGGACCGCCTGATGGCAGGTAAACCGAAGAATCGCCTGGAGCTTCGCCGCCAGTACGAGGCCGCCGAGCCGCTCGACCCGATGGAGGACGAGAACGACGAGGCGCTCGAGACCGAGGACGAAGACGACGAGGAACGCCGGCCTAAAAAGAAGAAACCGGCCAAGGCGGCGAAGGCCACCAAGGCACCCAAGGCGGCCAAACCCGCGGCCCGCATGCGGATTGTCTGGGGCGTCGTGAGCGACGCCTTCAAGACCGTCGCGACCTTCGAGTACAACCAGAAGGACGCCGCCATCGCCAGGGCCGCCGAGTTGACCGCCAAGGGCAAGGGTAACCATTTCGTCCAGCGCGTGAAGGAACCGCTAGCCGATAATGCCCCCGGGCTAGGTGCCGCGCTCCCGAGGCCCGCGCCGACCCCCGCCGCGACCAAAGCCGCCAAGCCCGAGCCGACCGCGGTGATCGAGGAAGAAGAGGACCTGGACGAGGACGACGACCTGGAGCCGGAGATCGAGGACGAGGACGACGAGTAATCGCCCCGATCTTGCACGATCAGATCCGGCCGAACTGCCGCTCCAGTTCGGCCTTGGTGAACGTCAAGGCCGTGGGACGCCCATGCGGGCAATGGTGGGCGTCCCTCGCCAGATCGGCCCGTTCGAGCAGGGCCGCGATCTCGCCGGGTGTCAGCCGATCGCCCGCCTTCACCGCCGCCTTGCACGCCATCGTGCTCAGCAAACCCTGCAAGACGCCGTCCCGCGTCGGCGGGAGCGGTTGGCTCCGCAGATGATCCGCCAAATCGGCCAGCAATCGCTCGGGCCGGGCATGCCCTAGCAGCACGGGAACGCCAGTCAATTCGACGCGGCCCGAGTCGTCGGCCTCAATCGTCAGGCCGAGCCGTTCCAGCACGTCCTTGCAGCCCAGCAGTTCGGTTGCGTCGCTCTCCGGCAAGTCGACAGCCATCGGCACCAACAACCTTTGGGATTCGACCCGGCCCCGGGCCACGCGGTCTCGGAACTCCTCGTAGAGGATCCGCTCGTGGAGCGCGTGCTGGTCGATCACGATCATCCCCTCGTCGGTTTCCACCACGAGGTAGCTATCGTGGACCTGCAACGCGCGGATCGGCAACTGGCCTGACGCCGAGAACTGAGGGGCGGAGGGTTCGGACGGGGGCGACGCGGCTGGAGGCGCGGGGACCGATGGCGGCGGGGCGAATTCGTCGAACTGGCTCGCGGAGACGGTCGGCATCGGCGGGGGCGACGTGCCCAGCGGCATCGCCCAGGAGGGGGCGGGCCTCGACGCCTCGAACGGCGAATTCGCCCGGCCATCCCTCGCCGGCTCGAACCACGATGCCACCTCCTGTCGAGAGGGGGCCAAGGGCTCCAGCCTCAAAGCAGGAGGATCGGGCTGGGCCGGGTACGCCGAAGGCCCCGAGTCGGCTATCGGGGGCTCCTTGGGGGCCTGGAGGCGGCTATGGAGGTCGCTGGCCAGGAACGTCTTGCGGACGCTCGCCAGGACCTGGCTGTAGATCCGCTGGCTATCGCGGAAGCGGACTTCGATCTTGGTGGGATGCACATTGACGTCGACTTCCTCCGGCGGGATCTCCAGATGGAGGAATGCCACGGGCGATCGGCCGACCATCAGCAGTCCCCGATAGGCCTCGCCCAAGGCGTGGCCCAACGAGCGGTCCCGGACGTATCGGCCGCCCAGGAAAAGGTATTGCCCCTTGGTGCTCGAGCGGCTCTGAGACGGGTGGGCCACGTAACCCCAGAGGTGGGCCTGATCGACCTGGCTCTCGACCCAGAGTAGGGAGTCGGCCAGTTCCTGGCCGAAGAAGACGGCGACCCTCTCGCGAATCCCGGTCACGGCGGGCAGGTCGTAGACGGTCTTGCCGGCCGATCGATACGTCAGGTGGACCGTCGGGTGCGCCAGGGCGATCCTCTGGAAGGCGTCGATGACATGCCCGGCCTCGGTCGAGTCGGCCCGCAGGAACGTCCGGCGAACCGGCGTGTTGAAGAACAGGTTGCGGACCTCGATCACCGTGCCGTCCGGGCCGCCGTGCGGCTTGATCGGGCCCGCCGTGCCCGCCTCGATCTCCATCTCGGAACCATGTTGGGCCCCCGGGGTGCGGGTCTGGCAGCGGACCCTCGACACCTCGGCGATCGCGGCGAGCGCCTCGCCCCGGAAGCCGAGGGTGGCGACCCGATGAAGATCCTCGGCGGAAGCCAGCTTGCTGGTGGCATGAGGCCGGAAGGCCAGGGGCAGGTCCTCGGGATCCATCCCCTTGCCGTCGTCGGCGATCCGCACGAGGTCCTTGCCGCCCCGTTCGACGGTCAGTTCGATCCGCGTCGCGCCGGCGTCGATGGCGTTCTCGAGCAGTTCCTTGGCCACGCTGGCCGGGCGCTCGACCACCTCGCCTGCGGCGATCTGGTTGATGACCGACGTCGGCAATTCCCGGATGATTCCCATGATCGATCCCGAGGGGGGCGGATCAAACCTCGCCCTTCTGGTAGCGGTCCAGGGCCCGATAGATTGTACGCTCGCTGATCCCCAGGATCTTGGCCGCTTCCTCGCGATTCCCCTCGGTCAACTTGAGGGTCTCCAGGATGAAGTACTTCTCGATCTCCTTGAGCGGCTGGCCGATCAGGCCGGGCTGGCCGGGGGATTCGGCGGCCGGCGCAGTCGAGGCCATCTCCTCGGCCAGGTCATCAAGGTCGAGCACGCCGTCCGTGTCGATCACGACCATGCTCTCGATTGCGTTACGCAACTCCCGAACGTTGCCCGGCCAGGGGTAAGCGGTCAGCGCCCGACGGGCCGGGGGGCTGATCGACGGCACCGGCCGGCCGTAGGCCTCGGCGAACTGGCGGACGAAATGATCCAGCAGCAGCGGGATATCCTCCCGCCTCGAACGCAGCGGCGCCAGCTTGATATTCACCACCTTGATCCGGTGGTACAGGTCGGCGCGGAACGTCCCCGCGTTGATAGCCTCCTGAAGGTTCCGGTTCGTCGCCGATACCAGGCGGACATTCACCTTGATCGGTTCGTTCGTCCCCATACGGACGACCTCCCCAGACTCCAGGACCCGCAAGAGTTTGACCTGGGTCGAGAGCGGGATGTCGCCGACCTCGTCAAGGAACAAGGTGCCGCCGTGGGCGTGCTCGATGAAGCCCTTTCGCTCCCGGTCGGCGCCGGTGAACGCCCCCTTGATGTGACCGAACAGCTCGCTTTCCAAAACGTTCTCGCTCAGCGCCGCGCAGTTGAGCGGCACGAACGGCTTGTTACGCCTGGGGCTATTGTTGTGGATCGCCTTGGCGACCAGCTCCTTTCCCGTGCCGCTCTCGCCCGTGATCAGGACGGTGGCGTTGGTGGGAGCGATCTGCTTGAGGCGGTCCACGACCGATCGCATCGAGGCCGAGTTGCCGACGACCCCCTCGAAGCCGAACCGCTCGTCGAGTTGCCGGCGCAACTCCTGATTGGCCCGGGCCAGCCGCTGGGCCTTTGACGTCTTTTCGACGACGGTACGGAGCTCGGCCAGGTCGAGCGGTTTCTGGAGGTATCCCGAGGCGCCCGCCTGCATGGCGGCCACCGCCGTGCGGACGGTCGCGTGGCCGGTGAGGATAACCACCTCGGCATCGGGCAATTCCTGGCGGGCCCGCTTCAGGATCTCAATCCCCCCCACCGGATCCATCACCAGGTCCGTCAGGATGATGTCGTACTCACCATCCTCGATCCGCTTAAGCCCTTCTCGGCCGCCGACCGCGACCGTGCATTGATAGCCGACCCGGCGGAGCGCCTCGGCCACCGTGTCGGCGTGCGCTTCGTCGTCGTCCACCACCAGGATGCGGATGGAATGGCTGTCCATGATCCGGCTATCCCGATACCCCATGGGTCCGCCCGGGCTGTATCATTCGTCAACGGGCCTCGAAGGTTTCAGGAGCAGGTTTGAGCCGTCACCGCCGGATAATTTTATGTAGGGCTCGCCGGTCTCCAGGAACCCGAGACTGATGTATCCTTCACCCAAATCCGGCGGGCTGAACAGATGGATTTCAGGTCGCCCATCTGCGTTCACATAGGCTCTCATGGCCTCCCCGTAATCCTCGCGATTCCAGCGCACATGTGGCTGCTCTTCATCACCAAGCAGGAGAGCCAGACGGGCTTTCCCCTCCGAGCTATCGAGGAAGAAACAGGGTGAGCCTCCGCTGCTGATTCCCTGGTTGATCCTCGGGATTCCCGCGCGATCAAGATGGGCCATCGCGGTGGAAAGATCCTTCGCCGTCTGGGTAATCCGGGGCTTCCCCTGGTCGTCCGTAACGATGCCATATCGACGGAACGGGACGATCCATTGAAGAACCCCAACGAGGCCCAGTAACCAAAGGAGTGACAGGACGAAGAGGCCGATCGTCAGCTTTCGTATCCGGCCATGCATCCCCTCAATTTGCGCGGCCATCGGATCGATTGGATGGGCGTGTTCCATAGCTTACGGGAGTTTCCCCGACCGTACGAGTTGAATGAAGTCCGAATTCCGAGACCTGCAACCTGCCGAACCCAACAGCATGGCGATCTGGCCGCGATGATCGGCACCGTGGGTCGTCAGGTGCAGGAGGATATCGAGGACGCGGGTTTCGTGGCGGGCATCTTGCTGATTGGTGTAAGCGACGGAGCCGCCGAACCGCTCGGAATTCAGCCCGTCGAGATGCGTTGCGGAGTTGGTAGATAGGATTTCGAGTAGCCGGGCCGTTTCGTCGAGATCCCAGCCTGGCCAGACTTTCACCGTATCGGCCCGACCTTTCAGGCGATCAAGCAAGATGGTCCGGGCCGCGATCAAATGGGCCATCAGTTCGACGGCCCTCGAAGGCGGTGAGGCTACGGTCTGAAGGCCCTTAAGCACTTCGCGATTCGCCCAGTCATCATAGGCGAGCAGTCGACGACAGTCGTCGATGTTCATCCGTCAGACGCGATCGGGAGTCGGATTGAAAACCGCGAGCCCTTGCCCGGCTCGCTCAGCAGGCCGATCGATCCTCCGTGGGCCTCGACGATCCTACGGGTGGTCGCCAGCCCCAAACCGGTCCCGCCCGACCTCGTCGAGAAGAAAGCATCGAAGATCCGGCCCTGGACATCCTCGGGAATCCCGCAGCCGGTATCGACCACATCCAGCACGGCCTGCTCGCCATCCGAGCGGGTAGAGATGATGAGCTCGCCGCCGTCGGGCATGGCGTGCTGGGCGTTGAGGAAGAGGTTCAGCAGGGCCTGCTTGAACAGGTCGCAGTGGAGCCGGACCGGCGGCAGCGATTCATCGAGGTGGGTTCGGATCAGGATCCCGTGGACCGCGGCCTGGGGATCGTAGAAATCGCGGAGGTCTTCCACCACCTCGTTGAGCGAGGCGGGCCGTGCCTCTTCGAGGAGGTTCGAGACCCGGGCGAACCGGAGGAAGTCCTGCAGGATGGCTTCGAGCCGTCGGCTTTCCTTGCGGACGCGGTCGACCTTCTGCAGCAGCCGGCGATCCCGCGGGGAATCGGTCCCCGCGAGATCCTCGGCCATCAGGTCCAGGTTCATGGTCATGGTCGAGAGGGGGTTGCGGATCTCGTGGACGAGTCCTCCCACGAGTTGCGCCATCTCGACATACCGGGCATGGGGATCGGCCGCCTCGGTTAGGACGGATTCGGGCATGGGAACGCCCCCCGGCTTGGTGACTTCCCCCTTATCCTGGGATCGTTCGAGCGGGGCCCCCGTCCTGGGGCCCAACTTATGGGCGTCGAGGGCCGCGGTCACGATCCCCCCCCCGGTCGGGCCCGGGACGTCGGGGCGGGCCGCCCGGGGGCCGGTCCGGAGCGCCGGCAGGCCGGGGCTGGCCGGCGATCGGATCGGGCTGTCCGGTTTCGGCGAGGGCTGCCTTCCTGGACAACTTGACGCGATCCTGATCGTCGACCATCAGGACTTTGACCAGCATCGGATCGCCGACCTTGCAGACGTCGGCCACGCTGCCGACATAACCTTCGGTCATCTCGCTGATGTGGACCAGGCCATCCTTGCCCGGGAAGATCTCGACGAAGGCGCCGAAGTCTTTGAGCGCCACGACCTTGCCCTCGTAGATCTTGCCGACCTGGACGCCTTCGGTCATCCCCTGGATGCGGTCGCGGGCCTCCTCGGCCCCGGCGGCGCTATTGCAGGCGATGGTGACGATGCCGCTGTCCTGGATATCGATCTTGGTCCCGGTCTCCTCCTGGAGACGGCGGATGTTCTTGCCGCCGGGGCCGATCAGCAGACCAATCTTCTCGGGATTGATCTGGACCTGGAGCAATCGGGGCGCATTCTCGGAGATGTCGTCGCGCGGTCGCTTGATCGCCCGGAGCATCGTGCGGAGGATCTCGAGGCGGGCCTCATGGGCCTGGTCGAGGGTGTCCTTGATGATGTCCTCGGTGATCCCGTGGTTCTTGAGGTCGAGCTGGATACCGGTGACGCCCCGCTGGGTGCCGGCGACCTTGAAGTCCATGTCGCCGTAGTGGTCCTCGTCACCGATGATGTCGGTGAGGAGGGTGTATTTGCCCGTGCGCTCGTCCTGCACCAGGCCGATCGAGATGCCGCCGACCGGGTCGGTGATCGGCACTCCGGCGTCCATCAGGCTGAGCGTGGCGCCGCAGACCGACGCCATCGAACTTGATCCGTTCGATTCCAGGATGTCGCTGACCACCCGGATCGTGTACGGGAATCGGTCGACCGACGGCAGGATCGGCGCGACCGATCTCTCGGCGAGGGCGCCATGGCCAATCTCGCGGCGGCCCGGGCCTCGGATCGGCCGGATCTCGCCGACGGCGAACGGCGGCATGTTGTAGTCGAGCATGAACTTCTTGCTGTACTCGTCCATGATGCCGTCGACGCGCTGCTCATCCGCGCCGGTGCCCAGGACGGTCGTAACCAGCGCCTGCGTCTCGCCCCGCTGGAAGATGGCCGACCCGTGAGCCGAGGGCAGGACGCTCACCTCGCAGTAGAGCGGGCGGATGTCGCGGGGGCCGCGGCCGTCGGGCCGGAAGCCGTCGAGGATCATCTCGCGGACGACCCGCTCCTGCAGTTGGTGGAAGGCGCGCTTGACCGAAGGGGCCTCCAGAGCTCCGGGGTACGACTCCGCAGGCACCATCTCGGCCAGGACGCGCCCTTCCAGCTCCTTGACGGCGGCATTCCGCTCCTGCTTCATCACGATCTTCTTGGCTTCGCGGAGGGCATGGCTGTACCGCTCGTGAAGTTGGTTGACCAGGCCGTCCTCGGCCTCGGGCGGGTGCTCCAGGGGCGGTAGGCCGGCCGCGGCGCGGAGTTCGTGCTGCATCTCGATCAGGATCTGATTGATTCGGTGGGCTTCCAGGATGGCCGCGAGCATCTCGGGCTCGGGGATTTCCTGGCCGAACCCCTCGATCATGACGACCGCCCGATTCGTGCTGGCGACGATCAGGTCGAGGTCGGACTTTTCCATGTCGGCGGCGGTCGGGAAGGACACGAGCTGGCCGTCCACCCTCGCCAGCCGGGTCGAACCGATCGGGCCCAGGAACGGCGTGTTCTTGCAGAGGGTCAGCGACGCCGAGGCGCCGATCATCGACAGGATGTCGGGGTCATTCTGGCGGTCGGCCGAGATCGGGGCCGCCTGGATCTGGACCTCCTCGCGATAGCCGGCCGGGAAGAGCGGCCGGATCGGCCGGTCGATCAGTCGGGAGGTCAGGATTTCCTTGGTCGAAGGGCGTCCCTCGCGCTTGATGAAGCCGCCGGGGAACTTGCCGGCGGCGTACGACTTCTCGCGGTAATCGACGGTGAGCGGGAAGAAGTCGAGCCCCTCGCGGCCCGGTCCGGCCACCGTGGCCACCAGGGCCATCGTGTCGCCCAGGCGGACGACGGCGGCGCCCGAAGCTTGCTTGGCGAATCGGCCGGTCTCCATCGAGATCGTCTTGCCACCGATCTCCCGGGAAACCGTGATCGGGTTTCGCATTGTGGACGTAATGGACATGCGGTGTACAACCTTGGTCAAAAAACCCCGTCACCGCGTCATGACGGGCCGGGGCGAATGTGCGGGTACGGGTGGACGCAACGACGCGCCCGGGGCGAGGCCACGCCTTAACCCCCGCGAGCCGCGCCCATCCCGAAGGAAGAGGTGTTCGCCGGTTTCGGACCCTTGTAGCGGGCCCTCGCGACCCGGGCCGCTTACTTGCGGATCCCGAGGCTGCTGATCAACTCGAGATATCGCTTACGGTTGCGCTCGCGGAGGTACTTCAACAAGCTGGACCGCTTGGAGACCATCATCAGCAGCCCTCGGCGGCTGGCGTGGTCCTTCTTGTGCTGCTTGAAATGATCGTTCAGATCGTTGATCCGGGCGGTCAGGAGCGCGATCTGCACTTCCGGCGATCCCGTATCCTGCTCTGCACGTCCGAACTTGCCGATGAGTTCGCTCTTCTTGTCTTTCGTGATCGCCATCGCGGGCCCCACAGCCACCGTCGCAACCTCCGTCGCGGCGGTTCTCGTGCTTCTTGCTTCGCCGATAATCGAAGCCACATTATAAAGAAGCCCCCCGCGAATGCAATCCCCACGCATGCTCGGGCCAGGTTTCGGGCAGCCTTCCCATGGATTCAGGCACCTTGCATCTCCCCGAAAAGTTCCGTCAGCCTGGATTGCATTCGGGACTACTCGATCGGTGGGGGGGCGGGCCGCATCGCTCCGATCCCGGCACCCCAGGTGAACGCGTGCCAAGATCCCCCCCATCGAGACTCTCCCGTGGGCGGTCGGACCAATGCCGAGCCGATACAAAGGGCCGCCAGTAAGGCCAGGAACGCGGCCGGCCACCATCGAGGCCAGCCCGACGGGCCGTGCGTCGGTTTCAAGGACACGCCACGCCACGGCCAAGCAAAGGCCAGGGCCCCGAAAATCAGGCCCGCCGCCGTGATCGCGAGCCCGCGTTGAAATCCCGCCGGCTCGTAGCGGAAGGCAATGCGGTGGGAACCCTCGGGGACCAGGACCGCCCGGAAGTTGATCTGCGCCGGGTGGATCGCGACCGGCCGGTCGTCCAGCGTCGCCGACCAGCCGGGGTCGAAGGTGTCCGCAAGGAACAGATAGGCCGGCGAGTCGGCCTCGACATCAACTTCAACCCTCTCGGGCAGGTCAACGACGATCGACGCAGCCCCGACGGGCGTCGCATCCTCGGATAGGGGGCGAGCGGGATCCTCCACGATCAAGCGATCACGGATCCCGGCGCCGATCCGCCGCGCGGCTCGGACCGATTCGGGCCGATCTCCCGTATAGATCGGCCGGCCCACTAGCCGGGCGCGGGGGAGGGCCTTCGGATTGGAATGGACGAAGACGCTCCCGGCGGCCCTGGAGGGTGTCATCCCGATCAGCTTCTCGTGCGTGGAGATCAGATGCGTAACGCTCTCGATCTCGTAGCGCCCAGCCCCCGCGAGAACGTTGTCGCCGTAGGCGAGGTATCGCGTGGGGATGATAGGGGTTACACCCTCCGCCGAGCGAAGCCCCCAGACCGGCGCCGTGCTGTACGAGAGCAACTCACGGGACCGATTGAAGACGTCCTGGAAATGGGCCGCATCCCCGGAGGCATATCCCGGTTCGGCGAGCGAACGTTCCTGGAAGCCGACCACCCGGATGGCCTCCGAATCGCGGTCGATCAGGGCGGCGCTGGCAGGCGGGGTCTCCCAGTAGGAGGGAGGCATGGTGGGAACTTCATGCCGGTGCGCCGCCACCAGATCGATGATAACCAGGACTGGCAGCAATCCGGCCAGCCGCGCCCTCGATCGGGGCCGGTCCGCCGGCCGGTTAGAAGCCCCCCAGGCCACCAGGGCGCCCGTACCGCCGAGGATTGCCAGGCGGACGGCGCCGACGACGAGGTCCTCACGAAGCCAGATGAACTGTTTCTGGTTGTAAGACGTGTTCCAGCGATAAGTCTGCGTCCATGCCGGCTCGTAGGTGATGTAGAGGATCGGCGCCGAGAGCAGGATTAGGCCCAGCATCGCCGCGAAAGCCCATCGGAGCCGCACCATCCCCGGCCTGGTGAGCCTGTCCACGCCCACGGCGCCCAGGCATGCGATCGCCATCGAGAACCAAAGGTGATAGCGGACCGGAATCCGCCCGCGGCCGATGAACGGGACGTCGGTCATGTGATCGAACAGGATGGTGTATCGGCCGAGCATGGCGGCGAAACTAATCCCGGCGATCAGCACCCAGAAGCCGACCCACCGATCCCGATAAGCGGCGGCCCCCACCACCGCCAGGCCCAGGGCGATCAGCCCCAGGTACGTGTTCATTTCGTGGTAGGGGTAATAGCCATCCATCCAATCGGTATCACGGGCGCGGCTGCCGTACGCCTCGCGGATCGCCATCGTCGGCAACAATTCGGGGTGCCAGGAGCCATAGGTCAACTCATCCCAGGGGATCCCGGCGGCCCGGGGGGACCGGTCGATCAACTCCTTGGAGGGAACCCACTGGATCGCGGCGATCGCCACGCCCAGGCCGACGAGTAGGACTCCCGCCGCCAGGGCGAACGCCCTCGAGCGGAATCCGGACTCGGTGGCGGCCCGGTACGTCGCGTAGAGGCCGATCAGCGTTCCGGTCAGCAGGCTATCCTGCAGGTGCCCGGCGAAAACCTGCATCGCCAGGGCAACCGCCCCCAGGACCGCACCCCGGAGCCGCCCCCCTTCCCAGGCGGATTCCAGGCCCCAGAGCGCCACCGGCACCGAGATCATCGCGTTGATCATGCTCGTGTGGAAGATGTGGGCCCACACGAACCCGCCCAGGCCAAACACCGCAGCGCCCGTAAGAGCACCCGCCCGGCCGACGTGACGCCGGAGCCAGCCGTACGTCGCCAGCGCGGTCAGGGCGACCGAGAGCCCCGTATCCAGCCCGAACGCCCGCCAGGTCGGCAGGAACAGATAGAGCGGCTTGAGGAAATGGAAATACCCGGCCTGGCTCTCGCTGAAGAGTGCCATCCCGCAGTATAGGCCCGGATGCCATCGCGAGAATCGGCCCGCCCGCCACTCGCTGGCGAGGAAATCGCGATAGGGGTAATTGATCTCGCTGATGTCGAAATAAAACAGGGTCCGTCCGCCGAACAGCACTTCCCGGAAGACCCAGGCGACCGACGCCATCAGGACGCCCATCGCCATCAGGTCGGACCAGGACCATCGGGGTGGTCGGGCCACCCAGTCCCCCGCCGAACCGGCGGCCTCGTCGCTGGTCATCGCGTTAGACGGCGGACGCCATCGCCTCGAGCTGGACGGCCGATCGATTCTGTTCCTTGGCGAGGTAATCGCGGCCGTATTTGATCAGGATATGGTCCCAGGCGAGGAACTCGTCCACCGGCCGTTCCCGGTGGCTGTAGAAAGGGACGTCGATCCCCAGGTCGTCGAACACCGACCACCAACGACCGGCATCGAAATACTCGCCCCAGGCATCGAGCCGGGCGCCCCGCCGCCAGGCTTCCTCGATCGCCGGGGTGATCCGGCGATCGCCGCGGGTGAGGATCCCTTCGAGCAGGCTCCGCTCGATGTCGTGGGCCTTGATCGTCACCGAACGGATCCGCACGCGGGACTTGAGGTACTTGTGGGCCCAGCGGAAGTACTCCCGGTCCTGGATGCCGTTCCACTGGTAGGGCGTGTGCGGCTTGGGGACGAAGTTGGAGACGCTGGCGGTCACCTCGGCGAACCGGCCGGTCACGTCCTTGCCGATCCGGGCGATCGTCTCGGCCATGTCCACGATCCCGTCGAGGTCGGCGGGCCGCTCGCCCGGCAGGCCGCACATGAAGTAGAGCTTGACCCGCTTCCAGCCCCTTCGGAACGCCTCGGCGGCGCCGTCGTACAGATCCTGATTGTTGATCGGCTTGCGGATCTGGTCCCGCATGTCGTCGCGTGCGACCTCGGGGGCGAGCGTCAGGCCGCCCCGCCGCCCCTCCTCAAGCAAGGCCGGGATCTTTTTGAGGGTCTCGGTGATCCGCAAGCTGGGCAGGGAGATCTTCACGCCCAGGGGGGTGAAGACCTCGCTCATGCGGGTCACCAGTTCCTCGAACTTGGGATAGTCGCTGGTCGAGAGCGACAGCAGGCTGATCTCGTCGTACCCGGTATTCCGGTACGATTCGAGGGCCGCGCTGACGATCGTCTCGACGGTCCGGTACCGGAGCGGCCGCTTGATGACGGTGCTCTGGCAGAAGCGGCACTGCCAGGGGCAGCCCCGCATGATCTCGATGGCGATCCGGTCGTGCGCGGTCTCCACGAACGGCACGATCGGCCGGACGGGCAGGGGGGTGCTGTCGAGGCAATTGATGACGCAGGGGCGGATCGTCTCGGGCACGTCGTCCCGGAGCCGTTCGATCCCGACCTGGACCCCCGAAACCTCGTCATAGATGGGCCGGTAAAACCGGGGGACGTAGGCCCAGGGTGCTTCGCGGGCGATCCGGGCCAGTTTCTCCCCCCGAGAAAGGCCCGAGCCCTTCATCGAGGTCCAGAGTTCGGCGACGACCGGCAGGCTCGGCTCGCCGTCGCCGATGACGAACAGGTCGATGAAATCGGCGACCGGCTCGGGATTCTGGACCCCCGGGCCGCCGGCGATGACCAGGGTATCCTCGTCGCCCCGGTCCTCGGCGTGGAGCGGGATCCCGCCCAGGTCGAGCATCGTCAGGATGTTGGTATAGGTGATCTCATACTGGAGCGAAAAGCCCAGCAAGTCGAATCGATTCAGCGGCGTGAAGGTCTCCAGGCTGTAAAGCGGCTTGCCATGGTTGCGGAGCGCCTGCTCGAAATCGGGTAGGGGGGCGAAGGCCCGCTCGCAGGCCCAGCCCTGGTCGTTCATCAGGCTATAGAGGACCTGCAAGCCGTGGTGACTCATCCCCAACGCATAGGCGTCGGGGAACGCCAGGCAGACCGTCCCCCGGCACTGGGAATGGTCCTGGGCCAGGCTATTCAATTCGCCGCCCAGGTACTGGGCGGGCGTGAGCACGCCCGGCAGGATCCGGTCACGCACGTACGACTTCAGCTCGTGGTTCACCATCCGCCGGGACCCTCCGCGGGGCCGGAGGATGTCGGCGACCGACCCCGGAGCATCATACGGCAAAGAAACGCGGGTTGAGAACCCGCTGGGACCGACGATTTGGGGCGATAGGCTTCGCTCGCGGCTTCCCGGAGTGTATCGTTGCCGCAATCGTCCCCGATGAATCGCACCCGAGCCGATGGAAACACCCGTGAGACACCCCTACGCCCTGCTCCTCGGAGCCCTTGCATTGATCCCGACCGCCTCCGCCCAGGACGCCGACCGACAGGCCCGAGAGTTCATCGCCCGCCATGAGGCCGAGATCAAGCCCCTGGAAATCGCCTCGGCCAAAACCTGGTGGGACGCCAATACGTCCGGCAAGGACGCCGACTTCGCCGCCAAGGAGGAGGCCCAGAACCGCCTCGATTCGGCCCTCGCCGAACCGGCCCGGTTCGCCCCGCTGAAGGCCCTGAAGTCGGCCAAAATCACTGATCCTCTCCTGCGCCGCCAGGTCGATCTGCTCTACCTGCAATACCTGGAAAAGCAGGTCGACCCCGACCTCCTCAAGCAGATGACCGCCAAGGCCAACCTGATCGAGAAGGCCTTCAACGCCGCCCGCGCCAAGGTCGGCGGCGAGGAGCTGGCCGATAGCGCCGTCCGCAAGCGGCTCAAGGAATCGAAGGACTCGGCCGACCTGAAGGCGGTCTGGGAGGCCAGCAAGGTGGTCGGTTCGAAGGTCGAGGCCGACCTGAAGGAGCTGGTCGGCCTGCGGAACCGGGCGGCCCGTTCGCTCGGCTACAACGACTTCCACGCCCTGCAACTGGCCCTAAACGAACAGGAGCAGGACAAGGTCGTCGCCCTGTTCGACGACCTCGACGCGCTCACCCGCGAGCCCTTCCTGAAGGCCAAGGCCGACATCGACGAACGCCTGGCGAAGCGCCTCGGGATCGCCGTGGCCGACCTGCGCCCCTGGCACTACCAGGACCCGTTCTTCCAGGAGTCGCCCGCCGTCTTCGAGGCCGACCTGGATGCCGTGTACTCCCAGGTCGACATCCTGAAGCTCTGCCGCGACTTCTACAAGGGGATCAACCTGCCGATCGACGACGTGATCGCGCGGAGCGACCTCTACGAGAAGCCCGGCAAGAGCCCGCACGCCTTCTGCACCGACATCGACCGCCTGGGCGACGTCCGCGTCCTGGCCAATATCGTGCCCAACGAGTACTGGATGGGCACGATGCTGCACGAGTTGGGCCACTCGGTCTACAGCTCCAAGAACATCCCGGCCGAACTGCCTTACGTCGTGCGTGCCGAGGCCCACATCCTGGCGACCGAGGGGATCGCCATGCTGTTCGAGAAGTTCAGCAAGGACGCCGACTGGCTGGTCGCCATGGGGGTGAAGCTCGACGACCCCCGCGAATTCGACCGGGTCGGCTCGTTGCTCCGCCGCAATCGGCTGCTCATCTTCTCGCGATGGTGTCAGGTGATGCTCCGGTTCGAGAAGGCGATGTACGCCAACCCCGATCAGGACCTCAACAAACTCTGGTGGGACCTGGCCGAGAAATACCAGGGCCTGAAGCGACCCGAGGGCCGCAACGCCCCCGATTACGCGGCCAAGATCCACATCGTTTCGGCCCCTGCCTACTATCACAACTACGCGATGGGCGAGATGTTCGCCGCCCAGGTGCACCATGCCATCGCCAGGGAGGCCCTCGGCGGGATCGATCCCGGCAAGGCCATCTATGTCGGCCAACCGGAGGTGGGGGCCTTCCTGAAGGCGAAGGTCTTTTCGAGGGGGCGGCTGCTCCCCTGGAACGAACTGACGAAGTACGCGACCGGCGCCGAACTCAACCCGAAAGCCTTTGCCGCCGACTTCTCGGCGCGTTGATCAGCGCCGGATGACGCGAACGTCGATCCAGTCGGTGACGATCGGTTGGGGCCAGACCGAACGGACCTCGGGGCTGGCCCAGCCGAGTTCGGCGTCGGGCGTCAGGACGACGCGGAACCGATAATTGCCGGGACGATCCAGGGTTGGTCGGTCGGCCGGCTGGTGGGAAGGTTCCAGCGGAAACCGCCAGGCACGGGCCTCCCCCGGCTGGCCATCCACAACGATGGCTCTGAGCGGGATGGATCCAGCAACCCCCTCGACCTCGGCACGGGCCGAGTGTGCCAGGTCGCACGGAATCGGCGCATGAATAGTCAGCGCCGGCGGGTTTCGGATCACCAGGTCTTCGTTGATCGGCAACCAGGCGGGCGGATCGGTCCCTTCGGGGGCATCCTCAAGCCGGACGGCCCGACGGATAGCCTCCTCTCGCACCGAATCGGCCGAGGCAAGCAGGGCCGAGGGCTGCAGTAGGGGATCGAGCTCGAAGGTGAACGGGATGTGGGGTAGATCCTGCTCCCAGGCCGGTTGATTTTCAAGCTTCGCCGGACTCGGTTTCGTCAACTTGGCGAGGCCGCCGGGCGGCACCGCTTCGCCTGCCTCATGGCGAGGCCTTACCCTTGCTTGGAGGACCAGGCGATGAGGCCCGGTGCCGTCGAAATCGTCCGGCTCGATCGCAAAGTCCAACCTTCCTTCGCCCTTGGCCCAGGGCGTGAACGCCTCCAGGCTGGCCCTCTGCGTCTCGGTAATCCGGGCCGACCATTCGAGGTCGTCGGGCCCAAGTCCATCACCAGAAGGGGTGAGGAAAAGCAACCCGTATCGGACGGTGATCGGGATCGATCGGCCCATGGCACGCGGATAACGGCGGCGGGCCGTCCAGTGGACTTCGAACCCACGCGTCGCCACCTGTTTTTCTTCCTCGGCGACGAGATCATCGCGCTTCCACAACAAGCCCAGCGCACGGCCGGCTGCCTTGCGAACCTCGGGAGTTTTGCCTTCGGCGAGCAATCGAAAGAACTCGGTCAGTCCCGCTCGCCCGAAGGATGCGGCGACGAGGATCTCCTCGGGGGTCACGCCGGAATCCTCCAGGCGGAGGACCGCGAGCCGGGCCCGCCAATGCTCGTACAGCTTGCGGCCGCCCGCGGCAAGCAGCAGGCCCACGAAAGCCAGGGGCACCACGTTCCGGGGGTTCGACCAGGCCGACCTGGGCGGGGGCTGTACCTTCCGGGCCGTCGCCGGCACATCCTCCTGGCGGGCCCGCATCAGCCGATCCGCCCCGGTGTTGGAGCTTCGTCATGGCCGTGGGACGGAGCAGGCTCCTTGACGATCTTGGGGTGGTGTGCCTTCGGCACCTCCTCGGGTTCGTCGAGGATTCCGTAGATCTCCTCGACCGCGTCCTGAAGGTCGTGCACGTCCCGATGCAGGTCGCGGAGTTCCTCCATCACCTGCCGGAACGGGTCCCCCAAGCCCTTGGCGTCCGTCAAAACGAGCAGGTCATCCTCATCGACGAACCGATACGTCATGCCGAGTTGATCGAGCAGCAGCGGCAGTGCGGTCCGCAGGCGGATCGCACCTTCCAGATCGAGTCGGATGAGGGACCCGGGCAACACATCGAGCCGGGCCATCGCGGCGGGGTCGAGGACGACCCGGACCTTCAGCTCTCGGGCGAGGTGGGCTGCCACCTCGGAAAGCGGGGCTTCCTCGCGGAACGGTACGGAGAGCTTCCGTTCGAGCAGTTCCTCGAGCTTCGAACCCGTGCCAAAGCCCGAGGTGGTCGATTCACCTGTTCCCGTGTGGGTCTGGGCGTTCAGGGCCCAGAGGCCGCCGGCCAGGATAGATGCCGCAAGCACCGCGGCGAGGGTGATCCGAAATCCGGCCATCTGACGACTCCTGGCGACGAGGGCAAATCCAGGCCCGATTCTAGCCACGCGACCGGGGTCAGGGAACCCGGCCGAGGCGCAGGGCTCCTTCGATGGCGTTGCGGTCCGGGAAGCCGAACCGGGGCAGGTCGAGTTGCAACGCCGCGGCGGCCGAGGCCCTTCGGGCCGCCGATTCGATGAGCGACCTCGCGACCGCGCCTCCCTTCCAGCCGCCTTCCCAAAGGGCCAGGAGGAACGTCGAAGCCAGGGTCTCGCCGGCCCGGTTGGTATCGACCGGGGGTCGTGATCTGGGGTACACGGGTGCGTGCAGTTCTTCGTGGGCACCCCCATCCGAGAGGAATCGGATGCGAACCCCGTTCGGGCCGTCGGTGACGACCAGCAGCTTCAATCGATCGGCGATCTCCTCCTGGTCGGGGCAGGCCGACCATTCGCCGAGATTCAGGCAAACGACATCGAACTGGGCTGCCAGGCTTGAAAAAGATGGGTGCGGGTCGAGCAGGTTGCGAAGCGAAGGGGCGAAGACCCGGATGGTCGCCGGGCAAGCCCGGAGCGCCGACCCCGCGAGGCGATTGCTCAGGCTGGCCACGACCAGGATCGAGACTTCCACGGGTTGCACGTCGAAATCGGGTGCATCCCGCAGGCGCCTCGAAAGCCAAGGGGGAGCTTGTCGCCATGGGGCCCGCTGGAAACCAGCAGGGTCCAGTCGCTCGACCGGCCAGGGCCATGGACCGCCTGGTACCGGATCGCCTGGTCATTCAGGAGTCGTTCGATGGCGACGGTCGACGGATCCGCGAGATCGCCCAGAATCGGGTGTAAGGTCCCCCCCAGGGCCCTGGCATACCCCGCCCCCATGCCCCCGAGGTCGTCGTGCCAGGCCCGGGCTTCCACGCCCCAGTCGCCATCGAGGTTCAACCCGGGCGGGGCAATCCGCATCCGACCGGTCGGTCCGGGCCAGTCCATCGGAAGTCGATCGATCCGGATGCGGCCGGTCCCGTCCTCAAGAACGAGCATCGAGGGAAACTCTCCCAACGGCTCGACCGAAGATGCCTCGGCCGACCGGTCGATCGCGGGGCGGCGAGGATCCCGCCGGAGCGGCCGATCGACCATCAGGACGCGGTCGAGATAGGCCGGGCCGTACACGGCCACGCTCGGCGAGTTCGCAGACATCATGATCCCTGTTGGGGGGCATCGGCCGAGGTCCGATCCCATTCCGCCCGCGGCGTGTCGTCTGTTAGTGTGGGGATCGGTCGTGATCGGGAGTATTCGGGGAGGCCGGGGTTTTGTCCACCGAAGCTGGGGCCGATATCGAGTCGCTGGATCATCCGGTGGACAATGCGCCCGTCCGCACTCTGACGCATAAGGGGCTCACTGTCGAGGGCTACTCGCGGGCGGCCGTGCAGACCTACTGGCGGGTCCCCGAGCTCAAGATCGGCTTCGACCTGGGACTTCAGCCCTGGTCGTTTATGACGACCCCCACCTGGTTCGTCTCGCACACGCACCTCGACCACATCGCCGCGCTACCGGTGCTGGTGGCCCGCCGTCGAATGCTCCGCATGGAGCCGCCCACGATCTACCTGCCCGCCGGGGCGGTCGACGACGTGAAGCGGCTGCTCGTCGCCGTGCAACGGCTCGACCGCGGGCGATTGCCGGCGACCCTGATCGGCATGGAGCCTGGCCAGGAAGTCGTCCTGTCCCGCGAACTGGCGGTCACCCCGTTCGCCACCCGTCACACGATGCCATCGCTCGGTTTCCTCGTCTGGGAACGCCGCAAGAAGCTCAAGCCCGAGTTCCAGCAACTGAGCAACGAGCAGATCCGCGACATCCGGCTCTCGGGCGTCGAGGTTTCTGCGGAAACGCGGATCCCGAAAGTCGCCTACATGGGCGATACCACGCCGGCCGGGCTCGATGACTTTCCGGACGTTTACCGGGCCGAGATCCTGATCCTGGAAATGACGTTCGTGGCGCCACAGGAACGGCCGTCGCTGATCCACAAATTCGGCCATACCCACCTCGACGATATCGTCGCCCGCGCCGATCGATTCGAGAACGAGCGGATCATCGCCAGCCACTTCAGCACCCGACTCCACCCGGAGCAGATCCAACGGATCGTCGAACGGCGGCTACCCGAGCACCTTCGCAAGCGGCTCAGCATCTGGCTCTGAGGCCCGGAGAGCCCAGGCGGGCCCAGACCCAACCGTCCCGGATCTCGGCCTCGAACCGCCCCACGCTGTAGCCGCCGACCGAGGTGCAGCGGCCGGTAGCCAGCCGGAACCTCCAGTGATGCAACGGGCAAACCGCCTCCCCCCCGTCGATCCAACCCCGGTCGAGCGGCCCGTTGGCGTGGGGGCAACGCGCCGTCAAGACGTGAACCGCCTCGCCTTCCCGAAAAACGGCCAGGCCCAGGCCATCGACCTCGACCCCCAGGCCTCGGCCCTCCCGGAGTTGCCTAAACTCGCAAACCGCTTCCCAGCCGTCCATGGTGCCGGTCCCGAACAACGAAGAGTTTCGGACTTGTCCCCGCATCGACGACGACGCTAGGCTAGAGTTCAGTGTAAGGGCGGAGGCCACCGGTTCCCAGCGAGGCGGATCCGTGAGACGCATTCGAACGGTCGGTTGGCCGATGGCCTTCGCTCTGATCGCTTCGGCCATCGCCGGTTGCGACCCGGGCGAATCGACCCCGGAGTTGATCTGGGGGGTCCACGGCACGCGTGCCGGCTGGCTACAGAAGCCGAGGGTGGCCGCGTTCGATGGGGAGGACCAGCTCTACATCGCCGACCTGACCGACCGCATCCAGGTGTTCGACCGGGACGGCAACTACCTCCGACACTGGACGATGCCCGCCCTGAACGTCGACGGCCCCAGCGGCCTGACCATCGACGCCCAGGGGCGCGTGCTGATCGCCGATACGCACTTCTATCGCGTGATGATCTATTCGCGCGAAGGCGACCTGCTCCAGCAAATTGGCGACGGCATCCAGGGGACCGAGCCCGGCCGATTCGGCTATCCGACCGACGTGGTTTGCGACAATGCGGGCAATTTCTACGTGTCGGAATACGGCGAGAACGACCGGATCCAGGTCTTCTCGCCGGAGGGGAGATGGCTCCGACAGTGGGGCGGGCACGGCGACGAACCGGGCCAGTTCCTCCGCCCCAGGGCCCTGGCGATCGACGAGGCCGAGCGATTGTACGTCGCCGATAGCTGCAACCATCGGATCCAGGTTTTCGACCTGCAGGGCAAATTGCTGGACTGCTGGGGGGTTCAGGGCGATGCGCCCGGCGAACTTTCTTACCCGTTCGACGTGGCCTTGGGCCCCGATCATACGCTCTACGTGGCCGAATACGGCAACCAGAGGGTCCAGAAGTTCAGCCGGGACGGGAAGCCCCTGGGCACCTGGGGCCGACCCGGCCGAGGGCCGGGCCAGCTGAGCCAGCCCTGGTCGCTGGGAATTGATAGCCGGGGGGCGGTCTCGGTGATCGATTCGCTCAACCACAGGGTCCAGCGATTCCGACTCTGAGACGGCCGGAGGGGTCAGGCAAAAATCTCGCGGACCACATTGCCCGCGACGTCGGTCAGGCGGAAATCTCGGCCGGCGTACCGATACGTCAGGCGTTCGTGATCCAGGCCCATCAGGGCCAGCAAGGTCGCGTGCAGGTCGTTCGTGTGCATCCGGCCTTCCACGGCATGCTGGCCGTATTCGTCGGTGGCGCCGTAGCTGAAGCCCTTCTTGACGCCGGCTCCGGCGAGCCACATCGGGTAGCCGGTGATATTGTGATCGCGGCCATCCTGGCCCTGGGCGGTCGGCAGTCGGCCGAACTCGCTGCCGAACAGGACCAGGGTGTCATCCAGGAGCCCGCGACGGCCCAGGTCGTTCAGCAGGGCGGCCGTGGGGCGGTCAGTCATTGCGGCGTTCTTGATGAGCCCCTGGTGCAGGTTCGTGTGGTGGTCCCAGCCGGGCTGGGCAACCTCGACGAATCGGACGCCCGCCTCGCTGAGACGTCGGGCCATGAGGCACTGTCGGGCGAAGCTCCCCTCGGGGCCGGGCTTCACCCCGTATTCGTCGAGGACCGATTGCGGCTCTCTGGAGATATCGAGGATTTCTGGCAGTTTGCCCTGCATCTGGAACGCCAGTTCATACGAACGGATCACGCCGTCAAGCTGGTCGGGCGCCCCGGGCTCCGAGGCCAGATCGCGGTTCATCGCCTGGATCAGGTCGAGTTGCCGACGCTGGAGCGACGCGTCAGCCTGGGCCTTCAGGTTGGGGACGAATCCGGTATCGCCGATCTTCGTGCCCTGGAAGTGGGCGGGCAGGAAGGAGCTCCCGTAGTTCACTGCCCCACCGAAGTTGGGCGGGGGATTGATCGTTACATAGCCGGGTAAATCCTGACTCTCGCTACCGAGGCCGTAAAGCAACCAGGCCCCCAGCGAAGGCCTCGTGAGCTGAGCGAGGGCCGCCCCGGTGTGCAGCTGGATGACCGCCTCGGGATGCGCCGGGGTGTCGGTATGCAGCCCCCGGATAAAGCAGAGGTCATCGACATGTTTCGCCACCTGCGGATACAGCTCGCTCACCCAGGAACCGGTCTGACCATGCTGGTCGAACCGGAACCTGGAGGCGACCAGCGTGCCGCCGCCGGGCCCTTCCTTGCCGTCCTCGGCCTGCAGCTTCGGCTTGTATTCGAACGTGTCCATCGGCGACATGGCGCCGTTCATGAACAGGAAGATGACCCTCTTGGCCTTCGCCGGGAAGTGGGCGGGCTTCGGCGCCAGCGGATGGATTGCGGCATCCTCGGCCCGGATCTTGCTCGGGAATGCCTCGCCGAGCACGCCGGCGAGGGCCAGGTAGCCGAAGCCGATGCCGGCGGACTTCAACGCTTGACGCCGGCTGATCGGCGGGGCGATTGGTAGATCCTTCATGGGTTTCGTCCTCGAGAATCGCGGAAGTTATTCTGAAAGACCCGGCCGTTGGTTAGCGGACAAACCGGAACTCGGCCGAGCCGAGCAGGGCCTGGCATAGTCCCGCCCAGGCGGTCGTCCGGGCGTCGCGAGGCACGAAGACCTCTTCCAACGGCGGGGCGTCCTGCTGGATGACCTCGTCGGGGTTGGCATTCGCGGTCGCGGGCGGGGAAATCACGTCCCCCGACGGCGTGGATTTCTGTCGTTCGGCCAGGGCAAGCAGGTAGGGGCCCGCGTCGGCGGCGAATCCCTCCAAGAATTCACGGGCCCGATTGATTTCCGAGGCGGTTGCGGCACGGCCTAGCGCGAGCCTGTAGGCCCGATCGATTTGCGAGGTAACTCCTGCCTCGGCATCGGCCAGGATCGACTCGGCCATCCGCAGGGATTCGCGCCGGACGAACGGGTCATTCAGGAAGAAAAGGCCCTGCGGGGCGACGGTCGTGGCATCCCGGCGTCCGGTGACAGTTCCCTGCTCGGCGAAGTCGAAGACCTCCAGCGAGGTCGGGACGATCCCGCGCAACAGGGGTAGGTAGAGGCTGCGGTTCCGGCTCGAATGCGCGGCCTCGATCAGCTTGCGAGCCTGAGGCCCATTGTTGGGCAGTTCGATCACGGGCAGACTCTGGGCCGCGGAACCTTCGGGCCGTCCAAGGTCGAGCGAGCCGCTCGCGGCCAGGATCGCGTCCCGGATCTCCTCAGCCTCCAGGCGCCTGGGCGAGTGCCTCCAAATCATCCGGTTGGAAGGATCGGCGACCAGGTTGGCCTCGGTCGAAGCCGACGAAAGTCGATAGGAGCGGCTCAGCACGATCGAACGCACCAGGGCTTTCGTCGACCAGCCGCCCTCAATGAAGCGGGAAGCCAGATGATCGAGCAGTTGGGGGTGGGATGGCGTATCGCCCGTCGACCCGAAGTTATCGACCGTGCGAACGATCCCCTGGCCGAACAGGTGATTCCAGACGCGGTTCACGTAAACTCGGGCGGTCAAGGGGTTCGACGGGCTGGCGATCCACTCGGCCAGCTCCCTCCTTCCGCTCTGCTCGCGGTTGATTTCGGGGGCGCCCGGCACATCGACGAGGCTGAGGAAACCCCTCGGGACGACCGGCCCCAACTTCTCGGCTTCGCCGCGGAAACGGATCTCGGTGTCGGCGATCTGCGGAGAGTCGCGGACCCCCAGGGCGATCTTGGCGCCATTAGCCGCCGGGTCGGTCAACGCGTTGAGTTCTGCCTGGAGTTTTTGCATCCTCTGCCGGGCATTGAATCGCTTGGGACGCCCATTCGGGTCGAGTTCCCCGCCTTCCTTGCTGTCGCGGAGCTTCTGGAACTCGGCGCGGGCCTCCTCGACTGCCTTCTTCCTGGCGGCGATCTCGTCCTCCGAAGGCGCGGACGATTGGGGGTCGTCGCCAAGGATCAGCAGCATGCCCGTGTCATAATAGTCCAGCCCGCCGCCACCCATCTTGTTGCGGAGGCCGGCGAGCAGGTCGGTGCTGCGGAAGATCCCGGCGAGGGCGTAGTAATCCCGCGTCGGGATCGGGTCGAACTTGTGGTCGTGGCATCGGGCGCAACTGATCGTGGTGGCCAGCAGTCCGCGGCCCACCGCGTCGATCTGCTCGTCCACGTTGTCCATCAGGTATCGGACCTTGAAGCGCTGGTTCACATCCTTCACGCCGATCGCGAGGAACCCGGTTGCGATCTTCCGCTCATCGCGGAGGGCCGAATCCTCGGTCGTCAGTAGGTCGCCCGCGATCTGCTCCCTGAGGAACTGGTCGTACGGCTTGTCCCTGGTGAAGCTGTCGACGACGTAATCGCGATAGCGCCAGGCGTGCGGCAAAGGCAAGTTCCGCGACGATCCCGTCGACTCGCCGTAGCGGGCCACGTCGAGCCAGTGCCGTGCCCATCGCTCGCCGAAGGCGGCCGAGGCGATCAGGCGATCGACCAACCTTTCATAGGCATCAGGCGAATCCTCGCGTGCGAAGGCCTTAACCTCCTCGGGGGAAGGTGGCAGGCCGGTCAGGTCGAAGCTCGCACGGCGGATCAGGGTCATCCGGTCGGCTTCCTCGACGGGCCGGAGGCCCGCCTCTTCCAGCCCGGCGAGGACGAATCTGTCGAGCTCGTCGATCGGCCAGGAGGGTTCCCGGACGGCCGGCGGCTTGACCGCCCAGATGGGCTGCCAGGCCCAGTGGGTCTTGCGCAGGTTCTCGTAGCGGTCGACGGCCCGGTCGGGCGGGTTGACCAACTCGGCGGCCGAGGGCCAGGCGGCTCCCTCGCGGACCCAACGTTCCAGCGCGGCGACTTCCTCGTTGGGCAAGGGTGTCTTCGGTGGCATCGCCGGCGCGCCTTCCCCCCGTCGAACCGCCTGGATCAGGAGGCTCCCGTCCGGGTCGTGCGGGATCACCGCAGGCCCGCCGTTGCCGCCGTTGAGCAGGCCGTTGCGGTCGTCCACACGTAGGTCGCCCTTGGAATTCGTGTCGGCCGAGTGGCAGGTGAAACAGCGCGCGACCAGCACCGGCCGCACCCTCTTCTCGAAGAACTCCACGGGGTCGGACTCGTCCGCATGGGCCACCCCGGCAATCGCCGGTAACGCCGTTGCAACGATCGCGAGTCGCCATCGCGTTCCGATCATAAAACCTGCCTTTCTCCGCGAAGTGCTCCATCCTTGAATCTCGGAGGGCCCCGGTCGGATGGGCCCGCCGACGACGTCCACGGCCGGGCGGACGTGGACGCGAGTCGCACGGATTGCTCGAGTTAAAAGGTGTCCGATGACAGGATCTCGCCACCGGAGCGGGACCCGAGGGCCCAAATCGTGGGCAGGCTGATGCTGTCCTTGATGAAGTGGACCGAACCGTCGGCGAAGATGACGTTCGCGCCGCCCGGGTGGAAGCTGCTCAGGCCGATCACGCCGGGACTCTGCAAGGTGCCGTCGCCATTGACCGAGCAATTCGGATACTTCGGGTTGGGGCCGAGCAGGGTATTCCCCATCGAGTAGCCGATGAGGCCCAGCGACCAGTTCTCGCCGAGCGTCGGGCTCTTGCCGTAGTAATTCGACCGCGACTGGGCCGCGGCGGCGCAGAGCGAAAGCCATGGCTGCAGCACCGGTGCCAGCCTCGGCATGGTGAGCGAACCGTCATTCCGCTGCGTGCCGGCCGGATACCGGCCGATAAAGATGATGTCCGTGGGGATCGTCGTGGCACTGAAATTCCCGGAACCGGTCCGCCACTCGCCGAACGCGATCGTGTTGCTGGTGCCGTCCGTGATCTCGGCAACGCCATGCGATCGGCCCAGGTTCCCCACGTACTCGAAGACGCCGTTGGGCGGTCCGCCGCTCTGCTGCCCTGCGAATTCCATCGACGATCCGAGCGACGCGAAGTAATTCCCTCCGGGCGCCCTAACCTGGGTTGAATGGCAGTCCGGTACCCTGGTGGAGCCAGGAAGGTTGTGGACTTGAGGGGCAGAGCATCAGGGCCAGGCGGGTGGTCGTCGTCGTCGAATTGGCCCAGTTGCCGTAGGTCGAGTCGTTGAAGCACGACAGCGAGAAGTTGGCCGCGTTGTACAGGGCCGGCTGCTCCGAGAAGCCCAGCAGCCTGACCAGGGCGCTGAAATCCCCATTGTTCCGGGTCGTTCCGGCCGCGTCCCGGGCCAGCAAGGCGCCGGGCGGGAATGAATCGAAAGCTGCGTGATAGTTGTGGATGGCGATCCCGATCTGCTTGAGGTTGTTGGTGCACTGGATGCGGCGGGCCGCCTCGCGGGCCTGCTGAACCGCCGGCAACAACAACGCGATCAGCACGCCGATGATGGCGATGACGACAAGGAGTTCGATGAGCGTGAACCCACATCGACGTCGGCCGTCCCCACCCCTTCGATTCGTCTCCTCCCAACCCCCTCGCCTTTGAGCGACCATGTCTGATCCTCCTTAGGGAAGCCCCGCCCCAACCGTAGCAATTCCCGAACTGTCGGGCCGGCCCGATCGCCTTGTCTTAGGTCCATCGGTTGACAGGGCCCCTTATCTCTACAAATCCCGTAGACTTTGTCAACAAGAAACACCTCAATTCCTACCGGAATACTTGAAATTGCCCGCTGAGACCAAGCCTCGCTTGCTAAATTCCTTTGTTTGATGAGGTTACGGTTTGGCTGAGATTTCCTTTTCATGGCAGCACGACGTAGTTTCGCCGGAAGATCCCGCCAAAGCGGCCTTGTGACTCGTATTGGCCGAGCCAAGGCACGGGCTCAATCCGAGGAAAAATCCGGGATCTCGACGATTTCTTTAGGATTGCCCTCTGGTGGCGATCGCCCCTCGCTTGTGATAATCAGGCGGTACAGTCCCCGCGGGGTTTGCGGGCTCCGAATGAGGTCGCCGCCATGTCTTATCTCGCTCAACGCCTGTCGATCACCGTGGGGTGGCCCTGGGCGCTGGCGTTGATCCCTGTCTTGCTGCCGGCCCTGGTGTGGTTCAGTTACCGGAGCCTTGCCGGATTGGGGCCGGTCCGCCGGCTGTTGGCGATCGGCCTGCGCTCGGTGATCTTGCTGCTCATCCTGCTGGCGATCGCGCAGGTTCAATCGGTCCGGCGGAACGATCGGCTCTCCACGATCTTCCTGCTCGACCTGTCGCAGAGCATCCCCCGCGAGTGGCAGCGGCTGATGATCGACTTCGTCAACAAGCAGGTCGATCGGAAGGGCACCAATGACCTGGCCGGCGTGGTGACCTTCGGCAAGTCGGCCCGGGTCGAGGTGCCGCCTACCCCGTTCTTCTCCCCCTTCATGGGATTCGAGAACCCGATCGACGCCGAGTACACCGACCTCGCCGCTGCGATCAAGCTGGCGATGGCCAGCTTCCCCGAGGATACCGCGAGGCGGATCGTCCTGATCTCCGACGGCAATGAGAACCGAGGGCACGCGATCGAGCAGGCCCTGGCCGCGGCCTCGCTGAAGGTCCCGATCGACGTCGTGCCGATCGAATACACCTACAGCCACGAGGTGCTCGTCGAGAAGGTCTCGCTCCCGCCCGACGTGAAGAAGGGGGAGACGGTCAACATCAATGTGGTTATCCGGGCCAGCGAGCCGACTTCCGGTAGCCTCCAGATCTTCCAGCAGGCCGACAATTACCGGGCGCCGGCCCCGGGCAACGAGCAGCCACAACACATCGAGCTCCAGCGCGGCGTGAACGTCTTCACGCTCAAGCAGCAGATCAACGAGCCCAACTTCTACACCTACACCGCCACCTTCGTGCCCGACGAAGGCTCGGGCGACCAGCGGGCGATCAACAATACGGCGCACGGTTTCACCCTGGCCCGGGGCGACGCCCACGTCCTTCTCATCGAGGGGACCAAGGGGGAGCACGACGAACTCGTGCAGGCTCTCCGCGAGAAGAAGCTGCTGGTCACCGTGCTCGAAGCGGGCGAGGTCGCCGAGGGCGGGATCGCCGGCGGGGATCCGATCCCTACCGATGTCGCCGGCCTCCAGCCCTACGACGCCGTGATCCTGGCCAACGTCCCCAAGGATGCTTTCACCGAGGACCAGATCCGCCTCCTGGAATCGAACGTCCACGACATGGGCGCCGGGCTGGTCATGATCGGCGGGCCCAAGAGCTTCGGCGCCGGCGGTTGGCGGGGCACGCCGGTCGAGAAGGCCCTGCCCGTCAACATGGAGATCCCGTCCACCAAGGTGATGGGCAAGGCGGCGATGGTGCTCATCATGCACGCCAGCGAGATCCCCGAGGGGAACTACTGGCAGAAGGTGGTGGCGCAGGAGGCGATCAAGACGCTCTCGCCCTACGATTACGCCGGCATGCTCCACTGGGAAGGCCAGGAAGCCTGGCTGTTCAGCCTCCGGCCGATCGGCACCAGCATGCCCGGCATGCTCCGGGCGATCGACAAGATGACGCCCGGCGACATGCCCGACTTCGACCCATCGTTGATGATGGCGATGAAGGGCCTGAACGCCATCCCGGACGCCACCACGAAGCACATCGTCGTGATCAGCGACGGCGACCCGACGCCGCCCAAGAGCTCGGTCATCCAGCAACTCGCCCGCAGCAAGATCACCGTCACGGCGGTCCTCACGGCCGCGCACGGCAACGACCTGGGCGCCTTGAACTCGATGAAGAACCTGGCTAACAAGACGCAGGGCCGGTTCTACAACGTGGTCAATCCCAAGGCCCTCCCCCGGATCTACCAGAAGGAGGCCCGGCTGGTCTCCAAGCCGCTGATCTTCGAAGGGCCGCCCCGCCCCTGGGTGCCCTCAATCGACCACCTCAGCGAGCCGGTCCTGGGCCTACCCGATGCTTTGCCGCCGATCTATGGGATGGTGCTCACTGCGCCGAAGGAAAACGAACTGGTGGAGATCCCCCTGCGATCCCCCCAGCCCACCGGCCAGGTCAACCCGCTGCTGGCCCACTGGACCTACGGCCTGGGCCGGGCCGTCGCCTTCACCAGCGATGCCGGCGCCCGATGGACCCCCGATTGGGAGCAGTGGGAGCACTACGCCGCCTTCTGGTCTCAGGTGGTCCGGTGGTCGCTCCGTCCGATCGACAAGGGGAACCTCACCCTCACCGCAAGGCAGGAAGAGGGCCGGATCAAGATCGTCGTGGACGCGCTCGATAAGGACAACCAGTTCCTCAACTTCCTCCAGATCCGCGGCAACCTGATCGGCCCCGACTTCAAACCCCGGCCGATCGAATTAACGCAGACGGCACCGGGCAAGTACGAGGCGACGCTCGAGAACGCCGAGTCGAGCGGCAACTACTTCGTGAACCTCGCCTACATGGGTCCCGACAATACCTCGGGCGTGGTCCGAACGGGCGTCTCCGTCCCTTATTCCGACGAGTATCGCGACCTGCGTTCCAACCGGTCCAACCTGGAGACGCTGGCGTCGGTCTCCGACGGCGAGGTGATCGAGTGGAAGACCGGCCGCGATAACGAGGTCGATGTCCCGCGAACGGTCCAGGCCGTTGATGTCTTCCGCAGGTCCCCGGGCATGGTGCCGCCCCGGAGCTATCGGGACCTTTGGCCCAACTTGCTGATGCTGGCGGCCATGCTGTTCCTGCTCGACGTCGGCGTCCGCCGCGTCGCACCCGACTTCGACCGAATGAGGAACACCGCGAAGGATTACTGGGCCAAGCTCCGCGGCAGGGAGGTCGCGCCCCGCGTCGAATACATGGAGAAGCTCAAGAGCCGCAAGGCCGAGGTCGCCGAGCAGATCGACCGGAACGTCGGTGCCACCCGATTCGAGGCGCCCCCCTTGCCGGCCGCCGGTACCGTCATCGGCGAGCCCTTGCTCGAAGGCGGGGAAGACCGGCCCAGGCCGGCCGAACGCCGGCCCGCACAGCCGGCCCAGCCCGGCCTCGCCCCCGACCAACCCAGGCCCGGCGACCAGCCCGAGAGCTACACGAATCGGCTGCTCCGGGCCAAGCAGAAGGTCTGGGAAGAGCGCGAGAAGGAAAAAGAGAAAGACAAGGACAAGCCCAACTGACCCCCGCCGACAGGACATCCCCGCCCATGAGCACCGACACCAGCGCGATGGAAGCCCGGGCCAACGAGTTCCGCGAGGCCTATCAGCGCGTGAAGGCCGAGATCGGCAAGGTCATCGTCGGCCACGACGAGATCGTCCACGGCGTCCTCACCTGCCTGTTCGTGGGCGGCCATGCGCTGCTCGAAGGGGTCCCCGGACTGGGGAAGACCCTGCTCGTCCGCACGCTGGCCGACACCCTCTCGCTCGACTTCAACCGGATCCAGTTCACACCCGACCTGATGCCGGCCGACATCCTCGGCACCAACGTCGTCATGGAAGGGGCCGACGGCCGCCGGCACTTCGAATTCCAGAAGGGGCCGATCTTCGCCCAGATCGTCCTGGCCGACGAGATCAATCGGGCCACGCCCAAGACCCAGTCCGCCCTCCTGGAGGCGATGCAGGAGCATTCGGTCACCGTCGGCGGCACGATCTACGGCCTCAAGGAGCCGTTCTTCGTGATGGCCACGCAGAACCCCATCGAGCAGGAAGGGACCTATCCCCTGCCCGAGGCCCAGCTCGACCGCTTCCTGTTCAAGTTGGTCGTCGGCTACTCGACGCGGGACGAACTCAAGCTGGTCCTCGACCGCACCACCCGGGGGGAGAAGCCCAGGGCCGAGCGCGTCATCGACGGCGAGACCTTGATCCGGCTCCAGCAGCTCGTCCGCGAGGTCATCGTCGCGCCGCACGTCCAGGATTACGCCATCCGCCTGGCGTTGGCCACCCACCCCGAAGGCGAGTTCGCCGCCGACATCACCAACCAGTACATCCGCTGGGGTACGAGCCCTCGCGGGGTCCAGACCCTGATCCTGGCCGCCAAGGTCCGGGCCCTGCTCGACGGCCGGTACAACGTCAGCTTCGAAGACCTCCGGCGCGTCTACCTTCCCAGCCTCCGCCACCGGGTCCTGCTCAACTTCGAGGCCCAGGCCGAGGGGATCGATTCCGACGACGTCCTTCTGAAGGTGCTCGACGCCGTCCCCGAGAAGTCCGAATCCCGAGCCCCGGCGACCGTCGGCTGACGGAAACTCGAGCGAAACGAGCGGCCCGACACGATGACCACCCTGCACGACATCTACGATCCGCCCCCCGCCCCCCTGGCGATCGCGCCCCCGGAGCCCGAGCCGATCCGTTGGACCCGGATCGACCTCGCGTACCTGGGGTTCACTTGCCTCCTGCTGACGACCGTCGCCCTGCTCGCCTGGCGGGCCGAGCCGTTCCTGGGGATTGTCACGGCGATTAGCGGCACCCTGGTGGTCCTGGAGAGCTGGTTCGCTTCCCTGTCATTCCTCCATCGACACCCGGTTGACAGCCCACTCCAGCGGACCCAGATCTTCCTTGCGGCCCTCTTGCCGTGGGCCTTCGGCCTGGGGATCGCCATCGCGTTGATGGCGGGCCTTTTCGCCCTCTCCGACCTCCTCGGCTGAACCGAACCCGGGAGCCGCCCGATGCCCGCCGCCGCCACGCCCTTGCTCGACCCCGAATTCCTCGCCCGTCTGGAACAGCTCGAGCTGGTCAGCCGCAAGATCTTCGTCGGACGTATGAAGGGGGAGCGCAAGAGCAAGCGGCGGGGCTCGTCGGTCGAGTTCGCCGATCACCGCAACTACGTCGTCGGCGACGACCTCCGCCGCATCGACTGGAACGTCTACGGCCGGCTTGACAAGCTCTTCCTGAAGCTCTTCCTGGAGGAAGAAGACCTCCACTTCTACACGCTCCTCGACACCAGCCTGTCGATGAACTTCGGCGACCCGACCAAGCTGCAATACGGCAAGCAGGTGGCCGCCGCCTTGGCGTTCATCGGCCTGGTCAACCACGACCGGGTCGTCCTGGAGACGTTCTCCTCAGGCCTCGAGCCGGGCCTGTCCAACATCCGCGGCCGCTCCCAGATGTGGCGGGTGGTGAAATACCTGGAAGCTCTCGAATCCGGCGGCACCGGCAACCTCACCAATTCCTGCAAATCCTTCGCGGTCAAGCATACCGGCAAGGGGATTTGCGTGGTGATCTCCGACTTCCTGGATAAGCGAGGCTACCAGGATGCCCTGCGATACCTCCTCGCCCGGAACATGGACCTGTACGTCGTCCACGTCCTCAGCCAGGAGGAGGTCGAGCCGGAACTTGTGGGCGACCTGCGGCTGATCGATGCCGAGGATGGGGACGTCTCCGAGATCAGCGTGAGCGCCCCGCTCTTGCAACGCTACAAGGCCAACCTCAATGCCTTCGTCGGCGGGATGAAGGAGTGGTGCACCCAACGCGGCATCGCGTACATCTTCACCACCAACCAGAATCCGTTCGACCGCCTGATCCTCAACTACCTCCGGGAGCGCGGCCTCGTCAAATGAGGCGGGCCCCGTCCCCGGCCGGAATCGTCGCGATGCTCCGATCTTTCTTCGAGTACCTGGGCCGCAACTTCCCGATCGAGAACCGCTTCGTTTTCCTGGGCGCGTCGGCCGTCTTCGTCGCGTACGTCGCGTACATCTCGATCGCCCGGAGGCGCAAGCCGGGCCGACCCGGCAATGAGCTTTGAACGCAAGGTAAGGTGACCGCACCATGCTCGATGCCCTGCGCTCCTGGGAATCGCCGATCACGTTCTCCTCGCCGCTCGGGCCGGCCTCCTGGGTCGCGCTGCTGGGCGTCCCGGTCGGCATCCTCCTGCTGTATTTCCTGAAACTCAGGCGGAGGCCCGTCCAGGTCCCGAGCACCCTGCTCTGGAGGAGGAGCCTGGAGGACTTGCACGTCAACAGCCTGTTCCAGAGGTTGCGAAAGAACCTGCTTCTGTTCCTGCAGCTGCTGTTCGTGGCGATGCTGCTCCTGGCCTTGCTGGGCCCTCGGGTCAAGGGCACCACGGGTCGGGGCCAACGGTTTATCCTGGCGATCGATAACTCGGCCAGCATGTCGGCCACCGACGTCAGCCCCAGCCGCCTCGAGCAGGCCAAGCAGGAATCGCTCAAGGTCATCGACCAGCTCGGGGCCGATGACCTGGCGATGGTGCTCACGTTCAACGACCGCGCGCAGGTCTTCGCCAGCTATACCGCCAACAAGCAGCTCCTGCGCGAACGGATCCGGGCGATCCAACCCAGCGAGTCCACCACGTCCCTCCGCGACGCCCTGGTCGTCGCGGCCGGCCTGGCGAATCCCGCGACCGACCTGGCTGCCCGCAACATGCCCCGGGGCACGGTGATCACCGGCGAGAACGAGTCGGCACGCCTCTACGTCTTCACCGACGGCGGATTCGCCGATGTCGAGAATTTCAGCCTGGGCAACCTCCAGCCCGAGTTCGTCATCGTCGGCGCGGGCGCGACCTCGAGCGGCGGGGAACCGCCGCCGGGCGAACCCGAGAATTCGGCCGAGAAGAAATCGGAAGCGGGGCGGCCGGCGAAAACCCCGCCGAGCGACAACGTGGCGATCCTGGCCCTGCAGACGGCCCGCAACGACGAGCACCCCGACCAGTTCCAGGTGTTCGGACGCGTCCACAACTACCGGGCCGAGCCGGTCGAGACCGAAGCCCGACTCTATCGGCACGAATCGAGCCAGGGCGACGACGCAGGATCCTTGATCGACGCCATCAACCTGAAACTGCCCCCCCAGAGTGACCAGGCTTTCAAGTTCGACCTGCCCGATTCGGGCCGAGAGCGGCTCGAAGTGCGGATCGATGTCAAGGACGCCCTGGCCCTGGACAACCGCGCGTTCACGACCGTCGGCATCCCCCGCAAGGCGCAGGTTTTGTTCGTCTCGCGGGGTGATCGCTACCTCGCGGGGACGCTTAAGACCCCGTCGGCCGCGCAACTGGCCGACGTCGTCGAGGTGACCCCCGAGGACGCCTCCACCAAGGAAGTCGTGCGCGATATCGATTCCGGCCGGTATGACCTGGTCATCTACGACCGATACCGCCCGACGTCGCCGCCGGCCGCCAATACCCTCTACTTCGGAGCCCTACCTCCCGGGGCGGCTTTCGACCAGCCCAAGGACGTCGAAGGGCCTGTAATCCTCGACTGGGATATCGGCCACCCCTTGATGCAGTACATCCGCGACCTACGCCTGGTCCGCGTGGTCCGTGCCTCGGTGGTCGAGCCGCCCTCCGGTTCGACCGACCTGATCTCGAGCAATCAGGGTCCGCTGGCGTTCGTCACGCCCCGCCAGGGATTCTCGGATGCGGTCGTCTGCTTCGGTTTGTTCTACCAGCCCGAGGGAGAGGGCAAGGATCCCGAGCTGAATACGGACTGGCCGATCCGGTTCTACAGCTTCCCGCTGTTCATCTTCAACGCGCTCCGGGTGCTGGGAAACGCCAGGGAGACCGGCGGCGAGGAAGTCCACCTGCCCGGCCAGCCGGTCGTGCTCCGCGCCGATTCGATCCAGGAGAAGGTCGAGGTCAACGGCCCCGGGCTGGCCCGGACGCAGGCGCTGACCCGGTCCCCCCAGGGTACTTTCGTCTTCAATGATGCCGATCGGGCCGGACTTTATCAGGCCCGTTGGGGCCGGGAGGATGAGGGTACCGATTTCGCCGTCAACCTCTTCGATCCCCGAGAAAGCGACCTGGCACCGCGCGGCAACGGCATCCAGATCGGCAATATCCAGGTATCCCAGGTCACACGACGTGCGCCCGCCCGCCTGGAGTACTGGTGGCCGCTCGCCTGGCTGGCCCTGGGCCTGGTCCTCTTCGAGTGGTACGTCTACAACAAACGGGTCTACATTTGACCCCTGGATGCTGAGGGGCGTGCCGCCATCAGGCGCGCCCCGCCGTGCTCCCCTGCCGGGCCGCGCGGAACGGCCCGGTCCGGGCCGCCCCGGGGACCCGGAGCGTAATCCGACTGATCTCAATCGGGCAGTTATAGCGGAGCGGATTCGCCCCGCCGATCCCCCGCCCGACGAAGAGCCTCGAATCGCCGATCGAGAACCAGCCCTGGTCGTATCGACGGCTGTAAATGCTCGGCATCAGGACCGGCCCGATCCCAGGCAACCGGATCTGGCCGCCATGATTATGCCCCGAAAGCACCAGGTCCACGCCCATCCTGGCGAGCCCGGGGAAACGGTCTGGCGTGTGGCTCAGTACAATCGTGCAATCGCCTTCAGGCCGAGTGGCGGGATCGAGCGGAGGGCCCCATGGGGCACAGGTGCCCCCCAGAGTCAGGCGACCCTCGCCGATCGAGATCGAGGTCCATCTGCCGTCAAGATCGATCACGCCTGCCGCCTCGATCGCCCTTCGCAGCGGCGGAAGGTCGCAGAACAGGTCATGGTTACCCAGGATGGCATAGGTTCCCAATCGGCCTCGGACCCTCCCCAGGACCGGCTCGACCCAATCCCGCACCGACTCGTCTTCGAGCAGGTCGCCCGTGATGACTACCAGGTCGGCGTCCCAGCCGGCGGCCTCGTCCATCACCGCTTCGAAGAAGGCGCGGGCATGCCAGGGGGCCAAGTGCAGGTCCGTCAGGTGGATCAAGCTCAACTGATCGAGCGATCGCGGCAAACCCGGTAGCTCGACCGACCATTCGGAGGACACCAGGCGGAACGAATCGTGGCCCGGAAGCCTGAGCATCCGCGATTTGGGGCCGTGACCGATCAGGGTTTCGACGCCGAGGCGGGCGGCCAGATCGACCTCGGTGACTTCACCACGGATTCCGGGGGGATCGCGCCGCAGGAGGCGAACCAGGGTAACGATCGGTAGCCCGATCAGTCCGATCCCAACACACGTCGCCGCATAAACCGCGGCCGGCCAAGACCAGCTCCACCAGTCCGCTCGAATCCCGCCGACAATCAGGGCAAGAGTGCTCGCGATCGCCATCGGGATCATGGCATAAGTGATGCGGTTCGGCCAGTGACCGGGAATTCCCGCACCGTGGAGCAAATTCACGACCAGGATCCAGAGACAACCGTGGCCGAGGAGCAGGATGGCCAGCGACAGATACGTCATGGGATCGGTCCTCGGCGGTCGACGAACGCGGGTGACCGGATCGGCTGCGAGCCCAGCGATCGGCCCCTGAGAAGACTAGTTTATGCGGGGTCCGCCGACGAAGGGGTAGGGGGGGGCGAGACGGGCCGGATCGACTGTTCGACCGCTTCCATCAGGAGATTCGTGCGGAATGGCGTGGTGACGACGAACCTGAGTCCCTCGCGCCGTGCCTTCACGATGCAGTGCCTTGCGTCGTAACCGAATCCGGTCATCAGGACGATCGGCAACCCGGGCTGGACCTCGCGAAGCTTGAGGAACGTCTCGTAACCATCGAGGTCAGGTAGGCGGATATCGACCAATGCGGCGGAATACGGGGTCTGGCGTGCCAGGGCGGTCGCCTCATGGCCGCTTTGTGCGGTCTCCACGATCGCCCCTTGCCGACCGAGCAAATGATGGGCCGCCCGGCGGATCGATTCATCGGCATCGACCACAAGCAGGCGGGCCCCGGCCAGCCTCGGGGCGGGCGGGGCCGCTTGCGGCTGCATCTCGGGGACGAGGCTTGAACCGACCTGCTGGATCAGGCCTCGGATCTCGCGGGCCCGGAAAATCAGGTGGCGTAAACGGTGGATGATGTCCTCATCATGGCCCGCGTAGCGGTCCAGGACGATGGTGGCGTCGTTCAGGATCTCATCGACCGGGAGCGCCAACGCCCGGCTGATCGCCTCGACCGACGCCGATGCCGTGCTCTCTTTTTCGGCATTGAGCAAGTCGAGCGTGTTCAAGGCGGAGGCGATGTTCTGGGCGTAGATCTCCAGGAACTGGCGATCCTGTTCGCGGAATGCGTGGGGTTGGGGATTCTCGACGTTCAATGTGCCGATCACGGCGCCGTGGTGCATCAGCGGGACCGTCAGCGAGCTGCGTGCGCCCGCGGCCCCCTCGAGGTATCGGGGATCCCGGGTCGTGTCATCGCAGAGGTAGCTCTTGCCGGTGGCGGCCACATAGCCGGTCACGCCGTTATTCTCCTCGCGCGCGAACAGCTCGCGATGGGCGGCCAGGGGCGTCATGCCTTCGGTCAGGAGCGGAGAGAGGCGGCCCGTGGCCGGTTCCAGGATTCGGACCTCGATGAAATCGAGCCCGAGCAGGTCCTTCATGTGCCGGGCGATGTTGTATTTCAGCAGCTCCACCCGCTCGCGGGGCCCGAGTTGGGCTAGCTCCTCCCGGGTCAATTCGGCGAGTTCCTCGCCGGCCCTGTGGATCGTGTCGATCTTCTGCTTCTGGAGGTACGGGGTGGTCACGTCCCGGGTCAGGGCGATCAGGTGGGGATCGCGCCCGGACGCATGCCTCATCGGGGTGACCGTCAGGCCCACGAACCGGCTCGATGCCAGCTTGAGAACCCCTTCGACGGGCCCGTTGCTGGCCAGGGCGGTCGCGAACGGGTCGTCTTCACCCGCCACCCTTTCGGGATGCCCGAGGGCCTCGTCGAAGACCAGCCCCGAGCCGGCCCGGGCTTCATCAAGGCCCGCGAGCTCGCGGAACTCCGGGTTCGCCCAGAGGATTCGGCCGTGGGTATCGACGACCGCGACCCCGTCCGCGATGGCATCGAGGATCTCGTCGGCCTGCAGGAGGATGCCGGCCCAATGGAGGGCTGGGAGCTGGGATGAATCGAGGTACACTCCCGCGAACGACTGGTCGCGCAGCAGGGCGAATGCCCGTGCCATGCTCCGGGCCACGGTGACCTCATACAGGCCGGAGAGCCGTTCCTGGGCCGAGTGGTCCTCGCCCGGCTCGCCTTCGCGCTCGATCACCAGGAGTCGGGGCTTCTCAGCCACGCAACGGAACCCCCACGGACCGGCGTCACTCGGCCAGGCCGCAACCCCGGCCATATCACGCCGATGTGCACGGCCCGGAACGTATCGTAGTCGGCCGAACCCGCTTTCGACAAGGCAACCCGATCCGTCGCGTGCCCAGATCCTCGCTTGACAAAGCCTCGGATCGGCCCCTAGCATCGGCCCGATCCCAAGAGGCTCGCATGGAATGTCCCAGCCCTACCGCCTGACCGCCCAACATGCCGCGCTCCTGGTCATCGACGTCCAGGAAAAACTGCTGGCCAAGATCTCTGGACGCGAGCGGCTCGTCTTCAACACCGGCCGCCTGATCCAGGGGGCTCAACTCCTGGGGCTCCCCACGCTCGCCACCGAGCAATATCCCCGGGGGCTGGGGCCGACGGAACCGACCCTGGCAGCCCTGATACCCGACCGCCCCGAGAAAACGACCTTCAACTGCTGCGGTTGTCCCCGGATCCTCGAAACGCTCCACGGCCGGAAAATCCGGCACGTCACCCTGGCTGGGATCGAGGCGCACATCTGCGTCGCGCAGACCGCCCTCGAGCTGCTGAGCCTCGGATTCATCCCGCAGGTGGCCGCCGACGCGGTCGCCAGCCGGTCCGATCTCGACCGGGACGTTGCCCTCCACCGGATCGCTCGAGCGGGGGCGATCGTCTCCTCGACCGAGGCCATCCTGTTCGAGTGGGCGGAGTCGGCCGACCACCCCCAGTTCAAGGCGTTGAGCGCGCTGGTGAAGTGAACCGAAGGGCCGGAGCTCCCCCCATTCGGGGGCGACCTCCGGCCGTCCCGGTTGTTCAACGACGGCCGAGCCTGCAGGGTTAGCGGCGACGACCGCCGGGCCGCGTATTGGTCTTGCCGGGAGTACCCATCGGGACGTATTCCCGGAATTTGTCGAAGTCGAGCACTTTCCAGCCGGCCTTCTCCTTGCGGACGATCAGCGAGCGTTCGATGACCTCGCGGCCATTCTGCTTGCCGACGCGGACGGACACCTTGCCCGTCTCCGAGAGGGCGCTGTAATTGATGACCGACATCCCTTCGTAGCTCCGCGCCAGGTCGCTGATGGCGTCCTCGGTCAGGTTCTTGTCGAGCATCGCCTCGAAGAGCGGCTTGTTGGCGTCCTTGGCCTCGGTCCTCGATCTCAGGGCCACGGCGTTGGAGATCCGTTCGGGATCGCGGGACTTGATTGCGGAAAGGAAAGTGTTCACCGCGTTCACCGGGTTGGTGAAGCTGGGCGCTGGCGTTGGCGTCGGGCCCGCCGCCGCCGGCTGGTCCCTCGGGACCAGCCATACCTGGACCTCCGGCCGCCGGTATCATCCCTCCGCCTGGCGGAATGTCCGACCCTTGGCCCGGGGCCGCGCCCGCGGCTCGGCCCTGGGGCCCGCCCATGTTGAATCCGGGAGCCGGGCCAATCGACTGGCTGACACTCCCGCCAGGTCCGCCAGGCGCGTCCGCCATGGCCGCGCCAGGCGAGCCCCCTGGCGCTGACCCGGCGATGATCCGCCCGGCAGGCCGGGTTGGGGAATTGGGGGAACCATCCTGTTCATCTTGCCGCCGCCGCCGGATTGTAGTCCCTGGTCCGGGGACGGCCCCCGGCTACCCGGACCGCCCGAGATCTGCTCGCCACCCGGCTGGGGCTGCGCGGCGCTGGCCTGGGCGCCGCCCCGTACCCCGGCGGAGGGCCGCCGGGGGGGCGGGCCCCCCGTGCCCCGGACCGCCCGAGATCTGCTCGCCACCCGGCTGGGGCTGCGCGGCGCCCGGCCTGGGCCGCGCCCGTACCCCGGCGGAGGGCCGCCGGGGGGCGGGCCCCCGTGCCCCGGACCGCCCGAGAGCTGCTCGCCACCCGGCTGGGAGCTGCGCGACGCCCCGGCCTGGGCGCGCCCGTACCCCGGCGGAGGGCCGCCGGGGGGGCGGGCCCCCGTGCCCCGGACCGCCCGAGAGCTGCTCGCCACCCGGCTGGGGCTGCGCGACGCTGGCCTGGGCGCGCCCGTACCCCGGCGGAGGGCCGCCGGGGGCGGGGCCCCGTGCCCCGGACCGCCCGAGAGCTGCTCGCCACCCGGCTGGGGCTGCGCGGCCGGAGCCGGTGTCATCTTCGGGGGCATCGAGTCGGCCTGTCCGCCGGCTGGCATCGACGCCTGCTGCGCATTCTGGGCGGGGGCGGGCGGAGGTGGTGGAGGAGGGGCCGTCGATGGCGCCCGGCGGGCTTGCGGCGAATTATCCGCGGCGGATGACGAGTCCCGACGACTTGCCGCCGAACGCCAGGCCGATGACGGCGAGGCTCAGTGCGAAGCCAGGCAACAACCAGCGACGCAGCCTGATCATGGTGGGACCCTCGGCGATCCATGGGAGAGGGGCACCCTCCGAGTCGTGGAGGCTTAGCCCGGGGCCGGATCGATTGGTTTGGGGTGGATCATCGAGCATTATGCCATGCACTCGGGCCGCCTGGAAAGCACCCCGACGGCATTTCGGAGGCTGGCGCGTCCAAGCATCGGTCCTTGAATGCGGGGCGGACATTTCCTTATGATCGAGGTGCAGGAACTCCCTCCCCAAACATTGCGCCCGCCCCCGCCCGCGGAGAGCCGCTCGATGCCCGGCATCCCCCACTCCCCATCCAAAACGATCCTCCTGGTTGATGACGATATCGAGATCCTGGAAGCGATGCGCGCCGTCCTGGAAAACCGGGGTTATCGGATCCTGATCGCCAGGGACGGCAACGCCGGGCTCGCCGTGGCAGAGCGGGAAGTCCCCGATTTGATCGTTCTCGACATGATGATGCCCAAGAAGAGTGGATTTCTTGTGCTTGAGAAGTTGAAGGGGAGGCCTGGCGGCCTGATCCCGACCATCATGATCACGGCCAACGAGGGCAGCCGGCATCGCGCCTACGCCGAATTCCTGGGCGTGAAGGATTACATCCGCAAGCCGTTCGCGATCGAGAAGCTGGTGAAGTCGATCGACAAGGTCTTGCAGGTCGAGACCTCGGACGACCTCGACTGAACCGGGCCGCGGACCCGGGCTCGCCCCGCCTCAGGAGGTCGCCGAACGGCGGACCCCCGGCAGCCGCGTCTTCGGATCCGCGAACGGTTCGAACGCCCGCGAGTCGGCGAAGGCCTTCCATTCCGCCTCGATCGCCGGGGCGGACGGCGGCCCTTCGTGGACCCGAAGCCGATATCGCAGGTCGAGCGGATGCCCCGGCGCGATCCCAAAGCCTTCGGACAGGTTGAACGACGCCGCCATCCAGCCGTCGTCCCGGACATGCCAGTGGGAAGGGTGTCGCGGGTTTTCAGGATGGTCGAGGTACGAGATCCCCTCGACTTTCCCGGGGGTCACGGGGCCCGAATAATCGAGCCATCGGTGACGCTTGCCGAAAATCGACGGCTCCCCTTCGGCCCCGTCGTCGGCGAGCAATCGGCCGCCGCCGAAGCGGGCCGAGATCGTCTTGCTCACGCGGACGCCCAGGAACCCGAAGTTGGTCTTGCCCAGGTCGACGGCGCCCTGGACCGCTTCGAAACGGCAATCGAGGTCCAGGGCAAAGCCGCCATCGTCCCGGGGCTCGAATGCCACGATCAGGCGTTGCTGGAGCATCGATCGACCGTTGGCCCACCAGTCGAGTTCGGCGACCATCGCCGACCAGTCGGAGGAATCCCGGTAAGCGGTCACCCGGCGATGGCGGATTTTCACGTCTACGCCGCCCTTTTCCTCCCAGAAATTGACGCCGCCGACGTCCTGGTGGCCCAGCCAGACCGACCTGTGATGTTCGTGACCGACGGGGTTGGGATGTCCCATCCGGGTCACGGGAAGCCCTGACGGCCCGATCAGGGGAAAGAGGAACGGCCGGGGGCCGCCCGTGCCGAATTCGTAGCCGACCTGCTCCCGCCCGTCCCGGCCGAATCCGCATCGATCGATGCCGGGCGTCGCCTGCACGCGGGGAAACTCGAAGACAGTCCTCGGCGGCTTCATCGCGGTCCCTCCTGGACCTTGAGCCGGATCGCGTCGAGGCCCGCCCCGCGGATCCGTGCCGTCAGCCGCTCGACGTTCCGATACGGCTCGTCGGCGGCCACCGATACGAGGACGGCCGCTTCCTCCTTCGAGGCGTCGGCGAGGGCCTTATCCAGGGCTTCGTCGTCGAGGTCCCGGCCTTCCCGGCGGACCTTGCCCCCCTCCAGAACGATCGAAAAGACGGGCGGACGGGATGCTTGCGAAGCGATCGAGTCGGCCTCCTCGCCTTCGGGGCTGATCGTACCCCGCTCCCGGATCGCGAAGAAGCCATAAGGCCGGTCGAGAAGCTTCAACGTACCGGCAATCGCCCCCTTTCCGTCGGTGAACAGGTAGCCTTCGTAGTCGAGGCGGGTCCGGGGGAGCGTGACGCTAAACTGGATCCGATTCGATGGCGAGCCGACCTGCCCCGCGACCGGATAGCTCGTGCCGGTCTGGTCCGAGCGGAAGGAACCCGAGACGTCGCCATCGCGGATCGACAGGTCCAGTTGCCCGGACCACTGGCCGTTCGCGAACAGCCGATACCGGCCGTGGAAATCGTCGGGCCGGACGACTCGCCCGGAGGCCGGCCTCGGGCCGGCGTCGGGGGGGATGGGCGATTTCTCCAGGGCGTACATGCGGGCGGGCGCGATCGGCGCCAGCCGGGGGCCCGCTCCCCCTTCGATCAGGAATTGCAGGTCGCCACCTTCGCCCTGGGGGACGATCTGACCGGAATCCAGGTCGATGGGAAGGCCGGCGAAGAGCGTCAGATTCCGACCCTGCGCCAACCGATTGCGGGCGCCCGGGCTTTCGAAGGTGTCGAAGCGCTCGACGATCGCGACCGGAATGGGTTCGCCTTCGCCGGCCGCCGGCTTGCGGAACGCTGGAGCGACGACGAGCCGGGCCCAGTTGCCCCGGTCGGTCCTGACCGCGACGACGGGCGACCGGATGTCTCGGAATGGCGTGGGCATCGCCGCAAGCTGCTCGATCGTGAGCGATGCGACCGCCTCGGCCCGATCGGGGAGCGAATCGAGGGCGTGGCCTTCGAGCCGACCAAACTCCTGGGCGGGGGCGAACCGGCCCGGCACGAACGCCCAGGCGAGCAGGCCGAAGAACCGAATCAAACGGCCGACCATGCGCGATTCCTCCGTCGGTCCGATCTTCAGGCGTCGTCATCCCCCTCGGAGCCGCGCAGGTCATCCTCCTTCAGCCCGAGGTATCGGGCCGAGGCGACGATCTGGTGCCGGACCTCGAAGACCCCAGCCGGCCGCCGATCGGGGCTGGTGCGGAGGCAAGCCATCACCGCCTCGCTGAGCGTGCCAGGAATCTTGGGGTTGAAGTCGATCGGCGGGCGGAGCCGGCCCAGGCCGCCGATGCCGCCTTCGAGCGGCTGGGGGATGCCCAGGTTGGCGTACTCGCCGGTGAGCAGGCGATACATCGTCGCCCCGAAATTGTACAGGTCGGTCCGCTCGTTGACGACCTTCTCGGTCGCCTGCTCGGGCGCCATGTACTGCACGGTGCCCTGCACGCGATCCTTGAACTCGCCCTTGATCCAGGCCGTGCCGAAGTCGATGATCTTCACCTCGCCGGCGCGCGACAAGAGGATGTTGGACGGCTTCAGGTCGCCGTGGTAAATGCCCCGGCGGTGCATGTGGGCCAGGCCGGCCGCGACCTGATTGAAGATGAGGACGAGCTGGCCGACGTCGTCCTTCATGGCGATGTCGTCGAGCGTCCGGCCGTCGACGTACTCCATCAACTCCTCGACGCCGGTGACCTTGAGCCACGATTTCTTGATGCGGATGTCGTGGATCTTCAGGAGGCAACGATGCCTCAGTCGCTGGGCCACATCGAACTCGTGCTGCGCCTGCTTGACGTAAATGTCGTCATCGGGCCCTTGGCGCCGGATGATCTTGAGCGCGTATCGGGTCCCGAGCTTGGTGTCGGCGATCAACAGGATCGTGCTGCCGGCCCCCTCGCCGAGCGGTTTCACGACCCGATAATCCAGGCCCTCCAGGGTGGGCTTCGAAGGGACCGACGCCATGCCTCGCCTCCGCGAACGGCGGCGCGGGGCGCGCGTCCGAACGCTCGGATAAGTCGTTCAATCGTCTCAATTCAACACCAACCGTAACGAACCGTCGCCATTATCTTACTTAGGCCGCTCGCTTGGTGGCAAGGAATCCTTGACCTCGCCTTCCTCGAGGAATCCCCGGGCCCGTAGGTACTGCACGCTCCGGCGGACCCGATCGTGGCGGCCCTCCAGTCCGGGGTCGGGCTCGCCGCCGATCCCCTCGATTTCGATCGTGTATACGCCCTTGTAGCCGGCCCGGTCCAGCACGCCCCGGATCGCCAGGCAATCGACGGCGCCGCCGTCGCCGAAGGCCGGGAAAAACCAATCCTCGGACCGGCCCCGGTTGTCCTTCAGGTGGACGTTTGCGACCAGGGGCGCCACCTTTTCCAGCTCCGCCACCGGGTCGGCGCCCTCGTTGTAGTAGGCAATGTTCCCCGTGTCGAAATTGAGGCGGATCGAGGGATGGTTCAGCTCGCCCATCAACGCCAGCATAGCGTCGGCGTTCTGGGTCGGCCCCTTGTGCGTCTCCAGGGCCAGAGTTAAACCGAGCTCGCCGGCCACGTCGCCGAGCCGCCGAAGGTTGGCGATGACCAGCCGCCTCTCGTCGGCATCGGCCGGCTGGCCCGCCCCCGAGACGGCGATGGGCGGCGCGAAATGCCGGGCCGCGAAGAAGAGGCGACGCTCGGTCAATTCGACCCCCTCCGCGGTTCGGATATCCGCCCCTCCCACGTTGCAGGCGCTGACGCCCACGCCATGGCTGGCCATCAGGTCGAGAAATTCCGATACGGTGTCGGTGTCGGCCTTCTCCGTGATCACGGCCTCCTCGGGGATCACCAGGCCGCCGAAGTTGTGCCCCCGCAAGGGCAATTCGACGAGGTGGATACCGGCCTCGCCCACACGCTCGACCGCCGCCCGCACGCCCGAGGCGCCGTAGGCATTCGTGAAGCAACTGAGCCTCGGCGTCATCCCGCGTCCTCCAGGCTTTCCGTTCCCGATTCCAGGGGCAGCAGAGCGACCGGGATCTCGGCGGTCGGATCGACCACCCGGACCGCCCGGCGGCCCGACAGCACATCCAGCAGTGTCTCGCCGCAGACCCCCCGGCGCCAACCCGTGAGCAGGGTCGGCAGCCGGCCCGGATCGCGTCCCTGGATATACCAGCGGATCAACTCCTTCAGGTCATTGGTGGTGGAGACCAGCGACACCGCCATCTGTTCCTGCGTGCAGCACTGGTGCAAGGCCGCCGATAGCAGGCTGGCAACCATCGTGGCCCCCGGCCCATCCTCGGGACGGTCGGCATGATCGGGCAACTGGTCGGCCGATACTCGCTGCGCCTCGGCGATCACGTCGAGGATCTCGCCCGAACGCGAGAGCAGCTGGTGGCGGTTGAAGTCGCGGAGCGCCTCCAGCTCCCGCCGCGAGGTCGGTTGCCGCTTGGCGATACCCACGAGGAGGTCGTCTCGCAAGAGGTACCGAAGCGGCCGGTTCTGTTCCTTTGCATCCTCGGCCCGCCATCCCGACAGCCGACGCGCCACCTCGAGCCCCCTCCGGCTCAACTGGGAGAGCCCCGGCAGGCGCCGCCAACGATCCTCATCGCGCCGGGAGCGGATCTCCTCCAGAAACTCGGCCAACTCGGCCTCGACCCATTCGGACCGGCCCAGGTCGGCCAGGCGTTTGCGGAACGCATCAGCGATCGGCAACAAGTAGCGGACGTCATCGGCCGCATAGCGGAGCTGGCCGGGGCTGAGCGGGCGGCGACGCCAGTCGGTCCGCGTCTCGCCGCCGGATACCACCACGCCCAGGACCTGGTTCACCAGGTTGCTGTGAGACAGGGGATACCCGTAGCCGAGCAGGCCCGCCGCGAGTTGCACGTCGAACACCCGGGCCGGGACCCTACCGGTCTGCTGGCGGGCGATCCGCAGGTCTTCCCCCGCCGCGTGCATGACCACCTCGATCGACGGATCCAGCAGCACTTCCCAGAAGGGGTCGAGCCGTTTCAACGCCAGTGGGTCGACGATCGCCACCCGATCGGTTGTGGCGATCTGAAGCAGGCAGAGCACCGGTTCATAGGTCTGTTCCGAAACGAATTCCGTATCAAAGGCGAACCGCCCGGCCGATCGAATCGACGCACAAAGTTCGTCCAACTGGGCAGGCGTCGTGATCAGCGGGGGAGACTGCGGATCGGACATGGGACCTCGACGGCGGGCTTGGCGGAATCAGGGCAACCAGGGAAGGCACGGCAAATTATGTCCAGGCAACGATTCTCTCCACAAGCCGGGCGAGGCCTAGGCGAGTGTCCGCTTCAGGAAGGCCAGGATCGGGGGGACCAGGTTACGTCCCCCGACCTGAAACGTCAGGGCGTGGGCGGCCGGTACGGCAATCCGTTCGGAATCCACGCCGACGGCCATCAGGGCACGTTCGAGCTCGTCGGACTGGGCCGGCGGGACGAGCTGATCATAGATGCCGTGGATCAGCATCATGGGGGCGCTGGAGGCGGTCACCCTGTAGACGGGCGATGCTTCCCGATAAAGCTGGGGAAATCGGGCCTCGGAACCACCCACCATCTGCGAGACGGCGAGGCCGGCGCCTTGCAGGCTTTCTCGTCCCAATGTCGTCAGGTCGCTCGGGCCGGCGAGCGCCACGACCGCCCGGACATTGGAGCCCGAACGATTGGATCGATCCGAGCGCGCCCCGAGGAGTTCGGCGAGGTGGGCTCCGGCCGACTCGCCCACGGCCGCGATTCGGCCGGGATCGATGCTGTATTTCGAGGCGTTGGCCCGGATCCAACGGACGGACGCCTGGACGTCCTGGAAGTTCGCCGGCCAAGAAGCTCTGCCCGGGGCCGACAGCGTGTAATTTGGCGCCACCACGACGTATCCGTATCGCGCGAAAGTGGCGGCGCGCGGGCCGAACTCCTCCTTGGAATACCGGCGCCACCGCCCCCGTGGAGGGCGAGGATTACGGGCCGCCCGCCCTCGGGCGCCTTGCCGGCGGGCAGGTAGAGGTCCAGCGAGCTTCCGACCGTTTTCCGATGGATACGTCAGGTTGGCCAGTCGCCGCACGGTTGTCGAGGCGGACGGGACGATCTCGGCGGGGATTGCCGCCGAGAGAAGCCGGCGGGCCTCAAATCCCTCGACGGTCGGCGCCAGGGATCTTCGCCGTCGTTGCGGGCTGGATCTGCCAAACAAGGGGGTAGGCCCTGGACCGGGGAACGCGGGATCGAAGGCGGTCCGTCACGAAGGTGCGTCCCTGACCGAATCGCGGCGGGCCTGGGCCTCGCCGGGCAGGCAATTGTGGCACGCGGATCGACGCCCGGCCAATCGGGCCGGCCGATTCCGATCAACCGAGGTCCCCGAGGAACCGTTCCACGGCCTCGAAGACAATCGTGGGCGACTCGATCGGGGCCAAGTGGCCGACGTCGGGGACGACGACCAATCGCCCCTTCGGCAGAGCCGCGGCCATTGCCTCGGCCTCCGCGAGCGGGACGACGGCATCCCGATCGCCGGCGACGACCAGGGTCGGCAGCCCGATCCGGGGTAGGTCGGCGATCCGATCCTCGCGGGCGGCCATGCCGAGGAGGGCCCCAGAGATCCCGGCGGGCGGTGTGCCCAGGATCATCGCTTCAATCCGATGGACCAGGCCCGGATTGCCAGCGGCGGACTCGGGTGCGAGCAGCCTCGGGATCATCGCCCCGGCGATGGCCCCGACGTCGCCGGTCCGCACGACCTCGGAAGCGGTCTTCTCGCGGGCCGACGCCTGTTCGGGGGTGTCGGCGGCGGCGCGCGTGTTCATGAGGATCAGGCCTCGCAGGCGTTCGCCATGCTCGACGGCCATCGCCTGGGCCACATAGCCGCCCATCGACAGGCCGCCGATTACGAACGGCCCGTCCACTCGGAGAGTTCCCAGGGTCTGGAGGACCGATTCGGCCATCCAACCCATACGATAAATCCCGGCCGGCGCCTTGCTATCGCCGTGGCCGGGCAGGTCGGGCGTGATGACCCGGTACCTGCGGGAAAGCGAATCGGCCAGTTCATCCCACATCGTACGGTTCAGCGGGTAGCCGTGGAGAAGGACGACGGCCGGCCCGTCGCCCCGATCTCTGACGTTCAGCAGCATCGTAAGCCCTCGTTCGCGGCCGGAATTAGCGATGAGACTGGCCGTCGCCGCCCATCGGGGCCGGCTGCAGGCGGAAGTCCACCACGACGGGCAGGTGATCGGAAGCGTCCCGCGCGAGCTTGCCGTGGACGACCCGGGCGTGTTCGACCGTGAGGGGCCCCCTCGAATAGACCTTGTCGAGCGAGCCCATGGCGATGAACGCCGGGAAGGATCGAAAGCGCGACGGAGGGGCCGTGACCTGGTGGAATCCGTGTCGGCGGAATGGGCCCCGGGCGAGCGTCTGCCGCCAGTCATTGGTGTCGCCGGCGATCAGGGTGGCCATCGACTCGGCCTCGCGGAACAGGTGGTGGTCCAGCAAGCAGCGGACCTGCCAGTGCCGCTCGTGCTCGGCCAGGCCGAGGTGCCAGTTGACCAGGTGGAGCGGCCCCGACGGCGTGTCCACATGGACCATTTGCGCCCCCCGCGTCTTCCTCCAGCCCATTTTCAAGGTCACCTGGTGGCGAGCCAGGAACGGCCATCGCGACAGGATCAGGTTGCCATAGCCCCCTTCCTTCAGGCGGTGATTGAGCTGGAAAAGCCGATGCTCCAGTCCCAGTTCCTCGGCGAGACGGCTCGGCTGGTCGTCGTGGCGGGTGCGGCGGACGTTCCGATCGACCTCTTGCAAGCAAACCAGGTCGGGCTGCTCGTGGTGGATCACCCCGATCACCCGCTCCAGCCGATAGCGTCGGTCCCTCCCGCCGATTCCCTTGTGGATGTTGTAGGTGAGGAGCCGGATGCTTTTCATCGGAGTCCACGTTCATCGGAAACGCCGGAGATAATCGAGCCCGGCCGCGATGCTCACGATTGATACCGCGGTGGCCGACCAGGGATCGACCGCCTGCCCTATGAGCGTCCAGAGCAGGAACAGGAACTGGCCCGCCGTGGCCACCTTGCCCAGCGGGCTGGGCCTCATCCGCGAGATGGCCCCGAAGCCCTCCCAGGGGATCAGCCAGAGCGCCCCCAGGACGACGATCAGGTCGCGCGCGGCGAGCAGCGGGATCAGGCGGGCGTCGAGGATCCCGGTCCGCCAGAGCGTCGCCAATACCGACAGGACGAACAACTTGTCGGCGATCGGGTCCAGGATGCGGCCGAACAACGTCGTGGCGTGCAGGGCGCGACTGAGCATGCCATCGAGCGCCTCGGTCGCGGCCGAGGCCAGGTACATCGCAACCCAGCACGAGCGGTCGGCCATCGGGAAAGCGGCGGCCAACCCCAGGCGGATCAACGTCAGGGCGTTGGGGAGGAGCGACCACCACGGATACCAGGGTTCCGCCCTGCCGACCGCGGCCGGACGATCGACGGGACGGGGGCGAACGACCGGCCGATCGGGCCGGCCCAGGGCCTCGGCCATCAGGGATTCCAGCCGGACCCCTTCGTGTCGGCCGGCGGCCCGCATCAGTTTGTCGTATGCGGCCGGATCGAGCGGCGATGCCAGCGACGAGTGGGCCTCGAACGTCGTCGGGATCGAGCCGCCGGCAGCCCGACGTAACCCCCGGAGGATCATCCCGTGGCGGAAGGCCCGCCAGACGAACCAGTAGCCTACGATATTGGGACCAGGCAGGGGGGCCAGCAGCAGGCTGATCGGGCACAGCAGCAGGCTGAGGCTGAATCGGCGGAGGTGGAAGATCTGGCGGTCGCGGAGGTAGGCGATCCAACGATCGCGGGCCTCCGACTCGGCCCAATCGTCGGGGTACTCGACAACCGCCGACCCGGCGTGGCGGAAGGCTTGCAGCATCCCCTCATCGGGCCGGACCCGGCATTCGAGCCAGTCCCGGATCCGCTTCAGTCGGGGCCCGACGTGCCGCCCCGAGATCAACACCGAGGCCTGCAGGCGACGGACGAGTCGCTCGACACGCCCCCGGGCCGGTTCGGGCGAATTGAAGGCGATTGGCCCGGCCGAGAGGAATTGTTCGCGGCCGTCGGCCGAGCGGAGCAGGATCACCTTCACGGCGGATCACTCCCGGGCCTACCCCCAGTCTGGGTGCAAACCCGGGGCCGATCAATCCCTCTCCGACAGCTTCAGGCCCAGCCGGTCGAGCACACGGCGCAGGCCATCGAATCCCGCAGGGCTCACCTCCGCGGTCGTCGGGCCGAGGCGGCGTTCGAGGTAGGGGCGGGTCTCCGGGTGCTGCCAGAGGCCGTCCATCAGGTCCTCGGCCGGCGCCTCGACCACAAGCATTCGGGCGGCTCCCATCGGCTCGACACGGGAACCCGACCCGTGCAACAGGAGCCGGACGGCGGGGGGCACCTGGCAGCCCGCCCTCCTCTCAAACCATCGGGCGAGCGACTGCGGCGACATGCCCTCCGCCAAGCCCCGGGCGATCGAGGCGGCCGTCACCGAGAACCGCCGCCGGAGTTCCTCGCCGGCCGGCGTATCCCGGGATTCGTCGGCGAACCGGGCCAGTTCCGCGTCGATCAGCAGGTCGGAGAGGCCCGGGTCGAGCGATAGCGTGATGCCGTCGGCCCCGATCGCCACGCAGGCCTCGGCCGGCCTCCGATAGTCCCGTGACCCCGCCAACCGGAACCGGGCGAACGGGATCGTCCGGTCGTCCTCGACCAGGAGCAGCCGGGGGGCCGCCCGGACCAGGCCCGCCTTGCCCCCCTCGGGCCAAACGCTCAGGGCCTGCTCCAGGGCTTCGGGGGTGGCGAACTCGACCAGCGTGGCCGAGGCATGGTAGCTGATCCGCTCGCGTCGCGAGGCCCAGGAGCGGACCGATTCGGCCAGGCCCGACGGCAGCGGCCTCGCGGAGTGGCGGCCCAGCCGCTCGATCATCGCGTCCGGGGTGAGGCCCCCTTCCAGCCCCCGATAGACCGAATCGGCCGTCAGCCGGAGTTGCAAGGCGGCGCCGATCTGGATCCAACGGATGAACCGGCCGAGCTGGCCGATCAACCCGGCGGTGAGGCCCTGGCGGTACGCGATCACCTCGTAATTCGGCTGGACGAACAGGAATTGCGGGGGCGCTTCCCGGGGCCCGGGGTGGGGCCCCAGGCCGATCGTGTACCGACCGAATGGCGTCAACTGGACGACCCGACGCCCGCTGAGCTGCTCCTCGGCGGCCCGGAGCAAGCCGAGTTGATAGCCCACCCCCAGCAGGATCCCGGAAAGTAACTGGTCGGGATCGGCGGACGGTCCCAGCACGGCCAGGACGCCGCTGGCCCACTCGCCGTGGAGCCGCCGGAACTGCCTCGCCAGGTTCTCGACCGGCATCCACCGGCCCTCGTCGAGACGAGCCAGCCAGAGAAGGAGGACCGATCGGAGCAGCGGCAGGTGCAGCTTCCAACCGGCCTCGATCGGCTGGGAACCCGCCAGTTCGGACCACTCCCCCAGCCCGAGCCAGGCTTGCGTGACCATCGACGGCAGGTGGACGCCGTTCTCCAGCCAGAATTCGGCCGGGGCCGGGTCGAGCCGTTCCCGCTCGGGGGTCGCTATCATCAGGCCCACCCGCTCCGCCAGGAGCATGAGCAGGCGCACCGGGTCGGGCATCGGCTCGATCGCGTCGGCCGGCGGCCCGCCCAGCACCGGGTCTTCCTCCAGCCGGTCGCGATCCCGCTTGTACAGGCCGCCCTGCTGGGTCGTCCGCAGGGGTGCGTCTTCCAGCCTCTGCCAGAAGGCCGATAACCGAAGGATCAGCTCCAGCCCGTCGGCCTCGCGGACCTGCCGGACTTCGGCCACGTCGCCGCCGAGTTCCCCGCCGGGCAGCACGGGAGGAATGTCGGCGATCGCCGACGGGTGCATGTACAGCCAGTCCTGCGAGGGGTCCCCATCGTGCGACGCCAGACGGGCTCCCAGGCCGACCGCCTCGATCGATTCGAGCGCGGCGTAGGGGTCGCGGCCCATCAGCGCCAGGCAGGACTGCGCCGCCTTCCAGGGGAGCGACGGCGTGCGGGCCATCGAGGCCAGGCCGAGGAGGGTCCGGGCGTCGGGCGTCAGGTCGAGTTCCGGGCCCACCCGATGCGCATCCCAGTACGCCGAGACTTCCGCGGCGATCTGGCCTGGGCCCTGGGCGTCGGCCGACCGCAAACCCAGGGCCCGGGCGACATCCCGGAGCCGGGCGGGTTGGCGGCGGAGCATCGCCCCCCGATAGGATTCGGTGCCGAAACGCGGGGTTCCATCCGGCGTGGGGTTCGGGGGATCGTCGCGGTCCGGGCTCAAGGTTTCGGCCTCTCGACTCCGCCCCGATCGGGCGGGATACGGGGGATCCGGCCCCCACTACCGGACGATCCTCGGCGAGTGGCCCAGCCGCCGAAGCTCGTCGATGAAACCGTCCTCATCCTCGGGCCGGACCAGGACCACCGTGTCCGAAAGCCGGGCCACGACCATCCTCGCCAGCGCCTTGCGGGCCAGGATCTCCTCGACCAGCAAGGGATCCGTGGTGCGGATGAGGGAAACATTCTTGTGCAGCTTGATCGGGATCCGTGTCGTGCTCTCGGCCATCCTCTTAACCCCGCGCCGGCCCATCGTCGGCCGCCAGGGCCGTCGGCCCGATGAGGTCCGACTCGTCCATCACCTCGTAACTGTAACCCTGCTCGGTCAGGAAGAGCTGGCGATGGTGGGCGAAGTCGGTCTCGCGGGTGTCCCGGCTGACCAGGGTGTAGAAGTGGGCCGGATCGCCTTCCCCCTTGGGCCGGAGGATCCGGCCCAATCGTTGGGCCTCCTCCTGGCGGCTGCCGAAGGTCCCCGAGACCTGGATCATCACGTTGGCGTCCGGGAGGTCGATGGCGAAGTTGCCCACCTTCGACAGCACCATCCGCCGGATCTTCCCCCGCCGGAACGCCCCGTACAACTCCTCGCGCTCGGAGTTCGGCGTCTGGCCGGTGATCAAGGGCAGGTTGAACCGCTCGGCGAGGCTGCGCAACTGCCGGAGGTACTGGCCGATGATGAGGACCCGGTCGTCGGGCCCGTCGTGGCGGGCGAGCAGCGCCTCGATCAGGTCTTCCTTCACCGGGTTCTCGCTGGCCAGGCGGAACTTGTCACGCCATTCGGCCACGGCGTATTCCATGCGATTATCGGGCGGCATCGCCAGGCGGATCTCGTGGCAGAGCGCCTCGGCGATCCACCCCTTCTGCTCGAGGACCCGCCAGGGCACGTCGAACTTCTTGGGGCCGATCAGGCTGAACACGTCCTCCTCGCGGCCGTCCTCCCGGACAAGGGTGGCCGTCAGGCCGAGCCGACGTCGCGCCTGGATGTCGGCCGTCACGCGGAAGATCGGCGCCGGCAGCAGGTGGACCTCGTCGTAGACGATCAGGCCCCAGTCCCGCGAGTTGAACAGGCCGAAGTGGGGGAAATCGCCGTCCCGCTTGGGCCGGTAGGTGACGATCTGGTAAGTCGCCACGGTCACCGGCGCGATCTCCTTGGCTTCGCCCGTATAGGTGGCGACCATCTCGTCGGGCAGGTCGGTCTTGTCCAGGATCTCCCGGCGCCATTGCTCGACGGCCGTCGTGCTTGTCGTCAGAACCAGGGTCTGCCGGCCCAGGGCGGCCATCGCGGCGATGCCGACGATCGTCTTGCCCGCCCCGCAGGGCAGCACCACCACGCCCGAACCGCCCCGGACGTCGCCGCCGGCGTGGAACGCTTCGACCGCCAGCCGCTGATAGTCGCGCACCTGGAACGCCCGGCCGGTGCGGGCCGTCTCGCGGAGGACGACCGCCAGCGGCGCCCCCTCGGTGTAGCCGGCGAGGTCCTCGGCCGGATAACCGGCGGCGATCAGGGCCTGCTTGAGCACCCCCCGATGGGCGTCGTCCACCGCGAACGTGTGCGGATCCAGGCGTGGCCCGAGCAACTCCCGGACCGCCTTCCTGCGCGCCAACTCCTCCAGCAACGGCACCTCGGGGCAGACCAATCGCAATTCATCCTCGACCCGGCACAGCCGCACCCGGCCGAACCGCCCCACCAGCTCCTTGAGGTCGACGGGCACATTGGCCGGGATCGGGAACTTGGAGAATTCGGATAGGGCCCGCACCATGTCGTCGGCCGTCAAGCCGGCGGCGGCCGCGTTCCAGAGCGACAACGGAGTCAGCCGGTAGGTATGGATGTGCTCCGGGCTCTTCTCCAGTTCGGCGAACGGCGCCAGGGCGTCGCGCGCCTCCGCATAGCGCGGGTTGTCCACCTCGAGCAGGACGGTGCGATCGCCCTGCACGATCAGGGGATTGGCGGGATTGTACTGCATGGGCTCCTTGCCACGGCCATACGGCACGACGCGGGGCGTCCGGTGACGAAGCGTCCCATCCTAGGCGACCCGGGCCGCGACCGACAAGCCGACTCGGCCCGCGAATCACCCGGGCCCGAGGGGCCTGATCGGGCCAATCAGGGAGCGGCCGGATCGTCCGGGTCGATCCCCAGGGCCCGGAGCTTCGCCGCCAGTTGTTCCGCACGACGGTCGGCCTGCTCGGCACGGCGGTCGGCCTGCTCGGCGAGGCGCTGGGCCTGATCGGCGCGACGTTCCGCCTGCTCGGCGAGTTGCTGGGCCTGATCGGCCCGCTCGTCGATTTCCTCGTAAGTCTCCAGGGCCCGGCCATCGGGCCGGATCAATCGTAGGGTCTCCTGATCCCGCAAGAATCTCAGGCGCAGGCGGGGGCTCGTCCAGCCGTCCATCGAGGGGATCGATTCCAGGGCGTCCTCGTCCCGGAGCCAGCCTTGCAGCGCGTTGTTGTCCGGGTCGTAGACGTAATATTCCTGCACGCCGTGACGGTCGTAGAATTCGAGCTTGCCCCGCATCTCGGCCGTGGTATTGCCGGGCGAAAGCACCTCGAAGACCACATGGGGCGCGATCCCACCCTCTTCCCACTGCTTGTAGGACCGTCGATCGCCCGGGGGGCAGCCGAACACAACCAGGGTGTCGGGGGCCAGGCGGATGTCGGGCCGCCCCTTCACCGGGTACCAGAACAGGTCGCCGGCCACGAACACGTCATCCCGGCCCCGGAACATCGCCTGGATTCCTTCCTTGATCTTCACGATCCAGCGGAACTGGGTGGTGTTCTCCGCCATCGGCAATCCGTCCGTTTCGGGATACTCCAGGTCCGGTTCCGTCCAGGTCGTCCGAAGGGTCGGATTCATGGGATGGCTCCCCTCCTCGGTCCGTATACTGACCATCGTCGATTCTAACAGGGGAATCCTGTGCGGGATAAGGCCGACCGACCCGGCCACGAACTAAAAGTTTCGGAGAGACCCGTTGCGAACTCGGGGTCATGACCCTACACTACCGATGATGTCCCGGGCGATGTCGTCGATTGGTTCCGGAGGCCCAGCCGTGCGAGAGCTCGACAAGCCGATCCGCAACGTCTTCCTGCGTCTGCGGCTGCAGCGGTTCCTGTCCGCCCTGGTGTGGTGCCTGGCAGGCTGCCTGCTGGCGGCGGCGGTGGCGGTGGGCGTCGAGCGGCTCGCGAAGCTGGCCGTACCCGGGCCCGACTGGGCCCCCTTCGCGATCGCCGGCGGCCTGTCGCTGCTGATCGCCGCGGCCCTGGCCCTGTTCACCGGCCCTAGCCGGGTCGATGCCGCCGTGGCGATCGACCGGGCTTTCCACCTCAACGAACGGCTCAGTACCGCCCTGACGTTGCCCCAGGACCTCCGCGAGACGCCCGCCGGACGGGCCCTGCTGGACGACACCATCCGGCACGTCAATGGCCTGGAACTGGGGTCGAAGTTCGGCCTGAGGCTGCCCCGAAGGGCCTGGATCCCGGTCGTCCCGGCGATCATCGCCGTCGGCCTGCTGTTCGTGCCGCCGGAATGGCTGCAGAGCAAGGCCACCGCCCGCGCCACCGAGGCCAAGGCGGTCGACGCCAAGGTGATCGCCAAGCAGTCGGCCGACCTCAACCAGACCATCGCCCGCAAGCGGGAGGCGATGGACAAGAAGGAATTCCCCGAGGCCGACAAGCTCCTCGCCCAGATCGAGAAGGCCAGCGATCAGCTCTCCAAATCCCCCGAAGGCCAGAAGGATAAGGCCCTGGTCGAGCTCAACAAGCTCACCGACGCCGTCAAGGAACGCCAGAAACAGATCGGCGACGCATCGCAGATCCAGAAGCAGATGCAGCAGCTCAAGGAGATGACCAGCAACGGACCCGCCGACCAGTTCTCCAAGGACCTCGCCAAGGGCGACTTCCAGAAGGCCGCCAAGGAAGTCCAGAAGCTGCAGGACAAGCTCCTCTCCGGCAAGATGACCGAGGGCGAGAAGAAGCAGCTCCAGCGGCAGCTCGAGGAGATGCAGAAGAAGCTCGACCAGATGGCCAACCTCGACCAGCGCAAGAAGCAGCTCGAGGAGGCCCGCAAGAACGGCACGCTCAGCGAGGAGCAGTTCCAGAAGCAGATGGCCAAGCTGGAGGAGCAGGCCAAGGATTTCAAGAAGATGGCCGAGATGGCCAAGCAACTGGCCGAGGCCAAGCAGGCGATGGAGCAGGGCGATCTGCAGAAGGCCGCCGACGCCCTGGGCGCCAGCCAGCAGGAACTCTCGCAGATGGCCAAGCAGCTCGAAGAGATGGAGATGCTCGAAGGCTCCCTGGTCGACATCCAGGACGCCAAGAACGCCATGAACGGCGAGGGGATGAACCAACTGGGTAATCGCCTCGACGACGGCGGGCTCGGCCGCGGCAACGGCATGGACGGCAATCAGGTCGGCAACGGCCTGGGCCGCGGCCGAGGCCGGGGCGATCGCCCCGAGACGCCCGACCAGACCGCCACCTACAAGACCCAGGTCAAGCAGCAGATCGGCAAGGGCGCCGCCATCAAGGTCGGCCAGGGCCCGGCCCGGTCCCAAACCAAGGGCGAGTCGGTCGTCGATATCCAGGCTGTCGAGGAGGTTGGTACCGAGCTCAACGCCGAGGCCCTGTCCAACCAGAAGGTTCCCAAGGCGGTGCAGAAGCACGTGACCGGTTACTTCGACCAGTTCCGCAAGGATCAATAAAGGGAGGATCGCCGGACATGGGGATCATCACCGCCCATGGCCTGGTCCCTGCCCTGGTCGTCACCCTCGGGGCACGCCTCTTCTTCGGGGCGTGCCGCGTTTTTCCCCCGCTTTTCGGATTGATCACGCTCACCGGCATCGGTGTCGGCGTGTGGCTCATCGGCTTCGCCGAAGACGCCGATTTCTGGTCGCTGGTCGAACTCCGATTGATCGGCGTAGGATGCCTGATCTTCTACGGCGGCCTGCTGACGACCCTGATCGTCAAGCTTCGCAACGGCACCTGGGGCCGGTTCTGCCGGCGGTGCGCCTACGAGTTCGGCGGTCCCCACCCGGACGACCAACCCGCCGTCAAAGCTCATCCGACCGCTGATTCCTCGGCTTCTGGATATCCGCCAGCAGCCGACCCCGCCTGAAGACCGAGACGGTGCCGGTCGATTGCGAGACCGAGATGGCCACCGCCTGGGTTGTCGCCGTGATCCCGGCCGCCGCCTCGTGGCGGGCCCCCAGCCCTTGCGGCAATGGTTCGACCCGGATCGAGGTCGACGCCAGGTAACGACCGGCCGCCAGGATCACGCCGTCGCCCCGGATAATGAAGGCGCCGTCGATCGCCGAGAACTCCTTGATCGTCTCCTCGAGCGCCGGGTCGAGCACGTTCCGCTCATCCTCCGGGTAGCCGTGGAACGGGTTGATCACGAGTTGCCGGCTCTGGGCCAGCACGCCGTCGGTATCCCCCAGGATGAACAGGGTGCCGACCGGCCTCCCTTCGCGGCCCTCGACCCCCAGCTCGCTGGCCAGGATCAGCAACCGCTCGAACACCGCCGGCTGGACGTCGCCCGGCAGAGGGTCGGTCGATTGGTCCGAGATCAGCTCGCGTTCGGCGCCCAGGTCGAAGACGACGATCGTGTCGATCGCCCCCGAGCCGTCCAGCCCGGCCAGGCTGACGATCCGGTCGCCCGCCTGGATCAAACGTTCGGCCGAGGCGACCAGCGTGGCGACCTTGATCAGGCCCGACCGGGTCATCGACACGTCGGGCACGCGGACCACCTTGCACATCTCGTCCCAGCCGTCCGGCGCCCGGAAATCGGGCTTCTTGGAGGCCAGGATGACCCGGAAGGCCACGTCTTCCATCATCGCGGGCAGGTCGTCGGCCTGCTCCAGGACGTCGGCGTGGAGCAGGATCACCCGCGCGCCCACCTCCCTCGCGATCGCGTGGGCATGCCGGACCAGGCTCCGGCTGAGCGGCTTCATGGTGCTCCCTCCCCGGGGGAGGGCACCTCGACGGCGACAGTCAGGACCTCCAGGTCGTCGAGGAAACCGGGGTCCGACTTCTTGCCCACCTGGTCGAACCGGACCCGATTTTCCCCCGCCTTCAACAGGCCCTCGGGGATCGGGATCCGCACCCGAGCGGCCACCTCGTTCCGGTCGAGCACGTATTTGTTCAGGTATTCGAACTCCCGGCCGTTGATCGACAGGTTCGTCCGCAACTCCCCATTCTTGAGGAACGGGGCGAAGTCGAGGTTGTCGGCGGCACCCGCCACCTCGATCACATCCAGGACAAGGAAGGCGGGAGTTGCCGGGGCTTTCTCCAGTCGGAAGGCTCGTTCCAGCACCCCACCTTCGGGCTGGGGCGGGCTGAACCGCGGCATGAACTGGTCGCCCAGGTGGTGCGGGGTGGGGTCGATCACCAGCCGAGAACCCCGGCCCAACCCCTGGATCGACCGGACCCGTTCGGCCGGGATCGACAGGACGCCCGCGAACGGCGTGGCCAGTTCGAACGACCGATCGGTCATGGCCATCAGCACCCCTTCGGCCGCATCGGGGTGGCGTTCATCGCCGGCCGACCAGGTAATCCTCGCTTGCTGGCCCTCCAGCGGCCGCGACTCGACGGCAGCCCGGCGGAATCCCAGCGCCACCAAGTCGGTCCAGGGGCACTCGATGACACGGCCCAGCACCTCGATCGAGGCGCCCCGGGTATCGGCCCCCCGGATCTTGCCGAAGAGCTGGTCGCCGGAGACGAGCCGCATTTCGTCGATGGTCCGGTCCCCTTCCTGGCTCTTCGAATCGTCCAGCGAACGGACGATCCGCAGGTCATCGACCCGGGCCGAGAGGCCGGCGGGGGCCGCTTCGATCCCCTTCGCATCGCTCACCAGGCGAACCGCCACCAACTCGCCCACCGGGCCCTTGCCATGGGCGAGGACGTTGCGGTCGATGGTCATTTCCAGGGTATCGCCCCCGAATACGACGCTCAGCGTATGCCACCCCTCGGCGATCATCAGCCGCTGGATCGCCAGCGAGGGCCCCTCGGGGGTTTCCACGCCGGGCGATTCCTCAGCCCAGCCGGGGACGATCCGCACCGGCTGGGGGGGTCCTTCGGCCCCCCGGAATTCCAGCTCCACGTACCAGCGACGGCCCTGCGCCCGCCTCGGATCCTGCCGGAAGGCCAGCTCGACCCGGCCCGAGGCGACCGGCGCCGGCAGCTTGTGCGTCAAACGGCCGGGGGAAGGGGGGATCAGCAGCGACCGCGCCCCTTCGCGACGATCCGACTCGTCGAGCGCCAGGTCCCCCTCGCGGGCCCAGGCGGCTTCATCCCAGGCCTCGAACCCTTCGAGCAGGATGGCGGCCTCATTCGGCCGCTGGCGGATCGCCAGCACGCCGGCCCGATCGGCGACCAACGGCCGACCGCCCGGGCCGACTTCGAGCCGGACCGACCCGTCATCGACCGAGGGTCCGCGACCGGAGACGACTTGATCATGGCCCAGCAACACCCGGAACGGCGGCGGCGTATCGGGCTCGGTCGTCACGGCCGGCGCGAATTTCACGAGCCCCGCGCGATCGAGGGCCAGGGTTGGCCCGGGGGCCTCGGCCTGGAACCGGAACCCGCCGGCCCGATCGCCGACCACCTTCCCTGCCCAAACCTTACCATCGGTCGCCCGGATCGACGCCCCCCGGGGGCTCTCCTGCCCCCCCGCCGAATCGGCCGAGAGCAGGGCGAAGGCCAGGCAGGGGATCAGGGGAAATGGGCCGCTTCGAGGTGGTCTCATGGGACCAATTCTAGCCCCCCCGGCGGGGGCTAGCAATCAAGACCGGACCATGCTTGCCATGCGAAAGTCGCTCGGCGACGGATCTTCCAGGGATGCCGATCCGTCGCGGGGAATCAGTCCCCCTCCGATCGGAAGAACGAAAGGTTGATCAACAGGCCCTCCATCGGATCGGGAACCCCCTGGGGAGCCGGATTGGCCCGGCACCATTCCAGGGCGGCCCGGCCGTCGCCTAGCTGGGCCTGCATGGCGACCACGTTCCCGAGGGCCCTCCATCGACTGGCGGGGTCTTCGATGGTCATGGCCACCTTGCGAGCCTCTTCGAAATCGCCCTGGAGGGCCCTTGTGTCGGCGATCCGAAAAGCCGTTTCCTGGTCGGGCGAGACGGGCGGCCGGCCTTGCTTTGGCGGCCTGGGATGCACCCGCCGGTACTCGATATCATCCAGGGCCTTCTGGAACGTTCGCCGCGAAGCCTGCTCCTCGCCATCCCGCCGCTGACCGATCGAGATAACCTGGAGCAGCACCACTCGATCGCCCGGCGGCAGCGCCTCGGCGGCGCGGAGGGCCGAATCGAAATCTCCCAGCGAGGAGAGGGTCGTGCCGATCGACGATAATAACGAAACCTCGATCGACGGAAGATCCAGGGCGAGGACGACATCCAGGGCTTCCCGGATCGCCGGCTGCAAGAGGGAGCGGGCCGCCCGCCTCTCGGGCTCCGGCAACCGAGCGACGGCGCCGTACAGCGAATGGATCGCCTTCGCCCGGTCCAGGGCCGGATCGGGGTCCGGCTGCTCCTCGTCGCCGATCGACCGGGCCAACCTCAAGGCCCCATCGACATCGCCGATCCCGGCCAGGCCCCGGGCGACAGCGGCCTGGACCCCATTGCGTTCCGCCCAACCGAGGCCAACCCTGGACGCGGCCTCGATCTTGCCATAAGCCTCCCTGGCGGCCGGCCGGTCGTCCTGGGGGTAGGACTCCGCCATCCTCGCGAGACCGACCCCGCGGAGTTTCCGGGCTTCCGGCTCGGGCCCGGGGCGTTGATCGATGGCTTCAAGCGAGGCGAACGCCTGGTCAAGGTCGCGGGCTCCCGCCCAGCAGTCGGCGATGTAGGGGATCAACGGCCGACGATCCTCCGGCTTCTCGAAGCGGCCGACCTCTTCGACACATCGACGGGCCGCCTCGCGGGCGTCTTCCTTCGAACCCAGGTCGGAGAACGCCCGAGTGATCGTCGAGAAGGCGTAGATCCGCTGGGGATCGGGCCAGGCGTTGTCTTCATCCCGGGCCGCCCGTCGGTAGCTGGCAAGGGCCCCTTCCTGATCGCCGGCCTCGCGTTGAACCCGGGCGATCCGCACATAAGCGGATCTGAGGGACATCCCCGACCGTTCCGCATGCTCGGCTTCCTGCCGCAAGAAAGCCCACGCCCCGGGGCGATCCCCCAGCTTCACCAGGGATCGGGCCACCGCCCGCTGTTCCTCGGTCGTGAGGGGGATGCCGGATGCCTTGCGGAATGCAAGAACCTCGCGGATGAGATCCAGGCGGGCCTGGTCTGGTCCGGGGTTGTCCTGGGGCGGCGACGCATTCTCCCTGTCCTGATCCTGAGGGGCAGGAGTAGGCGGCTGCTCCTCGGTCGGCTGGGACATCGCCTTCGCCCAGAGTGCGAGGGTCGTGAGGAGATCCGACTTTCCTCCGGGGATGTCTAGTTTTTGTATCCAGGCGTAGGCCTCGGCTGCCCGTCCTACTTGGGCCTCGACCCCGATTACTTCCTCAATCGCACGGACTCGAAGGACCGGCTCCGTCATCGAGTCCGCGGCCTTGCGGGCCACATCGAACCTGCCTAGTTGGGCCTGAATCGCGGCGATTGCCCGTTGAGCACGGTCGCGTCGGAATGAGCGATGTTTGTCAATTCCACCGAACTTTTCGAGGGCATCACGCGTGCGTTCGGTGATGGGAGGATCGTTTCGAGCGATCTCGGCATCGGCCAATGCCTCGCCGAAGAGGGCCTTAGCACGATCCTCTTTGCCTTCTCGACGGAACTCAAGGGCGAGCAATCGGAGGGGATCATAACGCTCGCCGACCGCTATCTCTTGCACGATAGCCAATGCCTGAAGCAGATCCCCCTGTTGGACGAGTTCATCGACGACCTCGTCCAAGGGCAGTGGATTTTCCGGCCAAGGAGGGTATTCCTCGGCGTATCTGGACAGTTCTGGGGGTAACTTCATCTCTTCCTTCTTCGGCCTCTCTTTGGCCGCTTTCAGCCCTTCAGCGACGGCTTCGCTTGCTTTTTCCAGATCGCCAGCCAGCCGATGTTGCCTGGCGATGATCAGGAAGCCTCTCAGGCAGCCATCGCGATCCTTACTGGCAAGGGCAAATTGTCGGATGTGATCGAGATCGCCAGTTCGAGCAAGCGATTCGATGAAAGGGTTGAGTCCAGATAAATAACCCTCCAAAGGGTTCCCGAGTAATGCCATGCGATCGGCCAGCTTGGCGAGGAAAGGCCGGACCTTAGCGGAGTCAGCTCCCTCCGTCATGGAAGCCATGTCGTTGATTGCGCTGTGGAGAAATCCTTGACGCCCGTTGGGTAGACTCCCATCAAGCATCGCCCTGACATCGAGCTTCTCTTCGGGGAGTTCGGAAGCCAGTTTGTCGAGGGCCTCAAATGCCGCTCCGTATTCCTGGGCCGCGACCCAGAGGCCGGGAACATAACTTGTACTCAGGGGGTCAGACTGCGTGATTCCGACGCCCACGATCTCGCGTTCCGCCCGTTCGGCCAGGGCTCGGGCGTCACCGAGTGCTCCCAACTGCCCGAATCCCTTGGCGATCGCTTTGTCCGCGTTAATTCGGCCGCGCAACGCTTCGAAATCGGCCTGCGTTTCCACGGCCTTCTGATAGGTCGCGAGGGCCTTGCTCTTTTCACCAGCAGACAGTTGGCTCCTTGCCACTTCCGCGAGGCCTATCCGAGCCCAGGGCCAGTCGATGAAGCGCCCTCCGATCGATCTCCCTGTGTATTGAGCGTTCAGAGCGGCATCGGCCGCCCACTTCCAGGTCTCGGCAGCAGCCTCGCGATCCCCCAGTTCCACCTGGGCTTCCGCAATCTGGCTCAACAGCAGCACATCATCATAGCCATTCTTCCCATCAATCCCCTTCAATGCCTCGGCAATCGCCTTCCGGGCCAGGCCAGCTCCCCCAACCTTGCTCTCTGCCATTGATTCCGGGGGCGACGCCATCCTCGCCCAAACCACCATCCCCACCATCGGCGCAACCAGCAGTACGCCGGCCAACGCGATCGGCAATCTCGGCAACTTCATGGCGTTCTCCTCCGGGTTGAGTAGCTGACGGATCCTTCCCACCAGGTTCGAATCGGCCATCGCCACCGAGGCGGGCCGGGCGATTCGCTTGGCAGAGGCCGTGGCGAGCAGCGCCTCGGCGTAGGCTTCGGGGCGGCCGGTCAGGCGGACGACCTCGGCGTCACAGCAGTGCTCCCGCTCGGTGCGGATCCAGCCCGAGACCATCCAGACGGCCGGGTGGAAGAACAGCAACGATTCGATCGACCGTTGCACCAGGTTGACGAGGTTGTCCCATCGCCGGACGTGGATCAGTTCATGGCGCAGGGCCATCTCCAGTTGCTCGGGGGTCCAACCCGTGAGGGCCGAGGCCGGCAGCAGGATCGCCGGCCGGAGGATTCCCACCAGCACCGGGCCGGCCAGCCGGTCGCAGGTGGCCAGGGCGACTTTTCGAGCCACCCCGCAGGCTCCCGCCAGGGATTGCAACCGCGACAGAAGCGAGGGGTCGGCGACCGGCCGGCTCGCCCATCGGAGCCGCTCGGCGCCCGCCAGGCCGGCCGCCATCCAGGCGAATGTCAGGGGCGATCCGATCAGCCAGAGCGTCGGCAGGTAGCCGACTTACCGCGAGGCATCCGGCCAGGTTCGCGTCGGTTCGACCGCGATCGGCGACGAGGAAGGGTGAGTTGGCACCGGGTCGGATCGGTCAGGCCACGAGGGAAGGGGGGAATCCTCGGCCGGCATCGGCAGGAAGAGGTTGGACGCCGACGGAGAGGGAGTTGGGCGGGTTTCCGGGCGGAGGCAGGCCGCGACGATCGGCGGCGTACTCGCCAGGATGGCCAGGCAAACCAGGCCGTAGGCGTAACGGATCTCGGGCGATGTAAATCGGATCGTCCACTTCCCGATCGCCGCGATTGCCGCGAAGGCGGTGCCCGACCAGAAAAAGTGGACCATCACCCAGCCGGCCAGGATCCAGGGGTCGCGGCTCATGACTGGCCCCCCTTCGGCTTCGGGGCCTTCCTGCGGCCCTCGGCCGTCCGGGCGTCGAGCATCCTGCGGATCTCGGCCCGTTCCGAATCGGTGAGGTCACCCCGCTCGACCATATGAGCCACCAATCGGCGGGCCGAGCCGTCGAAGACCAGGTCGAGCAGCCGCCCCAGCAGCCCCGAGCGGGCCGATTCCAGGGAGACGGCGGCCGACCAGAGGTAGCCCCGGGGCCCGTCCTCGCGGTTCACCAGCCCCTTGTCGAGCATCACCTTGAGCATGGTCGCCACCGTGGTGGCCGCCACCGGGCGCGACTCCTGCAAGGCGGCGCGGATCGTCCCCAACTCGGCCGGGCCGGCCTTCCAGAGCACGCCCAGGATTTCCAACTCCCCCTCGGTCGGCTGACCCGTCGTCGGCCTCGCCATCGCCATCGCCCCCCGCTCGCCGGCCTCGTCCCGAATCGATTCGAATTCTAAAGAACCCGAATCATCCGGTCAAGCCGACAGCCTTTGCGGGCCTCCTTGTCGGAGGCCGCCGAGCGTACCTGGGAGGATTGGCGCGCAAAGAGCCCCGGGGCGGCGACGATTGCCAACCCGGGGCTTCCGTATTTGAATGGCATGCGCGAAGTCGTGCCGACGTCTCAACCGGTTGACGAGTGAGTGGCCCTCGGACGGGGCGGCTTTCCAGCCCCAACGTGGCGACGGTCAATAGCCAAGGGTGTAAACCCCTGGGATTCGCGGAGGCCACGAATCCCCCGGCACGGAAACCCCCGAAATTCAGGGGTTTCCGCGCCGCGCCGGGGCCCATTTGGGGGGAGTGAGCCTGCAGGTTTCCCGGGGTTCCGCTTCGCTCCACCCCGGGCTATTCACGGTCGCCCCGTCGGGGCTGAACACCGCCCGTTTGACGTGATATTCTCACATGATCCGATCTAGAGTCCGGACGGAGCCGTCGCTGGGCCTTCCTCCTGGGGGTTGCGTGCGGGCCGTTGGATCGGGTCGATCAGCGGTTTCCAGAGGGCCCTGGCCTCGTCTTCCCGGCCCTGGGATGCCTTGAGGTAGGCCAGCATCATCCGAGCGGCGGTGTCGTCGGGGTTGCTCGCCAGCGATCGTTCGTGGTCGGCCATGGCCTTGTCGGCCTGGCCGGTCCGCCCGATCAGTTCGGCGTAGCGGCGGCCCGCCCACCACCCGGGGTACCAGGACATCTGCTGCGGGCCGGTGTCGACGTGGCAGCCCCGGCAGTCGGCGATCGTGCGCACCTGGCTGCCGAACTTGATGAATTCGGCATAGGTGTTCGCGGCCCCCGGGAAATCGCCCGTGCCTTCCTGGGCCCGGGCCATGGCCCGGAGGTATTCGCGGGCATCGGAGTGATTCATCGGCGGGGCCGGCCTTGCCCGGATCGCCGAGAGGGACGCCTCGCCCTCGGCCTTCGCCTCCGACTCCAGCCCCATCTCGCGGAGCGTGGCCGAAAGCTGGGCCCGGATGAATACCGGGTCATCCTCCACCCGACCGCCGTCGGCCGCCGAGTGGATCGCGGCGCGGAGTTCGGTCACGAAGTCGGTGGCGAGCAGCTTTCGGCAAGCCTCGCGGATCGATTCGTCGCCGGTCGAATGCAACACGCGGCGGACGATCGGCTCGACGTACCGGCCCTGGTCGCGGAGCCACCCGAAAGCCAGTTCCCTCTCCTTCGAGTCGGGCGAGGCGAGGTCGCGGATCGACCGTTCGGCGATCGCCTCGCGCTCGGGCGAGAGCAACTCGATCCGGCCGACCATCACCCGGACGACTTCCCGGGGCTTCGGGGTGATGGTCATCGGGATGTACCGATCGGTCCATTCCTGGGGCATCACGAACAGGGCACGCGTCCCCTCGGTGCGGAAGTAGCTGGTCTTCCAGGTGTTGACCATCGCCCTCGCTTCCTTGTCGTAGAGCCCGGCCGAAACCAGGCTCGCGCGGACCTCCTCGGCGATCCGGTCGATGAACTCGTCCATCGGCCAGGCCTTGCAGATCGACGGGATCGCCCGCGAGATCGACTGGCCCGGGTTGATCGAGGGGTAGTAGGCGAAGGCGCCATGGTTGCCCTGAACCTGGATCACGAACAGATGGCCGGCCCCCTGGGGCTCTTCCTTCGCGACCGAAAGCGTCCCCCCGTCGGTCGCCTCGAACCGGACCGGCAAGGGGGCGTGCCCCAGGCCTCGATAGAACAGGAACCGCTCGTCCTCGGCGGGATACGGCTCCTTCGAGCCGTCCCGCGTACGGACGTAGGCCGCATCGACCTGCCGAGCGTGGTTCCACAGGGCGTCGGAATTGGTGGACGGGAGCTTCACCCCGAATTGCTCGGCCTTGCCGGCCGGGATGATCTGCGGGCACCACACGATCCGCCCCTCGGCGGGGGTCGATGCCGCGCCCGGGCCGGAGAATTGGGGTCCGACGAGCTGGGCCTGGGGATACCACTGGGTCCAGATCCCCTTGGGGAACCGGACGTCGACGCGGGTCTTCTGGACCCGGTCGGTATAGAAGTAAATGACCGGCGTTTCGCCCTTGATGATGACCGACGGCAGCCGAAGTTGGTCCCGGCTCCGGGCGCGGACGAACGCCGGCAGGGCGTGCTCCTCGTGGTACATGCCGTCGAGGGTGACGCCGTCGGAGCCGCTCATCCCCAGGAAGGTTCCCCACTCGTGGACGACCAGGTCGTCGGCGTGCGGGGCCTGGTTGGCGGCGACGATGCCGATCGCGGCCGAGGCGGCGAAGGCACCCAGGGCGGCGATCGCCCAGGGCTTGCGGAAGCGCATGGTTCGGACCTCCGTTAAAATCCCGCTTGTGTGGCCCGATCCGGTCCCGATCCGTTCGGCCACCAGGGCAGGTTCACGGCTGGCCCGAGTTTCGCGGCGATTTCGCGGCGTTTTCGGCCCGTTGCCGGAGTTCGGCCTCCTTCTCGCGGAGTTGCTCCACCAGCAGGCGGGCCCTTTCCCGCCCCGGGCCCTCGGGCGCGGCCTCGGCCGTTCGTTCGGCGACCACGCGGCAGGTGACGAGCACCTCGGCCCACTTGCCGGCCTCCTCGTCGCGAACCCCGCTCGCCCGCATGATCAGGAAATTGCCCTTCTCCTCGGCCGCCATCAGGACCTGCAAGGCGCCCTGGAGCCGCCCCTGGCGTTCCTTCTCGGCCGCCAGCTCGGCTCCGGCCGCTCGGGCCCGCTCCTCCGCCAGCCGCAGCGAGCCGTGGCCGAAGATCGCAAGGGCCGCGAGGATCAGCGCGGCGGTCGCGATCGACAGCCATCGGAATCGGCGTTCCGAGCGGGCCACGGCCCGGGCGGTCGCCGCGTCGCGTTCGGCGACCCGGGCCCGTTCCTCCAGGGAGGCCAGGTGCGAGCCGATCGCGCGGGCGACCTGCCCCGCCTCGCGGAATCGGGCTTCCGGGCGGGGTTCGAGGCACCGGCGGGCGATTAGCAGCAACTCCGGGTCGGCGTGGGATCGCCGCGGATCTAGCCGGGCGAAGGCGTCCGACAGGTCGCCCTCCCGGGCCCTCGCCAGGACCTCATCCCGCCCCCACAAAGGGGGAGGCCCGTTAGGATCTCGCACAGGATGGCGCCCAGGGAGAAAACATCGCTTCGCTCGTCGAGCGAATCGACCTCGCCCCGGGCCTGTTCGGGGGGCATGTAGGAGGGCGTGCCCAGGATCGATCCGGCCTCCGATCGCGAATCGGTATCGCCCGATCGAACCGTGGCGACGGCCGTCGGCCCCGAATCGGGGCCGGTCGAATTGGGGCCGCCCCGAGCAAGCACCTTGGCCAGGCCCCAGTCGACGACCTGCACCTCGCCGAAGGCGCCGACCATCACGTTCGACGGCTTCAGGTCGCGATGGATCACGCCCCTCGCGTGGGCGTAAGCGACGGCCTGGCAAATCGCCTCGAAGATCGCCAGGAACCGACCTTGATCGGCGTCGAGGGCCTCGCGCTCGTCGAGCAGGGCCGCCAACGTCCGGCCCCGGACCAGCTTCATGGCGAAAAACGGCCGCCGGGCCGAGTCGAGGCCCAGCTCGTACACGGGCAAGATCCCGGGGTGCTGCAACTGCCCGCCGATCTGGGCTTCCTCCACCAGCCGTCGGACCATCGCGGGGTTGTTCGCGTGCTCGGCCCTCAATACCTTCAGGGCGACCTCGCGACCCAGGTCGCGATCGCGGCCCTTCAGGACCACGCCGATCCCGCCCCGGGCCAGCTCGCCGGCCACCTCGTAGCGGCCCCGACCACGGCCCGGCTCCGACGCGACCGATTCGGCCTCCGGCGACCAGGGATCGACCAGGCCCACGTCGCAATCCGAGCCGTTCGACTCCTCCCGGAGCATCAAGTCGGGAACCTCGCCGATCGATTCCCGGAGCAGGCCGATCAGGGCGCCGCCCGAACCGTGTGCGGCGGTCGAGGGTGGCCCGAACCCGGCGCGGAGGCCGGCTTCCAGGTTGCGGGAGAGGTCGGGATCGTTCACGGGGGAGGCCCTCGGGCGAGGTGGAGCGGTCCGATACCCCAGGTTCACGCCCAGGCCGATTTTCGCCGAAGGCCCCCGAAAAATCCCGATCGACTACCCGAGCAGGCCCAGCAAGTCGGCCGCCTCGCGCCCGACCTCGACGGGCGAATCGGGGTGGTGGAACGCCAGGACTTCCAGCAGGGCCGCCTTGAACTCCTCACGCCCTTTGGCGTATTCGCGATGCAAGACGGCGGGATCGTCGCCCCAGGCCCGCGCGATGTCGCGGATCGGCTGTCCTTCCTGGAACCGCAGGCGGAGCAGTTCCACCCGACGGACGGCGGCGTCGCCGGCGCGGGAGGCCCTTTCGGCCTGGCGGTCGGCCGCCTGTCGCATGATGGATTTGGCCCAGGCGCGATCGAATACCCGGGAGAGGGCCTCTTCCCGGGCCGGCAAAGCCTCGGCCTCGATCGGGCCCGGCTCGATCCGTTGCCTGACCCGGCCCCATCGCTGCTCGACGCGGAGCGCCACGTTGCGGATCAATCCGTAGAGGAAGGCGCGAAAGCCCCCCGGACGGCCGGGCTGCAAGCGATCCAGCCCTCCGCCGTCCCGGAGGCACTCGACGAACGCTTCCTGCACGGCATCATCGATCTCCTGGATCAGCGCCGAGCCTTTCCAGCGGGCGGCCAGATAGGTCCGCACGGACGGCTCGTAGCGCAACGCAAAGGCCTCGCGCGACGGGCGATCGCCCGCGGCGGCCTCGCGGAGGACGGTCCAGCAGGTCGATTCGGAAGGCTTCATCGTTCGAGGCGACACCCTTCCCGGGGGATTCCAGGGGGCGAACTCACTCCCGCCGGCGCAACTCCACGGATCGGGGCTCGGCCCTGGCGCCCGATAGCCTACAACCCGCCGGACCGGTTCAACAAGGTCGCCATCGAGTACCCGAGTCCCAGGTCTCACGAGCATCGCCGCCGCGAATTCCCACGGCGATCGGCAGGACCCGACGGACGCGACGGGGCAAGCGGGATGGTGTAGGTTATTGCTGGATCCAGGAGGGCCCGTCCGCCGATCGCGCCGGGCCGTGGCCGGTCAGGTCCGGGGAGAATCGGCGATGGCACGGGCGCGGGGATGGTCTTGCGAGGCCCTGGAGGGACTGGAAGGGCGGCTCCTGCTCAGCGGCGCGGGGGTTGCAACGCGATCCGCGGAGGTCCGCGCGGCGGCCCAGGCGAGGTTGCCCGCCCCCGGCCTGTTCATCGAGCCGCAGGCGGGCCGCACGCCGATCCTCCGCGCGATCGCGTCGGCCCGTTCGCAAATCCGCGTCGGGATCTGCAACCTCAGCGACCCCCAGGTTGGCGACGCCCTCATCGCCGCCGTGTCCCGCGGCGTGCGGGTGCGGATCATCGTCGATCGGGCCGATTACCTGGCCAAGCCGCCCGAACAGGCCGAGGTCGCCCGGCTCCTCGCCGCCGGCGTCCAGGTCCGCCTGAGCAACCCCGTCTTCCCCCAGAGCTTCCCGAAATACCTCCTGATCGATGACCGTCGGGCCGTCGTCATGACGCTCTGCCTGGTTCCGCTGACCTTCGTCAACACCCGAGAATACGGCGTGGTCCTCGCGGATCGCGGCATCATCGGGGGGATTGGCTCCGTCTTCGCGACCGACTGGGCGAACGCGGCCCCGCCGGGCCGGCCGACGCCCCCGTACAACCCCACGCCCTCGATCAACGACCCCCGGCTGATCGTCGCGCCCACCAACGCCATCGACCGCCTCTCGGCCCTGATCACCGGGGCACGGGGCAGCCTGGACCTGACCAGCGAGATCGTCGATGACCCGTTCCTCGAAGGGCAGCTCGTGGCGGCGGTGGGGCGTGGGGTGCGGGTCCGGCTCATCGCACCGCAGTCGGCCCGGGCCGGCAACGACAATCTGCCGTCGCTGCTCCGGCTCCAGGCCGCGGGGGTGCAGGTCCACGTCACCGACGTGACCGATCCGCCCCCGGGCGCGATCCCCCACATGCATGCCAAGTCGATCGTGGCCGATGGGCGGGTCGCCTACCTCGGCTCGATCGACCTGGACACGACCCAAACCGCCCGGGATCGCGAGCTGGGCCTGGTGCTCCGCGACCGATCGGTGGTCGTACCCATGCGGGCGCAATTCCGCCGCGACTGGGCGACGACGCTCGCGCTGGTCGCACCGCCCTCCTGACCGGGCCGACGCGTCGGCCCGGCCGGGGAGGATAGGGCACCGAGCCGGGTCGGCCACCGGGCGATTCAGAAGTCGCTGATCTGGGAGATCGATAGCCAGCCGTTGGCGCCGGTGAACAGGTCGGCCTGCGCCACGCCCACCGCGTAGATCGCGTTGAGCAGGGCCCGGGTCGGGATGGGCCCGGACAACGTGCCGCGGTTGGGGTCGCCGTTCTTGTCGTAGAGTACGCGGAAGTCGCCGTGGAAGACGGTCTGGTTGGTATCGGAGGAATTGTAGCTGCCCGACACGACATAGACGTCGTAGTTCGGCAGGCTGTTGTAGATGAACTTGGGGATCGCGATGATCTTCCACCGGAGGGGCATCAGGCTCTTCAGGTAGTAGAGCTGGAAGCCGTTCGCGGCGGCCTGGGCGAGCTTCTGGTTCGATCCCGGCGGCCAGTACAGCGTACCGTCGAGGATCCCCGCGCCGATCGCCAGGAACCGGCTCGGGTCGGACAGGATCGCACCCTTGTACTGCGAGTTCTTCTCGGACACGTTCTGGAAGAGTGTGGTTAATTGCGCCTGGAGGTTGTTATACGTCGTCTGGAAGTTGGTGCCCGAGCCCCCGCCGGTCAGGTCGCCGAGGGCCGCGTCGATCCCCGAGGCGGCGATGGCCGCGGCGATCCCCGCCCCCCCGGAGACCACGCCCACGGCCGCGGCGATGCCCGAAAGCCCCGCCTGGAAGACGTCGCTGAGGATGATCCCGAAGGTCGAGCCCTGGTCCCCCGCGCTGAGCTGCACGAGGTTGCCCGTCTCCGTCAGGATGTCCCCCGAAAGGGTGCCGATGTACTGGTCGAGGTCGGCCAAAACGTCGAACATCCGGTAGGTGCCCAGCACCCCCGCCAGCTCCTGGAGCACCTGCGACTTCACCGCCTTCCAGTCGGCCGCCGCGACGTTCGACGGCGCCGCCAGGTTCAGGATGCTCGACTGGTACAGCGGCAGCTCGTACACGGCGAACTGGTTCGTATATTGCGTCCGCAGTCCGCGGGTCGCGGGGTTGTCGGTGGATTGCCAGGTGAAGCCGAGCTGCGTGTTGATGGAGTCGTACGCCGCCTGCTGGCCGGCGGTCCAGGACGCGTAGCCCCGCGTCGGCTGGTCGGCCAGGCCGTAGGAGATCAGGCCCAGGCCGGGGCCATTCAGGCTCACGGCTCGGAACCGCGTGCCGGCCGCGAGCGCCCCCAGGCCGACCGGCGAGGCCGGTCCGCCGACCGGCACCAGGTTGGTCGTGCCCGGGGGCACCGTGTAGAGGGTATTCCCGTAATTGACCCAGAGCGTCCCGTCGGCCACGCCGGCGATCGAGCCGAATCCCCTCACGTTCGCCGCCACGGTCTGCCAGGATTGGCCGTTCCACCAGTAGATCGCGGTGGATTGGCCGAGGAGCTGGTTACTCCCCGTCACCGCGGCCCAGGCGTTGCCGGCCGACCCTACGCTGATCTGGACCTGGGGGTTCCCTTCGTTGTACGGGGCCAGCGGGGCCGGGGGCGACACCCGCGTCGTCCAGGTGTTGTTGGGCCAGTTGTAGGAGTACAGCGCGCCCGATGTCCCGACCGCCCACGCCGCGCCGTCCGACCCCGAGGAGATCTGCGCGAACGGGTCGCCGTTGGGCAGTTGCGTCTGCCAGATGTCGGCCCCCGCGTAACGGCCGCCGTTGAAGCCTACGGCGAACCGGATGGCCGACTGCGCGCCGTTGCCGTCCTGGTAAACCAGCCACCCCTCGCGGGCGACGTCGAAGCCGGCGAAATTGGTCAGGACCGAACCCGCCGACACCTGGAGGATCCGGTACTGGCCCGGAATGCCCTGCGTGAGGGTGGTGACCCAGCCCTGCTGCTGGTCCTGGGGGTCGTAGAAGTAGACCGTGTTGCCGCCCTGCAGCGACAGCATCACGCCGCTGTCGCTGCTCATGGCGACGGATGCGGGGCTGCCCCCGAGGTTGGTCGGGGTGATGTTCCGCCAGCGTGTCGTCAGGTCGAAGTTCACGCCCAGGGGCAGGCCCAGCGACGGCAACGCCCCGGCCGGGGCCGCCGCGGCCGGGGGCGCCAGCCGCCGAGGTAGCCCGGGCGCATTCGGGAACCGGGCGAGGACCGCCGGCAGCGCCTTCAGCCAGCCGTTCGGGTCGCGCCCGGACATCGCCGCGTTGAGCGCCCGCCAGGCCGGCCGGTCCCGGGTGCGGAGCTTCCGCACGATCATGTCCCATGTCTTCGGGCTCGCGGCGCGGGCCGCCGTCAGGACGTACATGGCCTTCCGGGCCTCGGGCGAAATCGCCGGCCCGGATGGCGCCGCGGCCGATTTCGACCGGGCCGCGACTTGCGCGGACGCCTCGGTGGCGGCCCCTCCGGGGGCGGTCGGGTACAGGCCCCGGTGCGCATAAATCGCCGGAGGATCCGATGGCGGCCGGATGGCCGAGGCCGGCCCGTTCGCCAGCATCTCGCGGGCCTCCAGCGCCTCGACCGCCGGCAGTCGCCGCCGCAACCCGGGGGCCCGACGCCGGCCCATGTCGCCCCGCGCCCCTCGCCGATGATCCCGTCATGATGCCGGTGCCCCGAGCCCGTGGGTCGCCGGCGACCCGCCCTCGTGGCGGGCCTCACCAGCGGGATCGCTCGCCGGCGCCCTGCCGGCCCAGGTACTATGCCGGGGTTGCGGCCGGCCCGGCCGGTCCCCGCCGACAGTCCTTGGCGACGAATCCGCGCCGGGATGCGCGACGTCCTGAAAAAAACACCCCGAGGCCCGCGGGCGACGACCTCACTTGCCTCCCAGGATGCCCCCGCCACAATGGGGTCGGGTCATGAAACCATGCGATCACGGCGGTGGCGACGTGGCGAGGCGGATCGCGCGAGGTGCGGACCCTGGTTCGCCGGGCGGTGCGATGGCCGACGTGACCCGAATCCTCGAGGCGATCGAACGCGGCGAGCCTCGAGGGCCGCCGGGCCCTCCTGCCCGCTGGTCTACGACGAGCCGTTGCCGCCTGGCCGGCAGCGCCCCTGCTGGCGGGAACGCCCCGGGCAGACGCTCCAGCCGACCGCCTTGGTCCACGAGGCCTACTTGCGGCTGGCCGGGGGCGTCGATGTGCGGGCGACAGCGCCGGCCCGGTCGTTCGCCGGCCGACGGCACTTCTACGCCGCCGCCGCCCAGTCGATGCGCCGGATCCTGATCGACAAGGCCCGGGCCGCCGGCGAATGGCACGGCGGCGACCTGGTCATCGCCATCGACCTCGACGCTAACCGAGCCGCCCGACGACGACCTGCTCGCCCTCGACCAGGCCTGGAGACCCTGGCCCGCGAGGATCCCGACGGCGCTGAACTCGTACGCCTCGCGCTTCGCCGGGCTCACCCTGGCGGAGGCCGCCGAAGTGATGGGAATCGGCCGGAGGACCGCCGACAACTACTGGGCCTACGCCGCGCTGGCTCTGCGCGCCCGCCCTCGGCGGGGCGGACTGAAACGGACGCCCGCAGAAATCCGCGGGCCTGCCATCGGTCACCCGGAGGGAGGCATAGAAAGCCGGGGCGACGCGCGACGAATCGGATCGACCCGCGACCCCGGACCTCGACGAAGGGGCGATGCCCGTGGACCGGCCCATCGGCGATCCCCAGGAGCAGTCTTCATCGAGGCCCTGGCGAAAAGCCGAACCGGGACCGGCACGCGAGGCCCTCGATGCCGCCTGCGGGCGACCCGCATTGCGATCCCGAATCGATTCCCTCTTCCGCGCCCACGCCCGCGCCGACGCCGTGCTGGGCGGGGCGGGACGTCGGCGGGATGATCGTCGCCCGCATCGGGACGGGCGGCGGGGTGGGGCCGAACGAGACGCTCGCGGCCACTCGAACAGGGGATCCCCTTGCCCCCCGGGGGCCGCCCGCCCGGCGACCCCGCTTGCGCTTCGGCGATTACGAGATCCTCAGCGAGCTGGGCCGGGGCGTATGGGTGTCGTCTACCGGGCCGCCAGGTCCGCTCAACCGGCCGGTCGCCCTCAAGATGCTCCGTTCCGGCCTGCTCGCAGGCGACGACCCGGCTGCGCGCCGGTTCCGCAACGAGGCCGAGGCGGTCGTCCTCGACCACCCGAACATCGTCCCGGTCCACGAGGTCGGCGAACACCACGGGCAGAGCTACATCAGTATGAAGCTGATCGAGGGGGAGGGGCTCGCCTCGGCGCCGAGGCCGCTATCGGGACGACCCCGAGGCCGCGGCCGCCTGGTGGCCGACGTGGCCGAGGCGGTGGCCCACGCGCGCCCGCGGCATCCTGCACCGAGACCTCAAGCCGGCCAACGTGCTGGTCGACGGCGAAGAGCCGCCACGTCTACGACTTCGGCCTGGCCAAGCAGCTCGACGGCGACCCGGAGCTGACCCGCTCGGGCGCCATCCGCAGGCACGCCGGCCTACGCCAATAGCCCCCGAGCAGGCCGGCGGCCGCCTATGACATCACCACCGCCGCCGACGTCTACGGCCTGGGCGCTACCTGCTGTACGCGCTGCTCACCGGCAAGGCGCCCATTCGGCGGCGACAGCGTGATCGACACCCTCGACGCGGTCAGCCGCCCGACCGCCGCTGCAACTCAACGCGAAGGCCCACAAGGACCTGGAGACGATCGCCCTGATGCCTGGACAAGGACCCCCGCCGCCGCTACCCGACGGCCCAGGCGGTGGCCGACGAACTCCGCGCTGGCTCGGTGCGCGTCGCGGCCCGGCCGGCCGGCGCGCCGAGCGGGCCTGGCTCTGGTGCCGCCGCCGACCCGCCCGCGCGGCGATGGTCTGGCGCTACAAACCTATCGCTGCTGACCGCCGCCGCCCTCGCGTTCGCTAACACCCGCCAGGAGGCCACGACGACCCGCGCTGGGCGAGCGGGCCCTGCGGCTGGAAGTGGCCGATCAGCGCGACCCGTCGCCCGCCGGAGCCTATATCCCCGCGCGCCCGTCAACCTGGCCTGGCGCAGTGGCAGGACGCCCCAGCCCGAACGATGCCGCGAGTTGCGCCGTTCGACCCGCCAGCGGCCCCGGCTTCCGCCCAAGTTCGAGTGGGATTACCTCGACCGACTGACGCGGCCGGGCCTGTGGACGTCGAAGGGGTCGGCAGGGCGGCATCAGCCGAGTTCGCCCCCGACGGCTCCTGGCTGGCCGTCGCGGTCGAGCCGGCCGGCGCGAGGACCACGCCCCGTGGTCCTGCTCGACGCCCGAGACGGCCAGGTGCGCTCCGGCTCGCCGAAGGGAAGGGCGTCGTAGGTCGACGCCGTCGGCCCCGACGGCCTGATCGCGTGGGCCCAGGCCGACGGCGATCGCGGCACGGAGACCCCGAGACGGGCGCTCCGCCCTCGGCCCGGCTCCGCGACGGGCGCATCGCGCCAGCGACAGGGCGGCTGGCGTTCAGCCCCGATGGACGCCGCCTCGCCCGCTGCGTCCAAGGCGCGGGGGCCGACCCGGCCGGCTACCGGATCGAGGTCCTGGGACGTCGCCGAGGCCGAGTTGGCGGCCATGATCCCGGCCCCGACGTTCATCGCTTACCTGGCCTTCGACTACGACCGAGGACGGGGCAGCAGCCGAGGACATCGGGCAGCGTCATGCGCACCTGGGACCTGGAATCCGGCCGGGTCGTGGGTGAGTTCGACACCCGGGGCGCCTTCGTCGATGTCGCCTTCTCCCCCGACCTCGAAGTGGCCGGCGCTCCGCCGCCGAAGCGCCTTGAGATCAGGCCGGGACGTCCCCGCGAGGGGCCCCGCGGAGCCGACCTCGCCCCGGCCATCGGGAACCCAAGGTCCACCGCGTCCGGTTCGACGCAGGCGGACGCCGCCTGGTCTCGGCCGGCCGCGACGAGGTCGTCCGCCTCTGGGACGTCGCCGAAGGCGGAGCTCGTTGCAGGGTGGCGCGGCCACCGCTGCGCCGATCTGGGACATTGCCGCCTCGCCCGACGAGGCGATCGCCTCGTTGAGCCTGATCGACAGCCGAGGCGGCGACTCTGGGACTCGACCCGCGGCCAGTCGATCGACCTGGGCAACGATCGGGCGGCCTTCGACCCATGGGTGCCCGACTGGCCCTGGCCTTCGCGGACGGCGGCCGGGCGGTGATCTCCGCCCAGCATGCCGGCGCGCTCGACGGCCTGGGACGTCGCGTCCGGTCGGACCCTCTATCGCCTGGAGGGCGACCTCGAAGGGCCGGGGCTGGGTCATTCGCCCTCGCCCAGCCCGGCCGGATCGCGGCCGGCCGCGACGGCTCGATCGATGCTCAGGGGCCTCGACGGGGCCGGGAGCAGTCGCTGGAAATCCTCCTCAGACGCCCGGGCGGCCGCCTTCAGCCCAACGGACGGACGATCGCGGCCGGCGGCGCCGATGCGGCGATCGACTCCTGGAGATCGATACCGGCCGGCTCCTGGCGCGGCTCGAAGGCGGCGCCCCGTCAGCATCTCCTTCAGCCCCAGCGGCCGCACGATCGCCTCCGGCGGCCGCTGATCGCACCGTGCGGACCTGGGACGTGAGCCGCGAGGTCGGCGACGTCGGTCGATGAGAGTGACCATGCCGGCCCCATCTCGGCGCTTGGCCTTCAGCCCCGACGGACGGACGCTCGCCTCGTCCGAGATCGACGCCTCGTCCAGGGCCGGGTCCGGCTGCAAGGCCCGGGGGGCAAGCGGGACCTCCGCGGCGGCACTTTCGTCCGACGGCTGGCGTTCCTGCCCGACGGATCCGCCTGGTCAACCCCGGCGACGACGGCACCCTCAAGCTCTGGGACATCGCCTCGGGCCAGGGCGTTCACCGCGGCCGCCCACGCCACCGGCCTCGGCCTGGCCGTCAGCCCCGACGGCCGCCGCCTCGCCACCTCCGGGGTCGACGGCCTGATCCGCGTCTGGGACGCCCGGCCGGCGCGCCGCTAGCCGCTTCACGGCCGATCGGTCGCGGCCGCGCCCATCGGCTACGGCCGATCGGGTGGCCCGACGCGCCAAAGACTCACGGCCCCGTCGTGGCTGGCGGAAACGAGGGCCGAGCCATCGGGCGAGATGGCCAGCCCATGGACCTGGCTCCCCTCGACCTGGAGGGTCACGATCTCGAGGCCCGTCCGGATGTCCCAGAGCTGGATCCGCCCGCTCGTCCCGGCCACGGCCAGCGCCTCGCCGCCCGGGGTGAATGCGACGCAGTAGAGCGCGAAAGTGCCGCACGGCAAGGTACCCCGCAACGCGCCCGATCCCGGGTCCCAGAGCGTCACCCGTCCGCCCTCGTCGGCCGCCGCCAGCAGCGAGCCGTCGGGGGAAAAAGCGAGGGACGTGAACTTGCCCCCCTTCATCACCCGGACTGCGCGGCCCGAAGGGATCTCCCAGAGTCGCAAGGTCCCGTCGCTGCCGGCCGTGGCCAGCTTCGTGCCGCTCGGGTCGAACGCGACCTCCTGGACGGTCCCCGCGTGGCCTTCGAGGACCAGGAGGCAACCCCGCTCGACGACGTCCCAGAGCCGGGCCGTCCCGTCCGAGGAGCTCGAAGCCAGCCAGCGCCCGCCGGGATGGAAGGCGACGCTCCGGGCCTTCCCCGCGTGCCCTCCCAGCGTATGGAGCAGGCTGCCGGTTCCCACGTCCCACAAACGGATGGATCCGGCAGCGTCCAGGTGCGCCGAGGCCAGCGTCCTGCCGGCGGGGTCGAACGCCAGCGACGACGCCGTGCCGGCCCCACCCGCCCAGGCACGCACGAGTCGGCCGTCCCGCGGGTCCCAGATCTTGATCGTATCCGGATCGTCGCCGCCCTCGTCGTCGCCGCCCGAGGCGAGCAGGTCGCCCCGGCGGGAGAATGCCACGGCCCAGGCCTCGTCCTTGTGGCCGCCCAGCGCGAAGGGCGCGAGCGGTTCGATGCGCCAGACCTGGGCGACGGGCTCCCGGGACAGGACCAATTGCAGGGCATCCGGTGAGAAGGAACTGTGCTCGACCGGGTGGTCCCAGGAGGTGGTCGCCACCAGTCGGCCCTTCGCGTAGTCCCAGACCCTGGGGAATTCCCAATTCCCCCCCGCAACTCGCGTGCGGACCATCAGGCGTGTCCCGTCGTCGGAGAACCTGCCTTCGAAGTCGTGCTTCCCCTGGAGAGCATCCGCCCGGAGGCCCCGTTTCTGCCCGGTCTGCCGATGCCAGGATTCGATCTTGCCGGCGATGTTGCCGAAGATGAGCGTGTAACCGTCCGGGCTGGTCCACACCCGATCCAGGGTGGCCCCGCGGGCCAATGCCCGACTCTCGGCCAGGGCCCCCCGGGTCAGGTCCCAGAACTCCACGCGCGTGGGCGACCTTGCCATGAGCGTCCGCGAATCGGCCGCGAATTCGAGTCGCCACTCCATCCCTTCCCGGGTGCCTTCCCCGAGGGTCTGCCGCAGGGCACCGGTCACGGCATCGACGACAACGATCCGATCCGAATCCACGGCGGCAAACAGCCGCCCATCCCTGGATCGCGCGCCCCAGTTGTAGTCGTCCGCGAGCCTGGCAATCCAACGCGGCTCCCGGTCGTCTCCCGACAGATCCCACAAATCCGACCGGACCGAATTCCCTCGCAGGGGGCTGGTCTCGCAGTAGAATCGACCGCCCCCGACCAGGTATACCCATCGCAACCAGCGTCCCGGGGGCGGGTGTACCTCGGCCAGCAGCCGGCCCGTGGGAACTTCCCAGATCCATGCCCGCCGCTTCGCGCCGGGCACGCTGTCCGACTCGATCGCCAGCAACCGATGGCCTTCGGGGGAAAATTCGACCTGGGAGTTCGGCTGGGGGGGCTGGAGCGGCCCGGGGACCGGGATGCTTGTTACGTGGCGGAGGGTCGCGCCGTCGATCAGATGGATCGGCCCGCCCAGGTCGAATGAGGCCAGATACCGCCAGTCCCGGCTGGGGACCGCGAATTCGCCCGCCTCGCCCTCCCCCCCCACGGGCCGGAGGGCCTCGCGGGCCATGGTTTGAACGAGGCCCCAGGCGAATTCACCCGCCCTGAACCCGTCCGGTTCGGCCGCGAGGCCGCGGATGAGCTCGCGCGCCGTCTCGATGTGATTCTCGCGGAGGTGCTCCGCCGCGGCGCGAAGTTGCTGAATGGCTTCGACCCGCCTCAGCCGACCGGCGGATTCCTCCACCGCACGCCTCGAATCGTCGGCCGCGCCTTGCGCGGAGACGAGTAGGGTTTCGTGGTATCGGCGACGGGCCTCGGCCCATCCCAGGACCCCCGCGAGCGCCGCGAGGGCGAGCAGGCCGGTCGCCGCGGCGGGCCGGCGCCGGGCCCATTCCCGGAGTCTCCTCCCCACCCAGGGCTGCCGAGCCCGGATGGATTCCCCGGCCAGGAACCGGCCCAGGTCGTCGGCCAGTTCGGTGGCGCTCGCATAGCGATCGGACGGGGCCCTGGCCATCGCCTTCAGGATGATGGTTTCCAGGTCGACGGGGATCGTCGCGTCGATCCGGCGGGGTCGGGCGGGCCCCGCTTCCGCGATCTGGCGCAGGATTTGGATCCGATCGTGCCCGACGAACGCCGGGCGCAACGTCGCGAGCTCGTACAGGGTAACGCCGAGCGAATAGATGTCGGCCCTGCCATCCAGCGGCGCCCGGCCGCCCAGCGCCTGCTCGGGGCTCATGTACCTCGGCGTGCCGATGTTGTCGCCCGTCCGGGTCAGGTCGAGGTCACCTCGGATGCGTGCCAGGCCGAAATCGGTGATCCACAGGTGGCCGGCCTCGTCGACCAGCAGGTTCGACGGCTTGATGTCGCGGTGGAGGACGTGGTGCTCGTGGGCGTATGCGAGGGCCTCCGCCGCCTGGCGGCCCAGCCGTGCGACGGTACGAAAGCGCTCCCGATCCCGGCCCGACGCCGGTTCCGTCCCCTTCGCCCACCCTTCGATCACGCGCGAGACATCCCGGCCGTCGATGAGCTGCATCGCGTAGAAGGGGATGCCACGTTCCGATCCCAGGGCGAAGACCGGGACGATGCCGGGGTGGTGCAGGCTGGCGGCGGACTGCGCCTCGATCCGGAACCGTTGGAGTTGCCGGGGATCGAGGGTGGCGGCGCTGGGGAGCATCTTCAGGGCGACGCGCCGGCCCAGCGAGACCTGAATCGCCTCGTAGACGATCCCCATGCCCCCCCGGCCCAGCTCTCGAAGGATCCGGAAGTCGCCCAGGGACCCCATCTCCGGCCCGGGGGCCGGCGGATCGCCCAGCTCGCTCATCAGCCGGAGCGTGGGCAAGAGCCGCCGGAGCTCCGCGGCTTGGGGGCTGCCGTCGGCCTCCAGGTCGATCCCCTCGCCGCGACGGAGGCGATCGACCAGGTCGGCGACCCTGTCCGCGAGCGTCGCATCGTCGCCCGAGGAGGGTTCGTCGGCGGGCCTGTAACCCGACTCGCTCATCGCCCCGATCCCGGACCGTCCCCCCCCAGGAGGGCGTGTATCCGGTTCAGGGCGCGGAGGTGTCGCATCTTGGCCGCCCCCTCCGCGATCCCCAGGATGGCCGCGATCTCGGGGAAGCTCAGGTCCTCGAGGTGCCGCATCAGCAGGATCTCCCGGTCGGGGTCGGCCATCCGGACCAGGGCCGCCTGGACCCGCCGACGCTGCTCCTCGCGGACCGCCGCGCCCCCCGGGCTCGGGTCCCCGGCGACGAGCCGATCGACCAGGAGCCGAGTCGCCGAGTCGGCCCATCGGATGGTCCCTTGCTCGCGACGATACCGGAGGCGCGCCTTGGTGAGGCGCTCCGAGGCCAGGCGATGCAGCCACGGGTACAGGGGCAAGGGCCGTTCGCGGGCGTAGTCGGGGAGCTTTCGCACCGCGTCCGCCAGCGAATCCTGCACGATATCGGAGGCGTCGAGGTACGCCGCCAGGTGCGTGTCGAGCCGAAAGGCGATCATGCGGCGCAGGCGTTCCCGGTGCAGGTTCAACAACTTTCCCAGCGCCTCCGCGTTTCCGCGCGCGGCCTGAAGGAGCAAGGCCTCGGGGTCGATCGTCGGATCGGAAGGCTCCGTGCACCCCGCCAAGGATGATCCTCCCGCAGAAGGCAGAGCGTAACCGAGGTCCCGGCGAGGGAGCGGGCAGGATGCCGCCCTGATCTCGCCGAAAGGGACCTACGCGTCGGGCGCGGCGAGGAGAAATGCGGGAGGCCGTGTTACCTTTCGGCGCCGCGAGGAGGATTATCCCCGGGCCCGTAACATTCCGGCCTGTGGCCTCGCCCGGCGACTCGGCGGTGCCATCGTACGGAATCCTGCATCGATAAGGAAGACGAACGCGGATGCCACTGAAGCGAGGCGGAAGCCCTCCGACATGGCCCGGCCATGCCGACGGGCCCGGACGGGGTGCCCCCAACGACGCCCCGGCACCATCGGCCCGGGACTGATACCGCCCCAGGCTGCGACCCCAGAACCTTTAACGATTTCGACAACTTTGGAATCGCAAGGGCCTTTGCCCGCCGATCGGCCCCCGGGTTTGCGGCGGGCCGCCCAGGTCCGGGGGCCCGCCCCGGATCGCCACCGGGCCTCGCACCGATGGCAAGGCCACCACCGAACGAGGTCCGGATCATGCACGCGTTCCTGTGGACATTTGCAATCCTGCTCGCGGGGGCCGGCCAGGACGGTTCGACCAGCCCGCCGACGACGCCCCGCCCGCGGACGCCGCCCGCCGAAAAGGCCCGGGGCGGGGGTCGATACGGCCCGCCTGGAGGAGCCCCGCGCCTGGGGCAGGTGCCCCGGCGCTCCGTCGGCGACATGATGCTCGACGGCCCCCCCCGGCGAGGCGATCGCCCGGGGCGAGGACCCGTTCGCCCGCGTCGCCGAGCGGCCCTGCACGATGGACGTCGTGGTCGGTAACCTGGAGTGCGCCGTCGCCACATCCGCCGGCCGGAGGACAAGAACTACACCTATCGGGCCCACCCCCCGTCCTCCCGCGGCTCGCCGACTACTTCGACGCCGTCTCGCTGGCCAACAACCACTCCGGCGATTACGGCAAGGGGCGTTCGTCGAGGGCCTTGAGTGGCCTCGAGCGGTCGGGCATCGGCCACTTCGGCGGCGGTCGCGATCGCGAGCGCTTCGCCGCATCGGCCCTGGTCCTGGAGCGGGGGCTGCGCATCGCCCTGCTGGGTTACAGCGAGTACCAGCCCAGCGACTTCACGCTGGCCGCCACACCCCGGGCGTCGCCTGGAGCAAGGGCCGGGAGCGCCGCGTCCTCGCCGACATCGCCGCGGCCCGGTCCCTGTACCACGCCGACGTGGTCATCCCGTTCATGCACTGGGGCGTCGAGGACGTGCCCGGAGCCCAACGACCGCCAACGCTGGCTGGCCTGAGCCATGATCGACGCCGCCGCCTCGGCGGTCGTCGAAGGCACCCGCACATCCCCCAGGGCATCGAGACGTACCGCGACCGGCCGATCGCCTACAGCCTGGGCAACTTCGTCTTCGACCAGTACGAGGACCGCCCCGGCTGGATCCTGTCGCTGACCCTGGACCGGTCCGGGGTCGCGGCCTGGGAGACCCTCGTCATCCGCACGGACGCAGTCGGCCTGCCGGGCATCGCGCCCGAGCCCCGCGGCCCCGGCGGCATCGCCCATCGCGAGCCGGTCGAGTCCACCAAATAGGCAGGTTTTCCTCGAATGCCATGGGTCCTGGAGCTGGGTAAGGGATGAACGGTAGATGGCTCGCCAAGGCGGTGGCGTGCGTCCTGGCCGCCACCCCGGCGGCGCATGGTACGGTGATGCGGGCCGCCCAGGATGCGGTCGATTTCGGGAAGGACGTCCTGCCGATCCTGGCGGGCCGCTGCCACGGCTGCCACGGGGAGGACCTCCAGGAAGGCGGCCTCCGGCTCGACCGCCGCGAGGACGCGCTGCGGGGCGGCGACCATGCCGACGTCCTGGTGCCGGGGGACTCGGCCCGTTCGCGGATGGTCCGGTACGCCGCCGGGGCCGGGCGCCGCATGCCGCCCGACGGCGAGCCCCTCACACCCAGGGAGGTCAACACGCTGCGGTCCTGGGTCGACCTGGGGGCCGCCTGGCCCGAGGATCGCGACGGCGGGCCTGGCCGTGCCGATCGCCACTGGTCGTTCCAGCCCGTGCGGCGCCCCCCGATCCCGCACGTGGCGGGTCCATCCTGGGTGCGAAACCCGATCGACGCCTTCGTCCTCGCCGGGCTCGAGCGAGAAGCCCTCGCCCCTTCGCCCGAGGCCGATCGCAGGACGCTCCTGAGGCGACTCCACCTCGACCTGATCGGCCTGCCGCCGGGCCCCGAGGAGATCGCGGACTTCGAGGCCGACACGCGCCCGGACGCCTACGAACGGCTGGTGGACCGGCTGCTCGCCTCGCCGCACTTCGGCGAGCGATGGGGCCGGCACTGGATGGACCGGGCGCGGTTCGCCGAGACCAGCGGGTGCGTCATCGACCTCCTCCGGCCCCACCTGTGGCGCTGGCGAGACTGGGTCGTCCGGTCCTTCAACGCCGACCAGCCCTTCGACGATTTCACGGCCCATCAACTCGCCGGCGATCTGCTGGCCGCGGGCGAACCCGGGCCGCTCGTGGCCACGGGCTTCCACCGCAATGCGGCCGAGAACCACGAAGGCGGGACCGACATCGAGCGGGAGCGGTTGAAAACCGTGGTCGACCGCACCAACGCCGTCGGCGTGGCCTGGCTGGGGCTGACCGTCGGCTGCGCCGAGTGCCATTCCCACAAGTACGACCCGATCAGCCATGAGGACTACTACCGGCTCTTTGCCTTCTTCAACAGCATGGACGACGCCGACGTCGACGCCGCCCCGCCCGCCGGGGGCGGCGATCGGCCGGCCGAACTGCGACGCGAGCTGGAGGGCCACCGGGCCCGATACGCGTCCACCCCGGCGGAAGGGCAGGCCGATTGGGAACGGGCGGTCGCGGGGGATTCGACCGGGTGGGTCGCCCCGACCCGGTACGAGGCCGCTTCGCTCCGCTCCCTCGGTCATGCCTTCCTGGAACAGCAACCCGACGGCTCCATCCGGGTCACCGGGCGGTTCCCCTCCAGGGACTACTACGAGTTGACGTTCCCGGCTCCGCCGGGAGGGGTCGCCGCGGTCCGCCTGGAGGCTCTGCCGGACATCGACCGCCCCGATCGCGGGCCGGGTCGGCGACCGGACGGCCGATTCCTCGTGTCGAAGCGACCATCGAGGCCTCCTGGGCCGATTCCCCGGAGGAGTGGATGCGGTCGAAATCGCCGACGTGAGGGTCGAACCCGCCGGGAACGAAGGCTCACCGCGGGGCTCGCTGGACGACGACGACCTCACCGGCTGGGGCAACCGCAGGGGCATGCCCCATACGGCGACCTTCGTGCCGCGTTCGGCCCCGGCCGCCCGGGGGGCGTCGCGTTTGCGCATCGCGATCGACCAGGCCGCCGGACAGGGGCAAGTGCTCGGCCGATTCCGGATCTCCTACACTTCGGACGAGCCGGGTTCGTCGCCGTCGCGAACCGTGCCCGACGACATCCGGGCGATCGTCTCGATGCCGCCGGTGGGGCGCACGATCCGGCAGGCCGCCGATCTGAAGCGCTTTTATCAATCGAGCTGCCGGCCCGACGCGGCCGACCTGGCGGCCTGGGAGGCGGCCCTCGTTCGCTCCGCCGAGATCACCGACCAGCACGCGGCGCACGCCGTTCGCCAGCGCGTCGCGTCTCGGCCGACCTTCGTCCACCTGCGGGGCGATCCCGCACGCCCCGGGAAACGGGTCGGCCCCGCGGCCCTGCCGCTCGGGGCAGGCCCGGCCCGGCCCGAAGACCCCCGCGAGGAAGGCACCTCTCCCAGTCGCCTCGACCTCGCCCTCTGGGTCGCCCATCGCGACAACCCGCTCACCTCGCGCGTGGCGATGAACGACGCCTGGCAGCACCTGTTCGGCCACGGCCTGGTCCGAACCCCCGACGACTTCGGCCGCCAGGGCGAGCCGCCGACCCATCCGGAGCTGCTCGATTGGCTGGCCGACGAGTTCGTCCGGGGCGACTGGGGGCGGAAGCGAATGATCCGACTGATCGTGACCTCGTCCGCATACCGGCAGGACGCGTCCGTGCGACCGGAACTCGCCCTGCGGGACCCGGAGAATCGCCTCCTGTCTCGCCAAGGCCGCTACCGGCTCGAAGCCGAGGCGATCCGCGACGCGGCGCTGGCAGCCTCGGGGCTGCTGGAGCGCCGGATCGGCGGGCCCAGCTTCGGGCTGGGCGACCACCAACCCAGGCCCTGGCAAAACCCGAGGATGCCCGAACCGGGCCCTCGCGCGGAACTTCGCCGCGCCCTGTACACCTTCTCCGCACGCACCTCGCCCTCCCCGATCCTGGGCGCCTTCGACCTGCCCGGCGCCGAGGCGGCCTGCACGGGCCGCCTGCGGGACAAACACGCCCCTGCAAGCCCTGGCCCTGCAGAATGGCCCCGTCTTCGTCGAGGCGGCCTCGGCGCTGGCGGCCTGGTGCTCGCGGGAGGGGGACGGGGCCCTCGAGGCGGCCTTCGAGCGTTGCCTCACCCGACGGCCGGGCGGGGAGGAGTTGCGTACCTTGCAGGCCCTCTACGACGCGGCATTCCAGGACTTCCTCGAGCGGCCGGACGACGCGTTGGCGTTGCTCGGGGACGGGCCCGGATCCGCCCCCGACCCGGGGCGGGCGGCCTGGTTCGTCGTGGTGCGCACGCTGCTCAACGCGGACGACATGTTGACCAGGCCCTGAGCCCGGCCGCCGCGCCGCCGGGCAGTCCATGATCGAGGAACTTCGCCATGGGACCCCCCGAGGTCGAACGCGATCCGCACCGTCGTGCGTTCCTGAGGCGGGGCTGCCAGGGGATCGCCGGCGTGGCCCTGGCCTCCCTCCTGAGCCAGGAGGGCCTGCTCGCCGACGGGATGGTCGACGCGAACGCTCCGAGGCCGCCCCATTTCCCCGGCTCCGCCCGGAACTGCATCTGCCTGTTCATGTCGGGCGGGCCGAGCCAGCTCGACCTGTTCGACGCGAAGCCCCGGCTCAACAAGGATCACGGACGGCCCCTGCCGGGGTCGATCCTGGAGAAGGCGCAACTGGCATTCGGCCGCAAGGAGACCGCCCGCCTGATGGGCACCCCCTTCCGGTTCGACCGACACGGCGAGTCGGGGCTGGCCTTCTCCGAGCTGCTGCCCCACCTGGCGACCTGCGCCGACGAGATCGCCATGGTGCGATCGATGCACACGGACTCGTTCAACCACCTCCCGGCCCAGGTCATGATGAACTCGGGCTTCACACGGGCCGGGCGGCCGACGTTGGGTTCGTGGCTGGCCTACGGGCTGGGCAGCGAGTCGCGCGACCTGCCGGCCTACGTCGTCCTGACCAACGGCGCCGACAACGGGGCCTCGAACTGGTCGAGCGGGTTCCTCCCCTCGAATTACCAGGGGGTGGCCCTGCGGAGGGAGGGCCCGCCGATCCCCCACCTCGAGGCCCCGGCCGGGCTGCAGCCCGAGACCCAGCGGCGATCGCTGGAGGCCCTCGGGAAGCTGGGCCGGCTCGCATACGAGCGGACGGGCGACCGCGAGATCCTCGAGCGGGTCGCGAATTACGAGCTGGCGTTCCGGATGCAAGCCGCCGCCCCGGGGCTGATCGACCTATCGGGGGAGTCGGCCCGCACGCGGGCCGCCTACGGGCTCGACGCGGACGACCCGGGGGCCCGGGCCTTCGCGGGCAACTGCCTCCTGGCCCGTCGCCTGGTCGAGCGCGGGGTCCGGTTCGTCACCATCTATCACGGCGACTGGGACGCCCATTTCGACCTCGCGGAAAACCATCGGGCCCGCTGCGCGGAGGTGGACCGGCCCCTGGCGGCCCTGCTTCGGGATTTGAAAGCGCGCGGGCTCCTCGCGTCCACGCTGGTGCTCTGGACCAGCGAATTCGGCCGCACGCCGATCGGCGAGGACCGCCCGCAGCGCGACGGGGTCAGCGGCCGGGATCACCACACGGCGTCGTTCACCACCTGGCTGGCCGGCGGCGGCGTCCCGGGGGGCCAGGTCGTGGGGGCGACCGACGAGATCGGCTGGGAAATCACCGAGGACCCGGTCCACGTCCACGACCTGCACGCGACCCTGCTCCACCTGTTCGGGCTGGACCACACCCGGCTCACCTACCGCCACCAGGGCCGGGATTTCCGCCTGACGGACGTCGGCGGTCGCGTGGTCCGCCGGCTGGTGGGCTGACGGGGCCCGCCCGGCCGGTCGCGGGCCGCCCGAGCCGAGCCGCCGGGAATCCGGTCATTACCGGCTTCCGGGCTGTCGGGGCCGCATCGCCCGGGGTCGGGCGAGTATCCGCAGGTTCGGATTCGGCTTCAGGTTCCTGCAAGTGACCGGGGTGGGGCTCGAACCCACGACCAACGGATTAACCTGCCTCATCGGCTTTCACCGACCCCGGAGGTTTTGCCCCCGGGTTGGGGTCTGGACTCTATCTTCGCCGTCGCAGGCGTGCCGCGTGGAGTCTCTGGGGCTGGGCCCGGCCGGAGGGGCCGGGTCCTTGCCTGCTGATTTCCCAATCCCCGCGCTTCTCGGGCCGTCACGTTGGCCGTTGCCGGCTGCGTTGTGGCGGCGGGGCTCTCAGGGGGTCCCAGCATATAGCGGCATGCACTCGTCGCGGTTCGGTTTCTTCCCGCGGGAGGCTCCTGGGCTGTGCTTCGCTTCGTCTGCTGCTTGGCCTCGCGATCGAAAGCGTGGTGCCGAAGTCCGTTGCTCTACCGACTGAGCTACCCGGTCAGGGTCGTCCCATGATAGGCGCCCGGCGGTCCCCCTGGCAACAACCCGGGGGGGGTTGCTACGATGAAACGGCCGCTGGAACGCATGCCGCCGAGGAGCCGTCCCCGTGAGGCCCCGGCGCTTCCTGTAGGGTCACGGCATCGGGATTTGCCGATCGGCCCGCGTCTCCTCCCCTCTTTTTGCACGGGCGGCCTACCGTTCTCCCCTCCGACCTCGCGCAGGCGGCTTGACTCCCATGGCAACCGATCGCGACCTCTTCGAGGAAGAACAGGGGATGCTCGCCATGAGCTTTGGCGACCATCTCGAAGACCTCCGACGGCACCTCATCCTGGCCCTGATCGGCCTGTTCGTCGGCGTCACCATCACCTTCGTGCCGGGCCTGAGCCTGGGCAGCCGCGTCTTCCGGCAGATGCAGGACCCCGCCCAGGCCGCGCTCGAACGCTATTACAACGACCAGTCGAAGCAGCGGGCCGAGGAGGCCAAGGCTTCGAAGGCCAAGACCGAGGACGTCGTCGCCTTCGTCCAGGCCCGCGACTTCGCCGAGGCCGTCCGCCGGCTCTACCCGCAGCTCCCGGCGCCGGCGGAGGCCGACCTCAGGGACGCCCCGCCCCTGGCCATCTCGATGAACTTCGACCAGGCCGGCATGATCGCCATCGACAACCAGGTGACCCGCAAGCCCGACACGGGGCTCATCTCCCTGGCGCCGATGGAGACGTTCGCCATGTACTTCATGGTCTGCCTGGTGACGGGCCTGGTCGTCGCCAGCCCCTGGGTCTTCTACCAGCTCTGGGCGTTCGTGGCGGCCGGGCTCTACCGGCACGAGCGGGCGTATGTCTACCGCCTCTTGCCGTTCTCGCTGGGCCTGTTCCTGGCCGGCGTGGCCCTCTGCTTCTTCGTCGCCCTCCCCTGGACCCTGGAATTCCTGCTCAATTTCAACGTCTGGCTGGGGATCGCGCCGACGTTGCGGATCAGCGACTGGATGGGCTTCGCCACGATCCTGCCCCTGATCTTCGGCATCAGCTTCCAGACGCCGCTGGTGATGCTGTTCCTGGAGCGGATCGGCATCTTCACGGCCGACGACTACCGATCGAAGTGGCGGCTGGCGTTCTTCATCATCATCGTGGCGGCCGCCATCATCACGCCCACGCAGGACCCGTTCAGCCTGGCCTTGCTGGCCGTGCCGATGATGGCCCTGTACGGCCTGGGCATCTTCCTGGTCAGCCGCAAGCGTGTCAACGAGGAGGCGGCCGTCGCCGCCTGAGTGGACGGGGGGACGACCCGTGGACGATCGCTCGGGCCGCGTCACGCTGGTCGGGGCCGGGCCCGGCGACCCCGGCCTGATCACCCGGCTCGGCGCCGACGCCCTGGCCCGCGCCGAGGTGGTCGTCCACGACCACCTGGTCCACCCCCGGTTGCTCGACCTGGCCCCCGGCTCCTGCCGTCGGATCTTCGCCGGCAAGCGGGGGGGTAAGCCGTCGATGCCGCAGGACGAGATCCAGCGGATCCTGCTGGAAGAAGCCCGGCAAGGCCGGCGGGTCGTCCGCCTCAAGGGGGGCGACCCGTTCGTCTTCGGCCGGGGGGCCGAGGAGCTGGAGTTCCTCCGGGCCCACGGCGTCGATTGCCGGGTCATCCCGGGCGTCACGGCCGGCGTGGGCGTCACCGCCTATGCCGGCATACCGGTCACCCACAGAGACGCCTCCTCGGCCGTCGCGTTCGTCACGGGCCACCAGGCCCCAGGCTCGTCGACGTGCCGGCTCGACTGGGACGGCCTGGCCCGGTTCCCCGGGACGCTGGTCGTTTACATGGGGCTCACTCATCTGAAGGCGATCTGCGAAAGCCTGATCGCCGCCGGCAAGCCGCCCGCGACCCCCGCCGCGATCGTCCAGTCGGGGACGGTCGCGTCGCAGAAAACTGCCGAAGGGACGCTTCTCGACCTGCCCCGGATCGCCGAGGTCGCCTCGATCCGGCCGCCGGCCTTGCTGGTGGTGGGCGAAGTCGTCGGCCGCCGGCCCTCGATGAACTGGTTCGAGGGATTGCCCCTGTTCGGCCGCCGGATCGCGGCCACGCGCTCCCGGATCTCGACGGGGCCGACGACCTCGATGGCCGGCTCGAATCGATGGGGCGCCTCGGTGATCCGGGGCGCTCCTGGTGACGGTCGAGCCGATCGATACGCCCTTGCCTGACCTCGGGCAATTCGAATGGATCGCCTTCACCTCGAAGAACGGGGTGTCCGCGTTCTTCCGGCTGCTCGACCTCGACGGCCGCGATGCCCGGGCGCTCGGGAACCTGCAAGTGGCCGCGATCGGGCCCGGCACCGCCGAGGCCCTGGGCCGATTCGCGATCCGTGCCGACCTGATCCCCGAATCGCACCGGTCCGAGGGCCTGGCCGATGCGCTCGCGGAAAGGGCAGGGGGCCGGCGGATCCTCCTGGCCCGGGCCGATCGGGGCCGGGAAGTCCTGGCCGAACGCCTTCGCGGACGGGCCCACGTCGAATCGATGGCCGTCTATCGGAACGCCGACGCCCCGTCGCTGCCCGAGGGCCTGGCCGATCGGATCGCCCGCGGCGAGGTGGACTGGATCACCCTGACCAGCCCGGCGATCGCCCGGAACCTGCATCGGCTGCTGCCCGATCCGGCCCGGGGGCAAATCGGCCGCTCGGCCCGCCTGGCCACGATCAGCCCGCTGACTTCCGAGGCGGCCCGCTCCCTGGGATGGGAAGTCGCGGCGGAGGCCGAACCGTATACCTGGGATGCCTTGATCGACGCGATCGCGCGGAGCTGAAATCCCTTGGGAATCCTGCAACGCTTGCTGGCCTTCCTGGCTCCCCACGAACGCCGATCCGGCGTGCTCGAACTGCACGCCGACCAGCTCCGCGCGATGGGGATCGACGCCCTGCTGCTCGACGTCGATTGCACGCTCAAGGACCACGGCTGCCCGGACGTGCCGGCGGCGGTCGTCGCATGGCTGGAACGCCTCCGCGCCGAAGGGTTCCCGATCGGCCTGGTCTCCAACGGCAAGGCGAGGCGGATCGGCCCGCTCGCCTCGGCACTCGGGCTGCCGTTCGTGGCGATGGCCAAGAAGCCGTTGCCGTTCGCCTGCCGACAAGCGGCCCGAACCCTGGGGGTGGAACCCTCCCGCGTGGCGATCGTGGGCGACCAGCTCTTCACCGACGTCCTCGCCGGCCGGCTCGCCGGCTTCCGCACGATTCTGGTCACGCCGACGAGCCAGGATGCCCCCTGGATGACCCGCGTGAAACGTCCGTTCGAACGATGGGTGCTCGCACGACTCCCCGGAGATTCCCCATGCGCACGACCCGAATCGCCGCCGCCGTCCTGATCCTGCTCGGCCTGGCCGACGTCGCCTCGGCCCAGAGGCCCGCGCCGAAAGGGGCGAAGGTCGTCCGCGACCTCGAATTTGCCCGCGTCGGCGACCGGTCCCTGGCGCTCGACCTGTACCTGCCCGAGGAGGGCGAAGGGCCGTTCCCGGTGCTCGTCGCCATCCACGGGGGCGCCTGGCTGGCCGGCGACCGGAACGGGGCGATGGGGATCGACCAGGCCGGGCGGGGCTACGCCGTGGCGTCGATCACGTACCGACTCAGCCAGGCGGCCCGGTTCCCGGCCCAGATCGAGGACTGCAAGGCGGCGGTCCGATGGCTCCGCGACCACGCCGGCAAGTACAACCTCGACCCGGATCGGTTCGGCGCCATCGGCCACTCGGCGGGCGGCCACCTGGCGTCCTTGCTGGGCACGACCGGCGACGTGAAGGAGTTCGACAAGGGGGACCACCTCGACCAATCGAGCCGGATCCAGGCGGTTTGCGCCCTGTCGGGCCCGTCCGACCTGCTCCAGATGGGAGCCCATGCCCCCAAGGACAGCGTCATCAATCACGACGCCCCCGACGCCCCCGAGGCGAAGCTCATCGGCGGCGCCGTCCAGGAGAACAAGGAGAAGGCCGCGAAGGCCAACCCGATCACCTACATCTCCCGGGACGACCCGCCCTTCCTCCTGATCCACGGCGACGCCGACAACGTGGTGCCCTGCCATCAGTCCGAACTGATGGTAGATGCGTTGAAGAAGGCAGGCATCCCGGCGGAACTGTACAAGGTCCCCGGCGCCGGGCACGGGATCGGCGGCAAGGAGGTGAACGAGCGGATCTCCCGCTTCCTGGACGCCAACCTGCGGGGCAAGAAGCCGGCCGGCGGTTGAGCCCCCTGGCTAGCCTCGACCGGTCAGGTATCCGCCGGGGGTTCGCGGAGCAGGGCAGCGACCCGTTCCCGCTCCCCGGCGTATGCCCGGGCGAAACCCTCGTCCACCCGGACGAGCACCAGGTCGTCCCCCTCGATCCGAACCGCCCGGATCGATCGAGACCAGCCGCGAACGACCACGATCAGCCATGCAATCGTGGCGGCGACGACCGTCGCAAGGGTGGCCGGGTGCAGCAGGAACGCCCGGAGGCGGAGCAGCGAGGGCGAGTTGCCCAGGGCCGCGAGCAGGCCGAGAACCGCCAGCGCGAACAGGGCGATTCCCCCGAAGACCAGCCAGGCGACCCAGCCTCTGCGGGGTTTCCGGTGGAGGTTGCAGGTCGGTACCGCCAGCTTCGTGGTACGGCGACCCAGGATCGCCTTCGCGAGCTGGTTGTCCGCCGAAGTGCTGGACGCCTGGAGGGCGACCATCAGCGCCAGGAGCAGGAGGAAAGCCGGCACGGCCAGGAGACGGCGATGCGGCGGGGTCCAGCCGAAGGTCCTTTCGACCCGGCCGGTGGACGGTTGTCCGCAGTGGATGCACCGATCGGGCAAGTCCTGTTCGCGATTCCGGCCGGTCAACGCGACTCGGGCCATCGGATTCGACCTCCCCCGGGGCGCACGGTCGCCGCCCTTCCCAACGTTTTCCCGGCGTTCCCTCCCGATGCTCCCGCGGGAATGCGGCCGTTCAACCGGGATTGACTCGCCCAACCGGCCCATCCCGGCCGATCACCGGCAAGGTTCGATCCGTTGCCGTCGCCCGACGGGTGCCCAGCGGTTCCCCGGTCATGCCCGCGATTTCCCGGGAAAATCTCCACAGGCCGACGCCCCGCGGATCGATAAAGGATGGCAGAAGCGGTTGCCAGGAGCCAGCGGGCCGTCTCCGGCCGGTCCGTGAGGCCGGCCGAACGTCTCGGTCCCGGCGCCGGCAGGCGGGGTAAGGAGTGCCCCGGCCTTCGTTCCAAGGAGGGGAATTTCCCATGAACCGAACCGCGAGGCCCCGGGGCCCGCTCACCCCTCGCTGGGCTCGAGCCCTGGCGATGGGGGCCCTTCTGGCGACCACGAGCACCAGCTTCATCGGCTGCGGCATCCCCTACGTGTTCCGCCAGATCTCCCCGCTGCACCCGACCGGCTGGTCGTTCGCCTGGCCGATCCTGCCGTCGCAGCAGCAGCGGCTGGAGAAGGACATCCAGCGCGAAGAGCGCGACAAGGTACCCATCCTCGACCCGGTCCCCGGCGACCTGGCCCCGCCGCCGTGCCTCGACCAGCCGAGCGACGAGGAAGTCTGGGATAAGGTCCACAAGTTCGTCAACGGGTGCGCCCCGTTCTACGAGGTCCAGCGGAACAACGTCCGCATCCTGATCGAGAAGATCGGCGAGAAGGTCGATCCGGTCAAGATCTTCCCGCTGGCCGGCCCCTGCCAGCTCGTCCACTGCCACTACAAGTGCACGGTGTATTTCGACGAGCTGTACTGGTCCGACTACCCGATCCCGTTCCACCACCTCGACCATCGCGTGGAGGTCGTCTACATCGACAAGGACTACCTCCGGCGGGCCGCCGGGCCCCCCGTCGCGGCGATCCCGGGCGGCGGTTGATCGCGGGCCCCTTAGCTTAGCTAGCCCGGATCGTTAGCGAAGTGGGCTCGGATTAGGCGGGATAAGAAAGCCCAGGCACCCCGCGGCGGAGACGCTGCGGGGTGTTAGCACGCGCCGGCAAGGCGGCCGGGCTGGATGGTACCTCGCGTCGCGGGGCGGAATTTCCGACGCCCGCGGCGAAGGAATCGGCTTGCCCCGGAGGGCCCCTCCCTGGGAGAAGGGAAGCTCGGCCATCGACCCGACCACCCCGGCGAGTCCCCATCCATGAGCATCCCCCGACGCGCGTTCCTCGGCCAGTGCACCCGATACGGGGCGGGCCTTCTAGCCCTGAAGGCCCTTCCTGCCTCCGCGTTCGGGCCGATCCTCGTCGCCAGCCCGGCCGACCCCGACGAGCTGATGAGCAAGGGCGTGGCCTACCTCCGCCCCCGGCAGGCGGCAGACGGCAGCTGGTCGGGCGACCGCAAGGAGCCGGGCATCACCGCGCTGGTGGTCACCGCCCTGCTGCGGACCCGCAAGGTCACCCCCGAGGAGCCCGTGATCGTCAAGGGGCTGGGCTACCTGGAGCAGTTCCTCGGCGACCAGGGTGGGCTTTCCAAGGCCCCCCACTCGGTCTATTCAACCTCGGTTGCCCTGATGGCCTTCCACGAGGCCAACAAGAACGGCAAGTACGACGCGATCGTCAAGGGCAGCCAGAACTACCTGAAAACTCAGCAGTACGACGAGGGGGAGAACAAAACGCGGGACAATCCCGAGTACGGCGGCCTCGGCTACGGCGGCGATCGGTCCCGGCCCGACCTGTCCAACACCTCGTTCATGATGGAAGCCCTGCACGACAGCGGCCTGCCGGCCGACGACCCGGCCCTGAAGAAGGCGTTGATCTTCGTGTCAAGGTGCCAGAACCTCAAGAGCGAGTTCAACGACCAGCCCTGGGCCGACAAGATCAACGACGGCGGCTTCATCTACACGGGCGGTGGGGGCGGAGGTCGGGGCGGCGACGCCGAGAAGCCGGCCGAGACGATCCGCTCGGCCGCCGGCATGACCTACGCCGGCCTGAAGAGCATGCTCTACGCGGGCCTCAAGCCCGACGACTCCCGCGTCAAGGCGGCGCTCGGCTACATCCGCAAGAACTACACCCTGGAAGAGAACCCCGGCAGCGGCCCCAGGGGCCTCTATTACTACTACCTGATGTTCGCCCGAGCCATGGCGGCCCTGGGCTCGCCGAAGTTCGCCGACGCCGCCGGCCAGGAACACGACTGGAAGGCTGACCTGGCGGAAGCCCTGGCAAAACGCCAGGAAACCAGCGGCGCCTGGGCCAACAAGGACGACCGATTCATGGAGGGCGACCCCAACATCGTCACCTCCTACGCCCTGATGGCCCTGGCTGCCGGCTGATCGGGCGAGGCCCGAACGCGGGCGCCTTCGCGCCGATCGCTTGCAACGCGGGACCTGATCCCAGCCCGGCCTTTCAGCGCGGGACGGGCTTCGGGACTTGCAATCGAAAGATCGACTCGCCCGGGTTGGCGCTCTTCCGCCCCACGCCGATCCGGATGCCGTCGGGCGTCTTGTTGAAGAGCAACTCGAACTGGAGGACCGCCTCCGCGCCGGAGATCGCGAAGTCGAAGCCGTCCTCGATCCCGTTCGGGTGCAGCAGGAATTCGATCGCGTCCCGGTCCGCGTTGCAGCGGACCGTGTCATCCTCGACGCCGACGTCGGCCACCGGCCGGATCGCGGCGACCTGGCCCCCGGCGACGAGGATCTTCCCGCTGAAGGGGCGTCGGCCCGATCCCTTGTCGGTCACCCGGAGGTGCCACCCCTGGTCGTCGACCCAGATCGCGTAACGCGGCAACTGGCCGGCCCGGAACTCCGACGGCCGGCCGATCGGGTCGATCCACGCGGCCGCTTCGGGGATGCCCGCGGCCTTGTCCTTGCGTCCTTCCCAGGTACGGCGGCGGTAGTCGATCTCGGCCTGGGCGGAGCGGGCCTCGTCCAGCTTCCCCTGCCGGGTCAGATCCCGGATCGTCTTCTCGAACACGACGACCATGGCGGTCCTCGCCCGGGCGAGGGCCTTCTGGTAGTCCTGCAACGCGGCGGGCGCGGCGGACGGCAATTTCCGGTTGTCCCGCTCGAATGCCTCGACCTCGGCCAGGATCGCGTCGTGCGCCCTCAGGTCGCCCGCCTTGCCGGCCGCCTCCTGGCGGGCCCGGAGGGCGTCCAGCAGCTTCTTCCCGGCGGCTTCCTCCGCGGCCTGCCACGCCAGGCGGGCCGCGTCCAGCGGCGAATCATCGGGGACCGGCTCCTGGGCCCGAACGTGGGATCCCGAGGCCAAAACGATCAAGCAGGTTGCGAGGATCGGTCGCATCGGCATCGTTCCCGGGTCGGCGGGTCGGGGGGGAAAGGAGGGCCGTCGGCCGGCGACGACCATCGGGCGCATTCTCGCCCGGGCCCGCCGGTCGTGGATCGCTTCACTTCCAGACGAACAGGTAGAGCACGTAGCCGACGAATCCGATCAGGACGACGGAGCCACCGATCGTTTTGAATCGGTCCCAGAACGGATTGGGATCGAGGGCGCCGCACTTCGGGCAGGTTTTGGCATCGTCGGAGACCTCGGCTCCGCACGATCGGCAGGCGACCAGGGCCATGTCGGGGGTTCCTGGGGGGGGAATCGGATCCGGGCCGTTTCCGTATGTTTGGCATGCGGATTCGAACATGACAAGGCCCGACCCCCGATCCAGGCCCCGGGACTTCGTCCATCAAGGACGTTCCCCGCGACCGACGCGTTCCCGGAAAGACCCCTCAGAAACCTCCGAAGGCCCCTTGCCGCACGCGAAGCTATGCCGCGTATCGATCTCCTCGACCGCCTGTTCCTCGATCCCCGGCCAGAGGTCGTCCGGGACGCGGCTGGGATGGAGGCCGGTCGGCCCGCTGGAGCCGTAGCGGAACCAGAGCCGCTGGTGACGCGGGCAATAGTAGAGCTGGCCCGCGAGGCGGGGCAGGTTCATCCCGTCCAGCCGCTTCTTCCCCGCTTCATCGAGCGATTCGACCAGTTGCCGCGCGGCATCGGCCTTGGTCGTCGCCCAGCAAGGATACAGGTGGAGCAGGGGGGAGGTCGCGACGAAGGCCCGGGATTGCCTGGGCATTGGGGGATGGTCCTCCGTGTAGATTCCCCGGATCAATTCGGGGGAACGCCACCAGGATAATAACCGCCCGGCCACATCTCGACGGCCGACGCATGGATCCGGCCATAAGCCCAGGAAGTCGCCGGCCATGCCAGGGCCGCCGCCAGGAGCAGCCAGGCCAAGAACGCGAGCAAGAGCCCTCGGCGCTCCAATCCTCGTCGGGAACAGGCCGCGGCGACGGCCGCGCCGACACCCACCGCGATCGTCATCAGGACCAGGCCAAGCAAGAGACTCATCCCGGCCGCCCAGACGGTATGCACCGACAGCCCACCCGGCCAGCCGTTCGCCCAGCCGGGGCTGAAGGCAAGGCCGAAGCCGATCGAGGATTCCAGCCAGATGGCGACGAACGCCGCGGCCGCAGCCACCAGCCAGGCTTTCGAGCCATTCAAGTCGGATGCTCCACCCAGTACGACCGATCCACTCCCCGAATGATCCCGCCGGGATGCTGTCCCGTCAACCGGACCTTCCCGGGTTCCCCCGGTCGAGATCGGACCAATCCCCGCCCCTCAACCGGCCCCCGACCTCCATCAAATCCCTCGATCCGGCTTGAGAATCGATCCCAAGCATAAAACCCCACCCCGATCCGAAAATTCTCCGCCATCCGCGAGCTCGCCTTGACGGGAATTTCGTAAACAGACCCATGAGTCGCCGTGAAATCCCCAGGGGGCCCAGTTGACCCGGATTCCGGGCGGAGGGTGTGTCATGTTGGTCAAGTTCGTGGATGACTTTCCGGTCTTCGATCCGCCCGCGTTTCGGGATGTCAAGGAGCGGATGGCCGAGGTGGCGGTCGAGGCCCGCAAGCACCCGCAGACCGGCCCCAAGACCGAGGAAGGGAAGGACCGTTCCAAGCGGAATTCGACCCGGCATGGCCTGGCCGGCAAGGGCGTGGTCTTGCCCGAGAACGTCCAGGTCGAGGCCGATGCGATGATCGCCGAGTTGACGGCGAAGTATCGGCCGGTGGAGCCGGAGGATTTCCGCCTGATCCGCGATTGCGCCGTCGGCTACGCCCGGCAGTACGAGGCGATCACCCAGCAGACCCTGCTGCTGACGCACCGCTCCGAGGCGGCCGCCACCGACTGGAGTTCCCATGTTCTGGTCGAGGTCGAGGAGGTCGCCGCGAAGCTCCGGCGGAACCCGGGCCTCGCGGTCGCGCAGCTCCGCAAGTCGACGCCCGGCACCCTCTGGCTGATCCGGCAGTGGAAGCTGCTCGATCGGTCGCTGACGGATCACGGCGACTGGACCGCCGAGGAGCAGGAACTCGCGCAGGACCTCTGCGGCCTGCTGCCCCGCCTCCGCGGCAACGACCCGCTCCGCATCCAGCGGGGCACGCTCGACGGCCGCAAGGCCCTGGTCCGCAAGAAAATCCGAGGGCTCCGCAGCCTGCTCGGCGAGGGACGCAGTTCGCTCGAACAGCTCGAACGCATGATGGTCATCGAGGGGTTCATCCCCCTGGCCGGCACCGAATACCGGCGGCTCAAGCGCTACGAGCGCGAGGCCCGCAACCTCTGCCAGCGGGCTCTCCAGGCCCTCGAAGCCCGCCGGTTGGAGAGGCAGGCGCAGGAACAGGAGCAGGCCGAACGGCCCGCGTCGAAAGACCCCTTTCCCCCTGCGATGCATCTCCCCCAGGTCGCAGCGCCGAGGCCGCCCAGGCCGCTGCTGACCTGCGACGACGTGATCCAGGCGATCACGGGCCCTAACCCGCCGGCCAGGCTGATGGAGCGGCTGGAGAAGGAGCACGAGGAAGAGGAGCGGCGTCGCAAGGAAAGGGCCGCGGCCTCCGCGCCCCGGCCGCAGGCCGAGTCGGCGAAGGCCCCCGAGCCGTCCAAGGTTCCTCACGCCCCTGAAGGAGCCCCGCCGGCCGCCCCGATCGTCGAGGACGGCCCTCGGAAGAAGGCCCCGCGCGACCACGAACTGGACGCCGAAGCCCTGAAGCGTCGCGAGCAGCGGCGGCTCAAGCGGAAGTCCAGGAAGCAGCGTCGTTGAGCCCGAGCCGCCGGACCTTTCCCGACGATGCCGACACCTCGCCGGCCCGATCGCCGTCCGTACAGGACGCCGATCGGGCCGGTTTTTGGCGTTCAAGGGCGTCTCGATCGAACCAATTCGAACGCAAACGAACAGCGGAGCCGACTCGAATGCCACTTACGCCCGACTCGGACGTAAGCCGACCCCTATACGTCCGTTCTGGCCCCTGGAAAGTGACGGAACGAAATGGCCGAGATGTTGCCTCGAGCTTCGGCTTTTCGCCCCGCAGGGGCGACGGTTGATAGCCCGGGGTGGAGCGCAGCGGAACCCCGGGAATCCGCGACCGCGACCAGATCTTGCCGCGACGCCGCCGGAAACCCCTGTTTTCGGGGGTTTCCGGCGGCGTCGGGGCCCATTTGTTGGGGGCCAGGGGTTTCCCGGGGTTCCGCTGCGCTCCACCCCGGGCTATTGACGGCCGCCCTTTCGGGGCTACTTTCCGAGAGGACAGGGCGGCCTTGCGCCGCACCTTATTTCTTGAAGAAGGGGAACAACTGCATCAGCCGTTCCTGGCTCGGCTGCGAGCCGTATTCGCAGACCTCGAACGCCTCGGCATACTTCACCGCTTTTCCCTTCTCCTCGCCCAGCAGTTCGACCAGCTTGCCGCGGAACTTGTTGGCCACGCCGGAGTGGCGGTCGCCCATCTGCTTGCGGGCGAAGGCCATCCGCCCTTCCTTGTCCTGGGGGACGCGGTCGAGGTAGTTGAACAGCCAGGGGTTCCACTCGTAGAACTGGCTTTCGAGGGCGTCGTAGCTGGCGGTTTTCTGGTCGAAGACGTCGTCGACCGGCACGACCACGTCGGGCTCGAACGGGTTCGGCTTCTTGAACGAGTCCTCGGTGTAGAGGAACACCGGGTTGGTCCGCAGGGCCGGCACGTCGGGGCAGAACGACGGGACGATCACCATGAAGGCGGCGTCTTGCACCAGGATCCCGGTGTATCGGTGGTCGGGGTGGTAGTCGTTGGGCCGCGGGGCCAGCACGATGTCGGCCTTCCACTCGCGGATCTTGCGGGTGATCGTCCGGCGGTTTTCGAGCGTCGGCATCAATTCGCCGTCATGAATGTCGAGCACCTCGGTCTCGATGCCGAGGATCTCGGCGCACCGCTTCACCTCGGCGGCCCTTCGCCGGGCCAGGATGGCGCCGGCCATCTCGTGGTGGCCGATGTCGCCGTTGGTGACGCTGACGAACTTGACCTTGTGGCCCAGCTTCGCCCACTTCGCCGCGGTGCCGCCGGCGTCGAGCTCGCAGTCGTCGGGGTGGGCCCCGAAGGCGATGATCCGCAGGGGGGGATCGTCGGCGTTCGCCGGGGAGAAGGGGATCGTCGCGGCCAGGAATGCCAGGCCGAGCGCGGGGAGTCGCATGGTCGGAACCTCCGAAATCCGGGTCGAGGACACAGCCCGTTTCTAACGGGTCGGCCGGCCCATGTCGAAGGTCGGGCGGATTCCGACGCGCCTTCGCGGGGGTCCCGCGGGTTCGAAGCGAACGGGGCGGGACACCCGCGTCCCGCCCCGCCCGGATACCGGCCGCGTCGCCGATAACGATCAAGCGCGACCGGCCCGCTTCCGGACCCGGGCGGCGAACAGGGCGAGGCCGCCGAGGCCGCCGGCGACGAGGACGATCGAGGCCGGTTCGGGGATGGCATTCACCGTCGGCGCGCCGCTCAACGACGGCCCTCCGCCATGGGGCCGGTTCGGCACCTCGGGGGGAGGGAAGCTGGGGGGACTGATCAGGACCGACTGGGGGTGGATCAGGACGCCCGGAGTATGCCCGGCCAGTTCGGTCTCCCGATCTCGGTCGAGGATCTCATTGAGGTACGGGAATCGGCGTTCAAAGAGGATCGGCCGGTCCTCGTACTGCTTTTCCAGCCTGTTCCAGAACGTCCCGGTCGGCAGCTCGCCGACGGTATCGGGCGCCCGGAAGAGCCCCTGGAAGTAGGGCGCGGCGTTGAAGGCGGCCGGGTGCAGGTCGTGCCGGCGCTGGAGGTATTTCCAGACGGCCGAGTCGGGGACGTGGCCGGTCGTCGAGTACGAGCGGAGCCCCCGGAGCCAGAGCCGCCCGGCGTAATCGTGGTCCAGTTCGCTTCCCGGCCCGTCAGCGGGCCCCCCTGGAGAACATCCAATCGAACCGCGAGGGGGTGGCTTGAAGGCGGGGGCACCGATATCGATGTCGGCGGAGGCGGCAAGGGGGGTAGCGAGCGCCCCCAGGAACAGCAGCGCGCGGAGTCTCATGGCGGTACCCAAGGTCCGTCTCCTGACGGGCTTCGATTCTCGGGGGGGCTGCGAATCGGCACCGATCCGCGATGCCTGGCGGAAGAACGCCGGTCGCGACTTCCGTACACCCCATTTTACGGCCGGCCTGGAGGCGTCGTGACCTCGGGCGGGCGCGGCGTCGCCCGTCCCCGGCAACTGGGGGTTTCGGGAAACGCGCCCCTTGCCGGGATCAGGCCCGGCGCGTATCGACGGCCGGCGATGGCGGGAAGAACGCGGGATCGATCACCAGGGGCCGGGCCGACCATCCCCCGTGCTCCCAGGCGTGGTGCGTCACGGATACGCACCGGTCGTCGAGGACGATCTCCAAAAAGCCGGGCGGCCGGAGCCCGCTGGGATCCTTCTGGAGCGGGGCGCCCGAGTTCAGGCAGAGTTCGCCCGGGATCGATTCCGGATGGAACGCCCAGGCGGCGTGGACGTGCCCGCAGCAGTAGAGGTGCGGGCCGATCCCGCCCAGCCAGCGGCGGACGGCGGCCTGGTTGACCATCCGCTTGCGGGCCAGCTCGATGTCCAGGGGCGAGGGGGCGGCGGCCGGGTAGTGGCAGGCGATGATCGGCCGCCGGGGCCGGGTCGCGGGGTTCTCGAGGAGCTGGCGGGCGGCGGCGAGCTGGCGGTCGGGGATCTTCCCCTTGGCGGTGACGCGGGGCCGGGTCGGGTCGAGGCCGAGGATCGCCGTGTCGTCGTCAAGCCATCGGAGCCAGGGGAAGTCGGGGGCGGGCTGGAAGGCGCCGAAGAACCGTTCGAACCGGCGGCTGTAGGCCGAGTAGCCGGTCGTCCGGTCGTGGTTCCCGGGCAAGACCGTGGCCCGGGACGGGTCGCCCAGGAGGGGGGCCAATCGCCTGCGGGCCTCGCGGAACTCGCTGGACATGGCCATCGTGGTGAGGTCGCCGGTGATCAGGACGTGGTCGGGCCGGAGGTCGGCCGCCCGGGCGATCACCTCGTCGAGCCGCAGCAGGTCGAACAGGTTGGCCCGCCCGCCCAGCAGCTCGATCGTGCGGAAGAGCCGGCGGCCCAGCAGGTGCCGGGGGTTCCAGCTATAGCGCCAGACGTGGATATCGGAGAGGTGCAGGATCCGCATCGACTGCCGCCGTCAACCTGGGGATTCGGGGACGACCACCCGGATGGCCCCGGGGACGACTTCCACGTTCAGGGGCGTCTCGCCGACGATCTCGCCATCGGCCTGGATCGGCATCGGCTTCCGGGCCCGGATCCGGGCCGAATGCCGGATCGGGATGTACCGGATCCGATGCTCCTCCCGCTGGCGCCCCAGCAGCACGCTCCAGCCGATGCCCGCGTAATCGACCAGCGACCGGGCCCGGATCAGGCAGAGGTCGATCCGGCCGTCGTCCGGCGCGATGTCCGGCCCCCAGCGCAGCCCCGAGGTGCCGAGCGCCCCGCAGTTCGCCAGCAAGACCTGGACGGCATGCTGCTGGATCTGCCGGCCATCGACATCGATGAGGAACCGCTTCGACGAGAAGCCGAGCAGGCCGCGGGTCGCCGTGGCGAGGTAGGCGAGGTAGCCGAACTTCTTCTTGCTCTCGACGGTCGTGTCCCGGATCATCAACGTCGAGGCCGACGCCGACCTGGACGAAGTAGTGGGCGTCGCCGATCTTCATGGCATCGATCGGCAGGGATCGATGCGGGCCGGCCAGCAGCCCGCAGGCGGCGTCCACGTCGAGCGGGATCCCCAACTCGCGGGCCAGCACGTTGGTCGTGCCCACGGGGATGATCCCCAACCGGGGCAAGCCGTGCCGACGAGGAGGCCGGCGACCGACGAGACCGTGCCGTCGCCGCCGGCCGCGACGATCGTATCGTAGCCGTCGGCGATCGCCCGATCGACGACCCCCTTCAGGTCGCCGCCCTCGCCGCCCAGCTCATGGACCTGGAAGGACTCGCCTTGCCGGCTCCGATGCCGCCCCAGGGCATCCCGGATCGCCCCGGGGGTGCACCCGCCGGACTCCTCGGATTGACGACCACGAACCAGCGGGACAGCACCGCGTCTCGACCTCCATCCCCTGCCCTCCGCCGCCTTCCCGGGCCGAACATCCACCCGGCCCGAACGCAGCAAGCGGCATGCTCGACCCTCTGGATTCCCGAGCCGAAAACGAGGAAGGCCCCTCGCCCGCCCGAGGTCGCATGGGGCAGGGAGGGCCCTCTCGCCGGCTCGGCCGGACCGCCGGGTATCAGCGCCGGCGGCTCGGCGACGGGCGGCCCCGGCCTGGTGCGACGCGGCCAGCTTGCCCTTGGGATACATGCCGGTCTTCACGCTGGTCTTGGTCGCTGCTTTGGTCGAGGTCGTGGTGGTCGGAGTCGAGGAGGTGGCGGTCGTTGCAAGCCGGTGGACGAGGACGTCCCGCCCGACGAACCTGAACCGGCGTTGCAGGGGGTGCCGTCGGCGTTGGTGGAGCGCGCGAAGACTGGCCGAGGTTGGCCAGGTCGGTGCGGATGTTGGCCTGGTCGCCGGAGATCAGCAGCAGGTCGGCCTGGGTCACCTTGGAGGCGAGGATCACCTGCGTGATATCGACGAACATCCGGTCCAGGGTGGACTGGGGAATCGTGCTGCTGGAGAAGAGCGGCATTGAAGGTGGCCTTCGCCTGGGCGGTGTCGCTGCCGGCGACCACGGCGCCGGTGATCGCGCCCAGGGCGGAGTTCAGGGCGGCCGGGTCGAGGTGGACGCCCGCGTCGGCGATGGCCTGTTGGTCCAGGGCCAGGGCGTTGAGCTCGGCGACCGTGACCCGGGACTTCGCGGCCAGGCCTTCGAGGTCGGTTTGCAGCTTCTCGATATCCGCCTGGAGCTGCGAGCCCGTGGTCGAGGCCGATCCCCAGTCGAAGTCGGGCCTGGGCCTCGGGCCGGGGCTCCTGGATCCGCCGATCGGCCCGAGCGAGGGATTGGTCACCACGCCCAGCCCGTTCAGGCCGGCGAGCAGGGTCCCTCGATCGTGGCCGAAGCCGCCGTCGAACGCGGCGGAGGGCGGCCCGAGGCCGTCCCCCGGGCCGTGGCCCTGGCCGTCGGCATCGGCCTGGATGGCGGCGGTGTCGCCCGAGATCATCTTGAGGTCGTCGGCCGTGACCCCGGAATCCTGGATCAACTTCACGAGATCGGAAAAGGTCTGGTCGATGACCGTCGTGCTGACCGACGTGCCGGTGAACAGGGCGGTGAAGGCGGTCTTCGCCTGGCTGGTATCGGAGTTCGAGGCGACGGCGACGGCCAGGTCGCTGATCACCTTCTTGAGGGCATCGCGATCGAGATAAGCCCCGGCCTGGAGGATCGCCTCGGAATCGTTGGCGATCGCGTTGATGTCGGCGACGCTCACGCTCGATTTCGAGGCCAGCCCCTGGAGGTCGGTCGTCAGCTTCTTGAAGTCGGCCTGGAACTGGGCGATCCGGCTATTGGTGGAGGTCGGCATGTCGCCCGGGGCCGATTGGACCGGCCCGGTCACTACCCCCACGCTGTTGAGGGTAGAGAGCAGGCTCAGGCCGGCATCCCCATGGAATCCGGACAGCACGAGGCGGTTCTCCATCGCCTCGAAGCCCGGAACGGCCCTCGCCAAATGGGACCGCTCGGGCGCCCTCTCGGATCGGAGCCTGGAGAACGGCCGGAGGAACCAGGGGGTCATCCTGCTGGACATGGGGACCTCGCGGGCAGGTGGTCGATCGATGGGGAGCGATTCGGTGACCCGGCGGGAAAGAGATGCATGGGGTCATGAGCTGTTATCGGAAACGTCGAAGGGCCCCCACGTCGAGCGCACAAGATTCCTCGCCAGGCGGAATCCGTGGGATGTGGGAAATCGAAGGCGAGGACTTCCCCTCATCGGCCCCCGATTTGCTGAGCGAAATGTCTCGCGGGTGAACTCGAAATGCGGATTGGCAACCGGAAGGGAAGGGGGACCGTCGTGGAACGTCGCGAGTTGCTGGGCATCCTGGGGACGGGGGCGGCGGGGATCCTGGGCGCGGGGGCTGCCATGGCGCATCAGGGGAAGCCGGCCACACCCCAACGCGATCATGACGGCCACGCCGGGCAGCACGTCCTGGACGAATGCGCCCGGGTTTGCAATGAAACCATCGCGCTTTGCCTGGGCCGGCACGAGCAGAGCGATGCCACTTCCAGCGATGCGGCCCACCTCAAGGCCATCGCCGCGATGCTGGATTGCCAGGAGTTCTGCGAGCTGACTTCGGGCCTCATGGCCCGAAAGAGCCCGATGCTGGCCTATGCCCACCAGGCCTGCGCCCAGGCCTGCCGCGATTGCGCCGCCGCCTGCGAGCAGGCCAGGGGCGAGGCCATGAAGCAGTGCGCCGAGGTTTGCCATCGCTGCGAACAGCACTGCAAGGAGCAGTCGAGCAAGTCGTCCGCGTCCGGCCGCTAGGACGACGCCGCCGGCCCGACGGGGGATCGGAAGCCCGGCACCCCGTCGAGCTTCAACCTTGCGGATCGATCGGGCCTTCGGGCCCCAGCAGGGGCTTCAAGGGGCACCGCTCGCACTTCGGGACGCCGGGCTTGCAATATCGATCGGCGACCTTCGACAATCCCCGCGCGGCCGAGGCGAGGGCCACCGGATCCTCGGGGGCCAGGCCGCTCAGAATCGAATGCGCCTCGTCATACTCGGCGGTCGGATCGAACCAACCGTGGCGGACCGCCACCCGATAAACCCCCGCACCGACGGGGAATCGCGGTCGGCCGAAGGCCCTCAGGACGATCCGGTCGATGGTCGTCGGCCCGAGGCCCCGGACCGACCGAAGCCCTTCGCGAAGCTCCTCCGTGGCCATGCCATCGAGGCCCGGGAGGTCGCCGCCGGAGCGTTCGAGCAACCAGGCGGCCAGGCGTTGGAGGACCAGGACGGCCGAGCGGTTTAAGGCCCGGGGATGGTCGGACAAACGGCCTTCCAGCTCGGATGGTGCGGCTTCGGCCAGCACCGCCACGTCGAGCAGGCCCTCGTCGAGGAGAATGCCCGCGACCCGACCATCATCGTCGAGCCACGCGTTGAGGACCGCCTCGAGCGTGATCGGCCCGGGATCTGTCACGCCCCCGGCGGCTTCGCGGAGGATCGCCAGGAGTTCGTCGGCTTGATCGCGGAGGCCAGGCATCGGGGTTGGATCCCCGGATCGCCCTCGCGGGCGGATCGGATCGATCTGGGTCGAAACGGAGGCCGGGCGCGGCCATCGGGGCCGAACCCGGATCCGATCCCGTTCATCCCGCCGAGGCCGCCGGTTTCGGTCAGGATGCCGCCTTGGCCTTGGCCACCGCGGCGAGATACTCGCGGGTCAGCCGGCTCTTGCGGCGGGCGGCCGTGTTGGGGTGATAAATGCGGCGGACCCCCGCCTTGTCGAGCTTCGAGATCGTGACGCGGAAATCGGCTTCCGCCTTCTCGAATTCCTTGGCGACGACCGAGGCCATCGTCCGCTTGGTATAGGTCCGAATGATCTTCTTGGCGATCCGGTTGCGCAGGCGGCGCTTCTGGCTTTGCTTCAGGCGCTTGATCGCGGACGGCGTATTCGGCATGGCGAGACTTGAACGCTCCGGCACACTGTGAGGATTGGGGATGCGGACATCCGGCGATGCGGAAAAACGCCAGGATACCGCGCATTCCCGGGCGTTTCAAGCCGACCGATCGGGCCTTCCGGGTCCGCCCGGGGCGGGTCGGGTCCGTGCGAATCGATCAGCGCTCTCGGTAGACGATCCGGCCCTTGGTGATGTCGTACGGCGTCAGCTCGACGGTGACGCGGTCACCCGGCACGATACGGATGAAATTCTTGCGCATCTTGCCGGCGATGTGCGCCAGCACCCGATGGCCGTTCTCCAGCTCGACGAGGAACTGGGTATTGGGCAGCGCCTCCACGACGCGGCCGTCGGTTCGAAACGGTTCCTCTTTGGCCACGCACGTCTCCAGATGCGAGCGCCCGGCGTCGGTCGCGGGGGGAACGATTGGGGAGGATGGAAACCGGCTCGACTTCGCCGTGGTGGGCGGCGAGATCGGGCAGGATCCTCGAAGGATTCGCCTCGGGCCGGGGAGGGAGGCGGCGGGGTGGGCTTCCCTGCATGCTCCATCGTATCGGGTCACGCCGATTGTTGCCAGCGATCGCCCGGGAAAGTTAGCGGGGAGGGGGCAGGAACGGCGGCGGCAGGCCCGGCACACCCAGGCGAAGCCGGTAAACCGTATCGCCGGCCGTGATCCCCAGATGGTCGAAGTCGCGACCCCACCATGCCAGGTTGGACGGCCTTGAGGGCATTCCCAGGATTCCCAGGAGCGTGCCGTCCGGCTCGTATACCCAGATCCCCAAAGCCACGGCCACGTAAATCCGGCCTTCCCGGTCGACCTTCATGCCATCCGGCCCGCCGTTCTCCCCGGGATCCTGGACGGCGAAGACCCGGCCGTTGGACAGCGAACCCTCGGCCGACACGTCGAAGGCCCGAACGTGATAGCGGGCGGTGTCGCAGACGTACAGCGTCCTTTCGTCGGGCGAGAAAGCCAGGCCGTTAGGCTTCTCGAAATCGTCGATCAGCGGGGAGGCTGCGAATCCGGAAACGGGGTCGAGCTTCCAGACCGCCTGGAATGGAAGTTCCTTGGTTTCCGGGGTGACCCCATAGGGGGGATCGGTGAAGAAGATCTGGCCGTCGGAGCGGCAGACGACATCGTTGGGGCTATTCAGGCGTTTCCCCTCCCAGGCCTCCAGGAGGCTGACCTGGGCATCGACCCGGGGCGAAACCGCCGAGACTCGTCGGCCGTTCTGCTCGCAGAAGACGATCCGGCCGTCGGCCATCCAGGTCTGGCCGTTGGCCGCGGCCGTCCGCTCGCGGACGAGGACGGCCGCGGCGCCGGGCCCGGGGTCGATCCGATACGTGCGCTCGGCCTGGATGTCCTGGAAAAGCAGCGAGCCGTCGGGCATCGCCAGGGGGCCCTCGGTGAACCGAAATCCTGTCGCCAGCGTCTCGAGATCGCCGGGCCGGAGCCGGTCTCCGAGGCCTCGGTCGCGCAGGAGGGGGATCATGGCCGTGGGGCTCCGGGGCTCATGTTCTGGAGGCTTTGACGTACGGGGCCGTTATGATAGCTTGAAACGGACTCCCGGGGCGACTTGCGCGAAGCTCGGCGAACTGCGGCGCCGGCGTTTTCGTACCCGCAGGAAGCGCGTGCCGGGGAGTGCCCGGGGTGCCAGTCAAGGGGTATGCGATGGCGGACGCCTACGAGGAAAATCCCCGGCGGCAGAAGGCCAAGGTGTTCTTCGAGCGGGCCAACGACGCGGCGATGAAGGACAACTTCGACTACGCCGTGCAGATGTACCAGGACTCGTGCAAGCTGGCCCCCGAGGAGGTGCAGTACCGGCAGGCGCTGCGCGGCGTCGAGCGACGCCGGTTCGACAATGAACCGTCCAATGTCGGCCGGCTGGTCGGTGCCCGCAACCAGCCGATCCGGCTCCGGGCCAAGGCCGACCTGGCCCGCAAGAATTACGCCCAGGCATTGCAGACCTGCGAGGAAGCGTTTGTCCACAACCCCTGGGATGTCCAGGCGTCGCTCATCGCCGCCGAGGCCGCCGAGCAGTTGAACCTGCCCATCCTGGCGATGTTCCTGATCGAGTCGGTCTTCCCCCAGGGGGGCGATGACCTGAACTTCCTCCGCCATGCCGCACGCGTCTACGAGGCCAACGGGGCCTGGAACAAGGCGATCCATTGCTGGGAGAAGGTCCGCAAGATCGCCCCGTCCGACGAGGGGGCCCGGGGCAAGATCAACCAGCTTGCGGCCAACGCCACGATCAATAAATCGGGCTTGAACAAGACGGGCAGCGGATCGACGCGGACGATCTCCCCCGAGGAAGAGGAAGAGATCAAGGCCCGGGCCGCGGCCAAGGCCGAGGAATTGAAGCGAACCGCCTTGACCCCCGACCAGCGCTGGGAGAAGGAAATCGAGGAAGATCCCACCTCGATTCGCCCCTACCTCGACTGGGCCGATTCGCTCCGGGGCCGGAACCGCCTCGACGAGGCCGAGAAGCTGCTCGCCCGCGGGCTGAAGGCCAATCCCGGCGACGCCGCCCTGATGCTGGCCCATGCGGACACCCAGATCGCCCGCCTTCGCCGGGCCATCGACGCCTGGTCGCTCAAGGCCCGCGACAACCCGAGGGATATCGAGGCCCAGGCCAAACTCAAGCAGCTCCAGGAGATGCTCCGCGATTACGAGCTGAAGGAGTATCGCCGGAGGGTCCAACTCAGCCCCGAGGACGCGGAACTACGCCTGGAGCTGGGCCAACGCCTGGCGAATGCCGGTCAGCACGACCAGGCGATCGCCGAGTTCCAGGTCGCCCGCAACGAGCCCCGCCTCAAGGTGCAGGCCCTGATGCAACTGGCGTCCTCCTTCGAGGCCAACGGCGTCATCAAGCTGGCCGAACGGAGCCTCCAGGAAGCCCTGAAGGCCGCCGACGAGGCCGAGGCCGCCACGGTCAATGCCCTGCACTACCGGCTCGGCAAGATCGCCGAAGCCCAGGGGGACTTGAAGAAGGCCGAGGACCATTTCAACGAGGTCGCGGCCAACGACTATACCTATCTCGACGTGGCGCAACGGCTCCGGGCCCTGGCCCAGAGGGATTGACCACGGATCGGGGCCGACTCTCGTCGGCCTCACGCCTTGCCCTTGCCCTTCGAGCGGCCGGGCTCGGGCGCGTCGGGGGGTGCAGTCACCCGTTCCAGCAGGCCGGCCATACGCTTCGCCGCAACCCCTTCGCCCTGCGACAGCTCGGCCAGCTCGGCCAGGCTCAGTAGGGGGTCGGGTACCGGCAAAAAACCCTCGGCTTCCGCCATCGACTGGGCCAGCCGATAACTTCCCGAGGCCTGGCGGATCCGAATCCCGCAACGGCGCAAAAGGCCTTGCTCCCGGTAAAACGTCCGCAGCCCGAGGCCGACCGCCTCGAGGATCTCGGTACGCGACCTGGGCCCGCCCGCGAGGTAGGCCACCAGGCGATGCAAGCGGGCGGCCCTCGCCAGCGTGATCGGGGCGGTGGGGCGTCGTCGCGCCGCCGTTCGCGTGGCCATCACTATCCGGTCCGAAAGGAAAAGGTCCGGTCAAACACGCATGCTAGGGGTCCGGAACGCGGCTGTCGAGGGGTTCCCGCCCGCCTTTGCGGGTTGTGCGGGTTAAGCCGGTCCCGAAAATCGCTCCGGTCGCGGAAAGAAACTCAAGCGTGCTGGTTGTCCGGTCGATAACGGTTCCAAGGATGATTCCCGGCGGCGTCCCGGGTGATCGGCCCGGCCGGTCGGCGCGACGTCCGAGGGATTTCGATGAGGGGCAACGGCCCCGGCCCGGGGGAGTTGAGGTTCATGGGAACGCCGATGAAACCGCGCCGGACGAGGGCGATCACGCCCGCCACCGAAGCCCTGGAAGTCCGCGAGATGCTCAGCCGGGTCGTCACGGGTATCGATGCCGACGGGGACCGCTGGAAGCTGGCGATCCACGGCCCGGGCGAGTTCCGCGTGACCACGCAGAACAATGTGCCGACCAAGCAGGGCGGTCTGATCAACACGATCACCGTCGCCGGCGGCCGGACCCTCCAGACCCGCCTGGTGGGGAACGTCCGCAAGGGGCCCAACGGCGACGGCAAGGTGTTCTTCCAGAACCTGGTCACGCTCAATAACCCCCCCGTTCCCGACGTCAACGGGATCATCCGCACCAACCTCGACGGCCGGGGGATGGCGGCGATCGACATCCCCGGGTTCTACCTGGGCGATACAAGCAAGGGCACGTTCGTGCCGGCGACGGGCAGCCCGACCGGCCGGATCTCGGTGCCGACGGGCGTCACCTCCCTGCGCTTCGGCGGCGTGGACACCCGCGCCTTCGCCCAGCCGGCCACCCGCGCCGTGACCTTCCAGATCAACCTGGGCCTGCCCCAGTACCTGGGGACCAGCATCATCACCGACACGGTGACCTCGTCGAACCGGACGAGCACCGACGGCACCACCGCCCTGAACGATACGGTCGACTTCAACATCCAGGGCCGCCTGAACATCTTCCAGGCGAATGCGATTAACGGGGCCGATACGCCCCCGACCGGCCGCTACCAGGGGAACAATACCGGCGGCACCACCATCAGCGACGGCCCCGACGCCAACGGCACGACCGGCCAAATCGGCAACATCCAGATCAACGGCAATGCCACCAACCTGACGGTCGAGGTCCCGCTGACCACCCCGACCGGCGCGACGGTGGCCTCCGAATTCGCCTTGATCACCAACTTCTACATCGGCGGCGAGACCAACAAGGTCTCCGTGACCGCGCCGGGCGGCCTGCGAAACGTCGCGTTCGGCAAGGGGATGGACACCGTCTCGATCAATACTGAGTCGATCCTCCACCTGGTCGCCAACCGGGGCGCGATCGGCTCGACGGTGATCGCCAACGGGCCGATCACGCTGGTCAACATCGGCGGCGACGTCACCAATAGCCAGGTCCTCTCGGGCTACTTCCCCAGCGGCTCCGCCGCGAATCCGACCATCGACGTCGGCGCCGGCGGCCGCATGACGGTGACCGTCGCGGGCGACATCACCGACTCGCTGTTCGCCGCCTCGGCGATCCCGCTCAACGCCGACGGCACCGTGAGCGTGGACGGGCGCCAACACGATCCTCTACGAGAAGGGCTATATCGACGCCAAGTTCGAGGGCAAGATCGACAACGGCGCTGCTGCCGCTGGCCCCGAACCAGGCGTTCTTCGCCAAGACCAAGAACGTGGTCCGCGGGCCGGTCGTGCCGCCCAACGTCGTCGAGCCGCCGGTCAAGGCCGCCAGGATGCACAAGGGGCAGATCGCCCTCACGTTCCGCCCCGGCTGGCTGGGCCAGTTCCGCGAGGCCAACCTCAAGAGCAACGACCTCGTGCCGCTCGGCACGCCGGGCCAGCCCGCCCTGCCCGAATCCTCGGGATCGAAGAAGAGCAAGTCGTAGCCCGAGATCGCCGGCATCCGACCCCGCGGCGCCGGATTGGCCGGGTTGACCGGCGATCCCGGCGTCGCGGCATTTCCCGCTGGCCCCATGCGGGTCAGGATCGGAAGGCCGATTCGCCCGAGGCGGCCGGCTCGCGTCCCGGGCGGAAAGCGGCCAGGTCGAGGACTTCCGGCAATCCCAGGACGATCCGGCGGACAACCTCGGCGGTGCCGGTCGAGAGCTGGAGGCCGGCGCGTCGGTGGCCGGTGGCCAGCACGAGGTTGGGGTAGGGGGCCGTTGGCCCGAGATAGGGGCGGGTGTCGATGCTTCCGGGACGGAGCCCCGCCCAGGCGCGGACGAATTCGGCCGAGGCCAGCGAAGGGCAGAGCCGGAACGCCTCGCCGATCAGTTCGCGGACGGCGACCGCCGTGGGCCGGGCGTCGAACCCGGCGTTTTCCTCGGTGGAGCCGACGAGGACGTGGCCATCGTCCCTGGGCACCAGGTAGCGGGCGCCGTGCTCGACGATCCTCCGCAAGGCCGGGGGGGCGGTCTTGAGGAGCACGATCTGGCCCCGGACCGGCGGCGTCGGCGCCTTCACTTCCAGGGGTTCGAGCAGTCCGCCGCTCCAGGGGCCGGCCGCCATCACCGCCCATTCGCACTCGATCGGCCCGTCGTCGGTGCGGACCGCCGCAATCCGATCGCCCTTGGCCACGAATCCGAGGGCCCCCAGGCCCGGGCGGAGGATTACCTGCCGCTTCTCCAGCGCCCGGGTCAGGGCGCGGAGGTGCCACGGGTTGCGGACCTGGGCCCGGTCGGGGAGGAAATAGGCGACCGCCAGGTCGGGGCTCAGGGCCGGTTCGACTCGCGCGAATTCGGACGGGGGGAGGCGTTCGAATGCGATCCCTTCCTCCCGCCAGCGGCCCGCCGACGCCAGCAACGCCTGCTCCTCCGCCGGCGAGGTCGCCACGTCGACGCCCCCGCATCGCCGGTATCCGTTATCGACCCCCGTCTCGGCGCGAAGCTCGGTCGACCACTCGGCGAACAACTCGGCGCTCAACGAGCGCAGGGCCGCGACCGGGTTGTTCGGAGTCCGTTCGCCACCCGGCGAGAGGATCCCGGCGCCGGCCCATGAGGCAGCCTTGCCGATCTCGGCGCGGTCGAGCACGGTGACCGAGAGCCCCTCCTGCGCGACCGCGTAGGCGACCGAAAGGCCGACGACCCCGCCCCCGACGACCACCAGGTCGGACGGTTGGGGCCTCATCGCTGGCGCCCCCGGCGCGGGGCCGACCAGGCCCGCGCATCGACCCGGGCCATCCGGCGATCTTCGGCGACGATCAGCAGCCCCCGGCCGTCCCAGCAAATCCCCTCGGCCTCCGGCAGCGGGTGGGCGATCGCGGCCAGTTCGACCCACACCTCGCGATCCCCCCTCCGGTAGATTCGAACATGCTTGCCGCTCAGGACGGCCAGGAGCTTGGATGCTTCGTCGTAGGCGGCCCCTGTGACCGCCTCGTCGCAACCGGGCAGCGTGGCGATCCGGGCGGGGATCGACGGTTTGGTCAGGGAAGAAGTCGGCTCGATCGGCAGGGCGAACAGCTCGGCCTGCTTCCCGTCCCGATGCTTGGAGATCATCGCGAATCGGCCGTCCAGCAGGAAAAGCGACTCGGCGTCGAATCGCCCCGCCGCGCCGTCGAAGCCGTAGAACCAGGCCCGGGAGACCTTCAGCGGTTCCTGGCCCGGGTCGGGCCCGTCGGGGTCGGGCTCATCCACGCGGTAGATCATCCGCAGGGCGAGCCGGCCGTCGTTGTTCCCGATATCGCCGATGTAGAGGTGACCCCGGTCATCGACCGCGATATCTTCCCAATCGATGTTGGGGACGCCCACGCGATACTTGCGGACGAGCGTACCGTCGCGCCGGATGGCGAAGATCTCGGGGGGATTGCCCGAGTCGTTGTGAACCCAGAAAATGCCCGGATGCCGCCGGCTGGCCGCGATCCCCGAAGCCTCTCGGATCGCCGGGGCGAGTTGCCCGACCTCGACGACCGCGTCGTCGGTCGGGGCCATCGCCAGCAGGGCCAGCAAGACTTGCGGCATCGTACGAACTTCTCCGGCAGGGGCGGCCTCGGGCAGCCTCCAACGGCCATCGTAGCAGGCAGGCCCGCCCCGGGCCAGTTTCGGGAGGAACCCCCGCCATGCCCCTCGCCATCGCGCTGGCCCTTTTCGCCCTGCCCGGGCCGATCGGGGACGACGATTCCGGGCCGATCCTGTCCCTGCTCCGCAAGCAGGCGGACGACTGGAATCGGGCCGACCTCGATGCCTTCATGGAGACCTACTGGAAGTCGCCCCAACTGGTTTTCCAGTCCGGCGGGACGCGTTCGGAAGGCTGGGAGACGGTCCGCGACCGCTACAGGAAGCGCTACCAGGGCGAAGGGAAAGCGATGGGGAAGCTGGAATTCAAGGGAATCGAGGCCGAATCGCTGGGCCCCGATTCCGCGTTCGCTCGAGGCCGATGGGAGCTGACGATGCCCGACGGCACCCGGCCCGGCGGCTTGTTCACGCTGATCCTCCGCAAAAAAGCGGAAGGCTGGAGGATCGTGCATGACCACACATCGGCCGACACGCCTTGAAATCCGGGCGCTTGCGGCGGGTCGCGGCGGCCGTTCATAATGAGCGGCCGCGGGCGGAACGGACAACGAACGGGTTCTGTCGGGAACGCGGTCGCGCGGGCCCACGCTTCGATCCGTCGAGCTCCCCGGAGGTCAAATGATGCGATCCCCCCTGCGGATCACCGCCGCTCTGATGGTCGGCCTGCTGCTGCCGGCCGCCGCGGCCCCGTCCCGTTCCATGGCCCAGGAAGCCGACCTGTCCGGCAACTGGAAGCTTGTCGTCCTGATGCCGCTCCAGGAGCTCGAGTTGGGGCTCGTCGAGGTCAGCAAGACCGGCGAGGGATACGGGGGCAAGTTGCTGGGCTCGATCTTCCCGCCCAACGCGATCAACTTCGACAAGATCGAGGCCAAGGGCGACCGGGTCTCGCTGGTGCTCAAGGGCGGCCCGATGGGCGAGCCGTTCGTCGGCACGATCGACAAGTCGGGCAAGGCCCTCGGCTCGATCAAGATCCAGAACTCGGTCTATCCGGCCCGGCTCGAAAAGACCGGCGCCAAGGAGCTGGCCCAGCCCAACCAGGGCGCCCCGCCCCTGGCCGCCAAGCTGACCGCCGCCATGCGGGAACGCGACCCCAAGGCGAAACTGGACCAGCTCCAGGAGATTCTCAAGCAAGAGACCAACATCGGCACGACCGGCCTGCTCTATCCCGAGGCGATCAAGGCGGCCGCCGCCACGGGCGCCGATCGCAAGGCCATCGCCGAGATGGTCGAGAAGTACGTCGCGTCGAGCCAGCCATACGGCAAGGCGCTGGCCGACGAGGCGCAACTGAAGGCCGCGACCGCCCTCGGCGATAAGGCCGATTATGCCCCGCTGGCGCTGGAACTGGCACGCAAGGTCGAGAAACGCCTGGACGAGTCGGCCTCCACCGAGCTGAAGGCCAACATCTACGGGACGATCGCCTCGAGCGCCAAGGCGGCGGGCGACGCCAAGGCGGCCGAAGAGGCCACGGCGATGGTCGAGAAGCTCAACACCAAGCTCGACTCGGAGTATCACGAGAAGGTCCCGCCGTTCAAGCCGGAAACCTACGCCGGCCGCAAGAATACCTCGAACAAGCGGGTCGCCCTGATGGAGCTGTTTACGGGCGCCGAGTGCCCCCCCTGCGTGGCGGCCGACGTCGGCTTCGACGGCCTGGCGAAGACCTACAAGCCGACCGACGTGATCCTGCTGCAGTACCACCTGCACATCCCCGGCCCCGACCCGCTCACCAACAAGGAGACGCAGGACCGGGCCAAGTACTACCCCGAACTCCGCGGCACCCCCTCGACCTTCTTCGACGGCAAGTCGGCCGCGGGCGGCGGCGGCGGCATGGCCGGCAGCGAAGGGAAGTACCAGGAGTATCGCAAGCTGCTCGACGAGGCGATCGAGAAGGCCCCCAAGGCCGACCTCGACCTCAAGGCCGACCTCAAGGACGGCGCGATCCATATCGTGGCCAACGCCGCGACCGACTCGAAGTCGAGCAAGGTCAAGCTCCGGCTGGCCCTGGTCGAGGATAGCGTCCGCTACCCGGGCGGAAACGGCCTGCGGTTCCACCACAAGGTGGTCCGCGGCATGCCGGGCGGCGTGGAAGGCGTGGCCGTCGCCGACGGCAAGGCGAAGGTCGACATGACGGTGAAGCTCGCCGACCTCAAGGCCGCCCTGGAATCGACCAACGCCGAGTTCCAGAAGGGCCAGGGCTTCCCGCACCCGCTGCCGCCGATCGACCTCAAGGGCCTGTCGGTCGTCGCCTTCGTCCAGGACGACGCCGACAAATCGGTCCTGCAGGCCGCCTGCGTGCCGCTCGACGCCGCCGAAGCCCACTGATCGGGCCGGACCAGGCAAGAGGCAATCCCGGACCGCCCTTCGCCCCGCCCAGGCGAAGGGCGGGTTCGTTTCCCGAAGCCATCACCCGCGAAAAACCCTCCATGACCGACTTCGCCCTACCCGAGCGGCGGCCCGGCACGGTCGACCCCCAGCATGACGGGGAGCGATTGGTCGCCTTCTTCCCCAACGCCGCCCCCGCGAACGCCGCCCTGCAATTCCTGCCGATGCTCGGCGTGCCCGCGGACCAGATCGGCGTCACCACGCCCGACCGGATGCCCCGGGGGCAGGGACTTCTCATCTCGATCGCCCTCCCCGATCCCGCGATCCGGGCCCGCGTCGAAGGCTACCTCCGCAGCCAGGGCGCCCGGCTCCTCGGCCCCCAGCCCCAAGAGGCCCCCCAATGACCGGCCTTCTCGCACTCCTGGCGTTCGCCGCCGCACCCGGGATCGCGCAGGACGTCCCCGCGTTCGCCCGCCCGGCCGAACCGATCCGCTCCGGCGAGCCGGTCTTCCGGTTCAACGGGAAGGACCTGTCCGGCTTTTACACGTACCTCAAAGAAAACAAGTACGACGATCCCCGCGGCGTCTTCCGCGTCGAGGACGGCGCGATCCGCGTCAGCGGCGAGGAATGGGGCGGGTTCGCCACCGGCGGCAACTTCCGCGACTACCACCTGGTCGTCGAATGGAAATGGGGCGGAAAGACCTGGCCTCCCCGGGCCGAGAACGCCCGAGACTCGGGCATCCTGCTCCACTGCGTCGGGCCCGACGGGGCCGTCGGCGGCCAGTGGATGGCCTCGATCGAATGCCAGATCATCGAGGGCGGGACCGGCGACCTGCTGATGGTCGGCGGCGGATCGCACAAGCCCGAACTTTCCTGCGAAGTTCGGCTCGGCGCCGACAAGCAGCCTTATTTCGAGAAGGGCGGCGAATCGATCCGCCGCGATTCCGGCCGATACAACTGGTGGGGCCGCGATCCCTCCTGGAAGGATCGCGTCGGCTTCCGGGGCGCCCGCGACGTCGAGAAGCCGGCCGGCGAATGGAACGTGCTGGAGGTGGTCTGCGACGGCGACACGATCACCAACATCGTCAATGGCCACGTCGTGAACGTGGGCACCGGCTCGAAGTACACCGAAGGAAAGATCCAGTTCCAATCGGAGGGTGCCGAGATCCTGTTCCGCAAGATCGAGGTCCGGCCGCTCCTCAAGGCGAAGTGATCGGGCCTCCTGGCTTCGCGTCCGCGTAGGGCGTGACCAGCCCCAGGATCGCGCGGGCCTGGGATTGCCCGGGCCCGGCCGGGGCGTGCTCGATCGCCTTGCGGGCGGCCTCGGCCGCCTCATTCGATCGGCCGGCGTCGGCCTCCAGGACGGCAAGCCCGTAGTGGGCCTCGAACAGGTCGGGCTCGATCCCCAGGGCCTCGCGATAGGCCGCCCGGGCCGCCTCGAACTCGAGTTCGCAGAGGTGCGTGACGGCGACCCTTGCGGCCCGGACGGCGGGGCGGGGGGGGTCGGCAACCGCCAGCCAGATCGCCCTCGCCCTTTCGGGCTGGCCCAGGTGCAGGCGGATCGTCGCCAGGCGGTCGGCGAGCGGCCAGGCCCGGGAAGCGGGCGGGAATTCGGCCTCCAGGCGATCGGCCACCGACTCCGCCCGGCCCTCGGCCAGCCAGGCGGTCGTCGCCCGCTCCAGGTCGCTGGCGTTGCGCACGGCCGAGGCATCCGGCGGCGAGGCCAGGCCGGCGAAGCGGGATCGAACCGCCGCGAGGCCGGCCTGGACGTTGGCCTGCTGGGGGTTGATCGCCCGAACCGCCAGAAGGCCGTCGATGATCGGCACCATCGCTTCCTTCATGTCGCGGTCGCCGAACGACATCAGCAGCAGGTAGCTGGGCAGGAAGTCGCCCGGCTTGAGTTGGAGCGCCTTGCGGAGGGCGGCGGTCGCGCGGACGCTCTCCAGGTCGATCGCCGGGTCGAACGGCTGGCGGTATCGGGGCGAAGGGGCTTCCGAAGGCTCCCGGACCGGCTCCCGGGCCGCCAGCATCTGGGCCAGGAGCTTGCGGACGATCGCGTCCTCCGGGTTGGATTCGAGCACGCGACGGCACGCATCGAGGCCCAGCAGCGTCGTCGTCATCGCGAGGGCCGGCCGCCTCTGTTCCCGGAGCGCCTGGGCGTAGCTGCGGAGCGATCGCGCCTGGGCCAGCAACGCTTCGTAGCCGTCCGGCAAGTCGCCCGGTTTGGGCCGGAAGTGCCGCTCGCGGAGGTCCACCGCGTATCGTTCGATCGCCTCGGCGAAGTCGGTATGAACGTAGAGGGAGGCCTGCGGATCGAAATAGACCAGCCTCCAATTGGGATGACCCAGCAGGGCGGCCCCCGTGCCGGCCATCTCGCCCGCGTCGCCGATCCCGGCATGGCCGATCATTACGAGCGGCTTGCCCAGACCATCCAGCTCGGCCGACCAGCTCGGGTCGTTGCGGACCAGCTTCCGTTCGAGGTTCATGTTCCGCTCGTACAGGTCGGGCCCGGCGACCTCCAGGCGGGGGTCGATGAACACCTTCCGTTCCGGCCCCCAGTCGTAGTCGTACAGCGAGGCCCAGCCGAAGCTGAACGAGGCGAACCGATCGGGCATCCCCGGCTTGCCGGCGAACTTCACGGCGTCGAACGGGAACCAGAGCGGCTCGAAGTCGAGGCCGATCCGCCGACCCTCGCCGGTCAACTGGTAAAATCCGCCGCTAGCCACGGCGAGGAAGGCCAGGCCGACCGCGCCGAATGCGGCGATCCTCGGCACCGCGGCCTCGGCGAAGGCGGTTTTCGATGCCGCCTTGGGGGCCCTGCGGGCGGCGATCGCGGAGGCCCACTCGGCCAGGTTCCAGGCGGTGACCGCCCCCGCCACGGCGGCGAACTGGTTGGAGTTTCGGGTCGCTTGCAGGCCCAGCAGGGTGAACGCGACGAAGATCAGGAAGCGGAACAGGTCGGGGCCGGACCAATCCGCTTCCGAACTCGACCCCTTCTTCGAGGTTCGCCGCTTCTTCCCCTTGCGGGCCTCAGGCTCCGCCGGCTTCCGCGCGGAACTCCAGGCCCTCCAGAAGATCGGCGCGACGAAGCTGAAGCCGCCCAGCGCGATCATCCCCAGGTGGATCAGCAGGACCGGGTTGAGGATCCCGTTATTCCGACGGACGAAATCCTGGATCGGCTCATGGGGCAGGCCCATCAACTCCTGCAACCGGGGCACGACCTCCAGGACGGGCGTCAACTCGGCGATCGACTGGCGGAAGATCGGGCTGCCCATCGTCCGGGTGAGGGCCAGCGGGAACAGTGCCCCCTGGATCCCGTACGGATTGACCAGGCAGGCCAGCAGGGTCAGTGCCGAGGCGATGCCGATCGTTCGCCACCACCCCGAACGGGGCGCCGCGAACGCCCCTTTCCACCAGGGCCGCATCGACCAGGGCCGCCGACAGCAGGATCGGCCCCCGGGATGAACAGCCCCCTGGGCATTCACCCAGCAGTTGGATCGGCGGCAAGAGCCACGCGAGCTTCGAGGGGACTCGCGCCCATCGAGACCAAGACCGCCAGGAAGGCCGACAGGTAGAACAGCGAGATCGTCTCGGGCCGGACGTACATCCGCCCGCTGAGCAGGGCCAGGGCCGGCAGCCAGGCGAGCACCATCACCCACACCGGCCAGCCCGGTTTCCGGGCGGTCAGCAGCAGGGCCAGCGCGCGCTTGAGATAGCGCACCCTGGCCAGGTTCACGCCGACGATGCCGCCGTGCTGGTACATCCAGCTCAGGCGGGCCTGGAACGACCAGTGCAAATCGATCCAGGGCCGATCGGGCACCGTGAACGTGAACAGGTCGGTCTTCAGGACGGTGCCATTCTCCCGGATCAGTCCCCGCCTTGAGGTGCCACCAGAAATCGGTGTCCTTCATCGGGAAGCAGCCGAGCAAGAACGCCAGGCCGAGGAACGCCGCGATCAGGCCGGCGTCGGCCCAGGCGCCCCGGGCTTCCCGGGCGTTCCGCCCAGGCGGCTCGATCGCCGGATGGCCGCTGGGCGGTCGTCGCTGGTGACCCGGTACCCGTGCTCATGCCGCCCCCACGCTTCCCGTATATCGATGGCCGCTAACCGGAGAAACCACACTACCGCGCGGTCGGTAGGGCGGTCGAGGAGGGCCGTGGCAACGCCGGCCCGGCCCGCTATACTGGGTCGCGCCCCCCAAGGCGAACCAAACCCGGAGATCCCTGCCATGAAGCGCATCGCCCCATTCGGCTGGATCCTGATCGCGTCCATCGCGGCCCCTGCCGTCGCCGACGATTTGAAGGTGGGCGACAAGGCCCCCGAATTCACCCTCAAGGGCTCCGACGGCAAGACCTATAGCCTGTCCGATTTCAAGGGGAAGAAGGCGGTCGTGCTGGCCTGGTTCCCCAAGGCGTTCACCGGCGGCTGTACGGCCCAGTGCAAGTCTTACGGCGGCGACGCGGCCGAGTTGAAGAAGCGGAACGTGGCGTACTTCACCGCCAGCGTCGACGACGCCGACACCAACGCCAAGTTCGCCAAGGAGACCGGCTCGAACGACTACGCAATCCTGGCCGACCCCGACAAGAAGGTCGCGACCGCCTACGGCGTGCTCCGCAATCCAGGCGGCGTCGCCAACCGATGGACGTTCTACATCGACAAGGACGGCATCATCCGCGAGATCGACAAGTCGGTCAAAACCGCGACCGCGGCGCCCGATACCGTCGCCAAGCTCGACGCCCTGGGCATCGCCAAGTAACGGCCGGCCTTCGTTTCGGGGGTTCAGCCGACCGTGATCGTCCAGGTCAACGGCTGGCTGGCCCCCCCTGCGTATTTCACGACCGCCGTCACGCGATAAGTCCCCGCCCGCTTGTAGATGTGCCGGGCGGTCGCCTTCGCCCCCGACTGGATCCGGGTGACGCTCGGCCTGGCTTCCCCCCAGTTCACCTCATACTGAAACGGGCCGCTGGGCATCGGCCCGTTCGCGGTGGTCCGCAGGTCGAGCCGGAGCCGCTGGCCAACCCGGCCCGTCGTATCGCCCGAAGCGGAAAGGCGGATCGACCGGCCCCGGGGCACCTGGCCGTAAGCGAGCCCGGTGATCGCCGTGAATCGGTTCGAACCCATCGTGCGGAAGTCGGTCAGGAGCGTCGGATTGCCGGTCTTGGGGTCGTAGCTCACGATCCTCGCCTGGTCGGCCGAGCCGACTCGCCGGACCCCGGCCACCACGAACCCGGCCATCGACGGCGTGGCGGTAATCGAGTCGATCCGGTCGAGGCTCGACGGGCCGCCGCTCGATCCCGGCTGGTATTGCACCACGATCGACGTGGCGCCCGTCACCGTGTTCATCGAGAGGACGGTCGGGACGGATTTCTTGCTGCCGAAGCGCGGGCCGGCACCCGAAAGATAGGCGGGGCCGCCGGCGCCGACGGCGATCCCGGAGAAGCTCGTGAGGAGGGGCGCCAGGGCACCGGTCGCCCTGGTGTTGAACTCCTTCAGGACCGTCGAGGCCCCGAAGGCGGGATCGATGCTCACGACGCGGATCAGGTCCTGCCCCGTGGCCGTCGTCAACGACGGCGGGAAGGCCGTCCCGCCCAGCAGGATTCGGTTGTCGGACGTCACCGCGATGCCGATCGGCGTGCTGAGCGTCGGCCTGGCGGTGACCTGTCCCAGCAAGTTGGTGACCGGCCGGAAGGTCGTCACCACCGTGGCATCGTGCGTGGCGGGGTCGATCCGAACAACCTTGGCGAACGAGCCACGAATGACCCCCGACGGGTCGGAGCCGAGCCCCGCCACGAAGATGGTACCGTCGAAGCCGACGGCCACCGAGCTGGCCGAATCGAGCAGGCGTTTGGCGTCGCTCAAACGGAACTGGGCGAGGACCTGGATCGTCCCGTTGGCGGTGTTCAATCGACCGACGACGGTCCCGGTGGGCGTACCGGCGATCGCGGCCTGCGTGCCGACGACGATCGGCTGGCCATCCCCGGGCGAGGCCATCGCGACGACCTGGGCGATCGGTACGAACGGGCTGGAAGTCGGCCCCGTGGTGATCCCGGGGACGACGGTCGTCGCGCCCGAGGTCGGATTCACCTCGACGAACTGGCCGACCTGGAGCGGGGGCAGGGTGCCGGCGATGGCGCCGGACGCGAGGATCGTGCCGTCCAGGCCAGTCCGATCTTCGAGGATCAGCAGTTCGGGCCGCCGTCGGATTCGAGCCGTGGACCTCATCGGGGCACCGCGCCATCGCCGGTGGCGACCGGGTAGGTGAGGCCCTCGTGAGGCGAACCGTCGGCCTGGAGCTGGGCCCATCGGTATTTCAAGCTGCCCAGGATGTGCCAGAAGAGCGGGCTGTGCATCCGTCCCGGTTGCCGTCCGCAACGCCGGCCCTGGAAGGTGGCCGGCTCGGTGTATTCGAGGTGATGGGCGATCTCGTGGAGGAACGTGTCGAACAGTTCCTCGGTCGGCCGTCGACCGGTCACCCGGTCATGGGTGTAGACCCGGACGAGTGCCCTCCGGCGGTAATACCCGCCCAGGACCCGGACCGTCGGGCGGGGGTTCATGTCGACCTCGAAGGCGACCTTGCAGGTCAGGATCCGGGCCAGCCTGGCCCGGAAGAGCAGGCCGAGCGATGAGGCAGGGGGGGTGAACCCCCGGGGCGGCGAGGCGATTTCGTCGCGTTCGATCTCCAGCCGCCCGCCCAGGCGCCTGGCCTGTTCGGCGAGGCGTTCCAGGTCGAACTGGGCCGGGTCGATCAGTTGGCGGCCCCCGTTGGGCTGGATCAGCCAGTAACGCTCGGGCATCCGTCGTCGGCTCCGGCGGGCGGGGCCGGAGACGGCCCTCCCTTCCCCGATCTGTCTCGGCCCGCTAGTAGGTCGCGCGGCCCCCACTCAGATCATAGCATTGGCCGGTGCAGAAGCTTGCCTCGGGGCTTGCGAGATAATGGACCAGGGAGGCGAGTTCCTCGGGACGGCCGGTCCGGCCGATCGGGATTTTCGACACCATGTAGGCGATCGTCTCCTCGGGCAGGCCGTCGAGCAGCGGGGTGCGGATCACGGCCGGGGCGATCGCGTTGATGGTGATATCGCCCTGACCCGCCACTTCCTTGGCCATCGCCTTGGTCATGGCGATCACGGCGGCCTTGGAGGCCGAATACGCGAGCAGATTGGGATTCCCCTCCTTGCCGGCGATCGACGCGATCGACACGATCCGCCCATAGCCTCGGGCTCGCATCCCCGGCAAGGCCGCCCGGGCGCACAGGAAGGCGCCGAGGAAATTCACCTCCATCACCTCGCGGACCTCGGCCGGCTCGATCTCCCAGGCGGGCGCGGCCCGGCCGGTGATCCCGGCATTGTTGATCAAAATCGACAGCGGCCCCAGCGCCTCCTCGGTCGTGGCCACCGCCATCGCCACGTCGGACTCGGATCGGACGTCGCCCAGGACGGCGATCCCCTCGACCTCCCCCGCCACCTGGCGAGCGTCCTCCTCGTGACGGTCTAGGATCGCTACCAGGGCTCCGGCGTCGGCCAACCGCCGAGCGACCTCGGCGCCGATGCCCCGGCCACCCCCCGTGACCAGGGCCACCTGCCCGCCCAGTTCGAAGAACCTCGCCATGCCGGCATCCCCCGCCCGATCCCGATCGCTGTTACCGTGACTGGACCGCCGATTTGCCGCCCGCGGCCCACTTGGTGCCCCGGGTCAGGGTCTCGACGAAGCCGTCGGACTTCATGGCCACCAGGTCGTGCCCCAGCGCGGTGTGGAAGACGCGGCCCTTGCCGTAGTCCAGGACGAACACCAGCGGCTGCGGCTTCGACACCGACGGCTGCACGCCCTGGGCAAGGACCTTGATATTGGGCTGGAGACGCAGGTTGGAATACATCTCGTCGCGGGTCTTGAACGACGCGACCCCCTTGGTGATTGGGTGGTCGGTGTCCACCACCTGGACCTCGAACTCGCCGTAAGGCGGGTGGAACGTGCCCCGTTCGGGGTAATGCGTGCCCTTCGATCGCCAGGTCCCGCCGACGAGCTTGTCGAACTCTTCCCAGCCGTCGAAGGCGTTGTTGCTGGCGTGGACGACGACCAGGCCGCCGCCATCCTTGACGAACTGCAAGAGGTTGGCCTCGCGAACCGGATCCCAGCGCTTGCCCCGGTTGTAATTGAGGACGATCGCGCCGTAGTCCTTGAGCTTGGCCGCATCGGCGAGGGCGGGCGCATCGGGGTCGGTCTCGACGACGACCTGGATCTTGGCCGCTTCCAGGATTTCCTGGAGCCGGGCCGTCGTGGCCTTCCAGTCGTGGTTATTGGCCCCGGTGATGAGGAGAACCTTTTCCTGGGCCTGGGCGGCGACCGCGCAGGCAAGGACCAGGGGCAACGCCAGCAGGGTGCGCATCGGGGCAGTCCTGGGATGTCGGGGATGGATCGATCGCGGGAAAGCGGTATCGGCCCCTAATCTAACGGTGCCGGGCGGGCGAATCCAACCGCCCGGCGTCGGGCGGTATCCGAGTTCTTTGCGGGAATCGGCTCCAAAGCGAACTTCTTGAGGGCCGAGTCATGCGGATTCCGCCCGGCTCTCCGACCCATGCGGTCTGCTCCGAACCCTCCCGGGCCGGACCGCTGCACCCGATCTCGCGCTTCTCAGCGGCGACGGAGCAACCACAGGCCACCCGGTTTCAACGTCCTTGCCGCCGTCGAGGTGGGCAGGCGGGCGGAACCCGCCTCGAAATCGGCAACCGGCACCGTATTGAAGGTGAACATATCGTAATGATGCGGGACGACGAAACGGGGCCGGATCCTCGACGACAATTCGACCGCCTCCGCGGCCGAGAAATTGCCGGGGACGCCCCGGGACGAATCCCGGCCGTTGATCGGCAGGAGCAGGGCGTCGAAAGGGTCGGGCCCAAGCCACCCCTCCAGGCCATCGAACGGGACACAGTCGCCGCTGTGATAGAGCCGCAACCCTTCGACCTCGACCACGAAGCCGAGGTAAAGGTTCCGGCCGGCATCGTCCGTGTCCAATGCCTCGTGGGCCGATGGGATCGCCCGGACGCGGAACCCGCGCAATTCCCAGGACTGGCCGGCTTCGAGGCCGATCAGTCGATCGGCCGGCAAGCCGATCGAGCAGGCATGGTCGAGCAGGGGGGCGGGCAACCCGAGCATTGAGGTCGGCGAGGCTGCCATGAGGGGGGGCAGGGTGCCCGGGTCGAGGTGGTCGGAGTGCTTGTGCGAGGCCAGGATCAGGTCGATCCGTCGGAGGTCGACGCCCCGGAGAGGGGCCTCGGTCATGCGGATGTGGGGCCGATCGGTCCCGGCATACTTGGCGGTCAGGTGTTCCGAGAGGTAAGGGTCGATCAGCAGCGTCCCGAGCCTCGATTTCAGCAGGAACCCGCTCTGGCCCAGCCACCAGATCGCCAGTTCGCCCGGGGCGGGGTCGATCGCATCGATCTCGGCGACCAGTTCCTTACCTTTCTTCACAGGCCGGATCAAACCGGCCTCCGGTTCATGTCCCACCGAAAAGCTCCTGACGGACGACCCGACAACCCTCGGCCATCGCTTTCGCCTTGGCCACGGCCACATGCCGGACCGTCTGCGAGAATCCGCAATCGGGCGTCACCGACACGCGTTCGGCCGGGACGATCTCCAGGACCCGACGGAGCCGTTGCGCGACCAGTTCGGGGGGCTCGATCCAGCTGTTCTTGACGTCCACCAGGCCGACGGCGACGTCCATGGAATCGGGCAACTGCCCCAGCAATTCGACTTCGGCCAGCTCCCGGCTGGCGAATTCGAGGGCCAGTTGATTCACCTTGGCCCGGCCGACGTGCGGGAACAGCGGGGCGTACGACCGGTAGCCGACGGCCCTTGCCCGGTAATTCCCGAAGCACATGTGCATGCTGATGTAGGCGGTCACCCCTTCGACGGTGCGGCCGATCACGTCCAGGAAGGCGTCGGGGTCGCCGGGGTGGCAGGCGAAGCTGGGCTCGTCGAGTTGCAGGAATTCGACGCCGGCCGCCTCCAGCGTGAGCAATTCGCGATTCACGATCGGCACGAGAGCCTCGGCGATCGCGGCCCGATCCCGGTACACCTCGCCGCCCTCGATGCAGCCGGCCAGGGTGAACGGCCCCGGGACCGGCACCTTGGCGGGGGCCAGCGGGCAGACCTCGCGGAACCTCCGGTACTCCCCGACCGTCCCCAACCCGGCGGGGGCGGTCAGCGGGGCGATGCATCGGTATCGATTCCTCTGGTCGTGCGCGGGTGCACCCCAAAGCCGGCGCGACGGGAGGGCTTCGAGCCCTTTGAGGAAGTCGTAGAAACCCAGGTTGAAATCGACCCGTTGCATCTCGCCGTCGGTGATCCGGTCGAGGCCGGCTTCGAGCTGGTCGGCGACGGCCAATCGCACGGAGTCGCGGACCGCCTCGTCCCGATCGGCCGCGCCGTAGCGGTCGGGCCGGGCGGCCGAGTCTTCCAGGAAAGCGGCGTACCAGCCGGGGAAGGCCCAGCTACCAATCACCGTCGCGGGCAAGGGCGTGTCGTTGGGCCGGGGCATGGGACGACCTCCCCCCTTCATACAAACCGAGGAATCGGATCAGCCGGCCGAGGCGCTCGCCTGGCGGCCCGCCTCCAGCGTCCCGGCCCGGAGCCGTTCGCGGAGCTTGACGTCGAGTCCGCCCGGTAGGCAGCGCCAGGTCCAGTATCCCACCTTGCCCGGCAAGTTCATCCGGGCCGGTTCGCCGAGCCCCAGGACATCCTGCAACGGCACGATCGCCGTCTTGGCCTTCGTGCCGAGGACCCGTCGGATCGCGGCCCAGTGGAACGGCTCGCCGTCGCCTTTGAGGTAATCGAGCACCGCCTGCCGCTCGCTGATCCGCCCCCTTCGCCTCCCGGGCAGCGAATCCAGCCAGCCCACGACCGTGTTGTTGTCGTGCGTGCCGGTGTAGGCGATGCAGTTTTCCGGGTAATTCTCGGGCAAGTGGGGCCCTTCCAGGCGGCCGCCCGGGGTTACGCCGACGAACTGGAGGACGCGCATGCCGGGGAGCTGGAACTGGTCGCGGAGCCGCACCGTCTCCTCGTCCAGCAGGCCGAGGTCCTCGGCGATCAGGGGCAGGTCGGGGATGCCCCGCTGGACCGCCTCCAGGAAGGCGGCCCCCGGGCCGTGCTCCCGGGTATAGACCTTCGCCGTCTTGTAACGGCCGGGGATCTTGTAGTACTTCACGAGTCCGATGAAGTGGTCGAACCGGACGCGATCGACGCGGACCAGGGTGCCCCGGAGGCGGTCGATCCACCACCGGAAATCCTCGCGGGCGTGGGCATCCCAGTCGTAGAGGGGGTTGCCCCAGCGCTGGCCGCTCTTGCTGAAATCGTCGGGGGGCACGCCGGCCACCACGTCGAGCTTCCCCTTCGGCCCGATCAGGAACAGCTCGCGGCGGGCCCACGCCTCGGCCCCGTCCTCCGAGACATAGATGGGCAGGTCGCCGATGAGGCGGATCCCCCTCGAGCGGCAAAGCTCCCGGACCCGCCTCCATTGCTGGTCGAACAGGAACTGTTCGAAGACGATGAGGCGGAGGGCATCGGCATGGCGCTTCCGCCATCGGTCCAGGGCGGCAGGCTCGCGCCGGGAAAGTTCGGGCTCCCAGTCCATCCAGGGACGACCGCCATGGGCGGCCTTCAGGGCCATGTAGAGGGCGAAGTCTTCCAGCCAGGTCGCGTTGCGGGCCCGGAAGTCGTTTAGTTCGGTCGAGTCTTTCGGGAAGGCCCGGTAGGCCCGCTTGAACAGCCGATTCTTGGCCTTCTCGACCCGGTCGTACGAGGCGACCCCCTCGGGAAGCCGGGGGTAATCGTCCAGGTCCCTGGCCGAGATGAGCCCCTGTTCTCGGAGCAAGTCGGGGCTGATCAGCAGGGGGCTGCCGGCGTGCGACGATGGCGACTGGTACGGCGAATGGGTGCCGCCGGTGGGCCCCAGCGGGAGGATCTGCCACCAGGACTGGCCCGATTCGGCCAGGAAGTCGATGAACTCGTCGACCGAATGCCCGAGGTCGCCGATCCCGAACGGGCCGGGGAGTGAGGTCGGGTGGAGCAAAATGCCGGAATCACGGGGGCCTGCCATCGCGGTTCGCCCTTTCAACGATCCCTGGGTTCGGGGGCGGGTCTTGCATTGAGCCGGTAACGGCCGGCCCGGCTTTCGAGATCGGCGAACGTGTCGATCTCCTCGGCATCGCGGCGGCCCGAGATCGGATGGGCACGACCCTGGAGGATCGCCCGAAACGTAATCGGCCGGCCGGGTCGGCCGAGGACGCCCAGGGCCAGGCCGACATTCGCCCGATTCTGGGGATAGGCCGGGGTTCCCCGCACCGATCGGCTCCAGGCGGTCAGGTCCAGTCGCTTCCAGGGCGTGCCGGGGATCGGGAAGAGGCAGGAACTCGCCGAGGTGCCAAGTTCCTCCTCATCGGTCACGGCGATCCGAACCTCCAGGCGCTCCGCATGGCTGGCGTACAGCGCGAACGACGGCCACGAATCGAACCAGCCGAGCCGCTCGACGAATGGTAGCACCAGCAGGATGCCGATCGCCACGGCCGCGGCCCGGAAAGCCGCCGGCTGAGCCGGGATGGGCGTGTCGGACCGGGGCGTGGAAGGTGGCCCGAACAGGATCGCGACCTGCGCCATCACGGAAAGGTTCCAGACCAGCACGATGGTGCTCTGGCGCAAGGCCCACGGGCCCAGCAGGGCGATCAAGATCGCATGGATCAGGACCGCCCCGATCATCCCGACTCGCCGGGTTTTGCGGAATGAAAGGCCGACGGCCACGGCGATTTCGGCCGCCGGCATGGCCAAGATCAAGGCCGTCCGCGCCCAACCGGGTAACCCGGCCGGATCGAGCCCGAGCAGCCGCCCGCCCGCGCCCAGGAACGCCGGACCCAGCTCGCGCAGGAAGCTGACGTCCAGCTTCGACAGGCCCGAATGCAGATACAGGCCGATCAGGAAGGCCCGGCAGAGGGACAGGCCGCCCCCCCTTCCCGCGATCGACAGCGCCAGGGCCATCACGATCGCCTGGTAGGCCCAGGGCTGGAATCGGTGCTGATCCTGCAAGATCAGCCCGGCCAGCAGGACCGCCGATGCGGCGAGCGTCCGCCGGGGCCAGTCGCCGAGCACCGACGCGGCAAGGAGCCCGAGGATGCCCAGGAAGAGGGCCCAGGAAACCGCCGGCGTGGACGTCGGCAGGCCCGCAAAGAACGGCACCCGGGGTAAGGCTGAAGGCTCGACCCAGAGCGGCCAGGAAAGGCCCAGCATGATCAGGGTGGCCGTCACGTACGCGACGCGGAAGGCGGCTTCCAGGCCTCGATCGCCCGTCATTTCAGGTCGTCGAGGAACGCCTGCGCTTCCCGGCGGAAGAGGAGGTTGTCCTCGATATGGGGCATGTGGCCGACACCCGGCATGACCCGGAACACGGCGTTGGGCAGTTCGTCGGCCAGTTCCCGGGCGATGTGGGGCGGATTGACCAGGTCGAATTCGCCCACCAGCACGAGCGACCGGGCCTGGATCCGGTTCAACTTGCCGCGCAGCTCGTGGCCCTGGGCGGCCCGCGCCTGCCTGGTGAATGCGTCGGGGTCCTGGGGCCAGGCGTTGCGCTCGGCGAAACGGATGAGGCCCTCGATCTGCTCGGGCCGGTGGTAGAAGCGGGGCGCCACCAGCCAAGGCAGGGTGGCCTTCGTGAACGGGCCCGGCTCCAGGCCACCCCGCATCTGGATCCAGGAATCGAGGACCGCCTTCCTCCAGTGATTCGAACCGCCATGAGTCGATGCCAGGATCAGCGATCGGACCTTCTGCGGGTGCGCCAAAGCGACATGCTGCGCAATCAGGGCGCCCAGGGATTGGCCCAGGAGGTGGGCCGATTCCAGGCCGATCGCGTCCATCCATCCGGCCACGTCCTCGGCCATGTCCCGGGTCGTGTAGTGTCCCCGGGCCCGGTCGCTCTGGCCGCTATCGCGGTTGTCCAGGGCGAGGCATCGGAATCGGGCGGCGAGGTGGCGAATTGTCATCGAGAAGGCACGGTGGTCCCCCCCCAGGCCGCTCAGGAAGATCAGCGGGGGGCCCTCGCCGGCCTCCTCGTAATAGAGCATCCGTCCGTTCGCGTTCACCTTGGGCACGAATCGATCTCTCCGCACCGGTCCGGGCTTCAGGGGGTTTCCTGGATCATCAGGTCGCAGGCCAATTGCAACGGCCAGGCGACGGCAATCGCGGTGCCGACCGGGCCGGTCCAGTGCTGCGATTCGACGGGCCGGGGCGGGGCCTGGTCGTCATCCAGCCGCATGCGGGTCCGCCAGATTTCGACCACGACGTAGGTTCCCGCGAGCAAGAGGCCGGATACCAGGATGACCTGGACGACCCCCCTTGCCCAGGGGGCGGCGGCCCGGACCAGCGCGGCAGCGATCCAGGGGCAGCCCAGGGCCGACCAGTAGCGGATCCCGTCGGCCGGGCCGGGCGGCTTCCCTTCGGCCCAACGGCGGCTGAGCCGCAGGAATGGGCCGGCCGAGGTGACCGCCATCCCCAGGAAAGCCGGCACGACCGCCGCCCAGCCGGCTCCGTTGGCCAGTTCGACGAACGCCGGCCGGGCATGGACCGAGGCGACGGACGAGCCCAGGACCAACGCCAACACGTCGAGCACGGTCAGTCCGCGGCGACTTGCGGGAACTCGTTCCGCCCAACCTGCCATCTTGACACCATCCCGCGCCCTAAAAAGCACCCACCGGGCATTCGCACCGGGTGCGGCCTTCCCCTCGTGGTTATTATGATAGGAAGGGGTCCGCTTCGACTGGAACACCAAGGCAGCCCGCCCTCGACCCCCGCCCGCCGGGCTCCCAGGAGCCTCCCCGCCATGCCGCTCCCGAAGGTCGTCATCGTGGGCCGGCCCAACGTCGGCAAATCGTCGCTCCTCAACTGGCTGGCAGGCCGGCGGATCTCGATCGTCGACGACGTCGCCGGCGTGACCCGGGACCGGATCGGCACGCTCGTCCAGCTGGGCGACTCGCCCGATTCCCGGTTCGTCGAGCTGATCGACACCGGCGGCGTGGGGATGGTCGATCGCGACGACCTCTCCGGGCACGTCCAGCGCCAGATCGAGATCGCCCTCAACGAGGCCGACCTCGTCCTGTTCGTCGTGGACGTCCGCGACGGCATCATGCCGCTCGACGAGGAGGTCGCCCAGAAGCTCCGCTACATGCAGCGGACGCCCGTGATCCTCGTCCTGAACAAGGCCGACCACCCGGGCCTGGACGTCCAGGGCGCCGCCTTCTACAAGCTCGGCCGGGGCAAGCCGCTAGCCGTCTCGACCCACCAGGACCGCAACCGGGCGGCCCTGCTGAAGATGATCGACGAGATGCTGCCGCCCTCGGATAGCGAGAAGCCCGACGCCGAGGTGATGAAGATCGCGGTCGTAGGCCGGCCCAACACCGGCAAGTCGACCTTCATCAACACCCTGGCCCGGGCCCAGAGGGTGATCGTCTCCGAGATCCCAGGGACGACCCGCGATTCGATCGACGTCCGTTTCGAGCTCGACAACCTGCCGTTCGTCGCCATCGACACGGCCGGCGTCCGCCGCAAGGCGAAGGTCCGCGACAATCTCGACTTCTACTCGATGCACCGGGCCGAGCGGTCGATCCGCCGGGCCGACGTGGTCTTCCTGTTCATCGACCCCATCCAGGGGATCACCCGACTCGACAAGCAGCTCGCCGATTACATCGTCAAGCAGTACAAGCCGTGCGTGTTCGTCATCAACAAGTGGGACCTGATGCGGGCCGACAGCACGCCGGAGGAATCCCGCCAGGCCATGGGCCGATTCGCCGTCGGCCTCCAGCACGCCTTCCGCACGATGCCCTATGCGCCGATCGCGTTCATCACCGCGACGACCGGCAAGAACGTCCGGGCCCTGCTGAATCTGGGCCAGAGCATGTTCAAGCAGGCGGCCCGTCGGGTCAGCACCGGCGAGCTCAACCGGGTCGTCCGCAAGGCGGTCGAGGCCCACCCGCCGGCGGTCCGCGAGAACCGGACGCCCCGGATCTACTACGCCACGCAGGTCGGCGGCAACCCGCCCACCTTGGTCCTGTTCGTGAACTCCCCCGGCCTGTTCGACCCGACCTACCTCCGCTATCTCCTGAACACATTCCGCGAACAACTGCCGTTCCGCGACGTGCCGATCAAGCTCTACATGAGGGCCCGGACCCAGGCCACCCCCGAGGAAGCCCGCGCCCGGGCCAAGGCCAGGCGACTTCAGGAGGGGGCCGAGTATGAAATGGACCTGGGCGCCGACCTGGACCATGAAGGGTTCGAATTTCCGATCCCGGGCGACGACGGGGCGGCCCCCAGCGAGTACGATCGGATCTCCCTGGGCGAACTCGACCGCGACGTCAACGAACTCCTCTCCGACCTGGAGGGGTAGCCGCCCGGCCCGGCCGCCCGCCCGAAGCCCGCCTCGCCCGCTGGAGACCCCTCGATGCCCGTGGATCAACGGCCCGCGCGCCCCGTCCGGCTCGCGGCCCCGGCCTGGACCGGCCTGATGGCCGCCTCGGCGTTGCTCGCCACCGCCCAGGCCCAGGAACTTCCGGCCCTGAACGCGGCCGACCGCGACCTCCACACGCATGCCAACCCCCGGCTCGTCCGGGTCAAGCACCTGGAACTCGACCTCAAGGCCGATTTCGAGGCCAGGGAACTCCGCGGCACCGTCATCCATGAGATCGAGCGGGCCTCCAACGCACCGGCGAGGACGCCGCTGACCCTGGACACCCGGGACCTGACCATCGAGGCGGTCGCCACCCAGTCCAACGAGGGCGGGCCCTGGCTGGAAGCCCGGCATCAGCTCGGCCCCGAGAACCGCGTGCTGGGACGGGCCCTGACGATCAACCTGCCGGCCGACGCGAAGCGGGTCCGCGTCACCTACACGACGTCCCCCTCGGCCGCCGCCCTCCAGTGGCTCGAGCCGGCCCAGACGGCCGGCGGCAAGCACCCGTTCCTGTTCAGCCAGTCGGAGGCGATCCAGGCGCGGAGCTGGATACCGTTGCAGGATTCGCCGGCCGTGCGGATCACCTACAAGGCGGCCATCCAGGTGCCCCGGGGCCTCACCGCCCTGATGGCGGCCGACCAACTCGGCAAGGAAGGCAATACCTTCCGGTTCGAGATGCCGCAAGCGATCCCCCCCTACCTGATCGCCCTCGCCATCGGCGACCTCGCCTACGAGGAACTCGGGCCCAGGACCGGCGTCCGGGCCGAGCCGACGGTCGTCAAATCGGCCGCGTTCGAATTCGCCGAGACCGAGGAGATGGTAAAGGCGGTCGAGGCCCGGTTCGGCCCCTACCGCTGGGACCGCTATGAGCTGCTCGTGCTGCCCCCGAGTTTCCCGTTCGGAGGCATGGAGAATCCCAAACTGACGTTCGCCACGCCCACGGTGATCGCCGGCGACAGGTCGCTCGTGGAGCTGGTCGCCCACGAACTGGCCCATTCCTGGTCGGGCAACCTGGTCAGCAACGCCACCTGGCGCGATTTCTGGCTGAACGAAGGGTTCACCGTCTACCTCGAACGTCGGATTGTTGAGGATGTTTACGGCCCCGATCGTCGGGCAATGGAAGACGTGCTCGGCCTCCAGACGCTCCGCAAGGAACTGGCCAAGCTCCCCGGAAGGACCAGATCCTGCACATCGACCTCAAGGATCGCGACCCCGACGACGCGATGACGAGCGTCGCCTACGAGAAGGGGGCGCGGTTCCTGATGGCCCTGGAACAGGCCTTCGGGCGTGAGCGATTCGACGCCTTCCTGAAGGGCTACTTCGACCACTTCGCGTTCCAGAGCATCACCACCGCCGAATTCGAGCGTTACCTGCAAGACAAGCTGTTCGTGCTCGACGCCTCGGCCGCGGCGAAGGTGAGCCTCAACGCCTGGATCCACTCGCCCGGCCTGCCGACGATCGACCCAGAGCCGAACTCGCCGAAGCTCGACAGGGCCGCGAAGGCCGCCCAGGAATGGGCCGCTGGCCAGCTCGCTGCCGAGCAGATCGAGGCGAAGGATTGGGTGACGCAGGAATGGCTGCAATTCCTTCGAGCCCTGCCCGAGAAGGTCCCCGCCGACCGCCTGGCCGAGCTGGACAGGGCGTTCGGGTTTACCGGGCGGAAGAACTCCGAAGTCCTCCACGCCTGGCTCTTGCATACGATCGCGGCCGACTACCCGCCGGCCCGGGAAACCCTGGAAAGCTACCTGACCACGATCGGCCGCCGGAAGCTGGTGGTGCCCCTGTATGCGGCCCTGGTCAAGACGATCAACGGTCGCGAGCAGGCCCGGCAAATCTACGAGAAGGCCCGGCCGCGCTATCACCCGCTGACCGTGGACGCGGTCGACAAGCTTGTCGGGCGTTGATTGCTGTCATCACTGTACCGAAGTAGCGGCGAGCGCCTAATTTTCGGCCTTACAAGGGGTTGAAAGAGATGCACTCGCCGGCTCATCGATATAGAGTCTTACGCGGGAGTCCTCTATTCCGACGTACCGAGCACCTCTAATGCCAGCACGACGGGCAATTCCTTATCAGGGTGATCCCACCAGATCAGGGCTAGCCTGTTGCCCTGCCGCCAATAGGCCAGTTCCGCGGCCTCGAAGAAATCTGGGAAGTTTGAATGGGTGCGGTCGCCGGTGAAGGCTGGTGCCCCCCACACTGTGGAAATCTGCTCGACAGCCGCTCGAAAGTCTCGTTCGAAATCGGCCTCGATGTCGGCCATCTCCTCGTAAGTCCAGTCACCGTCGAAGAAGTCACGGGACAGTTTGAGATAGTAGACCTCCCGCTGTCCTACATCCTGAGCGAGCAACCGCTCCAGGATTGCACTCGGAGCTTCCATCTCCATACTCCTTCCGCTGAACCGTGCGTGAGGAGGAATGCACTCAGCATCAGAGATGCCAGCCGAAGCAGCCGACCAGCATGTCGTAGGCGGTGTGCGTGCCGACGGCGATCCCGAAGCCGCGCTCCAGGAAGATCCAGGCGAAAACCACCCCGGCGGTCCACCGGAAGATGAAGGCATACCAGGTGAATGATTCGCCCGGCGCCCCGAAATGGTGTGCCAGGGCAAACACCAGGGCCGACGCTACCATCGCCACGGCCGCGTTCAGGACCTTGGGCGTCCCGATTAGCGCCAGGCCGAGGGCGATCAGGCTGACCAGGATCCACCGGAACAGCACCTCCTCATAAAGCCCCGCGCCCAGGAAATCGAGCCAGAACGGCCGGCCGGCGCCATCGACGGCGAGGGTCGGCAGGCCGTCGAGGTGGGCGAAACCCAGGTCGATCAGCTTCCCCAGGCCGATCAGGGCCAGGGCATAGCCGGCGCTCTCCAGGATCATCCCGGGGAGCGTCACCGGGGCGAACCGCCAATCTCGGCGCTCCCGAACATGCTGGATCAGCAGGCCGGCGGCCAGCAGGAAAGGGACCCAGAACGGATCCTTCAGTCCTATCCAGCCCAGCCCCTGGCGCATCCAGAGGTCGGCCGCCCCCCGGACCGAGGCGGGGTCGGTCCCTCCCGCGACCACGACGGCGAATTCGTAGAGGATCAGCAAGGGCGCGACGAAGACCAGGGATGGCCAGGCGCCCTTCGAGACGGCCGCGTAGGTCTGGCGGGCCGGGTCGAGCCCCGGCGAGACGCCCCACCATTTGCCGTCGTAGCCGAATTTCAGGCGGCGTCGCCGCGTGGGCAGCGGCCGTTCCGCCTTGCGAGTGAGGGTGGTTTTCACGCCCCAAGCCATCGACCCCTGGCCGAGGCAATGTGCAGAGATTCCCGGCTTTTCTCGGGCGATTTCGACTCGCTCGGGCGGAATTCGGGCATGACCGGCATGACCCGATCGGGCGAAATCGCGGCCACCCTTGAGCGGCGGAGCGTTCGTCGATAACATGGGATATCTCCGGCCCGGGAGGGGCGACGATTCCCGCCCCTCCCTGCCAGCCATCCCCACCGCCATTGACCTGGACTTTCCGCACACGATCGCGGATGCCGACGGCCGGAGTTCGGTCGGCATCCGGGGCGAGCCTGCTTGCCCCGTCCGGCGATCCGGCACCGCTCCGGGAGATTTTCGAAGTGGCCCTGCCACCCCGTCCGGCCTTCCTGCGACTCCTGCCCGGCCTCCTGGCATTCGGCATCGCGGGCTGCGACGACTCGCTCTCGGCACGCCTCCCGATCCCGTATGCCCGATCGGAACAGCTCCAGACGCTGCTGGGCGAGAAGCCGAACCTCCGCGACCGGGTCATGGCCGCCGTCGATGGGCGGTTCGGGCCCGAACCGATGCGGATCCTGGTCCCCGCCGATTCCGGCCTTCCCGACGGCGGCCTGCACCTGGCCGGTTCGGCCGTCCTCGAAGGCAGGTCGGACAAGCCGGCCGTCTCCCTGTTCTACGCCGATCCCGAGACCTCCACGTCGACCAGGCAGGCCGGCGGCCATGCCCTGTACCGCCGGCACTGCCTCCAGTGCCATGGGGTCAGCGGCGACGGCGATGGGGTGACCGCACCGTTCCTGATCCCCCGGCCCCGCGATTATCGCCGGGGCATCTTCAAGTTCACCTCGACCGGGGTCGGGTCGAAGCCGACCCGCGACGACCTCCGCAAGACCATCCTCCATGGGCTGCCGGGCACCTCGATGCCGCCCTACGAGACCCTGATGTCGGCCGCCGAGGTCGAGCAGGTGATCGATTACGTTACCTTCCTCAGCATGCGCGGCGAGTACGAATACCGGCTGATCCAGGAGGCCAAGGACCTCGACGATTCCGACCCGAATTCGCTGGAAGACGATATCCTGGAGGAAGACCTCCAGTTTATCCTGAACGGGTGGAAGGACGCCCCGACCCGGGTCGTCATGCCCGAGCAGCCCCGCACGCCGGTCTCGCCCGAAAGCCTCGAACGGGGCAGGAAGCTGTTCCTGGGCCAGACCAAGGAACAATTGCAGTGCGCCAGCTGCCACGGCACCCGGGCGAAGGGGGACGGGCCGACCTGGATCGACCAGGCCACTTACAACCATTATGTTTACAACCTGGACACCAGCCGCGAGCGGTTCCGCAAGCTCGAAGAGGTGGCCAAGTCGAAGAACAAGAAGTGGGGCGATGACTGGGGCGATCCGATCCGCCCCGCCAATCTCAACAAGCGGATGTACAAGGGGGGCCTCCGGCCGATCGACATCTTCTGGAGGATCCGCAACGGGATCGGCCAGGAAGTGATGCCGGCCCACGCCAACCTCACCGCCGACCAGGTCTGGGACCTCGTGAACCTGGTCCTGGAACTCCCCTACCGACCGAAATTGCTGGAGGAGGGCGGACCTCCTTCGGTGGCAAGCCGCTGACCGATCGATCGATCCTGCCGACGGGTCAACACCACGAACCAAACCACGGCCGAGGCCCGCGACGATCGAGCGGCGGCCGGCTCCCGAGGGTTGCGAAGTGCGGTACTGGAGCCTCCTGTTCGCGCTCGCCGGAGCGCTCTGCCTCGGGCTCTTGTTGTACGCGCCGCTCAACCGCGATTGGTGGCTGCCCAATTACTGGGCGACCAACGGCGCCGCCCGGCAACCCCTGGCGGCCGCCGCGTCGGGCGTCCGATCGCTGGCCGACGCCGAGGCCGCGATCCTCAACGAGGTGCAAGGCGCCCGGGCCGCCCGGGACGGCAACCCCGAACGGATCGCCAACCTCGACCGTAAGCTCGGCGACCTGATCGGCAAGCTCGAAACCGAACGCAAGGCCGCGGCCGGCCTCGCCCGCAAGAACATCCTGGCCGGGCGGACCGGCGCCGCCGAGAAGGCCATCGGCGAGGCCCTGGAAGCCCTCGCAGCGTCGAGAGGCGAGCTGACGGGCGACACCGAGTCGGCCGCCCGGGGGCTCGAAACAGCCCGGGCGGCGATCGAACGGGCCGCGGGGGAACTGGAGCAGGCACTCGTGGACGCCGAACTGCCCGCGTCCAAGATCGCCCGGGATGTCGATCAACTCTTTTTGATGATCTCGGCGATCGTCGGCCTGGTCTTCTTCGGCACGCAGGTGGCCATCGTGTATGCCACCTGGCGATTCCGGGCGAGGCCCGGCCGCAAGGCGGTGTACAGCCACGGCAGCCAGTTCGTCGAGATCCTCTGGACGATCATCCCGGGCGGGATCCTGGCGTTCCTGGCGATCTACCAGATGGGCGTCTGGGCCGAGATCAAGTTCCCGTCCGACCGGCCGGACGTCCCGCCGGTGGCCGAGGTCACCGGTCGGCAGTTCCAGTGGACCATGAGGTACCCGGGCGACGACGGCACGATCGGCACGGCCGACGACCTGGTCCTGATCAACGACCTGCACCTGATCAAGGGCGAGTCGGCGGTGATCCTGCTCCGTTCCGACGACGTCCTGCACTCATTCTACCTGCCCCAGATGCGGATCAAGCAGGACGCCGTGCCGGGCCTGACGATCCCCGTCTGGTTCGACGCCGACAAATCCGGCCTGTACGAGTTGGTCTGCGCCGAGTTGTGCGGTTGGGGCCACTATACGATGCGGGCCACGGTGGTCGTCCACGAGGGTCGGGACGACTTCGACGCCTGGTATCGACGCGCCTTCGAAGCCCAGCGCGAGGACAAGGCGCCTCGGCAATCGGCCGCGCTCCGCCAGCCCCAGGGGACCACGCCATGAGCCAAGACGTCGCCGCCCAGGACGGCCGAGCCGGGCATGGGCACGGCCAAGGCGCCGGGGATCGCCACCCCGAGCCGCGTTGGTTCCTGACGAAATACGTGTTCTCGACCAATCACAAGGTGATCGGCCTCCAGTTCCTGTTCGGCGGGCTGTTCTTCTTCGTGATCGGGGGCCTGCTGGCCGTGGCGCTGCGGTGGCAGATCGCCTGGCCGTGGTCGCCGGTCCCCGGCCTGAGCGGTCTCTGGGCGAACGGCTCCGCCGGCGGCAAGATGCCGCCGGAGTTCTACAACAAGCTGTTCACGATGCACGGGTCGGTGATGATCTTCTTCGTCATCATCCCGATCCTGACCGGCGCGTTCGGCAACTTCCTGATCCCCTTGATGATCGGCGCCCGGGATATGGCGTTCCCGAAGCTGAACATGCTCTCCTTCTGGGCGATGCTGCCGGCCTCGGCCTGCGCCCTGTATTCGTTCCTGGTCGTCGGCGGGGCGCCCGAGGCGGGCTGGACGGCGTATCCGCCGCTGGCCAACGCGAAGTGGGCCACCCCCGGGACCTTCGAGGCGCAAACGTGGTGGCTGGCCGCCGTCCTGTTCGCGGGCGCGTCGTCGCTGATGGGTTCGGTCAACTACGTGACCACCATCGTGATGCTGCGGGCCCCGGGGATGACGCTGTTCCGCATGCCGATGACGGTCTGGGGCCTGTTCATCACGGCCCTGCTGCAGGTGTTCGCCCTGCCCGTGTTGACCTCGGCCCTGGTGATGCAGCTGCTCGACCGGGTCGCCGGCACGACGTTCTTCACGCCGGCGACGGGCGGCCAGCCGCTGCTCTGGCAGCACCTGTTCTGGTTCTACTCGCACCCGGCCGTGTACGTGATGATCCTGCCGGCGATGGGGATGATCTCCGACATCATCGCGACGAACAGCCGCAAGCCGCTGTTCGGCTACAAGCCGATGGTGATCGCCATCATGATCATCGCCTTCCTGGGCTTCATCGTCTGGGGCCACCACATGTTCCAGTCGGGCATGAACCCGGTCCTGGGGGCCACCTTCGCGATGTCGACGATGCTGATCGCCCTGCCGTCGGCGATCAAGGTGTTCAACTGGATCGGCACGATGTGGGGCGGCTCGATCCACTTCACCTCGGCGATGCTCAACGCGATCGCCTTCGTGTCGATGTTCGTGATCGGCGGCCTGTCGGGCATCTTCATGGCGTCCAGCCCGACCGACATGCCGATCCACGACACCTATTTCATCGTCGCCCACATCCACTACGTCCTGTTCGGCGGCAGCACGTTCGCCATCTTCGCCGGCCTCTATTACTGGTTCCCCAAGATGTTCGGCCGCCTGATGGACGAGCGCCTGGGCAAGATCCACTTCGTGCTGACCTTCCTGTCGTTCAACGGCGTCTTCTTCTTCATGCACATCGTCGGCCTCCGGGGCCAGCCGCGGCGCTACCCCGACATCAGCCCGTATCTCTACCTGGACAACCCGTCGATCCGCGTGATGAACGAGATCATGACGGTCAGCGCCATCCTGCTCGGCCTGGCGCAGCTGCCGCTGGTGTACAACTTCTTCGCCAGCATGCTGTTCGGCGCCAGGGCCGGGGACAACCCGTGGCGGGCGAACACCCTCGAGTGGACCGTCGCCTCGCCGCCGCCGCACGACAACTTCGAAGAAATCCCCACCGTCTACCACCCGGCCTACGAATACAGCCTGCCCGAGATCGAGGAGGATTACCTCCCGCAGACCCGGCCGATGCCGCCCACGGCCGGCCCGCTCGATCCCGTGATGGCCTGACCGCCCTTCGGAGGGCCCCGGACCATGGACCCGAACCCCGCGATTGCCCGATACAGGCCGTTCCCCCACCGGCTGGCCCAGGTCGTGGCCGTGCTGACCTGGCCCCTGCTCATCCTGGGCGGCCTGGTGACGACGCTCAAGGTGGGGATGGCCGTGCCCGACTGGCCGACCACCTTCGGCGTCAACATGTTCCTGTATGATTTCTTCAACGACTCGCTGGGCGTGCAACTGGAGCACACCCACCGGCTCGACGCCTCGCTGGTCGGGCTCGCCTGCATCGCCCTGACGGTCACGATGCTGGTCGCCGACCGCCGCGGCTGGGCCAAGGGGATGGGCGTGCTGGCGCTGGTCCTGGTGATCGTCCAGGGCGTGCTGGGCGGCACGAGGGTCACGCAGAATTCCCAGTCCCTGGCGGCGGTCCACGGCGCCTCGGGCCAGCTCTTTTTCGCCTTCCTGGCGACCCTCTGCGTCTGGACCGGCCGAGGCTGGATCGAGGCGGGCGAGCCCCGGCCGGATACCTATCGATTGCGAAATCGGGCCGTCGCCGCGTTCGGCATGCTGGCCTTGACGGTGATCCTGGGCGTGGTCGTCCGCCATTTCGGCTCGCACATGGCGATCGGCGGCCACATGCTGCTGGCGATCCTGGTCCTGGGACACGCCCTGGCCCTGACGATCAAGATCGGCAAGGTAAAGGCCGAGGTGCCCGAGCTCGTGCCATCTTCGAGGGCCCTGGCGATCAGCATCGTGATCCAGGTGGGGCTGGGCATCGCCGCCGTGGTGGCGCTCTGGCCCCTCGACCCGGCCCGCGTGCAGTATGATGCGGTCCGCTTGCTGATCCGCACGGGCCACCAGGCGAATGGGGCGCTGGTCCTGGCTTCCTCGGCGGTCCTGGCCCTGCGGGCCTACCGGGGGCTCTCGGCGACCCCGGCCGTGTCCGAAGCGCCGGCCAGGGCCGGCTCCAGCCCGATCGAGGTGTATTCATGAAGTGGGCCGTGTCCGACGCCGCCGAGCTGTCCGTCAGCCCGATCGCCCTGGGCGACCGCCTGGCGGCCTACGTCGAGCTGACCAAGCCCCGGATCACGTTCATGGTGCTCCTGACGGTGGCCGTCGGCTACGTCCTGGGCACGCGGGGCTTCGGCGCCTGGTCCACGACCCAGTTCCTGCTCACCCTGATCGGCGCCGGCCTGGTGGCCTCCGGCGCGAGCGCCTGGAACCAACTGCTCGAACGATCGACCGACGCCCTCATGCGTCGGACGGCGAAGCGGCCCCTGCCCAGCGGCAAGATCCAGCCCGTCGAGGCCCTGCTGCTCGGCACGATGACCACGGCCCTGGGCCTGGCGATCCTGCTCGTCGGGGCCAACGCCCTGTCGGCCGTCGTCGCCGGGTCGACCTTCTTCCTGTACGTGTTCGTCTACACGCCCTTGAAACTGAAGACGACCCTGAACACCGTCATCGGCGCCGTCCCGGGTGCCTTGCCGCCCCTGATCGGCTGGGCCTCGGCGACCGACCAGCTCGGGATGGAAGGCTGGGCCCTGTTCCTGATCGTCTTCCTCTGGCAGTTCCCGCACTTCCTGGCGATCGCCTGGATCTACCGGCGCGACTACGCAGGCGCCGGCTACCGGATGCTGCCCTCAAAGGACCCCGAGGGCTGGGAGACCGGCCGCCATGCCGTGACCTACGCGCTGGCCCTGATCCCGGTCGCCCTGATGCCGGTGACGATCGGCCTGGCGGGGACCGTGTATCTCATCGCCGTCTCGGCCCTCAGCATCTTCTACCTGGCTTGCGCCATGCGGTTCTGGGCGGATGTCTCCGACGCGACCGCCCGGCGGCTGCTCCGGGCTTCGATCGTGCACCTGCCGGCGACGTTGCTGCTGCTCCTGCTCAATCCCCTGTTCGGCTGACCCCGGAGAAGTGCCTCGTGGCGACGACCGAGATCCACACCCCGAGGGCCGCCACGGCCGTCAACGCCACGGCCACCGCCGGCAAGGTCGGCATGTGGGTCTTCCTGGCGACCGAGGTGATGTTCTTCACCGGCCTGATCGGGTCTTACATCGTGCTCCGATCGGGAAGCCCGCCCGGCTCGTATTCGAACCTCTATGCACCCGGCACCCCCCTGGACGGCCTGGCTGAATCGCACGGCGTCGTGCTGCTCGGCGGCGGGTCGAATCCGAAGGCGGTCGCCGAGGCCGTCGCCAGGGCTTCGGGAATGGACGCCGAATCGGCCGGCGAGCTGGTCGAGGGCACCCATCATGCACCTCAGGTCGTCCAGGCGGGTTTATCCTCGGATGCGGCCGATGCCTTGAAGGCCGGACTGGAGAACCTCGGCGCGTCGGCGAGGGTCGACCCGTTGCGGGCCTCGCCCTGGCCCCGGCCGTATCATTCCGAGGTCAACCCGCTCAGCATCGACCTGACCGCCCTCAACACGTTCATCCTGATCTGCTCGTCGGTCACGATGGTCCTGGCGCTCCAGGCCATCCAGCGAGGCCAGCGGAGCAAGCTGACGCTCTACCTGCTGGCGACCGTCCTGATCGGCGGCACGTTCCTGTCGATCCAGGTGTTCGAGTATTCCAAGCTGGCGTTCCAGGACTTTCAGCCGTTGGGGGTCTCGGCCGACCACCACTTCCGGCCCAGTTCGAGCCTGTTCGCCTCCTGCTTCTTCACCATGACCGGGTTCCACGGCGCCCACGTGTTGGCCGGCCTCCTGACGCTGCTGTGCATCCTCGCGCAGTCGCTCCGGGGCGTCTACACGGCGGCGCATCACGCGGCGGTCGAGGTGGCCGGGCTCTACTGGCACTTCGTGGACCTCGTCTGGATCGTCCTCTTCACGATCGTCTACCTGATCTAACCCAGGCCGAGGGCCCGCCGATGACCGAGACGCCGGCCGCTCCGCAAACCCATGCGACCCCTTACGGCAAGGTGTTCGTCGCCCTGCTGCTGCTGACCGTCCTGGAATACTTCTACGCGATGGCGGCGACCAGGATGGACCTGGCCTTCCCCGTGCTGGTCGGCGGTCTGCTGGCGATGGCCCTGACCAAGGCGGTCCTGGTCGCCATGTTCTTCATGCACGTGAAGTACGAAGGGCGATGGGTCTATTTCCTGATCGTGCCCTCGGTGCTGATGGCGACCATCGTGGTCGCGGGGATCTACCCCGACATCGGCCGAACGCACCCGACGGCCGACGCCGTCGCCCGCTGAACTCCCGCCCCGAAGCGAAGGAATCCTCGTCGTGCATCCCGCCTACCGACGCGGCCTGGTGATCGTGGCCGGCACGATCCTCTGGGCGCTGGTCCTCCACCTGGGCTACTCCCTGCTGAGCGGCCCCGGCAAGCCCGTCGGCGTGCCGGCCGGCTCGGTCGCGCTCACGCGGCCGGAGATCGGCCAGTTCGAGCTGACCGACCAGTCGGGCCGGCCATTCGGCTCCGAACAGCTCGCCGACAAGGTCTACATCGCCGCGTTCGTCTTCACGCGCTGCCCTGCTTCGTGTCCGAGGATCACCGCCCTGATGAAGTCGGCCCGCGAGAAGCTGGCCGATACGCGGGTCGAGATGGTCAGCATCTCGGTCGATCCCGAGCACGACACCCCCGAGGTCCTGGCGAAGTTCGCCGAGGCCAACGGCGCCGATCCGAGTTCCTGGCATTTCCTCACCGGCCCCCGCGAAGCCGTGTACGACCTCATCATGAAGGGGTTCCGCCTCCCGGTCGCGCCGGCCGACGCCGAGGCGATCGGGCGGGGCTCGGAGCAGGTCCTGCACAGCGATCGCCTGGTCCTCGTCGATCGCGGCAACCGGATCGTCGAGTACTTCCCGTCGGAGGAACCCGACCAGATCGGCGACCTGATCGCCCGGGCCCGTTCGCTCGACGGCCAGGCGGGCTGGGTCCGCCGGTTGCCGGGCGTGAATGCGATCCTCAACGGCCTCAGCCTGGCCTTCCTGGTGCTGGGCTTGCTATCGATCCGGGGCGGCAAGGTACCCGCCCATAAGGCCCTCATGATCGCGGCCCTCGCCGTGTCGGCCGCCTTCCTGGCCTGCTACCTGGTCTACCATTTCCACGTCGGCAGCGTGCCGTTCAAGCGGACCGGCCCCGTGCGGATGGTCTACTTCACGATCCTGCTGTCGCACACCGTCCTGGCCGCCGCGATGGTGCCGATGATCGTGCTCACCTTCCTGCGGGCCTTCCGGGGCGACTTCGAGGCACACACCCGGATCTCCCGGGTCACCTTGCCGATCTGGATGTATGTCTCGTCCACCGGCGTGATCATCTACCTGATGCTCTACCAACTGCCCGCGAGCGGCTGAAATGAGAACGGGGGTCGATCCGATGCGACGCGTCATCCTCCGCTGGACCATCGCCCTGGCCCTCTTCGCGCTCCCCGCCATCACGGCGAATGCTTGCCCGAGGTGCCGCGATGCCGTGCGGAACCAGTCGAAGGGCAGCCTGGCCGACGGCTTCTCGTACTCGATCTACATGATGATCGGCGTGCCGGTCGCGATGGCGGCCTCGGGCACGTTCGCCGTCGTCCGCGCGGCGAGGAAGGGCCTGCTGCCCGAGCTTTGAGGCCGGCCCTGCCGTTGAACCGGGCCGGCCGGCCGACTAGACTTCGTTCTTCCCGATGCAAGGCGACGACCGGCCCGACGGGTGTGTCGAGGCCCCGCCATCCTCTACCCCAAGACTTCCGAAACCATGCAACGCACGCTCGTCATCTTCAAGCCCGATTGCGTCCAGCGCCGCCTCGTCGGCCGGATCCTCCAGCGATTCGAGGACAAGGGGCTGAAGGTCGCCGCCCTCAAGCTGATCCAGGTGCCCCGCGAGACGGCCGAACAGCACTACGCCGAGCACAAGGAACGGCCGTTCTTCCCCGGCCTGATCGGCTTCATCACCGGCGGGCCCGTGGTCGTCGGCGTCCTGGAAGGGAACGAGGCCGTCTCGGTGCTCCGCTCGCTGCTGGGCGCCACCAACGGCGTGAACGCCGCACCGGGCACCGTCCGCGGCGACTTCTCGATCAGCAAGCAGAACAACCTGGTCCACGGCAGCGACAGCCCCGAGAGCGCCGCCCGCGAAATCGCCCTTTGGTTCAAGCCCGAGGAACTGGTGAGCTACCCGATCGCCGGGCAGGAATGGGTCGGCGAGGAGTAAGATAAACGGGGTAGGGTGCGTCGCAAGACGCACCTCCCGCGCAAGGCCCTATCCCGGTGCGTCTTGCGACGCACCCTACGCGGCTCGATTCCGAACATCTCGAAGGCGAGGGGGCATTCGGATGGCCACGGCCGAAATCCGCGACGAAATCGACAAGCTCCGACGCGAGATCGACCGGCACAATCGCCTCTACTATGTCGATGCCAGCCCGGTCATCAGCGACAAGGAGTTTGACCGCCTCCTCCGCCGCCTCCAGGACCTCGAATCGGCCCACCCCGAACTCATCACCCCCGATAGCCCCACCCAGCGCGTCGGCGGCCAGCCGATCGACGCCTTCCCGACGGTCAAGCACGCCGTCCCGATGCTGTCGATCGACAACACCTATAACCCCGACGAAATCCGGGAGTGGGACGGCCGCGTCCGCAAGATCCTCAACCCCGGCGAGCCGGTCCGCTACGTCGTCGAGCTCAAGGTCGACGGCGTCGCGGTCTCGGTGCGGTACGAGCAGGGCAAGTTCGTGCTGGGTGCGACCCGCGGGGACGGGGCCCAGGGCGACGACATCTCCGACAACCTCCGCACCGTCCGCGGGATCCCGCTCACCCTGGGCGATCACCCGCCGAAGTTGCTCGAAGTCCGCGGCGAGGTCTACATGACCAACGCCGAACTCGCCCGCCTCAACGAGATCCGCAAGGCCGACGGCGAACCGCCGTTCGCCAACCCCCGGAACTCGACCGCCGGCTCGCTCAAGCTGCTCGATAGCCGCCTGTGCGCCAAGCGGCGGCTCAAGTTCGTCGCCCACGGGTTGGGCGAGGTCTCCGGGCCCGAGGATCGCTCGTACGAGAAGCTGATCCAGCACCTTCGTCAGTGGGGCATCCCGGTCACGCCGGGGATCGCCGCTTATGGTTCGATCGACGGCGTGATCGAGCACGCCGCCCGTTGGGAATCGCAGAGGCACACGCTCGACTTCCAGACCGACGGCCTGGTGATCAAGGTCGATGACCTCGACCAGCGGGCCCGCCTGGGCACCCGCTCGAAGAG